>JBQTIG010000153.1:0-8077 GCA_052388375.1 Planctomycetaceae bacterium | reverse complement strand
GCTCGGTCGCGGGGAGTCCCTGCGCGCCCGCGTCGAGCGCGACCTGCAAGCGATCGCCTGCGACCCCGCCCTCGTGCGGTCCTTCTTCCGCGCGCCCTCTGTCGCCTATACTGTAGTCTAAGTTACGGCCTCATTAGTACGCACCTCCCCGTGCAACTCCTGATCCTCGTCCTCTACGATGAGATCGGTGTGATGCAGATCGCGCTCGTTCTGCGCGACCACGCGGCCGAGGCGTACCGCGTGCCGGCGGGGGCCATGCCCGACACGATCCTCCCGGGAGACCGGTTCCTCGCCGACAAGCTCCTGCCTTTGGAGCCCGCACGCGGCGACGTCGTCGTCTTCTCGGTCGAGCAGCACGGCGCGCCGCTCCGGGGGGTGAAGCGCGTCATCGGGCTGCCGGGCGAGCGCGTCGAAGCCCGCGGCGCCAAGGCGTGGAGCGAAGGTCGCGAACTCGACGAACCCTAGGTGAGGGTCGACGAGACGTTCATCGCGGTCTACGGACCGGTCGTGGTCCCCCGCGGCCACGCCTTCCTCCTCGGCGATCGGCGGCAGGCGAGCGCCGACAGCCGCAAGATCGGCTTTCTGGCGCGCGAGAACATGGTGGCGCGGGCGATGACGATCTTCCTGTCGGAGGATCCGGAGACGGGCAAGATCCACTGGGACCGCGCCGGGCGCGTGATCCGGTAGAAGGCCCCCCAGCCCTCCCCTCTTCGTCAGACTGCCGCGTACCGCCGCCGAGAGCGCGGGCGTAGGCACATCGGTCTGCGCAAGGGGCTCGCGTCGTTTCTCGGACTCGAGGTCGCCTTCGGCTGCGTCGAGGAGACGCTCCGGCGCGCGCAGCCGCCCTTCGACCGGAAGCCGCACCTCCTGCTCCACCCGTGATCAGAGCGGGAGATTGCCGTGCTTGCGCGGCGGGTTGCGGTCCACCTTCGTGCGTAGCAGCTCCAGCGCCGTGATGAGGCGGCGGCGGGTGAAACGCGGCTCGAAGATGTCGTCGATGTAGCCGCGCTCGGCGGCCACGTAGGGGTTGGCGAACTTCCGGCGATACTCGGCGACTTGGCGCGCCTCGTCCTCCGGGGACGCGATCTGCTTCTTGAAGATGATCTCGACGGCGCCCTTCGGGCCCATGACCGCGATCTCCGCGCTGGGCCAGGCGAAGTTGAGGTCGCCGCGGATGTGCTTGGAGCTCATGACGTCGTAGGCGCCGCCGTAGGCCTTGCGGGTGATCACGGTCACCTTGGGCACGGTCGCTTCGCAGTAGGCGTAGAGGAGCTTGGCGCCGTGCTTGATGATGCCTCCGTGCTCCTGCTCGACGCCGGGCAGGAAGCCCGGCACGTCCTCGAAGGTGACGAGCGGGATGTTGAAGCAGTCGCAAAAGCGCACGAACCGCGCCCCCTTGAGGGAGGCGTCGATGTCGAGCACGCCCGCCAGGTGCGCCGGCTGGTTCGCCACGATCCCCGCCACCCGCCCGTGCAGGCGGGCGAAGCCGACCACGAGGTTGGGCGCGTAGTCGCGCATCACCTCGAACAAGCTCCCGCGATCCACGATGCGCTCGATCGCATCCTTGATGTCGTAGGGCTTCTCGGCGTCGGCGGGCACGAGGGTGTCGAGCGCCTCGTCCGCGCGGTCGGGGTCGTCCTCCCGCGGGCCCAGCGGCGGGTCCTCGCGGTTGTTGAGCGGGAGATAGGAGAGGAGCTCGCGCACCAGCGCGAGGCAGGCCGCGTCGTCGCGGGCGCGGAAGTGCGCCACGCCGGAGATCGCGGCGTGCACGGAGGCGCCGCCCAGATCCTCGAAGGAGACCTCCTCGTGGGTCACCGTCTTCACGACGCTGGGGCCGGTCACGAACATGTAGCTCGTCCCCTCCGCCATGATCACGAAATCGGTGATGGCGGGGCTGTAGACCGCGCCCCCCGCGCAGGGCCCGAGCACCGCCGAGATCTGCGGCACCACGCCGGACGCGAGGGTGTTCCGCAGGAAGATCTCCGCGTAGCCGCCCAGGGACTCCACCCCCTCCTGGATGCGCGCGCCGCCCGAATCGTTGAGCCCCAGGACCGGCACCCCGAGCTTGAGCGCCAGATCCATCACCTTGCAGATCTTTGCGGCGTAGGCGCCGGAGAGCGACCCGCCGAAGACCGTGAAATCCTGCGAGAAGAGGACGACGGCCCGCCCGCTCACCAGCGCATGGCCGGTGACGACGCCGTCCCCGGCCACCTTCTTCTCCTCCATCCCGAAGTCGACGCAGCGGTGGGTCACGAACGGGTCCAGCTCCACGAAGGAGCCCGGATCCACCAGCAGGTCGATCCGCTCGCGCGCCGTGAGCTTCCCCTTGGCGTGCTGGCGCGCGATCGCCTCGGCTCCGCCGCCCAGCAGCGACTCCTCCCGCCGCCGCCGCAGCTCCTCGAACCTAGGATCCGCCATGGGCCTCTTCTTTCAGCTCCACGAGCACGCCTCCCGCCGCGGCCGGGTGCAGGAACGCCACGCGCGCCCCCTCCGCCCCGCGCACCGCCTTCTCGTTCACGAGCGGCACCCCTGCCGCCTTGAGCCGCTCCAGCTCCGCGTCGATGCCCTTGACCTTCAGCGTCACGTGGTGGATGCCCGGCCCGCGCTTGGCCAGGAAGCGCGCGATCGGGCTGTCCGGCGCGGTCGCGGCCAGCAGCTCGATGCGACAGGGGTAGATCGCGGTCCTCACCTTCTGGGTCGCCACCACCTCGAGCTGCGGCGTCTCGCGCAGGAGCGCGTCCCAGATCTTCATGGCGGCCGCGAGGTCCTCCACCGCGACGCCGACGTGGTCGATGCCCTGGATCACGATCCCTCCCGGTAGACGCCGAACCGCTCTTCCATCACCGCGCAGATCTCCCCCACCGTCGCATAGGCCTCCACGCAGCGGAGGAGGGCCGGGCAGAGGGGGGCGCGGGGGGAGTCGCAGGCGGCGCGCAACGCGTCGAGGGAGGCGCGCCACTCCCCGGCGTCGCGGGACGCGCGGAGCTCCCGCAGGCCCGCCACGATCCGGTCGCGCTCCACGGCGTCCACCGCGAACAGCGCCGGCTCTCCCCCGCCCCCCTCCTCTTCATACCGGTTCATCCCCACGATGACATCCTCGCCCGACTCGATCCTCCGCTGGGCGGCATAGGCGCTCCGCTCGATTTCCCGCTGGGGAAAGCGCGCCTCGATCGCCTTCACCGCCCCACCCATGCGATCGATGCGAGCGATCAACTCGATCGCCTGCGCTTCCAGCGCGTCGGTGAGCGCTTCCACGTAGGGCGCCCCTCCGAGCGGGTCGACGACGTCCGCGACTCCCGATTCGTGCGCGATCACCTGCTGCGTGCGCAGCGCGAGGGTGGCGCTCGCCTCGCTCGGGAGCGCCAGCGCCTCGTCGCGCCCGTTGGTGTGGAGCGACTGGGTGCCTCCCAGCACCGCCGCCAGCGCCTGCAGCGTGGTGCGGACCACGTTGACGTCGATCTGCCGCCCCTGGAGCGTGCTCCCGGCCGTCTGGGTATGAAAGCGCAGGAGCATGCTCTCCGGCGCCTTGGCCCCAAAGCGCTCCCGCAGGAGGTTGCACCACATCCGGCGCGCCGCGCGGAACTTGGCCACCTCCTCGAAGAAGTGGTTGTGGGCGTTGAAGAAGAAGGAGAGCCGGCCGGCGAAGGCGTCCACCGCGAGCCCGCTCGCGACCGCGGCGCCGACGTAGGCGATGCCGTGGGCCAGGGTGAAGGCGAGCTCCTGCGCCGCCGTCGCGCCCGCCTCGCGCATGTGGTAGCCGCTCACCGAGATCGGGTTCCAGCGCGGGAGCGTCTCCGCGCAGAACTTGAAGCTGTCGCAGACCAACCGCATCGAGGGCTCGATGGGGAAGCGGTAGGTGCCGCGCGCCACGTACTCCTTCAGGATGTCGTTCTGGATCGTGCCGCCCAGCCGGTCCGCGGCGATCCCGCGCTTGCGCGCCACGGCGAGGTAGAGGCAGAGGAGGATCGGCGCCGTCGAGTTGATCGTCATGGAGGTGGTGACGCGCTCGAGGGGGATCGCGTCGAGCAGGGTCTCCATGTCGCGCAGCGAGTTGATGGGCACGCCCACCTTCCCCACCTCGCCCTCGGATCGCGGATCGTCGCTGTCGTAGCCGATCTGCGTCGGGAGATCGAAGGCCACGGAGAGCCCGGTCACGCCCTGGGCGAGGAGCGCCCGGTAGCGCTCGTTGCTGGCGCGCGCCGAGGTGAATCCGGCGTACTGCCGCATGGTCCAAAAGCGCCCCCGGTACATGCTGGGGTAGATCCCGCGGGTGTAGGGCGCGACGCCGGGGAGGGGGGCGGGGCCGTAGACCGGCTCGAGCGGAACGCCGGAAGAGGTCTGGAACGCCTTCTTACGCTCCGGATGGCGTTTCACGTAGGGCCCATGGACCGCGCGACGCCACTCCTCGATCTCCATGCGCCGGGGACCGTAAACCGCCGGGGGCCCCCCGTCAATTGCGCGCCGCCCGCAGCGCCCGCAGCGCCTCCAGGAAATCGGCGGGGAGCGGCGCGCTGATGTCGACCAGGGCGCCGCTCTCGGGGTGGGGAAAGGCAAGGCGATGCGCGTGGAGAAGGACGCGGGGGGCCGGGATGGGATCGGGCTTGCCGCCGCTGTAGAGCGCATCGCCCAGGATCGGATAGCCGCGGCTGGCGGCATGGACGCGGATCTGGTGGGTACGGCCGGTGAGCGGGCGGAAGAGGAGCGACGCCGCCGGCCCGAAGCGCTCCAGGACCTTCGCCTCCGTCACCGCCGCACGCCCGCCGTCGTGGCGCACCGCCATCCTCTTGCCGTTGCGCGGATCGCGGCCGAGCGGCGCGTCGATGCGCTCCTCGTCGTAGGGCGGATCGCCCTGGACGAGGGCGCGGTACTCCTTGAGCACCGTCCTCGTCCGGAAGGCGTCGGAGAGCCGCGCGTGCGCGCGTTCGGTGCGCGCGATCACCATGACGCCGGAGGTGTCGAGATCGAGCCGATGCACGATGCCGGGCCGGTAGACCCCTGCGGCGAGGCTGAGCGCGCCGAAGCGGTGGGCGATGGCGTTGGCCAGGGTGCCGCTCTGCCGCCCGCGCCCGGGATGCACCGCCATGCCGGGCGCCTTGTCGAGGACCGCGAAGCTCGCCTCCTCGAGCAGGACCGTGACCGGAAGATCCTCCGGATCCACCGAGGGCCGGACGATCCGGGGCACCTCCACCTCCACGCGGTCGCCCGGACGCACCCGCGCCGACGGCTTTGCCGGGCGTCCCGCGAGCAGGACGGAGTCGCAGTGGCAGATGCGCTGGATGGCCGCCCGGGTGAACGCGGGCATGCGGCGCGCCAGGAAGAGGTCGAGCCGCCCCCCCTCCCCCGGCTCGACGACCCACAGGCGGCGCCCGGCGCCGGTGAAATCGAGCTTTTGGGGCACATCGTCCACGGGAGCCCCATTATGCGGTGAGGGCGCTCGATCCCGCGCGCGGCTGATATGCTGTTGGGCTTTCCGGAGCTCCTGCATGAAGGCCTTCTTGAAGCGGATCAACTGGAATCTCGTCGCCACCGTCGCCGTCGTCGTCGTGGCCGCCGTGGTCCTCCTGCGGGCTCTCGACGTCGGCACCCGCTGGGATCTGAGCCGCTCGGTGAGCCAGCTCCTGCGCGGGGAGGAGCCGGACAAGGCGCGGCGGACGCTCCTGGCGATCTCGAACCGCGCCATGGTCGTCGAGGCGCTCAAGGAGGCGCTGGAGTCCGAGGAGGGCAGCGTGCGGGGCAAGCTCTACGTCGCTCAAGCGCTGCTGGCGGAAGGGGCCGAGTCGGGCTGGAACGAGCCGCGGCCGGTCTATCGCGCGCTCGGAAGCAAGGTCGCGAGCACGCGGCGCGCCGCCGCCTTCCTGCTCTACGCCCGCGCGGGCTACCAGGAAGCCAGCATGGCCGTCGCGATGGAGTGGCTGCGCGACAAGAGCGCCCCCGAGCGAAGCCTCGCGATCCAGATCGTGATGACGACCAAGCCCCCCGAAGTGGTGCCCGACCTCCTGGAGATGATGCGCCAGCCCGCGCGCAACGCCGAGGAGGCCCAGCTGGTCAGGATGGCCCTGAGCGCGCTCGGGACCTTCCGCCCCAAGGGCATCGCGGCCGAGGTCTTGGCCCTCGCGGTCGATCCCAAGAGCGAGGTCGACGTCCGCGGTCAGGCGTTTCGCCTGCTCGGCCGGCTCGAGGACGCGGACGCGGCGGCGACCGGCGAGGCGATGCGGACCATCCTGCTCGACCGGGGCGCGGGCGCCGTGATCCGCAACATGGTCGCGGGGGAGCTGCGCTTGAAGGCCTATGCCGGCGAGCGCACCTGGGAGGCGCTCGAGAGGGTGCTCCGGGCCAAGGACGAGGCGCCCTCCGACGAGTGGATCCAGCGCGAGTGCCTCCGGTCGCTCGGCGAGCACCTGCCCATGGACCGCCTGCAGGCGCTGCTCAGGGATCGGGACGTCTACGGCCACCGCAACTACGGCGTCCGCAGCGATACGGCGTCCGCCATGGCGCCCATGCTCCAGAAAGACAAGGTCGCCTTCGACATCCTCTGCGAGATGCTCGTGGACGAGGAGGCGCGGGACACCAAGTTCACGGTACGCCAGGAGGCCTGGATCTCGCTCTGGATGATGACGCGGCGCGCCTTCGGCGCGCAGGACCAGCAGCTCTTCGTCAAGATCCCGGCGCTCCCGAGCGAGCCGCGGCGGGAGAACATGTTCGCCTTCTCGCTGGGTCGCGGCATCGATGACAAGCAGCTGGCGGCCATCGAAGCGCTCCTCCCCAACCTCGCCACGATGCAGCGGGTTCGGCAGAGCTACATCCAGGAGTGGTCCCGGATCGAGGAGGAGTGGAGAGCGGAGGCGGAGCAGAAGGCGAAGGCGGACGCCGAGGCGGCGCGAAGGGCCGAGGAGGAGAAGGCGCGCGCCGGCGACTAGAGGAGGCCGGGGAGGGGGGCGGGGCCCATCCCGCGCGACCCCGGACTCGATCTCGTCGCGCGGGCGTAGGCTTGCCGGCCCATGGCGTTCCCCGTCGGCGAGGCGGCCTCCCTCGGCGCGGCGGCCTGCTGGGCGCTGGGCCTCAATCTCTATCTGCGCGACGTGCGCGGGATCGGGGCGCGGGCGGTGAATCTCTTCAAGGGGATCGTGGGCACCGCGCTCTTCCTCCTCGCGCTGGCGTGCACCGGAACGGCGTCGGTCTCCGGACGTGCGCAGGCGCTGCTGGCGGTCTCAGGCATCCTGGGCCTTGCGCTCGGCGACACCCTTCTCTTCCGCGCCCTCGCTCTCCTCGGGCCGCATCGCGCCGCGCTCTTCGGCTGTCTCGGCCCCGTCCTGACCGCGCTCGCCGGCTGGCTGATCTTTGGCGAAGCGCTCGCCGCGTGGCAGATCGCCGGGATCGTTCTCGCCGGCCTGGGCGTCGCCATGGTGGTGCGCTCGCGCGCGGCGCCGGCCCCGGGAGCTTCCCCGGTCGCCTCCGGCGTGCTCTTCGGCGTCGCCAGCGCCGCCTGCCATGCCGCGGGGGTGCTCCTGGCCAAGCGCGGCCTCCTGGAGGCGGCCCCCCTCACCGCGACCACGCTTCGCCTCGGAGCGGCCACCGCGGTGCTGGCGCTCTTCGCGCTGGCGCGGGGCGGGCTCGATTCCGAGTTGCGCCGCCTCTTCGCCCCCGCCCCCCTCCGGCGCCTCGTCCCCGCGGTCGCCATCGCCACCTTCACTGGCCTTTGGCTCATGCAGGTCGGCATCCAGCGCGCGCCTTCGGCAGTGGCCAACGCGCTGCACTCCACGACCCCGCTCTTCACCCTGCCGCTCGCCGTCCTGGCCCGTCGAGAGCGGCTGGAACGCTCCGCGCTCCTCGGTTCGTTCCTGGCGGTGGGGGGTGTGGGGCTTCTCTTCCTCGCGGCCGGCTGACCCTGCGGCCCCCCCCACCGCCCGCGGCACCGCTGGGGAATGTCCCGCCATTGACGGATAGACGGGTTTTAGGGGGGGCAGGAGAGTTCAAGGGGGGAGGAGGCGGGGCTGCGTCTGTCGCCGCGAAGGAGTAGGGGGGTTCCTGCCAACAAACCCTTGAAGCAGGAGACCCCCCATGGAGATGGCGCTCACCA
>JBQTIG010000152.1:0-13641 GCA_052388375.1 Planctomycetaceae bacterium | reverse complement strand
GCGGGCCGCTGGCTTCGCCGCTCGTCCATCGCCGTATTTGGGGTCAATACGGCTTCGGACTCGCGGCTCGCCAGCAGCCCGCTCGCTCGGGCTCGGGCCGACGATGGAGTATTCAGACAGGCCCTAGTCCCTGGTCCCGGCCGCGAAGTAGGATCGGCGCGGCTCGGTTCGGTACGGCGGAAGGAGGTTCGCGGTGGTGGTCTCCACGGGCGTGGCCGGTGCAGGAGTCCTGGTCGGCATGCTGCTCCTCCTCCTGCTCGTGGTGTTCGGTTGGGTCCGGCTGCGGAGCCGGTTCCGCCGGCGCTGGTGGTTCGCGTTTCCGATCTGCTACCCGCTCTTCCCCGCGTTCCTCGTCGGAGCGATCCTCCTCCCGATCCTGGGCTACGAAACTTCGCGCTCCGTCTACGTGTTCGAGACCGAGGGCGACTCCCTCCAGAAGCGCGAGTTCCGCTCCTTTCTCGCCGGCGCCTACCGCCTCCGGGGGGGCGGATGGGTCCCCGTCCCGCCGCGCGGCGAGGAACCGCTCCTCATCAACGACAGCGGCCGCGCACTCGAGCTCGTGGTCGCCCGCTTCGAGGCGTCCGGAGGGTCCACCGAGCGCATCCCCATGCCGGTGGGCGCCTCGGCGACCCTCGAAGGCGGCCTGCACTTCCTTCCGCCGGGAGAGGATGCGCCGGAGTCCATCGTCTCCAACTACTTCGGCGAGACGCGCACCTACGTGCGGCGCCCCTGAGCCGACCCGCTTCGCCTCGCCGCTATAATCGCCTGTTTACCGCGAGTGCCCACGGTTGCGATCCCCCGCCCCCCTTCCCCGAGTGTCTCCCTGGAGGGAGAGGAGCCGCGCGAGCACCGCGCTGGCGCTTGCGGCGCTGCTGCTTGCGGGCTGCCGTTCCCCCCGCCACCACCGCGAGCGTGCCGACCGCGCCGCCGCCGCCATCATCGCGGAGAAACAGCAGGAGACGTTCGGCCGCACCGAAGCCTTCACGGTCGAGCGGCCTTCCGACACGTTCCGGCGGCGGCTGCTGCTCGGCCAGGGGCTCCCCGCCGCGGGGCCCGACTCCCTCGGCACCGATCAGTTGGAGCCGATCGGACGTTGGCCGGAGAAGGACTATCCGCCGCGGGGCGCACCCGCCGCGGAGACGGTTCCCCCCTGGACCGGTCCCGAGCCCTACGCGCTCTCCCTCCACGAGGCGCTGCAGATCGGCGCGCGCAACAGCCGCGACTACCAGGCGCAGAAAGAGGCGGTCTTCTCCGCGGCGCTCGCCTTGGAGTTCCAGCGCGATCGGTTCCGCAACACGCTGTTCGGGATGCTCGACGGCCTGGGACAGCTGGACCGCACGAGCGCGACGGCGCCGGACGGCGTGGTGGGGAGCGCCAGCCTGGAGGCGACGAAGCTCCTGCGCAACGGCATCCTCCTGGCCGGGTCGATCGGCATCGATCTGGTCAAGCTCCTGACGGGGGACCGGAGCTCGTCCCTCGGCCTCTTGGGGGACGCGAGCATCTCGATCCCGCTCCTGCGCGGCGCAGGCCGGCACGTGGTGACCGAGCCGCTCACCCAGGCGGAGCGGGACGTCGCCTACCAGCTCCGCACCTTCGAGCGGTTCAAGAAGATCTTCGCCGTGAGCGTCGCGAGCGGCTATCTCGAGGTGCTGCGCGAGCTCGATCGCGCCGCCAACGCCGAGGAGAACTACCGCGGGCTCGTCGTGCTGACGCGGCGCACGCGGGCGCTGGACGGGGCGGGTCGCCTCCCCGGGATCCAGGTGGACCAGGCGCGGCAGGATGAATTGCGCGCCCGCGACCGATGGATCGCCTCGCTCCAGTCCTACCAGGCGCGGCTCGACGCCTACAAGACGACGCTGGGGCTACCTCCGGATGCGCGCCTCGCGCTCAGGCGGGAGGAGCTGGAGCGGATGTCGGCGTCCGTGACGGAGCTCTTCGGCGAGGGGGAATCGGAGGAGGGGGGCGGGGAGGTGCCCGCGGCCGACGCTCCGGTGCTTCTGCCCGCGCCCGGGCAGGGGCGAAAGGGCCCGCTGGAGCTGGAGGAGCGGACCGCGGTGCTGCTCGCCTTCCAGCGGCGCGAGGACCTCGCCACGGCGCGGGGGCGCGTGGTCGATGCGCAACGGCAGGTGGCGGTGGCCGCCGACGCGCTGCGCGCGGGTCTCACGCTCACCGGCAGCGCGACGGTGGGCGGCAGCCGCTCCTTGTCCAGTGCGGGGCTCGCCGCCGCCGACCTGAACCCGGGCCGTGGCCTCTACACGGCCGACCTCCTCCTCGATCTTCCCCTCGAGCGGACCGCGGAGGGTCACGCCTACCGCGAGAGCTACCTCGCGCTGGAGGCCGCGGTGCGGTCCCTCCAGGCGGTCGAAGACCAGATCAAGAGCGAGATCCGCGCCTCGCTGCGGGCCCTGCTCCAGGCGCGCGAGGGCGTGCTCATCCAGGCCCGGGCGGTCGGCCTTGCGCGGGGACGCGTGGCGAGCACCACGCTCTTCCTCGAGGCGGGCCGCGCGCAGGTGCGCGACGTCCTGGAGGCGCAGGAGGCGCTCGTCTCGGCGCAGAATGCGCTCACGGAGGCGCTGGTCAGCTATCGCGTCACCGAGCTGGAGCTGCAACGGGACGTCGGCGTCCTCGAAGTGGGCGCCGAGGGTCTCTGGAAGGAGTATCGCCCCGATGCATGAGACGCCCCACCCTGCCCGCTCGCGGAGAGGTCTCTGGATCCCGGCGGCCGCCGCGGGGGCCGTGGCCCTGGTCGCCTTCGCCCTCTCCGGGGGCGGGCCGGAGGAGCTCGAGGACGGCACCGTGTTCGTCGTGCGCAAGGGCCCGCTCACGATCAGCGTCACCGAATCGGGCACGATCAAGAACCGCGAGCAGGTCGTGGTGAAGAACGAGGTGGAGGGGCGGGCGGCCATCCTGACGCTCGTGCAGGAGGGCACAGAGGTGAAGGCGGGCGACCTCCTGGTGCAGCTCGACTCCAGCCGCCTGGTGGACGAGAAGAGCTCGCAGATCATCACCGTCACGAACTCCGAGGCGGCGCATGTGCGCGCGCGCGAAAACCTAGCGGTCGTGACCAGCCAGGCCGAGAGCGACGTCGCGAAGGCGGAACTGGATCTGAAGTTCGCCGCGCTCGATCTCAAGAAGTACGTCGAGGGGGAGTATCCGCAGGAGCTGCAGAGCGCCGAGGCCGCCATCACCATCGCACGGGAGGAGGTGCAGCGCGCCGCCGACAAGCTCGAGTGGTCCAAACGGCTCTACGAGCAGCGCTACCTCTCCCTCACGGAGCTGCAGGCCGACGAGTTGGCGTACAAGAAGGCGGGGCTCGACCTGGAGCTTGCCCTTGGCAAGCGGAAGCTCCTCGAGGAGTTCTCGCGCACGCGGATGATCGAGGAGCTCGAGAGCAACCTGGAGCAGGCTGGGCGCGCTCTCGAGCGGGCGAAGCGCAAGGCCTCCGCCGACGTGGTGCAGGCCAAGGCGGAGCTGACCGCGCGCGAATCCGAGGCGCTGCGCCAGAAGAGCAAGCTCACCAAGCTGGAGGAGCAGATCCGCAAGTGCCGGATCGAGGCGCCGGTGGCGGGCATGGTCGTCTACGCCACGACCGGCCAGTCGGGCTGGCGCGGAAATTCCGAGCCGCTCGCCGAGGGCCAGGAGGTGCGCGAGCGGCAGGAGTTGATCTACCTCCCGACGGCCTCCTCCATGATGGCCGAGGTGAAGATCCACGAGACCAGCCTCGACAAGGTGCGGCAGGAGCTGCCGGTCCGTATCACCGTGGATGCGGTGCCCGGCGCGGTCTTCGAAGGCCGCGTCGCGAAGATCGCGCCGCTGCCCGACGCCCAGAGCGTCTGGCTCAATCCCGACCTGAAGGTCTACAACTCCGAGGTCGTCCTCGAGGGGAACGCGAGCGCGTTGCGGTCCGGGATGAGCTGCCGCGCCGAGATCTTCGTGGAGCGCTACGAAACCGCGGTCTATCTGCCGGTGCAGTGCGTGGTGCGGGTCGCCGGGAAGCCTACGGTCTATCTCGCCGACGGCGGGGCGGGGGAGGCGCGAGAGGTGGAGATCGGCCTCGACAACAACAGCATGGTGCACGTGCTGCGGGGTCTCGTCGGGGGCGAGCGCGTGCTGAACAACCCGCCGCTGGGCGGATCGGTGCCGGACGAGCGGCCGGAGGGACCGATTCCCGACATTCCCGCCAAGCCCGGGACGTCGGGTGCGGAGAAGCAGCCCGCCCCGAAGAAGGAGGCCGAGGCGCCGGGCTCCGTCGACTGGGCCGCCATGACGCCCGAGGAGCGCCGTAAGCGGATGGACGCGATGACGCCGGAGGAGCGGCAGGCGCTCCTGGACCGGATGCAGAGGCGCCGGGAGCAGCCGCCGGAGGGCGGCGGGAGCCGATGACTCGTGCGGACGACCTGATCCGCCTCGAAGAGATCCGCAAGGAGTACCGGATGGGGGAGGCGGAGGTGCGCGCCCTCGCGGGGGTGTCGCTCAGCTTCCGCAGGGGGAGCTTCTGGGCGCTCATGGGGCCGAGCGGTTCGGGGAAGAGCACGCTGCTGAACCTCGTCGGCTGCCTCGACCGGCCCTCCGCGGGCCGCTATCTCCTCGACGGGGAGGATGTGGGCCGCCTCGACGACGACGCGCGGAGCCGGTTGCGGCTGCGGCACCTCGGGTTCATCTTCCAGAGCTTCAATCTCATCCCCCAGATGACCGTGCGCGAGAACATCGAGCTGCCGCTCACCTACCTCGGCTGGGAGGAGGAGGCGAGCGCCGCCCGCGCCGAGGAGCTGGCGGCGGAGGTGGGGCTGGAGGCGCGCCTCGATCACCGCCCCGCGGAACTCTCCGGCGGGCAGCAGCAGCGCGTCGCGATCGCGCGGGCGCTGGCCAACGATCCGGCGATCCTCCTGGCGGACGAGCCTACGGGCAACCTCGACAGCGCCACCGGGGCGCAGATCATGCGGCTGCTCGGGGAGCTCAGCGCCCGCGGCAAGACGATCCTGATGGTGACGCACGAGCCCGACATCGCGGCCCACGCCCGCTCCCGGCTCCATTTGCGCGACGGCGTCGTGCACGCCGTCGAGGGGGAAGCTTAATGCTCCACCTCCCGCGCAACATCCGCATCGGGATCAAGAATCTCTGGCTCCACAAGCTGCGGTCCATCCTCACGATGATGGGGGTAGTGTTCGGCGTCGCGTCGGTCGTGGCGATGCTGGCCGTGGGGGAAGGGGCGAGCGCCCTGGCGCTGGAGCAGATCCGCAAACTGGGGAGCAACAACATCCTCCTCCACGCGATGAAGCCCACGGAGGACGATGCCCCGGGCCGGCAGCGCAGCTTCATGAGCATCTACGGGCTCACCTACGAAGACGAGACGCGCATTCGCGCCTCCTTGCCGGCGGTCAAGCGCACCGTGCCCGCCAAGGTGATCCGGAAGGAGGGGAGGGTCGGGGAGAGGACGCTGGAGTTGCGGGTCGTCGGGACGACCCCGGGATGGTTCGACCTGGTGCGGCGCCCCGTCCTCGCAGGCCGCGTCCTGACCCAGGGCGATTTCGACTCCTTCTCCCCCGTCTGCGTCCTCACCGAGCACGGCGCGCGGCGGCTCCTCGCCACGCGCGATGCGATCGGCACCGCGTTTCGCGCCGGAAGCGATTACTTCGAGGTGATCGGGATCGTGGCGAGCGAGCCCGGTTCGGGCGGCGCGATCCAGACCCCCGACGCCGAGGTGGACGCCTACATCCCGCTCAACGTCTGCCGCGAGCGGTATGGGGACGTCGTCGTGCGCCAGTCCACCGGATCGCGCGAGCGCGAGATGGTGGAACTCCACCAGATCCTCGTCGAGGTGGACGACACCGAGCGCGTGGAGGCGACCGCCGAAGCGCTGGGCGCCCTCCTGAAGCGTTTCCACAAGCGCGAGGACTACCGACTGAGCGTGCCGCTCGTGCTGCTGCGCCAGGCCGAGAAGACCAAGCAGACCTGGAGCCTGGTGCTCGGCTCCATCGCCGGGATCAGCCTGCTCGTGGGGGGCATCGGCATCATGAACATCATGCTGGCGACGGTGACCGAGAGAACCCGCGAGATCGGAGTGCGGCGCGCCATCGGCGCGCGTCGCGGGCAGATCGTGCGGCAGTTCCTGATCGAAACGCTGGTGCTCTCCCTTCTGGGGGGGCTCGGCGGCGTCGCGCTGGGCGTCGCGCTTCCCTGGGCGATCGAGCAGCAGTTCTCCATGACGACGATCGTGACCCCCTTCAGCATCGCCCTCGCCGTCGGGGTGAGCTGCGGCATCGGCCTGCTCTTCGGCATCTACCCCGCCGTGCGCGCGGCCAACCTCGATCCGATCGAGGCGCTGCGTCACGAGTGATCGTAGACTCATCGCGCATGGGCGGATTCCTGGTCTGGCAGGCGGCGCACGGGGTGCGGGGGCGTGCGCCCGCCTTCGAGCAGGCGAAGGCCTGGCTCGCCGCGCACAAGGGGCTCGCCTTCGGGGAGGAGCGGGCAGGACGGGCGCTCAAGCTGCGCCGGGTCAACGGCACGGGGGCGCCGCTCTGCTCCTCCCCGCGCGGCTGGCTCGTGACGGCGGGATGCTGGCGGCATCCCGACGCGGGGGAACAGGCCGACGCGCTTCTGGGGCGACTGGAGACCGAGGGCGCCTCCGCCCTCGATACGCTGGAGGGCAACTACGCCCTCTGCTGGTGGGACGAGGCGTCGGGGACGCTGCTCGTCGAACTCGATCCCCTGGGCCGCCTCCATCTCTTCGTGCGCGAGACCGACGAGGGCACGCTGCTCTCCACCTCCTCCACCGCGATCGCGGCCGCCGGCGGGAGCGAGCCCGATGCGATCGGCGTGGCCGAGTTCCTCGCCTGCGGGACCTTCTACGAGGACCGCACCCCCTTCGCCCGCGTCCGCCGCCTGCGCGGCGGGTTTCGCTACCGCTTTCGCGCGGGCCGCCCGCCGCAGCTGGAGGCGCGGGCGCCCGCGATGGGCGGGGAGACGGCGGCGCCGGGCCGGGGCGCGACGCCCGAGCAGGTCCGCGACACCCTCACGCGCCTCGTCGGCTCGTTTCTTGGCGAGAATGCCCGTCCCCTCTGCGACCTGACCGGCGGCTACGATTCGCGTCTGGTCCTCGGCCTGCTGCTCGCGGCGGGCGTGCGCCCGGAGGTGACCGTGAGCGGCCCCCCGACCTCCGGGGACGTGCGGGTGGCGCGGAACCTGGCCGCCGCCCTCGGGCTGGCGTTCCATCACGTGCCGGCCTCCGGAGCGACCGAGGCGCAGGCCGACTTCGCGACCGTTCTGCGCGCCGCGCGCCGCGCGGAAGGGTGCTACGACGCCGTCGAGTACGCCGGGATCGCACACGTGCACGAGCGGCACTGCGCGCTCCCCTTCGACGCCAGCGTCAACGGGTCGGGAGGGGAGGTGTTCCGCAACTACTGGTGGGACGCGGGGGACCTCGCGCGACCCGGGACCGACGCCCTCGCGCTCGGGGTCCCCCGTTTCGCGCGCCTGGCGCTGGAGACTCCCTGGCTGGAGCCGGGCGCGTGGCCGGGTCCCGGGCCGCACTTCCGGGGGGTCGTCGAGCGCTCCCTCGCGCGCCTGCCCGGGCGCCCCATCGACGAGAGCCTGGACCACCTCTATCTCGATCTGCGCATGCAGTGCTGGCAGGGCGCCATCGCGAGCGCGACGAATCAGTTCTGGCCCACGGTTTCGCCCCTGCTCCTGCGCGCCGCGCTCGCCGCGGTCGCCGCGGTCGGCCCCCGCCCCCGTCTTCGCGCCTCCTTCTTGAAGGCGATGATGGCCGGCTTCCTGCCGGTGCTGCGGAATCACCCCCTCGAGAGCGGCTTTCCGCCTCTCGCCCTGCGCCCGTCCACCCTCTGGCGCCATGTTCCCGGACTCCTCAAGACCCCCGGCCGCTTCTGGGAGCGGCTGCGCCAGCGCGCCCTGCGCGGGCGCGCGGGCAGTGCGGCATCGGCGCAGATCGTGCGGCGCCTGTTCGCCTCGGGCGCGGCGGACTATCTCCAACCTGCCACGATGGCGCTCCGTCCCTTGGTGCGAAAGAAGGAGCTGGAGGAGTTTCTCGGGACGGCGCGGGAGAGCGGGCGCGTGGCCGCCGCGACTCTCGGGCGCCTCCTGGCCCTCGAATCCGCGTTGCGAGGGGCCCATCACGCCCCGAACTGACGGTGCCAGAGGTTGAGCATGAAGAGCGCCCAGAGCCGCGTCGAGTCGTCGCGCTCCCCCGACTGATGCCGTTCCCACAGGCCGGCGATGTAGGGCGCGTCGAGCCAGCGACGGGTCGCCTCGCCCTCCACGATCGCGTCGCGCGCGGAATCCCGCAGCGCCTCGCGAAGCCATGCGCCCACCGGGACGCCGAATCCCATCTTCGACCGGTAGAGCGTCTCTTTCGGCAGCACTGTTTCCAGGGCCTTCTTGAAGAGATGCTTCCCCGTCGCGCCCCGCAGCTTCCAGGAGGCGGGCAGCCCTGCGACGTACTCCATGAGGACGTGGTCGAGGAGGGGACAGCGCACCTCGAGAGAGACCGCCATGCTCGCGCGATCCACCTTCGTGAGGATGTCATCGCAGAGGTAGGTCTTGACATCGACGTAGAGCAGGCGGGAGAGCCAGTCGTCGGCGGGCGCTTCGCGGTAGAGCTTCAGGAAGGCGTCGGCGGAGGAGTAGCCGGCGAGCGTGCCGCGGAGATCGGGAGCGAGCGCCCGCTCCTTCTCGCCGTCGCCGAAAGCCATCATGCTCCGCGCATAGGACTCCGCGGGGGAGAGGGAGACGTTTCCGAAGAAGTCGCGGCCCCTGCGGAAGCGCGGGAGGGCGCGGTAGCAGGCGCGCACCAGACCCCACAGGAGGGGCCGGAGCGGCGCCGGCACGAGCGTGCGGATGCGGTGCTCGCGGCGAAACGACTGGTAGCGGCGGTAGCCCGCGAAGTTCTCGTCCCCGCCGTCCCCCGAAAGCGCCACGGTGACGCGCTGGCGGGCGGTCTGGGAGACGTAGTAGGTCGGGATCGCGCTGGAATCGGCGAAGGGCTCGTCGTAGTGCCACGCGAGCCGCTCTACGATCTCCGCCTCCTTCGGCGTGACGCGGTAGACGTTGTGGTCGGTCCCGAACCTGGTCGCGATCCGCTGCGCGAAGGCGGATTCGTCGAACGCCTCCTCGCGGAAGGCGACGGAACTCGTGACGACCGGCCTCTCCGAGTGGCGCGCCATGAAGGCCACGACGGCGGAGGAGTCCACGCCTCCCGAGAGGAACGCGCCGAGGGGCACCTCGCTCATGAGGCGAATGCGCGTCGCCTCGTCGAGCAGAGCCAGGATCTCCTCCTCCGCCCGGGCCATCGAGATCGCGGGGCGCGGCCGGAACGACAGATCCCAGTAGCGCTTCACCTCCACGTCGCCCCCCCCGACGAGGGCGTAGTGCCCCGCGGGGAGTTTGCGGACGGCGCGCAGGATCGACTTGGGCGCGGGCACGTAGAGAAAGGAGAGGTAGTCGGAGAGCGCCGTGGGATCGACCGCGCGATCGACGCCCGGGGCGGCGAGAATCGCCTTCATCTCCGAACCGAAGAGGAAGCGGTCGGGCTCGTCCGCGTAGAAGAGCGGCTTTTTTCCCAGGCGATCGCGCGCAAGGAACAGCCTGCGCGTCCGCGCGTCCCAGATGGCGAAGGCGAACATGCCGCGGAATCGCTGCAGGCACTCCGCGCCCCACTCCTCGTAGGCGTGCACGATCATTTCGGTGTCGCTGGCGGTGCGGAGCGCATGCCCCTTCGCCTCGAGCTCCGCGCGAAGCGCGGCGAAGTTGTAGATCTCCCCGTTGAAGGTGATCCAGATCGTTCCGTCCTCGTTGCAGAGCGGCTGCTGCCCGCTGGCGAGATCGATGATGCTGAGGCGCCGGTGGCCGAGCCCGACCGCGGGACCGCTCGTCGAGGGGGCGGTCCCCTGCGGCGCCGGCCCTCGCCGCAGCGGCGCCTGCGCGGGCCAGCGCCCGCCCAGCGGCACGGGATCGACGACATAGCCCTCCTCGTCGGGGCCGCGGTGCTCGAGGCTGCGCGTCATGCGCAGCAAGACCTCCGGATCGAGCGGAGACCCGCGCTTGAGGAGGATTCCTGCGATCCCGCACATGGCGATGGGGAGCCGACCAGCCGGCCCCTGCGCGCCCGGGCGCCGATGCGAGGGGTCCGTGAGCATAGATCGGCCGCAGGCGGTGGATGCTCAAGGAGGGGGCGGGGAGGTTCTGGGGATCGGCACCGCCATGCCGATAATGCGCCCATGGTCCCGTGCGAAGCGCCCCGCTCCCGGTTCCGCGAGGGTGCCGCATGACCGACGCCGGAGCGGGCCCGATCCGGGTCCTCCACGTCATGAACTCCATCGGCCTGGGAGGCCTGGAGAACGGCGTCGCGAACCTGGTGCGCCACTCCAGCGGCGGATTCCGGCACGAGGTCTTGTCGTTCCACCGCTTCGAGGAGGGGGATCCGATCGGGCGGAACGCGTCCTTCCCCGCCGGCACGCCGCTGCAGCTCCTCTGGAGAGGGAGCGTCAGTTCGCTGCGCTTCCTCTGGAGGGTGTCGCGACTCCTGAAACGTCTCGCGCCCGACGTGATCCACGCGCGCAACTGGGCCGGGATCGACGGCGTCCTGGCGGCGCGGCTCGCTGGGCAGCGCCAGGTGGTGATGGGCGAGCACGGATGGAGCCCCGACGATCCGCAGGGACTCGATCCGTGGCGCGGCCGCGTGCGGCGCTTCGCGTCCCGGTACGTGTGCGAATACACCTGTGTCTCCCGGGACATCGTGACCTGGCTGCGGCAGCAGATCGGGATCCGGAAGCCGATCACCCAGATCTACAACGGCGTGGACACCGACCGGTTCCAGCCGGGCGGGGCGCGGGAGCGCATCCGGCGGGAGCTGGGTGTCGGCCCGGAGGACTTTCTCGTCGGCTCGGTGGGAAGACTGGATCCCATCAAGGATTACGGAACGCTCATCCGGGCCGTGCAGTCCCTCCCTTCGCTCGGCCGGGAAGTGCAGCTTAGGATCGCGGGCTACGGGAGCGAGGAGACCGCCCTGCGTGCTCTCTGCACCGATCCGTCCAGCCTGCTCGGCGTGCGAACCGACGCTCCCGATCTGCTCCGTGCCTTCGACCTGTTCGTGCTGCCTTCCATCAACGAGGGCATCTCCAACACGATCCTGGAGGCGATGGCCTCGGGGCTGCCCGTCGTCGCCACGCGGGTCGGAGGCACTCCCGAGATCGTCCAGCCCGGCGTCACCGGCACCCTCGTGGAGCCTTCCGCCGTCGACCCGTTGCGCGCCGCGATCGCGGGCTACATCCAAGACCCCGAGCGGTGTGCCCGCGAAGGCGCCGCGGCGCGGCGCATCGCGCTGGAGCGATTCTCCATCGCGCGCATGGTCGCGGAGTACGAGGCCGTCTGGGCCCGTGTCCACGCGGCGGGGCGGGGCTCGCGCTGAAGCCGGGTGCATTCAAGCCGAGGGCCGGCGGGCGAGGGCGAAGATCCGTTCCCGCCGGGTCTCGTCGTCGAGCCGGACGCCGGGGGGCAGGAGACCCATGTCGAGGAGCCGCGCGTCGAGGAGCGGGAGGCTTCCGAAGCAGCGCAACTCGAGGACCTCGAACGCCGCCGCCAGGAGCGCCCGCCGCAGCTCGCCGGCGTCGAAGGTGCGCAGAACGGTTGGATCGCGCCGGTAGGGAATGATGCCGCGCTCGTTGAAGACCCGGAAGAGTTCGACGAACCGCCCGTTGGGCGTCGTGAGCGCCAGCACCCCGCCGGGCTCGAGCACGCGTCGGACTTCCTCGAGCCCGCGGCGGGGATCGGCGAGATGGCCCACCACGTGGGTCATCAGGACGGCGGCGAAGGAGGCGTCGGCGAAACAGAGATCGTGCGCGTCCACCCTCACGAGACGCTCCACGGCCGCTTCGGCGGCGATGCGCACGGCCGACGGCGCTGCGTCGGCGGCGACCATGCGCCAGCCGGGGACCCTCCTCTCGCACGCCTGCGCGTTGAGGCCGGGGCCGCAACCCAGGTCGAGGACTCGCCCGGACGCGACGCGTTCCCGGACGACCCTCACGGCCTCGTCGAGCTCCCCGCGCCCCTTCCAGGAGCGGTTGAAGGGGATGATCCGCCGGCGGTAGTAGGCCTCGTCCGGGGGGGCGACCTTCCCGCGCGCGCTCACGCCGGGCTCGGAGCGAGATCGCGCCCCGCCTCGATGGAATTCGCGCGGTAGATGGTCAGGTCGTGGAACAGGACGCTGCTCGCCCAGGTCGCCAGGCCGACGCGATCGAAGCGGAAGGGGTCGAGGGGCGCGGGATCGAGAGCTTCCACGATCAGCCGGCCGTCGAGGAAGAGGAACTGCCAGCCCTCGATGCGCCCGGCCATCACGAGGTGGCGCTGCCCAGGGACGAGCCTGCTCCCGGGGCCAAGGGCGATCCAGCCCCCCTCGGGATACCGCTCGAGCCCATGCTTCTCCCCCCACCACCCCCCGAGGCCGGCGATGTAGCAGTCGCGCGGCCCCTCCCCGTAGATGGTTCCCGCCGCGCTCCAGTAGCAGATGATGTCCCGCGCATGGGGCGCCACGGTGGAAGCCGTGAACCGCAAGACGACGTTTCCGGGAAAGCGCTCCGCGTGCCAGCAGGCCGCCGCCCGCTCCGTCTCGATGCGCCCGGTAAGCCCCGCCTCGACCTGCTCCCAGTGGCCGCTCTCCGGGCGGAAATCCCGCTGCAGCGTGCCCGGGGCAAAGGCGGTCCGGTAGCAGACATCCGCCTCGGTGAGCGTGACGGAGTGGGTGAAGACTCGAAAGCGGATGGTCATGGCGCGGACGGCCAAGAATACCGCCCGCGGGGGTCGCGGGCGCGGACGCGCAGCGGCCTGGTGCCCCCGCCAGGAGTCGAACCTGGACCTTACAGATTATGAGTCTGCTGCTCTAACCGTTTGAGCTACGGGGGCGCGTGGCCGGCCATTCTAGCCCGCCGCGATCACCCCACCTCTCCGACTTCGTGGTGGGACGCGCCGGCCTCCACGGCGGCGATCACGCCCGCGGCGATCTCGGCATCGCGGAGCCAGCGCGCCCCCATGCGCCCGAGCACCACGCGGCGGTAGTCGATGCCCTGCATCGCCCGCAACCGGCGGCGCCACGTGAGTTGGATCGGCTGCGACGCGTCGCCGCCGCTGCCGAACAGCTGATGGAAAGGCACCGGGTCTCCCGGGCGCGCCGCGGCCGCGGCGACGATGAGGGGGGCGGCGGGGGCGCTGGAGTGGATCCAGGCCACGACAAGATCGAACGGGCCGGCGGCGGCCGTCGCGTCGCGCAGCGCGGTCCGCAGTGCTGCGTCCTCACGCCAGTCCACCGCCACGGGGCGGATGGCCGGGGCGGCGGCGGCGAGGTCGGCGAGGCGGGGCCCGGCGCGCGCGACGACGCTCACCGCGGGCAACGTCGCGGCGAGATGCAGCGAGAGGCCGCGCAGCATGCCGGTTCCGCCGACCACGAGGTCGTGACGCACGCCCGGTTCATCCTAACCCGACTTGTTCAAGAGGCTCGCGGTTCTGGGCCGTCCGCGACGTCGATCTCTGCGTCGCTCGTCGTCGCAGGGGCCCTTGGCCACAGCTTCCTCCTCGCTCCTGGATCTCGACGTCGCGTCCTGGCCCAGAACGAGTGGCCGGAACGGTCGAACG
>JBQTIG010000151.1:0-26729 GCA_052388375.1 Planctomycetaceae bacterium | reverse complement strand
GGTGGGGGGGGGGGGCGTGTGGGTGGCCGCCCGCGGTGGCGGGGGATCTGGGGGAGGCGCCCCGGGGGGGGGGGGGGCGTGGGGGGTAGGCGGTCGCGGAGCGCGCGGGATGGCGACCAGCCGCTGGGGAAGGAGCGGGGGCGCCTCGGCCTCCACCGTCTCCATCAAGAACTCCGGCACCTCGGTCTCCGGCTCTTCCGGCGCCAGGAGGGGGGGGTCGGGGGCGGGGAGGGGGGCCGGCGGAGGCGGGGGGGGCTCGAAGGAGGAGCGTGTCTCCCCGTTGTCGTCGAAATGTACGGTGAGCTCCGGCACCGAGCGCTCGGGCGGGGCTCCGTCGCCCGCCGCAGCCAGCCAAAGCCCCGCCCCGGCGCAAGCGTGGAGGGCTAGGGAGATCAGGAGCGAACGGCCCATACCACCCCGTTTCCCACGCTCGCGGGCGGGGGTCCCGCGAGACGGAGCACGGATAGGCCGCCCGCAAGCGCAGCGGGGCCCGATCGGCAGGGAGTCGTCATGACCTGCCTAAAACGACATCAAAGGCCGTGCCAGACGGCGCGCAGCCCCCTGCGTCCTACCCGGGCGTCGTCTTTGTAGACAGGTATTCGTCGATGGTCTCACCGTCGGGCGCCTTGATCGTGGTGCCGCCGGGGCCGGCGCCGATGCGCGTCACATGCTTGGCAAGCTCCTTTTTCACGTAGTAGTCCTGGAGCTCTTTGCTGTAGAGCCGAAAGACCCAGAGCCGCCCCGAGCCGTCATTGAACGCCACGAATCCGGGCTTCCCGAAGAGATAGGCGTCGACGGTATCCACGTCGGGCGCCTTGATCGTGGCGCCGCCAGGTCCGGCGCCGATGCGCGTCACGTGCTTGGCAAGCTCTCCCCGGTCGCGGAACTCCTTGAGCTCCTTCGATCCCCACCGAAAGACCCAGAGGCGGCCTTCCCGCTCCATCGTGACGAAACCGTGCTTGGGGTGGGGGCCCGACCCCTCCAGGGGCCCGGATTCCGACTCCAGCCAGAGTCGCGTGCAGGCGACCGGCAGCAACGCGAGCAGCAGCGCGGCACGAGCATGGCAATGCATGGAACATCCTCCTTGGTCGCCCCATCCTCCCCGGCTGAATCAAGGAAACATGAAGGCGAGGCCAATCCTTCGCGGAGATCGTCTTTGCAAACTCTTCACACCGCTTTGGCGGCCTGTTGGTCCCGACCGGTTCCTCTAGAGTCGAACCCAAACCCCATTGCGGAGGAAACGAACGATGATGACATGGTGCGTCTCACGCCGGTTCCGGCGCCTCGCGGCGGCCGGCATTCTCCTGGGCGGAATCACCATCGCGGACACCGTCCAGATCGACCCCAAGCTGCCCGAGTACAAACTCGCCTCGGGCGTTTCGGGCGCGCTCAAGAGCGTCGGCTCCGACAGCATGAACAATCTCATGACGTTGTGGGCCGAAGGCTTCAAGCGTCTCTATCCGAATCTCTTGATCGAGATCGAGGGGAAGGGCTCCACCACCGCAGTGCCCGCGCTGATCCAGGGGACGGCCAACTTCGGGCCGATGAGCCGTGAGATGAAGAAGCAGGAGATCGACGACTTCGAGAAGAAGTACGGCTACAAGCCGACCGGCCTGCCCACCAGCATCGACATGCTGGCCGTCTACGTCCACAAGGACAACCCCATCCAGTCCCTGACGTTGGCGCAGGTGGATGCGATCTTCTCCAAGACGCGCAAGGGCGGCTTCGAGAAGGACATCTCGACCTGGGGCGACCTGGGACTCACGGGGGCGTGGGCCAACAAGCCGATCAGCATCTACGGCCGCAATTCCGCTTCGGGCACCTACGGCTTCTTCAAGGAGTTCGTGCTCAAGAATGGCGACTTCAAGGACACGGTGAAGGAGCAGCCCGGATCCTCGTCCGTCGTCCAGGGCATCGCCTCCGATCTCTACGGGATCGGCTACAGCGGAATCGGCTACCGCACCGCGGACGTGCGCGCGGTGCCGCTGGCCGCCGGATCCTCGCAAGCGGTTCCCGCCGAGGCGGAGAACGCCTACACGGGCAACTATCCTCTTTCCCGCTTCCTTCTCCTCTACGTGAACTACAAGCCCGGTTCGCAGCTCGAGCCCCTGAGGGCCGAGTTCATCCGCTACGTCTTCAGCAAGCAGGGCCAGGAGGAGGTCTTGAAAGACGGCTACTTCGCGGTCACGGCGGCCATCGCCGCGGACGCACTTCGCTCCGTTGGGCTCGAGCGGCCCAAGCAGTAGGGAGCCCGAGCGCACGAGGAGCAGGGGGCGCCCCGCGTCCCCCGGGTGCCGGCCGTCCGGGCCGGCACCCGCTCCCGCGCGCCAGCGCGAAGGCAGAGGAAACGCCGCATGCCGGTCCGATCCGATCTCCCGAAAGACGCCTCCGGGCGCGTCCGCCGCCGCGTCACGAAAGCCTCCGTGCGCGCCGGCGAGCGGCTCGCGCGGACTTGCATCACCGTGGGAGGGATCGGAACGATCCTCGCCATCGTGCTGATCTTCGCGTTCCTGCTTCATGTCGTCCTGCCGTTGGGAGGCAGCAGCCGGATCTCCCCTGCGACCGCGACGGGCGCCGGAACGCTGGGCGGCGATGGGCTCCGGGCGTTCGAGCTCGACGAGTACGGTTCCCTCGGGTGGGGCGTGCGGCGGGACGGCGCCCTGGCCCTGTTCGTCCTGGACTCGGGGGCGCTCCTGGAAGAGGCCCGGCCGTTCGGGGCGGGCAACCTGACCGCCCTCGCCGTCGGGGGGGAGGGAAGGGACCTTTGCGGCGGATTCCAGGATGGCACGGTGCGGCTCGCCTCGGCCCGCGTCGTCAGCTCCATCGTCCCGGACGACGAGCTCACGGAGGAGCTCCGCCAGCTCGCGCCGGGCGCCGCGCGACAGGAGGAGCGCAGCTTCTATAAGCGACTCGAAAACGGGGAGCTGCGCCGCCAATCGCTCAGCGTGTCCGCCGCGGAACCGGTCACCTTCGGATCCCCGATCCTCAAGGTGGACTATGTGAGGGCGGGTGCGGCGGAGGCGCTCGCGGTGCTGACCGCAGATGGCGAGCTGCGCGTCGACTACCTCTCGCGAAAGAAGAACCTCCTCACGGGAAAGGAACGCCTGGAGAAGGAGGAAGCCAGGGTCCCCTACGCGCGACCGCGGGGAAAGGGGGACCCGCGCTTCCTGCTCTTGAACGCAGTCGCCGACAGCCTGGTCGTCGCCTGGGACGACGGCCACCTCGTCCGCTACGACCTGCGCGACCGGGGAAAGCCGGTCTTGGCCGAGTCGCACGATCTCGTTCCCGAACCCGGCGCCTCGCTCACGGCGCTGGTGCCGCTGATCGGCCGTAGCACCCTGGTCGCCGGCGACTCGCTGGGTCGGATCCGCGGCTGGTTCAGCAGCCGGGCGGGGGAGTCCGCTGGACTCCGCGACGGCAGCGTGCTGGTGCCCGCGCAGGAAGTGCCGGCGGGAACCGCCGCCGTGAGCTCGCTGACGGTCTCTTCCCGGGGCCGCCTCTTCCTGGCCGGCTACGCGGACGGCTCGATCCGCCTCTTTCACATGACCACCGGGACGCAGGTGGGGGAGGCGCGTGTCGAGTCCGGTGCCGTGGACCTTCTCGCGATGGGCCCGAAGGAGGACGGGTTCGCGGCCCTGGCAGGGGGCGCGCTTTCCTCCTGGCGGCTGGCCGCGGGCCACCCGGAGGCGACGCTACGCTCCCTCTTCCGGCCGATCTGGTACGAGGAGTACGACGGACCGTCGCACGTCTGGCAGTCCTCCTCGGGGAGCGACGCGTTCGAGCCCAAGTTCGGGCTCTGGCCCCTCATCTTCGGCACGCTCAAGGCCACTCTCTATGCGATGGTCTGCGCTGTCCCGATCGCATTCCTCGCCGCGATCTTCACGAGCGAGTTTCTCGCCCGCCGCGCGCGAACCACGGTGAAGTCGGCGATCGAGATGATGGCGAGCCTGCCCAGCGTCGTCCTCGGGTTCCTGGCGGCCCTCGTGATCGCCCCGTTCGTGCAGAACTCCCTCGCCAGCGTGCTGGCGTCGGTCTATCTGATCCCCTATTGCTTCCTGCTCGGGGCCCACCTGTGGGGCTTCCTCCCTCCCCCGTTGGCGATCCGCCTCGGTGGTTGGCCGCGGATCGCCGCGATCGCGCTGACCGTTCCGGCGGCCGTCGTGCTCGCCGGCCTGCTCGGTCCGGCGCTGGAGCGGGGCCTCTTCGGCGGGAACCTGCAGGAGTGGCTGAAGGCGCCTCGCTTCGCGGAGGCGGGGGCTTCGCACAGTTCCGCCTTCGGCGGCTGGTTCTTCCTCCTGCTCCCCGCCGGGGGGCTCGGCGCGGCGCTCCTGTTCGGGAAGGTGGTCGGTCCGCGCGTGCGCCGACTGCCCTCCGCATGGAACCCGAAGACCACGGCGCGCCGCAACTTCCTGTTCTTCGTAGCCGGGACGCTGGGCGCCATGGGCCTCGCCGGATTTCTCGCGTGGGGATTGACCGGACTCGGCATGGATGCGCGCGGAGGACTCCTCGACACCTACGTGCAGCGCAACGCCCTGATCGTCGGCTTCGTCATGGGATTCGCCATCATCCCCATCATCTACACGATCGCCGAGGACGCCCTGTCGAGCGTTCCCGACCATCTGCGCCTCGGTTCCCTCGGGGCGGGAGCGACGCCTTGGCAGACGGCCACGCGCATCGTGATCCCGACGGCAATGAGCGGTCTCTTCTCGGCCGCCATGATCGGTCTGGGTCGGGCCGTCGGAGAAACGATGATCGTGCTCATGGCGACGGGCAATACGCCCGTTCTGGATCTCAACATCTTCAACGGATTCCGGACGCTCTCCGCCAACATCGCGACCGAGCTGTCCGAGGCACCAAAGGACAGCACGCACTACCGGATCCTGTTCCTCGCCGCCCTCGTGCTTTTCGCCATGACGTTTCTCGTCAACACGGTCGCGGAGTTGGTGCGACGCCGCTTCCGGAGAAAGGCGTTCGAGCTGTGAGCCGAAGCGGAGCCCGGCGGCGCACTCCGCCCTCGTCGCGCGGCGAGCCCATGATCTGGCTCACCGGCGGATGCCTTGCGCTCTCCGCCGCGATGATCGCCGGCCTGGTCCTTCTCGTGCTGGTGAAGGGAGGGGGAACATTCTGGCCCGGGCCGCTCCTGCGCGTCGAGCGCGGCGAGGGCGCCCCCCTGCTGGGAGAGATCACGGAGAACCAGACCTACCGCCTCGAGGCGCAACTCCTTGCAACCCTGCCCGAGGCCACCCGCGCCAGGGCGGCTTCCGCGATCGAACGCGACGGGCCGGTCATCCGCCGGCGGATGCTCCGCACCGGGAACTTCGATCTCTCCGGGAGCCACTTCCATTGGGTGAGCGATTTCGAGGTGACGGACGAGTCGAGGCCGGAGTGGGCGATCCTCGTCGAGCGCATCTCCTGGGGCCGGTTCTATGGATTCCCGGCCGCCTTCCTGGTGGATGGCGAACCCGTGGCGAAGGAGCCGGAAGGCATCTGGCGTCGGTACAGGGAGCACCATGGCGCGTCGGTGGAGCGTCGACGCAAGCGCGTGCAGCTGGAAAAGCACGAAAGTGGGCGGGTACGGCGCGAGCAGGAGGAGGCGCGGCTCGCGGTACGGCGCGCCGTCCTGCGGGACGGGGCGGGCTCCGCGGCGGCGCGCGACGCGGAGCGGGCCCTGCTCCGGACCACAGCCCGGTGCGAGGCGGAGGGCGAGAGGATCGAGCGGCACGTCCGGGCCCTCGACGCGGAGAACGCCCGCTTCGTCCTCGTGCTCCAGACCGCCGCGGGAGAGGAGAAGCGGCTCCTCCTCGCCGACATCGTGCGCGCCTATCCCGCGAACCGGCTCGGCTTCTTCGGGCGCCTGGGCGTCTACTTCGCGCGCTGGTGGGAGTTCCTGAGCGAGGACCCTCGGGAGTCCAACAGCGAGGGAGGCGTCCTGCCCGCGATCTTCGGCACGGTGGTGATGACCCTCATCATGTCGCTCCTCGTGGTGCCGTTCGGGGTGCTGGCGGCGCTCTACCTGCGCGAGTACGCGAAACCCGGCCCGATCGTCAGCGTCGTCCGCATCGCGGTCAACAACCTGGCGGGGGTGCCGAGCATCGTCTTCGGCGTCTTCGGACTTGGCTTTTTCTGCTACATCGTCGGAAGCTCCGTAGACGCGCTGCTCTTCTCGGAGCGCCTTCCGGATCCGACCTTCGGCACCGGCGGGTTGCTCTGGGCCTCCCTCACGCTGGCGCTCATGACCCTCCCGGTGGTCATCGTCGCCACGGAGGAGGCGTTGGCCGCCGTGCCGCGCTCGATGCGCGAAGGCTCCTACGCCTGCGGAGCAAGCCGCTGGCAGACGATCCGGCGCATCGTCCTTCCGCGGGCGATGCCCGGCATCCTCACCGGCATGATCCTCGCGATCGCGCGGGGTGCCGGGGAGGTCGCTCCGCTCATGCTGGTCGGCGCGTCGAAGGTGGCGCCCGAGCTGCCGGTCGACGGTGTCTTCCCCTTCCTCCATCCCGAGCGCAAATTCATGCACCTGGGGTTCCACATCTACGATCTCGGATTCCAGAGCCAGAACAGCGAGGCCGCCAAGCCGATGGTGTACACGACCACGCTCCTCCTGATCCTTCTCGTGATCACGCTCAATGTCACGGCCATGATCCTGCGCGCCCGCCTCCGCCGTCGCTTCACTTCGGGGGTCCTCTAGGATGCAGAAACGCACCACGCCGCCCAGCGGCGAGCCCGGACCGTCGGCTCCCGCAGCGCACCCCGACGTCGCCGCGGAAGACACCGTGGTGGACATCCGGGAATTGAGCCTCTGGTACGGGGAGAAGCAGGCCCTCTTCGACGTCTCGCTCAGGATCCCCCGCGGCAAGGTGACCGCCTTCATCGGACCGTCGGGCTGCGGCAAGTCCACGCTCCTGCGCTGCGTCAACCGGATGAACGACCTCGTCGACACGGTCCGCATCCACGGAGAGATGCGTCTGAACGGCGATCCCGTCTACGGTTCGGGAGTCGACGTGATCGAACTGCGCAAGCGCATCGGCATGGTCTTCCAGAAGCCGAACCCGTTCCCGATGAGCATCTTCGAGAACGTGGTCTACGCCCTCCGGATCGATGGGGAGAGCGATCGGCGCGTGCTGGCCGAGGCGTGCGAAACGAGTCTCCGTGGAGCCGGGCTGTGGGAGGAGGTGAAGGATCGGCTGAAGGAGAGCGCGCTCCACCTTTCGGGAGGACAGCAGCAGCGCCTCTGTATCGCTCGCGCGATCGCAGCCAGGCCGGAGATGCTTCTCCTGGACGAGCCCTGTTCGGCCCTGGACCCGATCGCGACCGGACGAATCGAAGACCTCATCCAGGAACTCAAGGGGTCCTATTCGATCCTCATCGTGACGCACAACATGCAGCAGGCCTCCCGCACCAGCGACCGGACGGCGTTTCTCCTCCTGGGCCGCGTCGTGGAGTATGGACCCACGGAGGCGATCTTCCTCACTCCCCGCGCGCAGGAGACCGAGGACTACGTGACGGGCCGGTTCGGGTAGAAAGGAGCTGGAGTTGCCCGTGACGAGGAGCCCCCAACCCCCCCCCCCGCGGAACGACCGTGCCCCGACCTACAAGATCCTCATCGTGGAGGACGAGCCCGACCTCCTCGACGCGGTAGCCCACGCGCTTCGCAAGGAGAGGATGCGCCCGTTGCGGGCGATCGATGGCGAGACGGGACTCCGTCTCGCGCGCGCCGAAGCGCCCGATCTCGTCCTGCTGGACTTGATGATGCCGGGCCTGGATGGGCTGGAGGTCTGCCGGCGACTCCGTGCCGACCCCGCGACCGCGCGCATCCCGATCGTGATGATGACGGCCAAGGCGGAGGAGACGGATGCGGTCATCGGTCTGGGCGTGGGCGCGGACGACTATGTGCGCAAGCCCTTCGGCCTCAAAGAGCTCGTGGCGCGAATCCGCGCGGTCCTGCGCCGCGGCGAGGAGCCGGCGGACGAGGTCCCGCGCGTCCTGCGCGTGGACGACCTCGAGGTGGACGCCGCGCGCCACGAGGCGAGGCTGCGCGGGGAGGTCATCGTCCTGACGGCCACGGAGATGCGACTGCTCCGTCAGTTGGCCCGTCACCCGGGCCGGGTGTTCACGCGAGCCCAATTGCTCGAGAAGGCCGTGGGCAACGACGTGATCGTGATCGAGCGCAACATCGACGTCCACATCGCCGCACTGCGTCGCAAGCTGCAGGACTACGGCGATCGCCTCGTCACGATCCGGGGCGTGGGTTACAAGTTCGCGGAGAACGCGTAGTTGGGCTCCCGCTGGTCGCTTCGCTTCGTCCTGGCTTCGGTTGCCCTCGTGGCCCTCGCCTTGACTTCGCTCCTGCTCCTGGAAAGCCCGCGCTTGCGCGCCCAAACCCTGGCACGCACGGAAGCGCACTTCCTGGACAAGGTGCGGGCCCTCGCCCATGGATTGGCGGGATGCGATCTCGACGATCCGCGACTGGCGGACTGGATGAACCGGTTGGCGGAGGAGAGCGGTGCGCGGGTCACCGTCATCGCCCCCGACGGGACCGTGAAGGCGGACAGCGCGGCGGCGGACGTCGTCGCCATCGGCAACCACGCCGGTCGTGCGGAGATCCAGGCCGCGCTGCGCGACGGCAGCGCCACCTTGCGCCGTCGTTCGGACACCCTGCGCATCAACCTGCTCTATGCGGCGGCGAGGATTCCGGGCACGAACGGGGTCGCGCGCATGGCGTGGGAGACCGAATTCGTGGACGCGGAGGTCGCACGGCCCGTGGGCCGGTTCTGGTGGGTGGGGGGCGGCCTCATCCTGCTCGCCGCGTGCGCGGCGGCGGTGCTGGGACGAACGCTCACCCGCTCCCTGGGCGAGCTCGCCGCGGCCGCGAGCGCGGTGGAGGGAGGGGATCTGGAGGCGAAGGTGTTTCCCCGCGGGCGCGACGAAATCGCGCGCCTCGGCCACGCCTTCAACCGGATGACCGCACGGATGCGCGAGTCCATGGCACGCGCGGAGGGCGAGGCCGCGCGCCTCGCCGCGGTCCTCGAATCGATGCAGGACGGCGTGCTCGCCATAGGCGAGGAAGAGCGGATCTCCTTCCTGAACGGCTCCGCGCGCACGATCCTGGGGCTTCCGGAGGACGCGCGCGTGGAGGGATCACGGCTCTATGAGACGATTCGGGTGCCGGCACTCCTGGGCATCGTGGAAGCCGCGGTTCTCCAACGTGCTCACGTGGAGCGGGAGATCGAATGGGAGGCCGCCTCCCGCCGCCTCGTGAGCGTGCACGCGGCCCCGGTGCCGGGCGGCGGGCCGGGCCTCATTCTCGTGATGCGGGACATGTCGCGGCTCCGCCGACTCGAGAGGATGCGCACGGACTTCGTGTCGAACGTGAGTCACGAACTGCGCACGCCCCTGGCCGCCATCACGGCGTCCGCCGGCAATCTCGAGGACGAAGCGACCCGCACCCATCCCGAGGAGGGACCCCGCTTCGTCGGCGCGATCCTCAGGAACGCGGGGCGCTTGCAGTCGCTCCTCGACGACATCCTGGAGCTCTCCCGGTACGAATCGCGGCCGGAGAAGGCGGTCTTCGCCCCGCTGGACTTCGCCGCGGTGACCCGCGCGGCCGTGGAGGAGTTCCGCGAGCGTGCCGCGGAGCGTGGGCTCACGATGCGGGCAAGCCTCCCCGACCGCGCCACCCTCGTGGGCGACGGCCGCGCGCTCCGCCGCATCGTCGACAACCTCGTCTTGAACGCACTCACCTACACGCCGAGGGGCGGGCGTGTCTCGATCACGCTCGAGGCCGGGGAGGATGCGATGCGGCTCGCCGTGTCCGACACCGGAATCGGGATCCCTGCAGGAGACCTGGAACGGATCTTCGAACGGTTCTACCGCGTCGACAAAGCGCGGTCCCGCAGCGCCGGCGGGACCGGCCTCGGACTCTCCATCGTGAAGCACGCGGCGCAGCTTCACGGGGGCGGCGTCGAGGTGGAAAGCGAGCTCGGCAAGGGCAGCACGTTCACGGTGCGCCTGCCGACGCAGGTACCCGCGGCGCAAGGCGCGGCGCGCCAGGAGGAATCGGCATGACCCGCCACTTCGAGCACGAACTCGGACAGCTTAAGCGGGACGTCCTGGTGATGGGCGGCCTCGTCGAAGCGGCCGTCGAACGCGCCGTCCACGCGTTCGTGAACGGGGATCCGCAGGGAGCGCGCACCGTGATCAACGGCGACGCCGAAGTCGATGCGCTGGAGCTGCGCATCGAGGAGGAGTGCCTCAAACTGCTCGCGCTCTACGGCCCGACGGCTCGGGATCTGCGCCTCGTCGTGGGGGCCTTCAAGATCACCAACGATCTGGAGCGCGTGGGCGATCTGGCCGTCAACGTGTCCGAGCGGGCCCTCGACACCGATGCCGGAGATCGGCGGTACGGGGTCGACGAGATCGAGGAGATGGCGGGACGCGTCCGAACCATGCTTCGCGACGCGCTCGACTCCTTCGTGAGCAGCGACGCGGCGCGCGCCCGCGCGGTCCTCGGGATGGACGACCGGGTGGATGCCCTCCTTCGCGCGATCTACGATCATCAGCAGGAGGCGATGCGCGGCAATCCGGCTTGTTTTCCCGCGGCCCTTCGCATCCTCTCCACGGCCAAATACCTGGAGCGAATCGCCGACCACGCGACCAACGTCGCGGAGGACGTGATCTACATGGTCGACGGCACGGTCGTAAGGCACCGCAACTGACGCAGCCTTTCCGGCACCGCGATTCAATCGCACTTCACCCCCTCTTTGCCGCTCCTTTGCGCGGGTTCCCTAGCCTTGGGCTCCGAACGCGGCGGGGCGGTTGTCCCGCCGGATCTCGACCCATTACAAGAGGAGTGCGACACGGATGAACGCAAGGAAACGGGCGATCGCCGCGGCACCTTTTCTGGTGGCGGCCATGGCGACCCTTTCGCAGGCGGAGCCCTCGGACATCTCCCTCGAGAAGGAGGTGGCTCGCTATCTCGCCAGCGCCCAGGGCGCGGCAGGCGACACTACCTTCCGGGTGTTCTGGAAGGAAGGGCTGCAGCTGGAGACGGCCGACAAGTCCTTCAAGCTCTCGATCGGCGGCCGGACGATGGTGGACTGGTTCGCGAAGAGCGCCGACGGCACGCTGGAGGGGGACTTCTCCGGCATCGGCGAGGACGGCGTGACGTTTCGCCGGCTGCGGCTCCACGTCAAGGGGACCCTCTACAAGAACATCGATTTCGTCTCGGAGTTCGAATTCGCGGGTACCGAGTCCCCGGTAACCGGAGTCACGACCACGACGGACGGCGACGGGGACGTCACGTCGGTCACCACGAGCACGACGCGCGTGGGCTCGGTCCAGCTCCGCGACGTCTACCTTGCCCTCCGTAAAGTCCCGTTCGTCGGAAACGTGCGCGTCGGCCACTTCAAGGAGCCGATGGGTCTCGAGGAGTTGACCAGCAGCCGTTACCTCACGTTCATGGAGCGGTCTCCCATCATCAACGCGGTCGCCCCGGCCTTCAACACGGGGGTCATGCTCCACGATGCGGCCCTGGAAGAGCGGCTCACCTGGGCGGTGGGGGTGTTTCGCCAGACGAGTGAGCCCGGGGGCGGCACGGACGAGGACGGCGCGCACGCATTGGCGCTGCGCGTGACCGGCCTCATCGTGCAGGACAAGGAGCGCAACCTCCTCGTGCACCTCGGCGTGTCGTTCAGCTTGCGCGATCCTTCCGGCGGGCGCACGCGACTCCGGGCCCGACCCTCGGTGGCGACCGGACCCCGCGTGGTGGACACCGGCAACATCAGCAACGACACCAACTTCGCCCTCGGATTCGAGTTCGCGATGGTCTATGGCGCCTTCTCCGTGCAGGCCGAATACCTCATGGCGGAGTTCGACACGGCCGGGGATCCGTCGGTGGGCGGGTTCTACGTGATGGCCAGCTTCTGGCTCACCGGCGAGAGCCGGCCCTACGAGGCCTCCAAAGGCACCTTCGGCCGCGTCCTGCCGAAGGGCAACTTCCACGACGGCAGCGGCCGCTGGGGCGCGTGGGAGGTGGCGGTGCGTCTCACCAGCATGGACTTCAACGACGGCTCCGTGGCAGGCGGCGAGCTGATCGACGTGGTCGTCGGACTCAACTGGCACCTCAACCCGGTCACGCGCGTGATGTTCAACTTCGTCTTCGTGGACGTCGATACGAGCGGGGAGATGACCGTGATCCAGATGCGCTTCCAGATCGACTTCTAGGCTTTCCAGCGGAGCAGGCGGCCGGCGCAAGACCTCCGGTCCGGGGGGCACCCTGGACCCATCCGACCGGTCGCCTGCCCGCACTTTCGAGCCGGGATCCGAAGTCTTGCTCGGAGCGGTAGTCTGAAGCCCGTCGCGAGCAAGCCTCCCGTGATCCAGTTGAACCTGTGCGCCCTGATTCCCGCAGCCCTCGTCCTGGGAGCGCTGGCAGGTGTCGCTCGGGGGGAGAACACCGACATCTCCCTGGAGAAAGAGGTCACGCGCTACCTCGAGGGCGCCGAGGGGGCCCTCAGCGACCACGCCTTCCATGTGTCCTGGAAGGACGGCCTCACGTTCGAGACCTCCGACAAGAGGTTCAAGGTGGTGATCGGCGGCCAGGTCCAGGTAGACTGGTTCTTCAAGGAGGGGGACGCGCGGCTCAATGGCGATTTCCCGGGCATCGAAGAGGACGGCGTCACGTTTCGCCGGATCCGCCTCCATGGGAAGGGGACGGTCTACGAGGTCGTGGATTTCAGCGTCGATTTGGAGTTTGCGGGATCCGAGTCGGCGGTGACGGGAGTCACGACCACAACCGACGGGGATGGCGACGTGACCTCCGTGACCACGACCACCACCCGCGTCGGCTCGGTGCAGCTGCGCAACGTATTCCTCGGTCTCAAGAAGCTGCCGGTGGTGGGCAACCTGCGCGTCGGCCATTTCAAGGAGCCGATCGGGCTCGACGAGCTGACGAGCAGCCTCTCCACGCTCTTCATGGAGCGCTCGCCGCTCATGGCGGCCTTCGCGCCCGCCTTCAATACCGGTGTGATGGCGTTCGATACAGAGCTGGAGGAACGGCTCACCTGGGCCGTCGGAGTTTTCCGCCAAACATCGGAAGCCGGCGGCGGCGCCGACGAGGACGGGGCCTATGCGCTCTCGTTGCGGGTGACCGGCCTGCCGCTGCAGGACCGGGAGCGCAACCTCCTCGTGCACCTCGGCGCCTCGTTCAGCATGCGCGACCCCTCCGGGGGACGAACGCGTCTGCGCGCCCGACCTTCCGTGGCCACCGGCCCGCGGGTTCTCGACACCGGCAACATCGCCAACGACAGCTACGTCACGCTGGGGTTGGAGGTCGCGCTGGTCTACGGGCCCTTCTCGATCCAGGGCGAGTACCTGATGGCCGATTTCGACGCGCCGGGAGACCCCTCCTTCGGGGGGTTCTACGTTGCAGCCAGCTTCTGGATCACCGGGGAAAGCCGCCCCTACGAGGCCTCGAAAGCCACGTTCGGCCGCGCGAGGCCCAAGTCGGATTTCCGGGGGGGGGCGGGGGGCTGGGGCGCCTGGGAAGTGGCAATCCGGCTCACCGATCTCGACCTCGATGACGGGGCGATCCTCGGCGGCGGCCTGCTCGACTGGGTGTTCGGGATCCGCTGGCATCTCAACGCCAGCACCCGCGTCCTCTTCGACGTGGTCTTCGCCGACGTGGAGCGCAGCGGGAAACTCACCGCATTCCAGATGCGGTTCCAGATCGGATTCTAGGAGAGAATGTCGCCATGGACTTCGTCGAGAGCAACGTGATCCTGCGCATCGTGAAGCCCTACGTCCAGGCGCGCAACCACATCTACACCGGCAAGGTGCTGGCCCGCGACGACCGATTCGTGCTCCTGGACGGCTGCGTGTTCAACTTCGGCCGCCCGAGCGCGGAGGATCCCACCGGCGGGCTCACCGTCTCGAAGCGCGCCCGCCGCTGGGTGCCCATCGAGCGGATCCAGTATCTGCGCGAACTGCCCCCCGGCGTCGACCCGTTCCACCCGGAGCTCTTCCGCATCACGGCCGACGGCAACATCACGACCGCCGGCGGCAGGCCCGATCTCCTCCCGGAGTAGGCGGCTCGCCGCCGCGCGGCGCTAGAATCGGGGGTGTGCCTGGCGCCGTCCATCTGGTCACACGGCTCAACGTCGGAGGGATCGCCAGGTTCCTCGCGACGGGCCGGGACGCCGTCGACCTCCTTGTGCGGGGGCGTGTGGAGGCGGGCGAGCGGGAGGCTGTCTGGGAGGGTCCCCAGAGGGAACTGGCCGGGCTGCGGCGTTCGCTGCGACCGGCCGACGACCTGCGCGCGGTTGCGGCTCTCCGCGGGCTGCTGGCGCACCTCCGACCCGCGAGCCTGCACACCCACGCCAGCAAGGCGGGGGCGCTGGGGCGGGTCGCGGCGCGGGGGCTGGGCATCCCCGTGGTGCACACCTTCCACGGCCATGTCCTCGACGGCTACTTCCCCGCCCCCCTCGCGCGGCTCTTCCTGATGGTGGAGCGGAAGCTGGCGCGATTCGCGCGCATCACCGCCACCGGTCCGGCCACCGCGCGCGCCCTCGAGGCGCGGCTGGGCGTGCCCGTGGAGGTGATCGCGCCCGGCGTCAGCCTCCCGGCGCCCTCGACCGGCGCGCGCGAGCGGTTGCGCGCATCGTTCGGTTCGCCCGAGCGGGTGGCCCTCGCGGTGGGACGGGGGGCGGCGATCAAGGAGCAGGCGCGCTTCGTGCAGGCCGCGCGGCGCGCCGGCTATCTCCCCGTGGTGGCGGGCGCGCGCCACCTGCCCGGAGCGCTCGCCCTCGGCCATGTGAGTGCGATGCAGGACCTCTATGCCGCCTGCGACGTCGTGGTCTCTTCCTCCCGCGCCGAGGGAACCCCCTACGCGCTCCTCGAGGCCGCCTATTGCGGGCGGCCGGTCGTGGCGACGCCGGTGGGGGACGTCCCCTGGATCGTGGGGGAAGGCGGAATCTGCGACGGAGACCTCGTCGCGGGGCTCCTCCGTCTGCGCGACCCCGCCTTGCGCGAGGCGATGGGCCGGACCGCCGCCGCCGCCGTGCGCGCCCGGTTTCCGGCCGACGCTCTCGCGCCGCGCCTGCGGAACCTTTACGCCGAGGTGGCGCGGGGGTTCTAATCCGCGCGCCGCATGCTCCGCGACCACCCTCCCCGCCCCCGTACCCGCTCCCTGCCGGACTGGTTCAAGCGCCCGCTGCCGCGGGGCGGCGCGACGCAGCCCGTGCGCGACCTGGTGCGCGAACTCGGCCTCAACACCGTCTGCGAATCGGCCAAGTGCCCCAACCTGAACGAGTGCTGGAGCCGCCGCACCGCCACGTTCATGGTGCTCGGCAACGCCTGCACGCGGCGCTGCTTTTTCTGTTCGGTGCCCAAGGCGGCGCCCGACCCGGTGGACGGCGACGAGCCTCGGCGGGTCGCTGAGGCGGCGCAGCGACTTGGATTGCGCCATGTCGTGGTCACCTCGGTGGATCGCGACGACCTGCCCGACCGGGGCGCCGGACACTTCGTCGCGGTGATTCGCGCGCTCCGCGCCGCAGGAACGTTCGTCGTGGAGGTGTTGACCCCCGATTTCAAGGGGAGGCCGGAGGGGGCGGACGACGTGGTCGCGGCGGGCCCGGACATCTTCAACCACAACGTCGAGACGGTGCCGCGCCTCTACGCCCGCGCGCGGCCCGGCGCGGTCTACCGCGGCTCGCTGGCGCTCCTGGAGCGCGCCAAGACGCAGGACCCGCGGGTCCTCACGAAGTCGGGGCTCATGCTCGGGCTCGGGGAGAACGACGCGGAAGTGCTCGACGTGCTGCGGGATCTGCGCGCGGCAGGCATCGACATCGCCACCCTGGGGCAGTATCTGCGCCCCTCGGACCGCGAGCTGCCGGTGGAGCGCCACGTCCCCCCCGAGCAGTTCGCCGCGTTGGCGGAGGAGGGCCGCGCCCTCGGGTTCCTCGGCGTCTTTGCAGGCCCCTTCGTACGCTCCTCCTACAACGCCGACGCGGTCTACGCCGAAGTCGACGCGCGGCGACGGGCATGAAAATCGCGCTGCTCGATCCCGTGGGCGGAATCGCCGGGGACATGCTCGTGGGAGCGCTTGTGGATGCGGGCGCCTCCTTCGAGGCGATCAAGCGCGCCCTCAAGTCGCTCAAGCTGGGCGGCTATGTCCTATCGCGCCGCAAGGTGATGCGTGGCGGCATCCGGGCCACCAAGTTCACGGTGCGTCCGCGGCGGGAGGAGCAAGAGCATCGCGGCCTCGCGCAAATCCTCAAGATCCTCCGCAAGAGCACGCTTTCCCCCGCCGTGCGCGAAAAGGCGGAGGCGGCCTTCCGCGTCCTGGCCGCCGCGGAGGCGACGGTGCATGGCTGCACCGTGGAGGAGGTGCACTTCCACGAAGTCGGCGCCATCGACGCAATCTGCGATGTGGTGGGCGCCGCCGCCGCCCTCGCCGAGCTCGAAGTGGAGCGACTCTTCTGCAATCCGCTCCCGCTCTCCAGCGGCTCCGTCGAGACCGAGCACGGGCGGATGCCGGTGCCCGCCCCCGCAACGATGGAACTGCTCAAGGGGCGCGCGACCTTCGCGTCGGGGCTCGTCGGCGAACTGGTGACCCCCACCGGCGCCGCTTGCATCGCCGCATGGGCCGAGAAGGGTGCCCCGCCCCCGTTCACCCCCGTCGGGATCGGGTACGGCGCCGGCGACCGCGATCCCGGGTCCCATCCCAACGTCTGCCGCGCGGTGGTGGGGGAGGCGAGCGACGCGGCCGCCGACGAGGAGCTCTTCGAGCTGGTGAGCGACATGGACGACGCCACGCCGCAGGTCCTGGCGCACCTGCTCGAACGCCTTCTGGCCGTAGGCGCCCTCGACGCCACGCTCCAGCCGCTCATCATGAAAAAGGGCCGCCCGGGCACCCGCGCCACCGCCCTGGTCCGGAGATCCTCCATCGCCGCCGTCGAAGAGGTGCTGTTCCGCGAGGGGACAACGCTCGGCGTCCGGCGCCGCCGCGTCGAGCGCACGATCCTCGCGCGGCGCATCATGAAGGTGAATACCCGCTACGGCAGCGTACGGCTCAAGATCGGCGAGTACCGGGGAAAAGTGGTCCACGTGGCGCCGGAGTACGAGGACTGCCGCGCGCTGGCGGAAACGAACCGCGTCCCGCTCCCGGAAATCTTCCGCGAGGCGATGGCGCGCTGGGAAGGCTGAGCGCGGGCCCCGTAGAATCTGGAGGTGCTCCGCTTCGCCGCCTCCCGCCGCGCCGCCGCCCTGATCGGGCTGCTCGCCCTCGTCGGCTGCTCGAAGGCCCCGCCCCCCTCCCCGCCCCCTCCCCCCCCCGTCGCGGTCGAGTGGGTCGGGATCCAGTACGGTCCCTTCCCGCTCCAACTGCTCGTGCCCAAGGAGTGGCACGAGAGCGCGCGCCCCATCGATCCGGGCCCCGGCATCCTCTGTCTCGGCCCGGAGGAGGAGGGCTTCCGCCCCAACGTGATGCTTTACTGGAGCGATAAGCCGCGCGATCTCGACGACTATTTCAGCGACGAGAAGAGCAAGCGGCAGGGCGCGTTCCATCCGCAGGCGACGGTGGGGGAGGGGAGCGGGGCCGTGGCGGGCATGCAGGCGCGCTGGCTCCTCTACGACTCCTACGAACCGCGCGGCGACTTCCGCACCATGGATTGGTACTTCGTCGGGCCGCGCGGCCACGGCCTCCTGCGGTACACCACGAAGACGCGCCTCTTCCTCAAGCACCAGCCGCTCTTCGATGAGATGACCCGGCGGGTGCGGTTCGTCCCCTGAGGCTGTTCACGCCCGCGCAAGGATGCGGGTGAGGGTATCGAGGCCTCGGCGGAAGTGCTGCGGCTCCGCCCCCAGGAAGAGACGCACGAAGGCGGGAGCCTGGAGGAAGGAGCCGGGCACCACCGCCACCCCTACCCGCGCGGCGGCGGCGGCTACGGCGTCCCCGTCGCCTACCTCGACGAAGGCGGTGAGGCCCGCCTGGGGCGGGGTGAAGCGAAGGCCGGAGGCGCGCAGCCGGGCGAGGTTTCCCGCCCGATGGCGCAGGGCGCGTTTCCGGTAGGCGGCGAGGTTGGGCCAGAGCCGGAGCGCCATGAGGATGGAGGGCATGGAGACGGCCACCGAGATGAGGTTGTCCACCCTGCGGATCCGGTCCAGGAGCGGCGGGGCAGCGAGGATCCAGCCGAGCCGGAGGGCGCCCAGCCCGTAGCACTTGGTAAAGGAGGCGGTCGTGATGAACCGGCGGTGGCGTGCCGCGGCCACCTTGGGCGGGCGGGACTGGAGGTCGCGATAGACCTCGTCCACGATCACGACGCCGCGCTTCGCGAAGCGCTCCAGCTTCCGCCAGTCCCGCTCCTCCAGGATGCGCCCGGTCGGGTTGTGGGGGTTCGTCACTACGAGGAGCGAGCCTCCCTTCGGGAGGTCGTCCAACCTGCCTTCGGGGGTCCGCGGCAGGTCCACCACATCGCACCCGAGGCCACGGGGAATCTCCGCGAGGCAGGCGTACCGAGGCGTCTCCACCACGACCCTGGCGCCCGGCCCGGAAAAGGCCGCGATGGCGATGAAATTGGCGAGGCTCGTCCCCCCGGTCAGGTAGACGTGGTCTTTCGAGACCCCATAGCGCCTGGCGATCCGGCGCACCAGCTCGGCCTCCTCCGGCCCGTGCTCGCGGAGCGCGGCAAGGGGGGGGCTGAGGGCGCCGGACCATCCGAGGGGCACCGGGAGGGGACGCGCAGCCTGCGCCTTGGCCCACTCCATATGGGGGAACAATGCGTTTTGCATACAATATCCTTGAATTCGTACCCCTGAGCGGGGATGCTGAATGGCAGATGCGATCCGCGCCGAATGGAACCGGCGTGGCGGGAGGCTTGCCATGAGAATTGCGGCACTGGTCGGTGTGATGCTCCTGGTTCGGGCCGGTTGGTCCGTCGCGGAAGAGGGAGCCTACGCGGCGGAGGTGACGGCTACGCAGCTCCGTCTTCGCGCCGGCGCGGGCGAGGCCTACCAGGAGGTCGTGCGACTGGAGAAGGGCGCGAAGGTGATCGTGCAGGGCATCCACGCCAACGATCCCACCTGGCTCCAGATCGAGGTGCCGCAGGGATACCAGGCCTGGGTCTTCGGGCAGTTCGTCGCGAAGGGACCCGACGGCGCCGGGACCGTCACCGGCGATCGCGTGCTCCTCCGGCCGCGCCCGAGCACGCGCTACCACCAGCTCGCAGGGCTCTTTCACAAGGGCGACGCGCTCAAGATCGTGGGGGAGGAGAAAAACGACGAGGGCCTCTGGTACAGGGTCGTGGTGCCGCGCTCCGTCCTGCTCTATGGGCATCGCGACTACCTGAAGAAGATCGGCCCGGCCTCCCTCGCCGAACCTACGCCCCAGGATGCGCCGGCGGCGGTTCCGGCCGCGGTGGCCACGGCCACCGACAAGCAGGTCCTCGAACTCGAGGCGCAGCTCAAGGCGGAGATGGCCAAGGGGTGGGAGACGGCGTCCCTCGATCCGATCAAGCGCGCGCTCATCGAATTGGACCGCGCCGACCTAAGCTCCGAGATGCGCGAACGGCGCTACCGCGTCCAGATGGATCTGCTCGAGGCGGAGAAGCAGTTCGCCATTGCGCGCGTCCAGGCCAAAGAGTCCGCCATCCAGGAAAACCTCGAGAAGCGGCTGGCCGAAATCGAGCGCGACTACAAGCAGAAGCTGGCCCAGATCAAGGAAGAGCACGCCCGCCCTCGCGCGCCGCTGTTCACCGCCAAAGGGATCGTGCGCTACCGGCCCGACGTGCTGGGCCGGTACCCCGATTTCCGGCTCGAGGAGGGGGGCCGCATCCGCTACTACCTCATCTCCACCGATTACGAGCTCTATCGCTTCCAGGGCAAGCGGGTCGGCGTGAGCGGCCTCATCGACCCGGAGAGCGGCACCGGTCTCTACACCGTCGTGGTGAAGCGCATCGAGATCCTCGGCGAAGAGTAAGCGCGGCGTGTCGCGATCGCGGCTGGCGCGGCGCATCGTCTTCGCCGTCCTGCTGCTCGTGGCCGGCCTCTTCCTGGCGCTCGGCCTCGTGGCGGTGCGCGTGGCCGACGCCCGGGTCGAGACGGAGCTCGACGCGGCGGCCGACCGCGTCGCGCGAGAGCTGGAGGGGCTCCAGATCCCGGCCCAGCACCGTCCAGCCATACTCGCGTCCCTCGCCGCCCTTGTCCGGGCGGAGATCGCCGTGACGGGCGGCGGGGCCCGATCCGCCACGGTCCCCGCTTGGAGCGCAGGGGAGCTCGCGGCGCTGCGGGCGGGCCGGGTCCGACTGCAGGGGGTGGAGTACCGCGTCAAGGAGCGGGCGCTGGAGCGGCGGCCGGAACGCTGCTTCCTGCTCACCCGCGAGCAGGTCGTGCGGGATCGCCGTGACGATGTGCTGGTGCCGATCATCGCCACGGGCGCCCTGGGCCTCCTGATCGCCGCCGGGACCGGCCTCTGGGTCGCGCGCAGCATCGCCGCCCCGGTGCGCGCCCTGGCCGCCACGGCGCAGCGCGTGGCCGACGGCACCTTTGCCGGGGACCTTGCTCGGCGAGGCCCCGGGGAGATCGGCGATCTGGAGGAGGCCTTCGGCCGCATGCTCCGCTCACTGCGCGATCAGGAGGCGCGGCTCCGTGAGAGCGAGCGGTTCGCGGCGCTCGGCCGCATCACCGGAGGGATCGCCCACGAGCTGCGCAATCCCCTCACCGCGGTGCGCATCGCGGTGGAAACCTCGCTCTCCGAGGACGCGGCGGGGCGGGCTGAGGCGCGCGAGATGGCGCTCGCCGAGATCGATCGTCTGGACCGCACGCTCAAGGAGATGCTCGACTACGTGCGTCCGCGCCAGCCGCGCCTCGAACGAGTGGAGGTGGATCGGCTGCTGCACGAGTGCGCCCGGCTGCTCCAGCGGCAGTGCGACCATTTGCGGGTGCGGATCGAAGTGGAAGCGCCGGAAGGGATCGCCCTGACGGGCGATCCCGATCGGCTCAAGCAGGCGGTGCTCAATCTGCTCCTCAATGCGATCCAGGCGCAACCCGGGGGCGGGGTCGTGCGGCTCTGCGCCCGTGATCGGGAGATCGAGGTGAGGGACTGCGGTCCGGGGATCCCCGAGGAGGTGCGCGACAAGATCTTCGAGCCGTTCGTGACCACGAAAGCGGCCGGGATCGGCCTCGGCCTGGCCGTGGTGAAGCAGGTGGCGGACGAGCACGGCGCGCAGGTCTCCTTCACCACCGGGTCCGAGGGAACCTCCCTCCTGCTGCGCTTCAGGGCGTAGACTCTTCCCCCGTGGCGCGCATCCTCCTCATCGACGACGAGCCCGGGGTCTGCTGGGCGCTGCGCAAGCTGCTGGAGGGGGCGGGCCACGCGGTCGAGGCGCTGGGGAGCGCCGAGCAGGGGATCCCCGCCGCCTCCGCCGCGGATCTGGTCTTTCTCGACATCGGGCTGCCGGGGATGAACGGCCTTGAGGCGCTGGAGCGCCTTCGCGGGAAACCGGTGGTCGTCATCACCGCGCACGGCACCCTCGACAACGCCGTGGAGGCGCTGCGGCGCGGCGCCTTCGAATACCTCGTCAAGCCGCTCCGCTCGGAGGAGGTCCTTCCCCTGGTCGAACGGGCCCTGCGTCGCGGCGCCCTGGAGCGCGAAGTGGCGCGACTGCGCCGGGAACTGGAGGAGCGGCAGGGCGCGTCGCCGCTCTGCGGGGCGACCCGCGCCATGCAGGAGGTCTTCAAGAGCATCGCCACGGTCGCCCTCTCCGACGCCCCGGTGCTCGTGCTGGGCGAATCGGGCACCGGCAAGGAGCTGGTGGCGCGCACGATCCATCGCGCCTCCCGGCGCGGGGCCGGCCCCTTCGAGCCGATCGACTGCGGCGCGCTCCCCGAGGCGCTCTTCGAGAGCGAGCTCTTCGGCCACGAGAAGGGGGCGTTCACCGGCGCGGTCGGGCGCAAGCGGGGCCGCCTCGAGGCCGCGCATGGCGGCACGGTCTTCCTGGACGAGGTGGGCGAATTGACCGCCGCCTCCCAGGCCAAGCTGCTCCGGTTCCTGGCGGAGAAGGAGATCACCCGGCTCGGGGGCCACGAGCGCATCGAGGTGGATGCCCGGGTCATCGCCGCCACGCATCGCGATCTGCGGGCGGCCAAGGAGGCGGGGGAGTTCCGCGAAGACCTCTTCTACCGCTTGGCCGTCACCGAGATCCGCCTCCCCCCCCTGCGGGAGCGGCTCGACGACGTTCCGCTCCTGGTCGCGCATTTCCTCTCCAAGGAGTTCGCCTATCCCGGCGCGGTGAGCCACGAGGCGCTCGAAGTGCTCAAGGCGCACTCCTGGCCCGGCAACGTCCGGGAGCTGCGCAACGCGGTGGAGGCGGCCACGGTGAGCGCGCGGGGCGGGGTGCTGCTTCCCGAGCACATCCCCCCGAGCGTGCGCGCGGCCCCCGCCCCCCCCTCGGACGATCTCGCGCGCCTGGTGGCGCGGCTGGCCGACGGCGCGCCGGAAGGCGAGGCCTACCCCCGCGTGCACGACGCCGTCGAACGCGAGGTCGTCGCCCACGGATTGGCGCGCTGCGGCGGGAACCAGGTGCGCGCCGCGCGCCGCCTCGGGATCCATCGGACGACGCTGCGCAAGCTCATCGAGAAGTACGGGCTATGACGGCGCTCCTGCTCCTCGGTCTGCTTGCGGCCCCCGATCTCGAGAAGCTCGCCGCGGAGTACTTCGAGGCGGCTGAGCCGCGGCGCGCGGAGATACTCGGCGCGCTGGGCGACGCGGATCGGCTCGACGCCGCGGGCGTGAAAACGTGGCAGGCGCGTCTCGCCAAGCTGATGGGCAAGGGCAGGAAGCTGGAGAAGCGCGGGACGAACTATTTCTACGACGAGGAGGTCAAGCGCGGGAAATACATCGTGAGCGGCGGGGGAAGCGGCACGCTGGGGCTGCTTGTGGGGATGCATGGAGGGGGCGTGGGGGCCGGGGACGCGGGGGAGGCGGCCTCCACGTTCGGTCCCATCGCCTCCAGGAATCGTTGCGTCGGCATCTTTCCCGAGGTGCTCGAGAAGACCGAGCGCGGCTGGACGACGAGCGGAACCGAGGAGTTCGTCTTGGAACTCATCCAGGCGGCCAAGCGCACCTGGAAGATCGATCCCGATCGCATCTACCTCGCGGGCCACAGCATGGGCGGCTACGGCACATGGACCATCGGCGCGCGCCACGCCGATCTCTTCGCCGGACTGGCGGCCTACGCGGGGGCGCCCACGCCCTATCTGAGCGGCGACGAGATCGTGGGCATCGAGGACGGTGTGCTGCCGAATCTGTTGAACGTGCCGATCCACGTCTACCAGAGCCTCGACGACAAGAACGTCCCGCCGGGCCCGAACATCTACGCGGCCGCCGAACTCCTGCGGCTCCAGAAGCAGTACGGCGGCTTCCCCCACATCTACGAGCAGGTGGACGGCCGCGGCCACGGCGCTCCGCCCGGCGGCCACGGCAAGGCGTTCGAATGGGTGGCGTCGCATGCGCGCCATGCGCGTCCGCGCCACCTCCTCTGGCAGCCGGTGCTCTCCTGGAAGCGCGCGTTCTATTGGCTCTGGTGGGACCCCCCGACGCCGCGCGTGCTGCTGGAGGCGAAGGTGGAGGAGGGCAACGTGATCCGCATCTCCCTCGGCGGCGGCTCGATCGCGGGGCTCCGCGTGCTTCTGGACGAAGCGCTCGTCGACTTGTCCCGGGAGGTCGTGATCTTCGTGGACGGCAGCGAAGCGTTCCGCGGGCACGTTCCCTTCACGCTCTCCACCCTGCTCATGACCGCCGCCGAGCGCCGCGACCCGCGCCTCATGTTCCCGGCGCGGGTGGATCTGCGTTAGGGTTTCCGGCCGGCGGACAAGCGCGGCCGCGGAGGCGCGGAGGTCGCGCCGGCGCGCCCTGGGTGCGTTGACGCCGAGCGCGGCGAGATCGCCCCGGAACGACGCCGGGGAGGCGCCGGGGCCTGCGGGTGATTCCGCGCTCCGGGGGCGCCGAGCGGCCGGGAGTGCTCGCCGCGCGCAACGTCATCCAGCGCTGGCTGCTGTGCCGCGGGTGGGACAGGCCGGCCGCCGCACGGCCAAGGAGTTCGGAGACTTCGGTGGCGTCGGTCCTGAATCCCGAGACCGCGCGGGCAATGCGCATCACCCGGGGAGCCGCGAACGTGCCCGCGGAGAGCTCGACTCCGGCCTCGAGTCGGTCGCGAGACGTCAGGAAGGGAGCCACTTCTCCCATCCCCCTGGCGCCCGCGATCGGCGGCGGCTCGCGCGTCGGACCGGCAGCTTCATCGGCCTGTCAGGCGCCTAGAATCCGGTTCAAGCCTCCCATCACCTGCGCCAATCCTCGCGGCGACGCCGGGCCGAGACGCTCTCCGATTCGGTCCGTCGCCAGCGTTCGGATCCGGCTGATCTAGAACCACGACCGAGTTGCCAGGCGGGGCGTCGATGGCTCCAGCGTGAGCGGGAATCCCGCCGCCTCTGGCTGGCCGCTCAATGCCACGGAGATGGCGGTGCCCGACCGCTCCTTGGAGATGTCGTAGCTCAGGATCAGCACGGGGCGCAGAACCGTCTGCACGTGGCCCCGTGCTGGGCAAGGATCCGCCCAGCGGATCTTGCCCCGCAATAGTCCGGCAGGGCCGTGGCGTCCCGACCCAGGCCCGCTTCGGCCAGCGCCCGCTCCACGGCAATACCGGGCTCAGCGCACCTCTCGTCGAGCCGCCGGCGCTCGATCCTCTTACGCCTGGCCGGGATGGCCGCCTCGATGGCCTGGCTCCGGTGGGGATAGCGGGCGTGGCACACGAGCCGATCGACACGGCGCATTGTCTGGGGGCCGAGAGTGAGGGCTACGTTGGCCGTTGCCAAGGGCCCTCTTGGCTGTCGGCGGCGAACGAAGGAGGCGCGCTACCGGCACCCATGGCCTGATTCGCGTCCTACGTTCGAGGGGCTGGGGTGGTTGGGCAAGACGCCCGGCCCCGGGCGCAGAAACCGCGCCCGCTAGCTCCACCCGGGCCAAGGCAGACCTCCGTTCCGCGCCTGGCCGCGCGAGGGTCAGGCCCGGCCGCGGTTGACAATCGAGCCGCTGATGTTGACAATATGTGCCATGGAGGTTGACAACACGTGAGCAAGATTCGAGCGCGCGGCGAGCCAGTACGGAGGTTCCTTGTCGAGCAAATCGGAGCACATCCCACGGACATCGTCCGGGTCACGGCTGAGAAGTTCGCTTGCTCCCGGCAGGCGGTGCACAAGCATCTACAGCGGCTCGTTGCAGAGGGTTTCGTCGTCGTCAGCGGACAGACCCGAAACAAGCGCTATCAGCTGGCGGCTCTGGTCCGGTGGGGCGGGCAGTATGAACTCTCCGTCGGTCTTGCGGAGGATGCCGTCTGGCGCGCGGATGTGGCGCCGCAGCTTGGACAGATCCCGGAGAACGTGCGGGGGATCTGGCAATACGGCTTCACGGAGATGTTCAATAACGTCATCAATCACTCTGGTGCCCACCGGGTGGCCTTGTCGCTCACCAAGACGGCCGCGGAAACGACCGTGGACATCTACGACGACGGAGTGGGAATCTTCAAGAAGATCCAGGCAGCACTGGATCTTGCGGACGAGAGGCACGCGGTCCTGGAGTTGGCCAAGGGTAAGTTCACCACCGATCCTGCGACCCACTCGGGGGAAGGCATCTTCTTCTCGGCGCGCATGTTCGACCGATTCGCAATCGCCTCTGGCGACGTCTATTTTTCACACGAGTTCCAAGAGAGCGAGGATTGGATACTGCAGGCTAGCTCCGCCTCTGGCGGTACGCTCGTTCGGATGGCCCTTCACAACCATACGGCTCGGACTTCCAAGAAGGTGTTCGACCAGTTCACTACGGACAAGGACTATGGCTTCACGAAGACAGTCGTGCCCGTGAAACTGATGCGATACGGTGACGACAATCTCGTAACTCGATCGCAAGCCAAGCGACTTCTGACGAGATTCGAACGATTCAAGGTTGTGGTCCTTGACTTCTCGGGTGTGGCATTCATCGGCCAAGCGTTCGCGGACGAGGTTTTCCGCGTTTTCCGATCCATGCACCCTGAAGTGGAGATCGTGCCTCTTCACGCTTCGTCCGAGGTGAAGCGGATGATCTCGCGGGCGGAGATCCTGGGGCTTGGTGACGCCTGACGCTCCGGTTCAGCGTCGGCCCGCAGCGCCGTCGGCCACTCGCGGCTGTTACAACTGCTGACCACGTTGCCGGTCGGCCATCGGCATTCGATTCTTCAGTTAGCATCCTCTGCGTGCGATGTCCCAGGCCGGGCACTATGGTTCTTCCCGTAGCGCCCTCGGGACTGTCTCCCCTCGGAGGAAACGGCCCGCGGAGGTTCTTCCGGCAGGACCCGATGGACCGTGGCTGCGGCGCACGGGTGTGGGGGTTCGAGCAGCAGCGCCTGCGAGTCGGGAGCGCGCCGCACCGCGATGTGTTCCTCTCGCGGTCGCGGGGCGGATCGGAGGGGCTGCGGGTGCTCACGGAGGGACGACCTGTGCATGGCGGTGTTTCATCCACGAGGGGCCGCGGACACCCACCCGCACCGAAGGCGTGGACGCGCCCGATCCGCCACCCGCCCTAGGGCCTGTCTGAATACTCCATCGTCGGCCCGAGCCCGAGCGAGCGGGCTGCTGGCGAGCCGCGAGTCCGAAGCCGTATTGACCCCAAATACGGCGATGGACGAGCGGCGAAGCCAGCGGCCCGC
>JBQTIG010000150.1:0-2461 GCA_052388375.1 Planctomycetaceae bacterium | reverse complement strand
ATGATCCGCTCGGAAGCCTCGTAGGAGCCGTTGTCGTTGAGATCGACCGAGACCTCGTCGAACAGGTTGAACCCCGTCTTCTTGAGCACGAAGCGGACCGCGCCGGTGTCGACGACGAGCTGGGTGGGGCCGTCCTGCACGCGGACGGCTTTCGCAGGCGCAGTCTCCTGGCCGCCCGAGGTCTGGAAGAAGTAGTAGGAGCTCCCGTTCGGGGCCACCGAAGCGTCGAACTGCACCACGACGTGGCGGATGCTGTTGCCTCGCACCCACCACCGGTTGAGAACCCGGAATTGAGCCGGGATCGCCACGCCCGAGGCATCCGTCATCCTGAACTGGTCGGTCGTCTGGAATTTCCCGAACTCGAGGGGAACCACCGCGGTGACCGGCCAGCCGACCGCCCCACGGCCGGAGGCGTCTTTCACCGTGAGTCGCACGCCCTGTCCGGACGGGAGGTCCTTGTCCGACGCCACGACGGTCACGACGATGGGGCTGGCGCCGGACAGCGTGAGGCTCAACGAGCCGAAGCCGTCCTCCGCGTTGGCATCGATCGCCGCCCGGAGGGTGACGTACTGGGTCGCATCCCAGTTGGTCGCGTCGAACAGGAGGTCGGCAGGCTCGCTCAGCGTCAGCGAGGCGTCGGACGTCGTCAGGCGAGCGGACACCCCCACATCGACCGAGGGGGCGCCGGAGAGCCGGAGTCCGAGCTGGGCGGAAGTCCCCTCCGGAACCACGAGAGATGTGCCGTCGACGAGGAGGGAAAGGGGCGAAGGCGCGTCGCTGGAGGGCGGGCTGGGCGGGATTGGATCAGGATTGGGCGCGGGCGCCTCCGGCACCGGCTCGGGCGTCGGCGCGGGGGATTCGGAACTCGGGGGATCGCCCCTGCGGAACAGATCCGCCGGCACGCAGGCGGCGAGACCGAGGAAGGCCGCGAGTCCCAAGAGCAGGACGCGGCCGTGTTGCGCGAACGCCATCGACTACCCTCCGGTGATCGGGAGGACTCTGGCGCCCAACACACCCGCCGGTGCCACACGCCCTACCTCCGTCGCGATCGATTCTAGGCTCTTCGGTAACTGGCTGCCCTTTCGGCGGAATGCCGATCTCGGGCCCTCTAGCTTTGCGTCGCCCGGTTCCCCGGGGTTTGCCTTTATCGAAGCCGTTGGGAGGAGTCGGGAGGGGCATCGTCTGCGCCCCTCCAGGGCTCGTCCGACGCAGCCGGAGGCGGGTTCGTTCTCCGGACGTGCACGGCTCGCTGCCGGAACGCTATCTCATGCGGCCTTCGAGTCAACCGCCATCGCCACGCGCCACGCTTCGAGCAGGGGTCGATTCCGGAGATCCGGCAAGGCCGCCGCACGGCCCGTGCGTTGCGGGGACTCCGGATGACGCGAGAGCGCGCGCCCCGTGCCGGGCTTCAGCCCGCGCTTCGCGCCTCGCGAAGCCTTCCCGTGCAGAGCTTGATGAGCGGATGCAGGACGCGGGAGCGGAAGGGCCAGAGCCACGCGGCCCTGAGGTAGCAGCGGCGAGCCTGGCGCATGCGCCCCAAAGCGATACAGCCCTGCCCCAACCGCTCATAGGCGCGCGACCGCGCCCGGCGCCGCAGAAGCGCCCCGTCGAGGAAGTCGCCGTAGAAGCCGGAATTCCTGCCGATGACCTCCAGCGCTCCGCGGAAGATGCGCTCCGGATCGCTTCCCAGGCTCGCCGGGCGCTGCAGCAGCGTGAGGAGGGGCTCCTCGACCGCGGCGAAAGTCGTCGCCACCGAGAGGCGGAGCCACATGTCCCAGTCCTCGGAGACCCGGAGCGACTCGGCGAAACCTCCCGCCGCGCGCAGCAGATCCGTTCGCACCAACACGCCGCTTCCGCTTCCGGTGATGCAGTTGCGGCAGGCGAGTTCGCGGCGCAGGAGCCTGTGGGTCCGGAACACCGTCGCCGGGACCTCCTCGTCCCGGCTGCCGTCCCCGCGGGTCGAGCGAAGACCGCAGTAGACGAGCCCCGCACCCGTGGCTGCCGCCACCTCCGCTTGGCGCGCGATCTTGGTGGCGTCCCAGCGATCGTCCGCATCCAGAAAGGCGACCCAAGGAGTGGCCACCGCCGCTACGCCGCTGTTGCGCGCTGCGGCGAGCCCGCGCGAAATCTCGTGACGGACGACCTGGAGTGGACCGCAGGCCGCGGCCAGCTCGCCGGTCCGGTCCGTGGAGCCGTCGTCGACCACGATGACCGCGCGGGGAGCCAGGGTCTGTGCGAGGACGCTTTCGAGAGCGCCGGTGATGTGCCGCTCCTCGTTCCGGGCGGGGATGACCACGGAGTACTCGATCATGGGACAAAGGCGCCGCCCCAGGCGCACGAACCGGGGCAGCCTAGAGCCTATCCCAAAACACCGCACCAATCGGACGGCTTCGCGGGGCGGTCGCGTAGCCACGCCAACCAACCAGGCGATAGCACCAAAGGCGGACTGGGGGCCGGGCGC
>JBQTIG010000149.1:0-17771 GCA_052388375.1 Planctomycetaceae bacterium | reverse complement strand
GTCTGGGTCCTCGAAACGGGTTTGAAGAAGCCGTCTCGATACCCGGCCGGACGGACCCCCTTCCTTCGGTTTCAGGGGTCCCTTTTCAGCTCGCCGCAGGGTCCCTTTTCAGCTTGCCGTTTCCAGCCCCGCCGCTCCTGCATCGAACCCGTGTCCCTTGATTGCGCGAACCGATCCTGCCTTCGACCTTTCTTGGTTTCAGGTGAATTCCGATTCGGGTCCGAGGCTAGGGTCGCGGCATCCGCCCCCACTCTACCGGTTATGACTAACTAGTCAATCACATTCCCGCCGGGCGTGACCCTTCCGTCAACCCGCGCCTGGCCGCGCCCCGTGCGTGGCCTACAATTCAAGAGCCGCCATGCAGGACTTCGCCTCCCTCGTCCGCACGGCCCGCACGCAGCGCGGCTGGACCCAGGCGCAACTCGCCGAGGCGGCCGGCATGACCCCCTCCTACATCAGTTTCCTGGAAAACCGCAAGAAGCCGCCCCCCTCGGACCAGGCCGTGGAGAGTCTGGCGCACGCCCTCAAGACTCCCGCCGGTCCGCTCCTCGAGCAGGCACACCTGGAGCGGGCACCGGAGCCGCTCCAGCGCAAGGTGAAGGCACTCTCCCAGTCGCTCCGTCGCGAGGTCAGGTCGCGCTTCGTTCTCCTCGAGTCGCTCCTCCCCCCCCTGCTCAGCGGTCCGCCGGCCCTGCTCGACGCAACCCTGGCGTCCATCCGAATCAGCGAGGCGCGCCGGCGCCGCCTGCGCGAAGTCCTGCGCATCCTGGGACGAGAGCGCATCGAGGAGGCCTCGCGGCTCTCCCGCATGCTCGACCGGCTCCCCGCCAGGGATCGCCGCGCGCTCATGGACGCGCTTCCCGCATTGGCGGGCAGCACCCTGCGCCTGCCGCACCGTGCGAAATCCGCTCTGCGTTACGCTCCGCCCGCGGCGGGGGAGGCCAAAGTCGCTTACGAGTTGCGTGCGGAGCAGGAGGTCGCGGCGGCGCACGTGCAGGCCGGGGACCTGTTGCAGGTCGACCCCTCGCTCGCTGCCCGGGACGGGGACTGGGTGGTCCTGCGCGGTGCGGAGGAGCCCTGCCTGCGCCGCGTGCTCGACACGGGTGCGGGGTGGCGCCTCTGCGCCGCGCCGGGCGGCGAGGAGACGCCCCTGATGGACGCGCGGTCCCTCGCGTCCTATCTCGAAAAGCTCGGGGCGGGCGTGATCACGGAGATCCGGCGGCCCATGCGACCGCAGGCCTCCGGCGACGGGTCCGGCGCCGCACGGGGAGCACCTTCCCGCGACTGAGGCGCGGCGGCGCTGCGCCGCGATGGGAGAATGCCTCCGTGGTCCTTAGCTTCCGCCCCGTGGCTCCCTTCCTCTTGGGCCTCTCCCTTCTGCTGCCCTGGGCGGTCGGATGGGCCGATCTGGCCCGCGCCGCGAGCGGGCGTCGTTTCGCGCACAAGGCGGCCCCGTTCCGCGTCGTCGTGCTCGGATTCGACGGCGTCGATCCCGACATCCTGCGCGAGCACCTCGCCTCCCTGCCGGCGGTCGCCCGCCTCGCCCGCAACGACAGCCGCGCCGCCGCCGAATCGGGCTATCTCTCCTGCCGCACCACCGATCCCCCGGAGTCCCCCGTGGCCTGGGCGACCTTCGCGACGGGGCGCAATCCCGGCGGCCACGGCATCTTCGATTTCGTGCGCCGTGATCCTGCCAGCGAGACGCCCTACCAGCCGCTCAACGGGATGGTGGACCGGGTTCCCCCGCTCTTCGGCCCGCTCGACCTCCCCTTGCGCCCCCCCACGGCCCTGAACCTGCTCTCCGGCGAGACCTTCTGGGAGCGTGTCGCGAAGGGCGGCTACAGGGTTTCGGTGCTGCGCATGCCGCTCACGTTTCCCGCCGAGCTTCCTCGCGGAGGCGAGTTGCTCTGCGGCCTCGGCGTCCCGGACCTGCGGGGCACGAACGGCTCCTACACGCTGTTCGCCGCGGGCATCAACGCCTGGATGGGGGACACCGTCTTCGGGGGCCGGCACATCAAGCTCTATCCGCGCAAGGGCGAAGCCTCCGCGCTCCTCGAGGGACCGATCGACCCGCGGCCCTCCGCGCGCGGCAAGCGACTCGAAGTTCCGATTGCGTTCCGCTTCGAAAACGAGGCGGCGGTGGTGACCCTTCCGGGCGAGCCGCCGTTGATGCTCACGCGCGACCGCTTCTCCCGCTGGATGCGCGTGCACTTCACGGCAGGCCCGTTCGTCAACCTCCATGGACTCGTCCGCTTCCTCCTCCTCCGCACGGGGCCGGAGGCCGCCGTCTACGCCTCCCCCATCCAGATCGCCCCCCACGCCCCCCCGATTCCCATCTCGGCGCCGTTCGATTTCGCCAGGACGCTCGCCCAGCGCCTGGGACCGATGAAGACGGCGGGCTGGCCGGAGGACACGTTCGCGGCCAACGACCGTGTTCTCGGGGATGTCCACGTCTATCGTGACATTGAGGACACCTACCGATCCGACGAGCGGCTCCTCCTCGACCGTCTCGACCACTCCGGCGCGGCGCTGGTCTCCATGGTGTTCACGGCGCAGGACCGGATGTCGCACCTCTTTTTCCGCTGGCGCGATCCGCGCCACCCGCTCTACGACGAGGCCGCCCGCGCCGCGTTTCGCGGGCAGACCGGCGTGGACGACCCGATCCTGGAGTCCTACCGCTGGATGGATGAGACGCTCGGCGCGGTTCTTGCGCGCCTCTCGCCCCAGGACCTGCTCCTGGTGGTTTCCGATCACGGCTTTCACTCCTGGCGCATGGGGGTCAACCTCAACACGTGGCTCGCGGAGAACGGGTACTTGACGCCGGCGCATCCGGGGCAGGCGGACGCCTCGCGCACCCTCGCGCAGTTCTTCCGGCTCACGGCGGAGACCTCGCACATCGATTGGAGCCGGACCCGCGCCTACGCCCTCGGCCTGGGTCAGATCTACCTCAATCTCGAGGGGCGCGAGGCCGGCGGCATCGTGGAGCCGGCGGAGGCGCGGGCGCTCGTGGAGGAGATCGCCGCCAAACTGCGGGCGCTGCGTTCCCCTGACGGGGAGCCCGTGATGAAGCGGGTCATCCTGGGCGGCGAGATCTGGCGCGGCGAGCGCATGGGGGAGGCTCCGGAGCTGCAGTGCGCCTTCGCGAGCGGCTATCGCGTCTCGTGGCAGACCGCCCTGCTCGGGATGCCGCCGAAGGTCTTCGAGGAGAACGACTACCCCTGGTCGGGGGACCACTGCAGCAACGACGCGGAAGAGACCGCCGGCATCCTCCTCTCCAACTGGGCGCTCGGGCCCGGTGCGTCGCCCGGCCTCGAGGACATCGCGCCGACCGTCTGCGCGCTCTTCGGCCTCCCTCCGCCCCAAGGCTGCGACGGGCGCGCGTTCCCCCTTCTGCCCCCCGCGCCTCAGTCGACCCGCCGATAGGCGAGTCGGCCCGCCGCGAAGACGGCGGTGACGTGGCTGGTGAACGAGAAGGGGTCGCCGTCGAAGAGCACGAGGTCGGCCGCCTTCCCGCGTTCCAGACTTCCGTGGGAAGCCTCCACGCCGAGGATGCGCGCCGCATCGATGGTGACGGCGCGCAGCGCCCGCTCCCGGCCGAGCCCGTGCATGGCGGCCATGCCCGCTTCGAAGAGCACGACGCGGTTCTTCGGCACGTACCCTTCGTAGCCCGACGTGATGGCGATGCGCAGGCCGGCGTCCGCCAGAAGAGCGGCGTTCTCGAAGCAGGTGTTGAACCGTTCCAGCCCCTCGGCGCGCTGCATCGTGGGGGCGCAGAGCACCGGGTAGCCCGCCGCCAGAAGCTCGCTCCGCACGAGGTAGCCCTCGGTCGCCTGGTCGAGGATCGCCTTCAGGCGGAACTCCCTCGCGATGCGCACCGCCGTGAGCAGATCGTCCTCCCGGTGGGCCAGGAACATCGCCGGCAGCTCGCCGCGCAGAATCTGCCGCATCGCTTCGCGCTCGAGCCCCGCCTCCTCCTCCTTGACGGGATTGGACGCATCCATGAGCGCCTTGCGGATGAGCGCCGCCACGCCCATGCGCGTGCCGGGCGCCTCGCCGCCCTCGCGCTTGGCCGATTCCCCCAGGTTGAACACCATCGCCACGGGGAACTTCACCACGCCGCTGCCGTCGGTGCGGAAGAGCCCCGACTGCCCGGCGATCGGGTTTCTCGGCCCCGGCGCGCAGTGCAGGAGCGTCACGCCGTGCGCCAACAGATAGGCGAGGAGCGGTTCCCGCGGATTGAATCCGTCCACGACCCGAAGCGCCGCCTGGTTGGGCCCGCTGCGTTCCTCCTGGTCCTGGTCGGCGGGCGTGTTGAACATGCCGCTCAGCCCCGCGGTGGCGTGCGCGTCGATGAGCCCCGGAGTCACGTGCGCCGCGGAAAAGACCGGCGCGTCGGGGGGGAGCGCCACCTCGCCGTACCGACCCACCGCGACGATCCTGCCCCCCTCCACGACGACGACGCCGTTGGCGAACGCCTCCCCCGCCCCCGGGTGCAGCATTCCGGCGACCAGGGCGAAACGCGCCGCGTCGCGAAGCGGCTCCCCCCGCGCCGGCGGCGGAAACGGGGGGAGGGGGGCGGGGGCGGGGGCGTCCTGCTCCGGCATGCGGGCGCGCACGGCGTGGCCGCCGGTGGCGCGGCGCCTATCCTCGGGCCGCGCGCGGTCGTAGAGCAGTTCGCCCTCGATCCAGGTCTCGAGCACGCGGGTGGTCGCCGCGAAGGGCTCCCCGGAGAGCAGGACGAAATCGGCGTCCTTGCCCGCCTCGAGGGAGCCGATGCGCGACGCGAGATGCAGGATCTCGGCGCCGCGGAGCGTCAGCGCCTGGAGCGCCAGCGCCTCGGGAAGGCCGCCGCGCACGGCCAGCGCCCCGGTGCGGAGGAGGAGGCGGCTCTCCGTGATGGGATCGTCGCTGTTGATCGCGACGCGCACGCCGGCGCGGGCGCAGAGCGCGGCGTTCTCGTAACGCAGGTTTTCGGCCTCCGGCTTCCCGCCGGGGCAGTCGAGCAGCGTGAGGGAGCAGGCGATGCCGCGCCGGGCGATCTCGCCGGCGACGAGATAGGCCTCCGTGGCGTGGTGGAGCACCACCTCGAACCCGAACTCCTCCTGGAGCCGGAGCACGCTCAGGATGTCGTCGGCGCGGTGGGTGTGGAAGTGCACCGTCCGCTTGCGGTCCAGGATCTCCACGACCGCCTCCAGGCCCAGATCGCGCCCGGGCGGATCCCCCTCCGGCTTGGCCCGGTGCCGGTCCATCTTCTCGCGGTACTGCCGCGCCTTGAGAAAAACCTCGCGCTGGAGCGCCGCGATCTTCATGCGCGTCATGGGCTCCTTGCCGCGTCCGCCGTACGCGCGCTTGGGGTTCTCGCCGTTCGCCATCTTCATGCCCGAGGGGCCCCCCCGCAGATCGATGAGCATCGCGTCGGCGGTGGCGCCGCGCAGCTTTACGTAGGCGGTCTGGCCTCCCAGGACGTTGCCGCTGCCGGGCATCACGTTGGCCGTGGTGACGCCGCCGGCGAGCGCCATCCGGAATCCGGGATCGGCGGCATAGAGCGAATCGAGGGCGCGCACGAGGGGCTGCACCGGCCCCGTCGATTCGTTCCCGTCCGCGTTGGCCACCACCGACGGCCGCGCGTAGACCCCGAGATGGCTGTGCGTATCGACGAGACCGGGGATGATCACGAGTCCCGAAACGTCGCGCACCTCGGCGCCTTCGGGGATCGCGACGCCCTCGGCGGGTCCCACGGCGACGATGCGCCCGGCGGAGATCACGAGGGTGCCCCGCTCGATGGGTTCCCCCGCCGCGGTGAGGATCCGCGCGCCGCGGAACGCGACGATGCGCTCCTGCGCCGGGGCCGCGAGAGACGCGAGAAGGAGCAGGAGCAGGCAGCGCATGGTCCGGTCTCCGGGATGGGGTGCCCTACCCTAGCAGAAGGCCCGACACCGGGTCAGGAGCCCGCGGGCGTTTCGGAAGGCGGCGCCGGGGGGGGGTGCGCGGCGGCCTCCAGGCTCGCCGCCGCACGCTGCAGACGACCGCGCGCCAGCTCGGCCAGCGTCCGTCCCTCGCCGTCCCGCAGGGTCGCGGCCTCGGCGAAGCCCGTCAGGGCGACGAGATCCTCGCGGAGCAGCTCGCTCTGCGGCACGGGGATCCCGAGCAGCTCGGCCCGCCGGATCGCCTCCTCGCGCGCGAGGCGACGTTCGACGCTGCGTCGATGCGCTTCAGGATCGCCAAACACGACCACGCGGTCCCCGCCGCAGGCGATGCAACGGTCCTGGCCGAGGCAGATGGGGCAGGGGCTCTCTTGGGCGCCGTTCTCCTTCACCTCGCCGAGGCCCCCGCAGTAGCCGCACGCCCCGGCATCCAGGGAGAGGAAGTAGGCGCGGTTGAACTCATCGAGCGCCGCCGGAAGCTCGGGTCCCGTGATCTGGAGCGCGGCGAACTTGGCCTTGAGAAGCTCCGCCGCATCGCGATCGAGGCAAGCACGGCAAGGCTGGGCGTGCGACACCCAGTCGACCGAGTGGCGGCACTCCTTGCAGGCGAACGCGTAGTGGTTCAGCTCCGAGCGGCAATAGGGACAGAAGGACTTGTCCCCCTCCCAAACGACGTTGCGCTCGTCCACGGCGAGGATCCCGAGGAGCACGAGGGAGAAGACGCAGACCGCCGTGAACGCCAGCCACTTCATGGGAAGGGAGAGAGTATACCGCCGCAGGAGCGCATTCGAATTCAGCGAGGCTCCCCCTCCTCGAACCTGCCATGCCCCCGGGCGGCCCTCCGCTCTCGCCGCTTCGCGGCGCGGCGCCCCTGAACGCTCTCCTTGCGCGCGAGATGGGCGTTCTCGCGGGCGAGCTTGCGCCAGCTCTCGAGCGCATCGGGATCCAGATCACCCGATGCCGCCGCACGTTTCACCGCGCATCCCGGCTCGCTCTCGTGGCTGCAGTCACGGAAGCGGCAGCGGGCGGCCACCGCCCCGAGGTCGGCAAACGCCTCCTCGACCCCCTCCTCCGCGAGCCAGGGCGCAAGCTCGCGCAAGCCGGGCGTGTCGATAAGCATCCCACCCCCGGGGAGGAGGAAGAGCTGGCGGTGGGAGGTCGTGTGGCGTCCTCGCCCGTCCTCCTCGCGCACGCAGCCCGTCGCCTGCGCGGCCTCCTCCAGGAGCCGGTTCACCAGACTCGATTTCCCCACGCCGCTCGCTCCGACGAACACCCCGGTGCGGCAGGGTCGGAGGAGCGCGCGCAGGGCGTCCAGCCCCTCGCCCGTCACCGCGCTGGTGCGCAGGACCGGGACCGTGGCCGCGTCCGCCTCCCCGCCCCCCTCCCTTGCATCGGACTTGGTGAGGACGATCACGGGCTGCCCGCCGCTCTCCCATGCCACCGCGAGGAACCGCTCCCGGCGCCGCGGTTTGGGTTCGTCCTGGAGCGACTCCACGAGGAAGACCAGATCGACGTTGGCGGCGAGGACCTGCGCCTCCACCGCGCGGTCGGGGCGCTTGCGCAGGAGCGCGCTGCGACGCGGAAGCAGCGCGTCGATCCGGGCGGCGCCTCCGCCCTGCGGCGCGGAAACCGCGACCCAGTCGCCCACCGCGGGCAGTGCCCCCGCGCCGCGCGCCTCGTAGCGCAGGCGACCCGCGATGCGCGCGGGCCACTCGGCGTCGGCGGAAAGGACGACGAAACGATCCTTGTGCTCTTGCGTGATGCGCGCGGCAACGAGGCCGCGGGCGGCGTGAGGCTGGAAGGCGACGCAGTGGTCGGCCGTCCAGCCGAGATCGGCGAGTCGGGACAAGGCGGGTGCCTCCTGGGGCAAGGATGGAGACGGACCGCGCTCCGGAAGGGAGCGGGAGCTTGGGCGCGCGGCGCCCGCGACGGCGGGAGGAGGGAAGACCCGACCTAGACGACGCCGGAGGAGGCCGCGACGACGGGGGGAAGGGCTTGGGCAAGGGTCATGGCGTGCGCCTCCTTTCGCTCTTCAGAATGCCTCCGGCTGCGGAGGAGTCAAGCGCCGTCTTGCGGGGGCTCGGGCGGCTTCGTGCCGAGCCAGCCGCGCCGGCGGAACCAGAGGAGCATGACGATCGCGATCGCGGACATGAGGAGCAGGAGCGCCGGGTAGGCCCACCGCGCGTACAGCTCCGGCATATGGACGAAATTCATGCCGTAGATGCCGGCGACGAAGGTGAGCGGGATGAAGATGCTCGACATGATCGTCAGCACCTTCATGATCTCGTTCGTGCGGTTGCTCACCGCGGAAAGATAGGTGTTGAAGAGCCCCCCCGCGATTTCGCGATAGCCTTCCACCACCTCGGCGCACTGCACGCAGTGGTCGTGGGTGTCGCGAAGGTAGAGCCGCGCCGACTCGCCCAGGAACTCGTTCTCGTCGCGGACCATGCGGTTCACCGCGTCGCGCTGGGGCCAGATCGCGCGGCGGAGCCGCACGAGATGCCTCCGGATCTCGTTGAGCTCCGCCAGGCAGCGGGGCTCCGGCCGGCCCAGGACGCGCTCCTCCAGCTCCTCCAGGCGGTTCCCCACGGTTTCGAGGATCGGGAAGTAGGCGTCCACCATGGTGTCGAGGAGCGCGTAGGCCAGGTAGTCCGGGCCCGACTTGCGCATCGGCCCCGCCCCGAGCCGGAGTCGGATGCGAACCGGGTCGAGCACGTCGCCGTAGGTGTCCTGAAACGTCAGCACGTACCCCTTGCCGACGAAGAGGCTCACCTGCTCGAGGTCGGTCCGTTCGGGCTGGTCCGGGCGCGCCATGCTCGCGAGGATCAGGACGTGCTCGTCGTACTCCTCCAGCTTGGGCAACTGGGGCACGTTGACCACGTCCTCGAGGGCGAGGGGGTGGACCTGGAAGAGGTCCGCGAGCCCGCGCAGAACCGCCTCGTCGCCGATGCCCTGCACATCGATCCAGGCCGTCGTCGCGGGGCGCAAGAGGCCGGCGACCGCCGCCGCATCCGTGACGTCGAACTCCTCGATGAGGCTCGCCTCGTAGCGCACGACATGGATCTTGGGCGGGACGGCGTCCCGCGGAATCACGAGCGTCCCCGGGCGGGCGCCGCGCGGGGGGTGGCGCTTGCGGATCATGCGCTCACACCTTACCGAACCCGCCCCCCCCGGGGGTGCGGATCGCGAGCCGGTCGCCCAGCCGCGCCTCGATGCGCGCCCGGCCCGAAAGCTCGATCTCCACGCCGTCGCGCAGGAGCGAGGCGGCGCCCGGACTCCCCGGGGAGCCGCCGGAAAGCCCGTAGGGGCCGCGGGTACGCCGATCGGAGAGCAGGTGTGCGAGGCAGGGCGCGCGAAACTCGATCTCTCTCACCACGCCGTCGCCGCCGGGGTGGAGCCCCTCCCCGCCGGTCCCGCGCGCCACCTGGAGCCGCCGCACCAGGAGCGGCATCGCGTTCTCGAGCGCCTCGATGGGCGTGTTGCGCGTGTTCGTCATGTGGGTGTGCAGCGCCGAGGCGCCCGGACCGTCCGGCCCGCCCCCGGCCCCCCCCGCGATTGTCTCGTAGTAGCTGAACCCCTCGCCCCCCACGGTGAGGTTGTTCATGGTGCCCTGCGAAGCGGCCGGGATCTTTTCCGGCAGCGCGGAGGCGAGCGCGCCCAGGACGACATCGACAAGGCGCTGGCTCGTCTCGACGTTGCCGCCCGCCATCGGCGCGGGGTAGCGCGCGTTCACCAGCGTGCCCTCCGGCGCGACGATCTCGAGGACGTCGCGCACCCCCTCGTTGAGGGGCGTCTCCTCGGGGAGGAGGAGCGCCAGCGCGTAGTTGACCGCGCTCCAGACCACCGCGAGATTCGCGTTGAGCGGCTCGGCCACCTGCGGGTGAGTGCCGGTGAAGTCGGACACGAGACGGTCCCCGCGCACCGTGAGGGCCACGCGTACCGCGAACCCGCCGTCCATGCAGTCCTCGAAGGAGTGGACGCCCGGGCGCAGGGAGCGCACCACCTCCACCGCGGCGAGACGGGCCGCCTCGCGCAGCGCCGCCCCCGCCGCGACGAGGGTCTCCTCCCCGTGCCGCCGCGCCGCCTCCTCCAGCCGCACGGTCCCGCGCCGAAGCGTCGCTACCTGGGCCACGAGGTCCTCGCGCCGTTCCCGCGGCGACCGCACGTTGGCGCAAAAGAGGTCGAGGAGATCCTCGTCCATCCGCCCTCCGCGCACGAGTCGCACCGGCGGGATGCGCAGCCCCTCCCCGTGGATGTCGTAGGCCATGCCGAGGGAGCCCGGGGACGCGCCGCCGATGTCGGCGTGATGCGCGCGATTGGCCAGAAGGAACCGCCCCGCGCGGGTCACGGCGGTCACGTCGGGCAGGTGGGTCCCGCCCGCCCAGGGGTCGTTGAGCAGGATGACGTCACCGGGGCCCGGCGGACGGCGCTCCAGCACCGCGCGCACCGAGAGCGGCATCGCCCCGAGATGGACCGGGATGTGCGCCGCCTGGGCGAGGAGCCGCCCCTCCTCGTCGAACACCGCGCAGGAGAGATCGCGCCGCTCCTTGATGTTCACCGAGCTGGCCGCGCGCTCCAGCGCGAGGCCCATCTCGTCGGCCACCGAGCGGAAGAGCGCATCGAAGACGGCGAGGTCGGCGGCATTCACGGGGCGCGCTCCAGGAGGAGGGACCCGTCGCCCAACGCCGTGGCGCACCAGCCCTGGGGCACGAGCGTGGTGGCCGTCCGTTCGGTGAGGACGCAGGGGCCGAGAAGCGCGCCGACGAGATCGGCGCGGCGCATCCGCGCGGGCCCGCGCCGGGGGACGGCGGGCTTCCGCGCGGGATAGGGAGGGGGCCGGGGGGCAGGGTCGACGGCGGCGAAGCGGAGATTCACCACCTCCACCTCGCGGGAGCGGTCGCAGTAGCCGTAGGCGGTTTCGTGCGCACGGTGGAAGCTCTCCACGAGATCGGGGCCGGCGGGCACGGAGAGTTCGTGGGATTGGCCCACGTAGCGGGCGTCGGCGCTGCCGGTCCCCGCCCCCTTCCCCGGCATGAGCTCGGCAAGGCGCGGGATACACTGCTCCGCCGGCATCAGGAGGGTGCGTACGAAGTCGCGCCGGGCGTCCGCCGTCGCCATGCCGAGGGCGCTGAAGGCCCCCGGGTCCTTCGGCACGAGCACCGCGCGCATCTCCAGCGCGTCGGCCAGGGCGCAGGCGTGGAGCGGCCCCGCGCCGCCGAACGCCAGGAGCACGCAGGCGCGCGGGTGGATGCCACGGCGCACCGTGACGTTGCGCAGCGCGCGCTCCATCGTCGCGTTCGCCACGCGCAGGATGTCGGCCGCCATCCCCCGCACCGCGGTGCGCGCCCGCCCGGCGTCGATGGCGAGGGCGCCGCCCAAGAGATCGCCGTCGAGCAGATGGCCCAGCGCGACGTGGGCGTCGGTCACGGTGGGCTCGTCGCCGCGGCCGTAGCAGGCGGGGCCCGGATCGGCGCCGGCGCTCTGCGGGCCGACGCGCAGCGCCCCCATCGCGTCGAGGCGCGCGATCGATCCGCCGCCGGAGCCGACGGTATGCACATCCAGGACCGGGACGCGGAGGGGCAGCCCCTCCACGCGGAATTCCGGGACGAGCTGCGCGCCCCCGCGAAGGAGCGCGACGTCGGTGGAGGTGCCGCCCATGTCGAAGCTCACCGCCTCTTCGATGCCGTGCCGCCGGGCGAGCTCCGCCGCGGCGGCAACCCCTCCCGCGGGGCCGCTCAGGATGGTGCGCACCGGCAGCTCCGCGACTTCCGTGCAGGCGGCGGTGCCCCCGCTGCTCTGGAGGATCTCCACGACGTGGCCCTTCAGCGCCGCTTCGAGGCGCCGGAGATAGGGGGCGAGGATCGGCACCAAGGCGGCGTTCACCGCGGTGGTCGCGGCGCGCTCGAACTCGCGGAACTCGTTCGCGACGCGGTGCGAGAGCGAGACCGGGAGGCCGGTGCGCGCCAGCGCCTCCCCCAGCACGCGCTCGTGCGCGGGATTGCGGTAGGCATGGAGCAGGCAGACTGCCACGGCCGCGGCGCCGCTTCGTCCCACGCGCTCGACCAGATCCTCGAGGTCGAGGGGGCTCTCCACCGAACCGTCGGGCAAGAGCCGCTCCTTCACGCCGAACCGGTCCTCGCGCGCCACCACCGGGTCGTGCGCCCGCGGCCGAAGCGCATAGAGTTCGCGCCGCTCCTGCCGCCCGATCTCCAGGAGGTCTTCGAGACCGCGCGTCGTCACGAAGGCGGTGCGCGCATAGGAGCGGGTGAGGAGCGCGTTGGTCGCCACCGTCGTGCCGTGGACGACATGGAGGGGGGCGGGGGAGGCGAGGCGTGCGAGCCCCTCCAGCACGGCGCGCGCGGGATCGTCCGGGGTGGAGGGCACCTTGACCACCCGGCCGTCGGAAGCCACGAAGTCGGTGAAGGTTCCGCCGGTGTCGATGCCGACCCTGAGCACGGCCGAGAGTGTACCGGCAGTCGCCCTCGGGCTTTCCCCCCGGTACCATTCCAGGCGTGGACCTGGCCGCGCTCCTCGCCGGCGCCTTTCTCCTGGGAGGCATCCCCTTCGCGTTCCTCTTCGCGCGGATCGTGAAGAGGGTCGACATCCGCGACTTCGGGAGCGGCAACATCGGCGCGACCAACTGCGCGCGGCTCTTCCCGCCGCGCCTGCGCGTGGCGATCTTCCTGTTCGTGTTCGGCCTCGACGCGGGCAAGGGCTTCCTGGCCTCCTTCGCACTCCCCACGCTCCTCGAGGGCCAGGAGCTGGCCCCCACGCTCGCGGCGGCCGCGGCGGTCCTGGGCCACATCTTCACGCCCTACCTGCGATTCCGGGGGGGGAAGGGGGTGGCGACGACCGCGGGCGCGCTCCTGGGCCTCGAACCGGTCTCCACGCTCCTCGCGGTGGGGGTCTTCCTCGCCCTGTTCCTGGCGACCAGGATCGTCGCCGTCGGATCCATCGGATTCGCCCTTACGCTCCCCCCCGCCATATTCCTGCGCGGCGCCGCCCATCCCGGTGCCGGGGTCCTCGCCTGCCTGTTGGCGCTCCTCATCGTCCTGCGCCACCGGAGCAACATCGCCAAGCTGCTCGGGAGGACGGCGCAATGAGAGCGGTCGTGCTGGGTGCCGGCGCCTGGGGCACGACCATGGCGATCCATCTCGCGCGCAAGGGCAACGAGGTGATGCTCTGGGGGCGCGAAGCGGGGCGCGCCGCCGAGATGCAGAGGCGGCGCGAGAACGAGCGCTACCTCCCGCTCACTCCCTTCCCCGATTCCCTGGCGGTGATCTCGGGCGGCGTCCCCGCGTGCGAACTCCTGGTCTGCGCCATACCGACCCAGTCCATTCGCTCGACGCTCCGGAGCCTGCCCGGGAGCCTCCCCCCCGCCCCCCTCGTTTCGCTCAGCAAGGGGATCGAGATCGCCACCGGCATGCTTCCCAGCCGCATCCTCGCCGATGTGCTCGGTCCCGACCGTCCCGTGGCCGTGCTCACGGGTCCCTGCATCGCGCGGGAGGTGGCGCGCGGGTTGCCCGCCGCCGTGGTGGTCGCCGGCGCGCGCGCGGCGTGGCTCCAGGAGGTCTTCAACTCCGACCGCTTCCGCGTCTACACCAGCGAGGACCTGGTCGGCGTCGAGCTGAGCGCGGCGCTCAAGAACGTCATGGGCATCGCGTCGGGCATCGTGGACGGGCTGGGGATCGGCGACAACGCCAAGGCGTCGCTCCTGACCCGCGGCATCGCCGAGATCATGCGGTTGGGCGTCGCTCTGGGAGCGCAGGCGGGCACCTTCGCCGGCCTCGCCGGGTTCGGCGACCTCTTCACCACCTGCGTGAGCCCTTATGGACGCAACCGCGGCGTGGGCGAACGGCTGGGGCGCGGCGAACCCCTCGATTCCATCCTCGGGGGCATGACCTCCGTGGCCGAGGGGGTGCCGACGACGAAGGCGGTGCTCTCCCTCGCCCGCGCCAAGGGGGTGGAGATGCCCATCACCGAAGCGCTCCACTCCATCCTCTTCGGCGGCGTCGAGCCGCGCGCGGCCATCGCGCAACTCATGTCGCGCGCCATGCGCGCGGAACGGTTCTGACTCCGGCGGCCGGGCAAGGGAACGCGGGGCCGAGCCTCATCGCCCCCTTACGGCAAAGGAGAGCTTGCAGAACGAGAGGATGCCGGGGTCGCGCCGTTCGCGGAAGTCCTCCAGCAGGTCGCCGATGCTCGGAACCACGACGCGGGTCTCCGGCACGCCGCCGTTGATCGAGACGCGGAGCGTCCGCGCGGGGAAGAGCGCGGGGTCGAGATGTAGCTCGAAGGCGGTGACGCCCGACGCTTTCACCCGAACGATCCCCTCCTGGTCCAGTGCCGCTTCGATCGCGCCGGACGAGCGCATGCCCCGGTGGATCCACTGGCCGAACTCGAGCTTTTGTTCCGAGCGGACGCGAGGCGCCGCGCGCAGCCAGAAGCAGCGGATCGGGTCGGGCCGGTCGAGGACCAGGACGATGCGGGAGGGGGGCGGGGGCCGCACCGTGCGGCCGCGCCACTCCCGGAACGGTTCGAGCAGGGCGTGATCCTCTTCGGGGCGGCGGAGGCGGGCCAGCAGCGGGTTCTCGCGCCCGACCGCGTCGAGCATGCGGCGCAAGACGGCGCTGTTGCTGCGCGGCTCCACCGCCAGCGCGCCGAAGGTCCGCGCGTTGGGCGCGAGCGCCGCCGCCTCCTCCCATCCGCCGAGCGCGGTGAGCACCCCCGCGAACCGGTCGGGGTTGTGGAACGCGATGTACCAGGCGAGATTGGCCGACTCCTGCTCCCCCTGGAGAAAGACCCGCTCCGGATCGACGTTGCAGATCGCGCCGAGGTGGGCCAGGAGTCCCAGAACCATCGACTCCGCCGCCTGCGCCCCCTGGGGGAAGTGCGCCGGCATCGCTTTCACTTTCACGAAGATGGCGTCGGGCGCCGCGGGGAAGTTGTGGGTGCCGAGGTCGAGGATCAACGGCCGGGCGACGGAAGGGTCATACGACTCGGGGAGACGCAGCAGGGCGAAGTGTCCCGCGCTCTTGTCGAGGGGGAGCGGATCGACCCGCGCGCCGTCGAAGGAGGGGGGCGGGGCCTCGGTCGAGAGCGCCGGCGCCGCCGGGCGATCGTGGTGGGCCCCGTCGCGAATCGCTTTCGCAACCAGGGCCGGATCGCCCCCGGCGAGCTTCTCGACCGCCTGGAGGAGATCCTCCCGGCGCGAAGGGCTCGCTTCGGCGAGATACCAGCGCAGGAGCGTGCCCAGCCGTTCATCCGCGGCGGCAGGCGGTGCGAGGAGGAGGAGGAGCAGGGTGGGACGCAGCATGGGCCTGGGGATAGGAACGCGCCCCCGCCCCCCTATTCCGTATCCGCCTGCCTCTTCACGCGGACGAAGTTTGTGATGAAACGGAAGATGGAATAGTCGCGCGTCTCCGCGGCCGCGTCGGCCGCCGATTGGAAGACCGCGCGCATGCGCAGGCCGCGCAGGTCTTCGTAGCCGTAGCCCAAGTGGTCGACGGCGAACGCCATGCGGTCCTCCTCGGTCTTGGGGCGGCGGCGCATCAGCGCCTGCGAATCGGGCGTCATCCCCTGCGCCTCGAAGTGGTTGGCGGAGTCGAGGAGGACGCCGTGGCCGAGGGTGCACCAGCCGGCGAGATTCCCCTCGCCCCATCGCGTGGCGCACTCGGCGCTGTCGATGAGGATCTCGAACCGTTCCTTGTCGCGTACCTCGATGAGGTGCGCCCCCTCCAGTTCGTAGAGCGGGCGCGCGAGGCCGTCGAAGACGCCGTCCAGGAAGGGCCCCTCGGTGGGCTGCGACTCGGCGACCACCGAGTCGATCACCTGCTGGCGCGTGGTGAGCTTGGCGATGGGCAGGTCGGGATAGGCCTTGAGGAGCGTGTGGCTGAGCGCCCAGCAGGAGGAGAAGAGATACCCTCCCGCGCGTACGAACCAGTCGAGCCGCTCGACGTCCTTGGAGACGATCTCCCCGGGGCAGTTCGCGACGAAGAGCGCGTGGGGGTGGAGCGCCGCCTGATCCACCGCCGACTGCCGCGTCATGCGGTGCTTGATCTCGAGCTTGGTGAGGAGGTTCTGGATCTCGTCGCCGCCGCCGCGCGTCTGGAGGACCACCAGGTCCATGTCCTCGTAGACGTCCTTGTCGCGCACCGCGTAGCCGTGCCGCTTCTCGCGCTGGGCAACCTCTTTTCGGTCCACGAACTCGTAGCTAGGCTTCGCCTTCTCCCACCAGCGAAGCCACTCCTTCACTTCGGGGTCCACGGCGCGACCGCGGACGTAGCGGAGGAACTCGATGGCGGTGCGCCTCACCGAGAGGTCGGGGTCGTCCATCGCGTCGATGAGGATGTCGACGGCGTCCGCCTGGCGGATCCAGCCGAGCCCCACGACCGCACCACCGCGCAGGCGCCAGTCCTTGTGCTTGACGAGCGCGCGGAGCGGCGCGACCCCTTTGGGGTCGTGCAGCTTGCCGAGGGAGACGGCGGATGCGACGACGACCTCCCACGCTTTGTCCTGGAGCGCGGCGGCCAGATCGTCGACCGCGGCGGCGATCTTGGCGCGGGCGCAGAGGACGGCGGCCTCCTCGCGCACCGGGACGGCGTCGTCCTCGCGGAGCGCACGGCGCAGCACCTCCCCGGCCTCGGCGCCTTTGAGGGCGACCGCGGCGCGGAGCGCGTGGAACCGCACCCGGGCGTCGCCGTCGCTCGCCGCGGCGCGAGCCACGGGCTCGTAGCCATCCTCGTGGCCGATGCGACCCAGCGCCCAGGCGGCCGCGGCGCGCACCTGCGGGTCCTTGTGGCCGAGGGCCGAGGTCTTGAGAACGGCGACGTAGTCGGCGACCGGTCCGAGGGGGGCAGCCTCGCGTCCCAGGAGCCCCAGGAGGCGTGCCAGCCGGGAGGCCGGACCCGCCTTTTCTTCGGCGCGCAGGGCCTCGACCACGGTCATCCCGAGCCGCCCCGCCCCCGTTGCCTCTTTCTGCGCGAGAAGGAGGTCGCGGATCGCCGCGCCCAGGCGCCGGTCCATCACATCCGTGCAAGGATCGGTGCGCAGGGACTGCAGGAGCGGCGGGATCGCGGCATCGGCCCCGGTGAGCGCGAGTGCGCGCGCCGCCTCGGCGCGAATCACGATATCGGGGTCGTTGAGGTACTTGGTGTAGAGCGGGATGCGCCCTGAGTCCTTGAGGGCGCCGAGCGCTTCCAGGCCCGGCCACCGCGCCTCCTCTTCGCGCGACGCGACCATCTTCTCGAGCACTTTTGCCGCTTCGGGGGCCGGTAGCAGCGCCAGCGCCTCGGCGGCGCGCAATTGGTCCTTTTTCGCGTTGAGGCGCTTCACGAGACGTGTCCGCGCCTCCTCGGGGTCGAGCTTGGCGAGCGCCTCCACCGCGGCGCGCCGGATGCGGCGGATCGGACCCTCCAGCGCGAGCAGCACGAGCCGCTCCGTGGCTGCCGCCGTACCTTTGGGCCCCTTGGTGGCCGGCGTCCCGCGCACGGCGAGCGCCAGCGCCGCCCTTTCCACGACCTCCCAGTCGCTGTCCTCCAACGCATGGAGGAGGAGCGCCTCCGCATTGGCCCCGCCCTGGTCGAGGAGCTCCTGGACCCCCTTGAGCCGCTCCTCCACCGCCTTGCTCTTGAGCAGCGCCGCCGGATCCGCCGCGATGCCGCCACCGAGGAGAAGGAGCAGCCCGGCGATCCTACGCATGCCTCCCGATTGTAGCGCGGGTGTCCGTACCCCAGTCTCCCGAACCCTCGCCAGCCGCAGGAGTGCCAGCGGCACTCCTGCGGGGTTGCGATAGGACACCATTCGTCCGCACTCCGACCCCACGCAAACGGTATCCCCCATCCAACC
>JBQTIG010000148.1:0-17917 GCA_052388375.1 Planctomycetaceae bacterium | reverse complement strand
CAAGTCGCGACGACGAAGCCGTATTGGCGAACTACGGCGATGGAGGAGAGGCGAAGCGCTCGGCCCGCGCAGCCGGCCGAATGGTGCCGGGTTTTCGGATAGGCTCTTACCCCCCTCCGCGCGCCAGCTCCCCATACCGCGGGTCGTTGCGCAGCTCGATGAGGTCGTCGTCGGTGCGGGCGTGCTCCAGCCACTCGTCGCGCGGGCCGCGGGCCAGCGCGCGTCGGAACGCCTCTAGCGCCGCGTCGATGCGCTTGGCCACCGAGAGCGCGCAGGCGAGGTTGTAGGAGGAGCGGCCCCGGTCGGACTTCTCCTCGGGAAGCGCGCGGGCCAGCGCTTCCGCCTTGGACAGCCAGACGATCGCCTCCTCGGTGCGACGCAGCGTGAGCGCCGCGAGCCCCAACGTCTCGTGGATGGTCCAGCGCTCCACGGCGTCGTAGGCCTCGGGGTCCTCGATCCCGGCCGCCTGCTCCAGCACCTCGATCGCGAGGGCGGGGTTGGGCGCCTGCCGCAGCCGCTCGTCGCCCAAGAGGTAGGCGCGTCCGGCGCGGAGCAGGATGCGGGGGTCGTCGGTGCGCGTGGACTCCGCGCGCGCGAGGAGATGGACGAGCAGCGCGGGCCTCGCCTTCTCGGCCAGCGTGAACGCGGTGAACGCCGCGCGGATCGCCGCGGCGGAGGCCTCGCTCTTCTCCCCCACGACGGCATGGAGAACGAAGCAGTGATAGCCGCGCGCGAAATAGGCGTAGCCGTGGTGGCGCCGGAACCCCGCGCGACCCTCCTCCACGAACAGGTGGTGGGGCGCCGGGTCGTCGCCCCGCTCCCGCTCGAGGCGCGCCCGCGTCGACGCGTCCCAGGCCTTCTCGGCGGCGGCACGCCAGGCGGTGCCCGGCTGGGGTGTCGCGCCCTCCTGCACCGTGATCTCGAGATCCACGCCGCCCGCGGCGCGCCCTTCGAAGAGCTTTGCGCCGCCACCGAGGGCGAGGCCGCGCTCCAGCCCCGGCGCGCGCAGGGTGAATCCCCAGTAGGGATCGGCGAGCCCCTCGCCGGGCTCTTCCCCGGCCGCCGCGAACGCGAAGAACAAGAGGAGGGGGGCGGGGAGGCGCATGGGGAGGAGTTTCCCACACCGTCGCGCGGGCGGGGCCTTCCGACCCCCGTGCCAGGCTAGGGTCTGTCTGAATCCTCCATCTGGCTTCGCCCGGCTGCGCGGGCCGCTGGCTTCGCCGCTCGTCCATCGCCGTGTCTGGGGTCAATACGGCTTCGGACTCGCGGCTCGCCAGCAGCCCGCTCGCTCGGGCTCGGGCCGACGATGGAATATTCAGACAGGCCCTAGCGCACGCGCCCGCGACGGTGCTCGAGGATTCGCATCTTTCTCGACAGCACCTCGCCTCCGAGGCAGGTCTCCTCGATGTCCATCGCTCGCACCGCCTGGATCTGGATCGCGCAGGCGGCCTCGCTCCCCTCCACTTCGTCCAGTACCCGCTGCGCCTCGCGGAAGGCGGCGTAGTGCAGCCGGTTGTTGAGGAGCAGCTGCGCCCGCATCTGCCGGATCAGGATGGGGTTCTTTCCCTCCATCCGCTTCGCGAACCGCTCCAACCGCGCCTCCAGCGCGGGATCCTCGTCCACGACGGTGAATTCGGCGGTGGCGGGCCGCCCTTTGCGCGGGTAGTAGCCCCAGACCGCCTTCACGCCGGGCTTGAGCCGGGCGAGCAGGGCCTCGGGGAGGGCGAGGGTGACGCGCTCGACATGGTCGGGCGCCACGAGCTCGGCGCTGAAGAGCAACTCCTTGCCGATGCGCAATTCGATGGCGCCGTCCGCCTCCGCGCTGAGCGGGGCATCCACGTGCAGCGCATCGAGGTCGCGGATCCGCACGTTGCCGCGCGGGAAGAGCGGATTGACCTCCCCGCTCCTGCTCGCGCCGCGGGTCCGCTCGTCGTCGAGGGCGGCCATCGCCACGTCGAACTCCTTCTCCATCCATTCGCGCACCGCAGGATCGTTGGTGTCCTTGGCGATCAGGAACTGCTGGATGGTGGTTTTCTCCCCGGCGGAAACGTCGATGCGCTGCGGTCGTTCGTCGAAGCCGGGGCGGCGCAGCACGAGGGTGTAGCTCCCGGGGGCGAGTTCCAGTTGGGCGGGCGTCTGCCCTCTCACCACGCCGTCGATCACCACTTCCGCGGCGGGGAAGCTGTGGATCCTCAAGCTCGCGGACCGGTTGCCCCAGAGAAAGCCGGCGGTGAGGAAGAGCGCCGCGGCCGCGGTGAGCGGCATCCAGTGGCGCCGCGCCTTGCGGAGCAAGTGGACGCGCCGGCTCAAGGGCTTGCCGGCGACGGTGTCGCCGCGGGAGAAGGCGAGCAGATCGTCGCGGAACGCCGCCGCGTCCTCGTAACGGTCGCCGTTCTGCTTCTCCAGCCCCTTCATGACGATGTCGCTGCAGGCGCGCGGAACCTGGGGCGCGACCTCGTGCAGCGGGGTCGGGCGCTCCGAGAGGATCATGCGCATGAGGCCGGCCATGTCCTGGGCCTTGAAGACCGGGCGGAGGGCCAGCGCCTCGTAGAGGCTGGCGGCGAGGCCGTAGACGTCGGTGCGGCCGTTGATTTCGTCTTGCCGCGCCAGGAGCTGTTCCGGGCTCATGTAGAGCGGGGTGCCGAGGGCTTCGCCGGTGAGGGTGAGCGATTCCGCCGCGATGGTGCGCGCGAGGCCGAAGTCGGCCAGCACGATGCGACCGCCCTCCTCCAGACGCATCAGGTTGCTCGGCTTCAGGTCGCGGTGGACGATTCCCGCCTGGTGGAGGCGGTGCAGCGCGTCGGCGACCCCGGCCAGCGCGGCGCAGAGCTCGCGGGCAGGAGGCACCGCCTTCGCGCGGATCAGGTCGCCGAGCGACTTGCCCTCGAGGAGCGTCATCGCGTAGTAGGGCCGTTCCTCGATTTCGCCCGCTTCATAGACAGCCACGATGTGGTCGTGGTGGATCTGAGCGCAGGCGCGCGCCTCGCGGCGGAACCGCTCGAGGGCCTGCGGCTGGGTGTCGAAGCCTGTGCGCAGCACCTTGAGCGCCACCGTGCGTCCCAGTTCGCGATGCACCGCCTCGTAGACCACGCCCATCGCCCCGCGGCCCAGCTCCCGCAGGAGCGTGTAGCCGCCGAAGGTGCGCGGGAAGCCGGGCTCCTGGGCGATCTCCATGACGTCGTCGATGGCCGACTCCGCCGCGAGGATCTGGAGGAACTCCCCGTAGTCCGCTCCCGCCCGCGCCTTGTAGTCCTCCGCCTGTGGAGCCTCCCCCAAGGCCCGGCGCCGGTGGTAGTCCTCCAATAGCTCCGCCAAGAGTTCCGCCCGCTCGCTCTCGCTCATCTCACCCCTCTAAGCGGAATTCGCCCCTCCGCATTTCGCCCCCCCCCCCCCCGGAGCTGTCCCTCAACGCATCGAAGCTCATAACTCGTTTTTTAATAATTACTTATGTCAGCCTAGTGCGGCATTGGTGCCGCAGAAAGGGCCACTCAGGAGCCTCTTTCCGTCACTCCAAGGCCGCCTTGAGCGCCCGCACCGCCCTGCAATATAGGATGCGCACCGCGTTGGGGGAGCGCCCCATCGCCTGCGCCACCTCGGCCACCTCCATCCCCTCGAACCGCCTCAGCTGCAGGACCCGTCTGTGCTCCTCGGCGAGGCCGCCTACGGCCACACGCAGCCGCTCCGCCATCTCATTGCGCGCTGCCGCCGTGGAGGGCGAGGTCTGGCTGAAGGAGGCCGCCTCCGGGAGACGCCGCTTTTGTGCCCCGTAGTGCGCCGCAAGGTCTCGTATGCGGTTTTCTGCAAGCGTGAAGAGCCACGCGAAGAACGGCCTCCCCGCCTCGCCGCGAAACGACGGCAGGCTCTTGTGCACCGCGAGAAGGATCTCCTGCGCTACGTCCTCCGCCTCGAGGTGCGACGCGAGCTGCGGCCCCATGCGCGCGCTCGCCCACAACAGGATGCGCGGCCGGAGTCGCTCCAAGAGCCCCCCCCGAGCGGCATCGTCGCCCTCCAACGCGGCCGCGACTAACCGCCCGGTCTGGTCCGTCTGGTTCTGGTCCATGGGGGGGGGTGGGGGGGGGTGGGATTCTACATCCTTGGAGGCTGCGCCCCACCCCAATTCAATCCCCCGCAGCCGGGTAACGTGGATCATCCTCGGTAGATCGCGACGCTAACGAGCCCGATACATTGACCGGCCTCGACGCGCCCAGTCTGGGGGCCCGGGAACCATGAGGACCTCCTGCACCCTTCTCGACCTGCTCTCGGGAGCCGCGCGCTCCCCTCTCCACCAAGGGGTGCGACACGTTCGCGCGGGGAGTCGACGCCGGTCTGCGCGCCCGGCCGCCGACCCGATGGCCGAGGTGCGGTGGAGGCCAGGAAGGCCTGCGCCCTGCGCGACGCCGTCAACGACGGCTGCCCGGTGCGCGGAAACGAACCCCCCCGCCCCCCCTTTGCGGCGTATACTGGATCAGGGCCGCCGGGCCTCCGATACCCTAGGAAGCAACGTGACCAGGTTTGCCGCAGCGCTCGCCATTCTCTTGGCCCTGACGACGATCGTCACAGGGAGGCCGGCCTGTTGCATCTTCTCGCTCTGCTGCGCCGCGCCCGCGCCCCCGCGCGCGGAGCAGGCGCCCGCCTCCTGCTGCAAGAAAGGGCGCAACAAGCCCGTCGAGGCGCCCCCGCGCGCCCCGGACTGCACCTGCCACGCATCCGACACGCACGCGGCCCCGGAGGGCGCGCGGGTCCACGCGCCGGAACTTGCGGCGCCCTTCGCCGCGATTCCCGCGGCGGGGCCCAGCCTGCTGTCGTGCCCGGTGGTTGCGCTCACGGCCGGCCCCGCCCCGCCCCCCACCCCACTCTCCCTGACCCTGCCCCTGCTCTTGTAGCCGCTTCGTCCCCGTCCCGGATCGATTCGTTGTTTTTTCGGGAGACGAAGCCATGTTGCGATTCCCATTCCTCCTATTGCTCTGCGCCGGTTGCGCAGCCTACCGGTCGCGGCTCGTCACGCTCCCCGCAGTCGCGGCGGAGGTGGAGCGCCGTACCGTCGGGCGGCTCGACTTCGCGGCGGCCGCGGCGTTCGCGCTCGAGCACCACCACGAGGTGCTCCGGCTCGAGGCCGAGGCGCGCGCCGCGGGGCTCGACATCCCCGCCAGCGCGGGGGAGCTCTCCTCCAACCTCGACGAGGAAAACGTCGAGGCGCGGGTGGACCCGCTCGCCTTGGTGCGGATCGGTCCGCGCGGCGCGGCGGCGCGGGTCGCGCGCGCGCGGCTGGAGGAGCTCGCGGCGCGTCTGCGGCAGGAGAAGCAGACCCTTCTGGCCGCCATCGCCGAGACGTTTCTCGTGGAGCGGGTGCTCCGGACGTGCGGTCCGCCCTCCATCGATCTGGATGCCGAGCCGTTCGAGCGGGCGGGGCTCGCTTCGCGGTCCGGCGCGGCGCAAGCGCGCGCGGCGCGTGCCGCGCGGGCGGCCGAGGGACGCGCCAACGACGCGGAGCGGCGCTCCAACCTGGCCTACTTCCGCCACCTGCTCGGTCTCGACCGCGATGCACCCGTCGATCTCGCGCTGCCCGACGAGGAGTTCCCGCCGCTTCCTGCGGCCTCGCGCGAAAACCTCCTGCGCAGGCCCGATCTCGCGGTGGCGCTGGCGAGCTACAAGGTGGCGGACGCCGAGTTCCGGCAGGCCGTGGCCGACCAGTACCCGTCGCTCTCCCTGGGCAGCGAGATCTCCTGGACCGGGGGCGGCGTGGCGGGGCTCGTCGGGGTGCGGGTGCCGCTGGGCGCCTCGCGCCCGGCCCGCGCGGCCGGCGAGCGGCGCGAGGCGGCGCGCATCGGCGTCGAAGCGGCCCTCTTGATCGCCCAGCAGGATGCGGTCGAGGCGGAGGAGGCGTACGAGAGCGGGACTGCGCGCGCGCGGGCCGCGGCGCTGGGCGCGCAGGGGATGGCGACGATGTATCAGGCCGCCGCGACGCGGCTCGAACTCGAGCCCGATGGGTTCGAGATGGCGGCGGATGTGGCCGTTCGCGCGGTCGCCGACGCCGTGATGGCGCGCGAGGCCGCGGTGGCGGCGGCGCGCGCCCGCGTGCGGCGTGCGCGTGCCTACGGCTGGCCCTTTCCGGAGGAGTTGCAATGAGCGCCGTCGATCTCTCCGCGCTTCGGATGAAGGAGCAGCCCTCGGGCGGCCCGCCTCGCCGCCCCCTCGGGCCGCGCCTCATGCTCGGCGCGCTGCTGCTCTTGGCCGCGAGCATCGCCGCGAGCTTCCTGCTCCCGCTCCTGACGCCCGCGCGCAAGGTGCGCACCGCCGCCGTGCGCGCTGCGGGCGGCGCAGGGGGCGCCACCCGTGTCACGGTGGCGGAGGCCGCGGGCTGGATCGAGCCGGACCCGTTTCCCGTGGTGGTGCGCCCCCTGGTGGAAGGGGTCTTGCAGGAGTTGGAGTTGCTCGAAGGTCATGCGGTGAAGCGGGGAGAAACCGTGGTCGGGCGGCTCGCCAGCGCGCCCCTCCTGGCCGCGCGGGATCGCGCGGCCGCGGCGCTCGCGCAGCGGGAGGCGGAGTGGGCGCAGGCTGCGGCGGTGCGCGAGGTCGCCGAGTCGCTCCTCGACCAGAAAGCCGACCTGCGCCTCACGGAGGCCCGCGCGCGCGAGGAGGTGGCGGCGGACCGCGGGCGCCTCGAGGCGGCGAAGGGTGCGCTTGACGGTGCGGAGGCGGAGCGGGAGGCGCGGCGCGCCGATCTCCTCGGCCAGGAGAAGCTGGACGCGGCGGGTGGCAGCTACCCGGTCGCGCTGGCGAAGGCGCGCGCCGCGATGCGGGCGGCCGAGGCGGCGGTGGCCGAGAAGGCGGGGGAGCTGGCCGCGGCGGCGGCGGAGCTCGCCATGGACGAAGCGACCTGGGCCATCGCGCGCGAAGTGCTGGCCGACCCGCGCGCGCTCGCGGGGGAGGTGGCCACGGCGCGGGCGGCGGAGGCGAAGGCGCGCGCCGATCGCGACGCCGCGAAGGTGGAACTCTCCGTCGCGGAGCGCGAACTGGGCTGGGCCACGATCCTCGCCCCCATGGACGGCGTCGTCCTCAAGCTGCTCGCCGCGCCCGGGACGGAGGTGGGCCCCGCCGGAGAGGGCGTCGTCTCGCTCTACGACCCGCAGCGGCTCCAAGTGCGCATCGACGTGCCCCTCGCTTCCGTCGAGGGCGTCTCGCTCGGTCAGGAGGTGGAGGTGCGGAGCGAGGTGCTGCCCGGCCGCCCGATCCAAGGCGTGGTCATCCGGATCCAGCGCGAGTCGGACCTGCTCAAGAACACGCTCCAGGTGAAGGTGAGGCTGGTCTCCCCCGACCCCCTCCTGCGTCCCGAAACGCTCTGCCGGGCGCGATTCCTGGCCCCCGCCGCCGGAACGGAGGGGGCGCCGGGACCCGCGCTCTTCCTCGTCCCCCGGGCGGCTCTGCGCGGCGGGGCGGTCTTCGTCCTGGATCCCCGCGGCGGCGGCCGCGCGAGGCGCGTGGTCGTGGAGCAGAGCGGCGAGGAGGGGGAGTCGATCGTGGTGAAGGGGGCGCTCTCGCTCTCGCATCGCGTGATCCTCGATCCGGTGGAGGAGGGGATGCGCATCGAGGAGGAACGGCCGTGAGCCTGATCGAACTGCACGAGGTCACCAAGACGTTTCGCGGACTCTCCGAGGAGGTGACGCCTCTCGCGTCGCTCTCCTTCACCGTCGAACAGGGGGAGTTCGTGGTCCTCATGGGCCCGTCGGGCTCAGGCAAGACCACGCTGCTCAACCTGCTCGCCGGCATCGACACGCCCACGAGCGGGACGGTCACCGTCGCCGGCGAGGAGGTCTCGGCGATGAAGCCCCGCGAGCTGGCGCGCTGGCGCACGCGCAGCATCGGGTTCGTCTTCCAGGGCTACAACCTCATCCCGGTACTCACCGCGTACGAGAACGTCGAAATCCCGCTGCTCCTGCTGCGCCTGCCGAAGGAGGAGCGCCGGCGCAAGGTGCTCACGGCGCTGGAGGCGGTCGGTCTCACGGACCGCATGCACCACCAGCCGCGCCAGCTCTCGGGAGGCCAGCAGCAGCGCGTCTCCATCGCGCGGGCGATCGTGGCCGACCCGAAGCTGCTCCTGGCCGACGAGCCGACGGGCAACCTCGACCGTGCCGCGGCCACCGCGACCGTCGGCCTGCTCCAGCGGCTCAACCGCGAGTTCAGGAAGACCCTGGTCATGGTCACCCACGACGCGCTCGCCGCGACCGCGGCGGGGCGCGTGGTGCATCTCGACAAGGGGCGCATCGTGGATGCGCCCGGAACGGAGGCCGCCCATGCGTGAACTCAGGGCCTTTCTCCCCTACGTCGTGCGCACCGCGCTGCGGGCGCGCACGCGCACGGTCCTCACCGTGGTCGGGGCGGCGCTCGCGATGGCGCTCTTCGCCTTCGTGCGCACGGTCGACCAGGGCGTGCAGGAACTGGCGCGCAAGGCGCAGGAGCCGGTCCTCGTGGTCTTCCAGGACAGCCGGTTCTGTCCGCTCACGTCGGAGCTGCCGGTGCGCTACTCCCCCGCCATTCGCGACGTCGAGGGGGTCGATGAGGTCCTGCCGACGCTGGTGTTCATCAACTCGTGCCGTTCCAACCTCGATCTGGTGACGCTCCACGGCGTGGAGCCCGGAGCGTTGCGACGGATCCACGACTTCGATCTCCTCGAAGGGGACTTCGAGGCGTGGAGATCGCGGAGCGACGGAGCGCTCGTGGGAGAACGCTTGGCCACGCGGCGCAAGCTGCACGCCGGGCAGCGCGTGCGGCTCGGCGAAGTGGATCTCCACGTGAGCGGGATCATGAAGGGGAAGGGGGCGGGGATCGACAATCTCGCTTTCGTCCACCTCGACCAGCTGGCGCTGGCGCGGAAGAGGCTCGGGAGCGCCACGCAGTTCCTCGTCCGGCTCTCGCCGGGCGCGTCGCCGGAGACGGTGGCGCGCGCCATCGACGCCAAGTTCCGCGCCGACGAGTCGCGCACGGACACGAAGACGATGGCGGCGTTCGTGGCCGGAGCCCTGGGCGAGATCGCGGAAGTGGTGGAGTTCGGCCGCATCGTGGGCTACCTCGCGGTGCTCATCGTGGCCATCGTCCTCGCCAATACGGTCTTCATCAGCGCACAGTCCCGCGCGGCGGAGATGGGCATTCTCGAGACGATCGGTCTCACCAAGGCGCGGCTCGCGGGGCTCATCGCCATGGAGGGCGTGGGGCTCGGGCTGCTCGGCGGGATCCTGGGGGCGGGCTCGGTGCTCGCCTTCTTCGCGATCCGGCCCACGACCCTGGGGGTCGAGGGGTACGGCATCGACTTCCGGCCCAGTGCCGAGGTGGCGCTGGCGGCGCTCGTCGCTTCGCTGGCGGTGGGGATCGTCGCCTCCCTCCTGCCGGCCATCGACGCCGCGCGACGCCCCCTGAACGAGGCGGTCAAGGCGGAATAGATGCTCCCCTTCGGCTACGCCCTCCGCAACCTGGTGCGCCGCCGCGCGCGCACGGTCGCCACGGTCCTCGGCATCGCCATGACCACGGTCCTCGTCGTCACGATGACCGCCTTCGCCTCGGGGCTCGACCGCGCCTCGGATCAGAGCGCCCGAGACGACGTCGTCGTGCTGCTGGGCGTTTCCGCCGAAGTGGATCTCGTGCGTTCCGTCGTTCCGCGCGGGAGCGCGGAGACGGCGGCGGCCTCGGCGCCCGGCATCGCGGTGTACGACGGCGTGCGCGCCGCCTCGGTGGAGCTGCACGTCGCCACGCGCACGGGGGACCGGATCGGCCTGATGCGTGGAGTCACGCCCGCCGCGTATCTCGTCTACCCGCAAGTGGTGCTCATCGAGGGGGCCGAGCCTCGCGCTCCGTTCGAGTTGATGGTGGGCCGGCTGGCGGGGACACGCATGGGGATGGCCGAGGAGGAGCTGGCGGTCGGCCGCACGCTGCGCCTGGAGCACAGGGACTGGAAGATCACCGGTCGCTTCGCGGCTCCGGGCACGGTCATGGAAGCGGAGATGTGGGCGAGGCTCGACGACCTGATGTTCGCCACCAAGCGCGAGGATGTCTCCTGCGTGGCCGTGAGGCTCGCCGAGGCGGGACCCGCCGCGGTGGCGGGGCTGCGCCTCTTCACCGCGAGCCGCCAGGACCTCGAAATGGCGGCGGTGCCGGAGCGCGAACTGATGGAGGCCCTCGAGCGGGGGCTGAAGCCGATCACCGCGCTGGCGCGCTGGATGGCGGTCCTCGTCCTCGCCGGCGGGGCCTTCGCCTGCGCCAACACGATGTTCGCGGCGGTGCTGGCTCGCACGAAGGAGCTCGCCACCCTCCGCGCGCTGGGTTACGCGCCGCGGGCGGTGGCCTTCTCGCTCCTGCAGGAGGCCGCGCTGGTGGCTTTTCTCGGGGGAGCCATGGGAACCTTGGTTGCGCTCGCGGTGGGGGAGGTCGCACTCCGCTTCCCGATGGGCGCGTTTACACTGGTCGCGGACGTGCCGCGCCGCGCCCTCGGGCTCGGCGCGGCGCTCGCATCCGGCGTTCTCGGCGGCGTCGTCCCCGCGCTCCGCGCGGTGCGGCTCCCGCTCGTGGACGCCTTGGGAGGAAAAGCATGATCGTGCGCCAACTGCTCCTTCTCGGTGCCTGCGCAGCCCTCGCCGGCTGCGACGGCGGGAAACCCGCCGAAAAACCGCCCGCCTCTGCCGAGCTCAGCCGCTTCTGGATGGCGAACGACCCCGCGGGCGCGCTTTCCGTCCCCGAGGCGAAAGCCGCCGCCCCGAAGGAGAAGGCCGTCGTCGTGGGGAGGATCAGCGCGTTCGTGAAGGGGCATGCGGCCTTCAAGATCGTAGACGTCTCGCTGCCCTATTGCGGGGGCGCCCCGGGCAAGATGGACGAATGTCCCACCCCTTGGGACTACTGCTGCGAAACGCCGGATGAGCTCAAGGCGAAGACACTCTTCGTCGAGGCGCGGGACGCGCAGGGGCAGGTCATCGCGACCTCCTCCATCGAGGGCCTGCGGCTCCTCGACCTCGTGGCGCTGGAGGGGCAGCTCTCCAAGGACGAGCACGGCAACGTGAAGCTCGTGACGACCGGCTGGTACCGCCGTGAGCGCCCGGACCTGCGAGACGGGCTGGAGTGGCCCCAGTAGCGCTCAGGAAGGGAGCGCGGCCGCCGCCGGCTCCATCGCGTCGACTCCAAAGCCGCGCGGCCCGCGCGCGCCGGGAACGGCCGCCTTGCCGTCGACGCGCTCCAGCTCCGGCGACCTCTTGGCCTCCCGCCTCCTCCCGCGTGAGGACGCGGGGCGGCCCGCTCATGGCGCGGGCGAGGGGGGGTCGGGTAGGCTTGGGGCCTTCGCCATGTCCGACGACCAGCAGAAGTCGATGACCCGCCTGCTCTTCGAGCGGGCGCAGGCAGGCGAGCGGGCCGCCGTGGAGCAGTTGCTCGAACGCATCCGCCCGCGGCTGGAGGTCTGGGTCGCCGCGCGGCTCGGAGCGTTTCTGCGGGCGCGGGTGGATGCGGAGGACATCGTGCAGGAGATCCTCCTGAAGGCCTACCAAGGGTTGCCCAACTTCGTGCCGCAGGGGAAGAACGCCTTTTACGGCTGGCTCTTCACCATCGCGGAGCACCGCATCATCGAATGGAGCGACAAGCTTCGTGCCGCCAAGCGGGGGCCAGGGCGGGACGGGGAGATGGTCTCCGACATCCAGGGCACGAGCACCACCCCGAGCAAGGCGGCCGCGCGCAAGGAGGATCGCGACCGCGTCTTCGAGGCGCTCGCCGCGCTGTCCGAGCGCTACCGGGAGATCATCCGCCTCAGACGGTTGGAGGAGCTCTCCAACGAGGAGGCCGGCGCGCGCATGGGGATCACGGGAAAAAACGCCTCCGTGCTCTACGTGCGCGCCCTGGAATCGCTTCGCAAGCAGATGGGCGTCGATCCGGAGGGTACGGGGGGGGTGTAGTCCCCGCCCCCGTTTGCCGCTCTTTCATGTCGATGGAGGCAGAGGACGAACTCCTGGCCCACCTGGTGGAGCAGTACCACTTGCGCCAGGCCTCGGGCGGCCGGCCCCGCGCCGAGGACTTCGAGGCGGAGGCGGGCGAGGGGTACGGGAAGTTCCTCGAGATCCTCGCTCAAGAGCGCCTCCTGGACGCCGCCATCGAGGGGGATACCGGCGAACGGTTCCCGCGCACGTTCGGGGAGTACACGCTGATCGGGCCGCTCGGGCGGGGAGGCGTGGGGGTGGTCTACAGGGCGGTGCAGCGCGCGCTCGCCCGCACGGTGGCGCTGAAGGTGCTTCAGGGCGGCTGGGCCGACGACAAGGAACTCCTCGAGCGGTTCAAGCGCGGTGCGCGCGCCGCGGCGCAAGTCGAGCACGACAACGTCGTGCACATCTACGACTTCGGCGTCTTTGAGGGGCGCCCGTTCATCGCGATGAGCTATCTGCCGGGGCTGGGGCTCAACAAAGTGCTCGCCGCGCTGCGCGCGGTCGGGCCGCTCCCCTACGGGGCCGCGCACCACGCGGCCCTCGACGGATGCGGCGTGCCGGGGGCGGGGTTCGATACGCCGGGATACGTGCGCCGCATCGCCGCGCTCTTCGCGGGCCCCGCCGACGCGCTTCACCAGTATCACGAGCGGGGCATCATCCATCGCGATGTGAAGCCGGGCAATCTGCTCCTCGACGAGGAGGGGCGGCTGGTCCTCACCGACTTCGACCTCGCCAAGACCCAGGACACCTCGTTCCGCACGATGGCGGGGAGCACCCTCGGCACGCCCGCCTACATGAGCCCGGAACAGTGGGATCCGCTCATCCCTGACGTCGATCGGCGCGCGGACATCTATGCGTTGGGCGCCGCCCTCTATGAGGCGCTTGCGCTGCGACCGCCCTTCGTCGAGAACGAGGACGCCTCGCGGCTCATGCGCCGCGTCCTGCAGGAAAGGCCCGCGGACCCGCGCCTGTTCGTTCCGGATCTGCCCCTCGAGGCGAGGCGCGTGGTGCTCAAGGCCCTGGAAAAGCGGCGCGAGGACCGCTACCAGACGGCCGCGGAGTTCGCGGCGGATCTGCGCGCGCTCGCGGGGGGGCTGGCGGTGAAGGCGCGGCCGGTTCCGCTCCCGACGCGCGCGGGCCGGTGGGTCTGGGCGCGCCGGGGGAGGATCGCCGCGGCGCTCCTGCTCGCCACGGCGGCGCTCCTGTTCTACGCGCGGCGGCCCGCGACGCTGCACATCCTTCCCGTGCCGCACGCGGACGTCTACCTCGATGGCGAGCGGCTCGGCCGAAGTCCGATCCGCGAGCACCGGCTCACGGCGGGGAGCCACGAACTGCGGGCGCGCCGGAAGGGCTTCGCGGAGGACTCGCGTCGCATCGAGGTGGAGCCCGGCGGCTCGATCGTCTACGACCCGGCGCTGCGCGCGCTCGACGAGAACGACCCGGAGGTCTGGCAGGCGCTTGCCGAGATCACGGGGATCCGAATCACGCCGCCGTCGTTCAGCACGAGTCGCGGCGGCGAGGAGCCCACGCCCACGGCGGCGGCGCTCACGCCGCGCGGCCCGGCGCGCCGCGGCGACCTGGAGCGCCTGCGCTTCGAGTTGAATGCGCCGGTGCGCGGGGCCCTCGTCTTCGAGACCGCGGACGGAAAGACGATCCACAGCGAGCCGCTCGAGGCTGAGGCCGGCGACGTGGTACGCCCGATGCCGGAGGCTGTTCGGCGCGCTGCGGCCGTCGGCGTCGCCGTGCGCTGGGGGGTGGTGCTCGCCACGGGGGAGAGGTTCCTCGCACCGGTGCAGGTGGCGCCCGACCTCGCGCCCGATCGGGCGGCGGCCCTGCGGGCGGCGGCCCAGGCGGGCAGCCCCTATGTCGCCAAGCTCATGGAAATCGCGCTCCTGCAGCAGGAGGGGCTCTTCGGCGCCGCCCTCGACCTTTCCCTCGAACTCGAGCGCGAATGGCCGACCAAGCAGGTGTTCGGGATGGCCCTCGAGTCCATCGACGCGCTCGGCCTCCAAGAGACCGCCCTCTGCCGCCGCCTGACGGCCGCCCACGACCGCGCCCCACGCTGACCCGGCGCCTAGAGCCTATCCGAAAACCCGGCTCCATTCGGCCGGCTGCGCGGGCCGATCGCTTCGCCTCTCCTCCATCGCCGTATCTCGCCAGTACGGCTTCGTCGTCGCGGCTCGCGCTCGACCCGCTCGCTCGGCCTTGGTGTTGACGCCGGGTTTTCGGTTAGGCTCTACCACCTGCCCTATCGCGGGGGATGGGCGGGGTTGTCGAGGTATTCGCGTTGGCGGATTTCGACTTCGCTGACGGGGCACTCCTGGGCGACGAAGGTGCCTTCGTCCAGCATCACTTGCTCCCTCGTCACCAGGTCGCGAAAGGTGAGAAACTTGCGCGACGTGCTGAAGAGCGCCTTGTCCTGGTTGGCGTAGTAGACGCGACCGTCATCGGCGGTGATGCGCACGAAGGGGGATCTTCCCCCTCCCCCGCAGGCGGCGGCGACCAAGAGAGGAAGGAGCCAGAGGCGCCGCATCGGCCCCCTCAGCCCCCCCGGATCATCCTGAGCAGCTTGTCCGGCTCGAACCCCATCATGACTTGGCCATCTACGACGATGGTGGGGGTGCTGCGCGAGCCCAGCGCGAGCAGCTCTTGCATCGCCTCCGGATCCGCGCGGACGTCCTTGTCGGTAAACGCGATCTTCTGGCGCGACAGAAACTCCATCGCGGCGTGGCAGGGGGGTCACCCCGGCTGGTGGTAGACGACGACGCTCTTGGCCATGGCGCTCCTACTCTACCGCACGAGCTTCCGGTACTTGATGCGGTGCGGGACCTCGGCATCCACCCCCTTGCGCCGCTTGTAGTCCGCGGCGTAAGCCTGGTAGTTGCCTTCGAACCAGACGGCCTGCGAATCGCCCTCGAAGGCGAGGATGTGGGTGGCGATGCGGTCCAGGAACCAGCGGTCGTGGCTGATCACCACGGCACAGCCGGCGAACGAAACCAGCGCCTCCTCGAGGGCGCGCAGCGTGTCCACGTCGAGGTCGTTGGTCGGCTCGTCGAGCAGGAGCAGGTTGCCGCCGCTCCGCAACACCTTGGCGAGGTGGATCCGGTTGCGCCCGCCGCCGGATAGCTCCTTCACCCGCTTCTGCTGGTCGGTGCCGCGGAAGTTGAACCAGGAGGCGTAGGCGCGTGCCTTGACCGTGCGGCGCCCGAAGAGGAAGTCCTCCGCTCCGCCGGAGATCTCCTCCACCACGGTCTTCTCGCCGTTCAGCGCGTCGCGCGACTGGTCCACGAAGGCCAGCTTGACCGTCGCCCCAACCTTGAGCGTCCCGCCGTCCGCCTTCTCCTGCCCCACGATCATGCGGAACAGCGTCGTCTTGCCGGCGCCGTTGGGGCCGATGACGCCGACGATCCCGCCCCGCGGCAGCGAGAAGGTCAAGTCGTCGAAGAGGAGGAGGTCGCCGTACGCCTTCTTGAGCCCGCGCGCCACCACCACCTCGTCGCCCAGGCGCGGCGCCGGCGGAATCAGGATCTCCGCGGCCCCCTCCTGCTCCCGTTCGCTCTCCGCGACGAGGGTCTCGTAGGCGCTGATGCGCGCCTTGGACTTCGCCACGCGCGCGCGGGGCGACATGCGGATCCACTCCAGTTCGCGCTGGAGCGTGCGCTGCCGTCCGGAACTCTGCTTCTCCTCGTGTTGCAACCGGGTCTGCTTCTGCTCCAGCCACGAGGAGTAGTTGCCCTTCCAGGGGATCCCCGCCCCCCTGTCCAGCTCCAGGATCCACTGCGCGACGTTGTCGAGGAAGTAGCGGTCGTGGGTGACCGCGAGGATCGTGCCCGGGTATTCGGACAAGTGGTGCTCGAGCCAGGCGACCGACTCGGCGTCGAGGTGGTTGGTGGGCTCGTCCAGCAGCAGGAGGTCGGGACGCTCGAGCAGGATGCGGCAGAGCGCCACGCGCCGCCGCTCGCCGCCCGAGATCTTCGTCACGTCCGCGCCGCCATCCGGGCAGCGCAGCGCGTCCATCGCGAGGTCGACGCGGCTGTCGAGGTCCCAGGCCCCCGCCGCCTCGATCTTGCTCTGCAGCTCGCCCTGCTCCTCGAGCAGGCGGCTCATGGCGTCGTCGGTGAGCGGCTCGCCGAGCTTGTCGCTGAGCTCGTCGAAGCGCCGCAGCAGCGCGCGCGGCGCCGCGAGCGCCGCCTCGACGTTGCCGCGCACGTCCAGCGCGGGATCGAGCGCCGGCTCCTGGGCCAGGTAGCCGATGGAGATGCCTTGCGCCGGCCGCGCCTCGCCGTTGAATTCGGTGTCCGCCCCCGCCATGATGCGCAGGAGCGTGCTCTTGCCCGCGCCGTTGGCGCCCAGCACGCCGATCTTGGCGCCCGGGAAGAACGCGAGGTAGATGCCGCGCAGGACCTCCTTGCCGTTGGGCAGGACCTTGCGGAGATTCTCGAGCTGGTAGATGTACTGCATGCGCGGGGGCCGGCATTATCGGGGAGGGAGGAAGCGATGACCACGGGGGCGCGACCGCTTGACGGAATCTCGGTCCTGGAGATGGGCCAACTCATGGCAGGGCCCTTCTGCGGGACCATCCTGGCGTGGTTCGGGGCCGACGTCGTCAAGATCGAACCGCCCGGCGGCGACCCGGTGCGCGGCTGGCGCGTCCTGGAGGGGGGGACCTCCCTCTGGTGGCGCAGCCTCGCGCGGAACAAGCGCTGCATCACCCTCGACTTGCGGCGGGAGGAGGGGCGAGCGCTGGCGCGCCGCCTCGCGCTGCGGAGCGACGTCGTTCTCGAGAACTTCCGCCCCGGGACGATGGAAGGGTGGGGGTTGGGGCCCGAGGCGCTGCGGCGCGAACGGCCCGCGCTCGTCTACGCCCGCGTCTCGGGCTACGGGCAGACCGGCCCCTACGCGCGGCGCGGCGGGTTCGCGGCGGTCTGCGAGGCGGTGGGGGGCCTGCGCCACGTCACCGGCGAGCCGGGTCGCCCGCCGGTGCGCCCCAATCTGAGCCTGGGCGACTCCCTCGCCGCGTTCTCCGCCGTGCAGGGGGTGTTGCTTGCGCTGTTGCATCGTGAACGCACCGGCGAAGGCCAGGTCATCGACGTGGCGATCGCCGAAGCGGTGCTCGGGGTGATGGAGTCGGCGTTGTTGGAGGCCGACCGGTGCGGCGTGGTGCGCGAGCCCTCGGGGGGCACGATCACCGGCGTCGTGCCCACGAACGCCTATCCGTGCCGCGACGGCCGCCGTGTCGTGATCGGCGCCAACGCCGACCCGGTCTTTTCGCGGCTCATGCGCGCGGTGGGCCGCGCCGACCTCGCCACCGACCCCGCGCTGGCGACCAACGCCGGGCGCGTGCCCCACGCGGCGCGCCTCGATGCGGCCATCGAGGCATGGACGCGCACGCTCGACGCCGCCGACGTGATCGCGCGGCTCGACTCCGCGGGCGTACCCGCCGGCCCCGTGAACAGCGTGGCCGACATCCTGGGCGACCCGCACTTCATCGCGCGCGGCGTGCTCGAGGAGGCGGGGGAGGGGGGCGGGGGAGGGGGGCAGCCGTCCGTTGGGCGCGCGGCAACCCCGCCGGGACATGCGCAGGATGTCCCGGCGTCTGGCGAACGATCGCACGCGCGGAGGCGCGCGCCCGGGGGTGGGGGAGGGGCAGCGGGCGGGTTGCGTCTGCCGGCGCTCGGCCCGCGCCTCTCCGCCACGCCCGGCCGCACGACCTGGCCCGGTCCCGACCTCGGCGCGCACACCGAGGAGGTGCTGCGCACCGAGCTCGGACTCACCGCCGCCGACGTCGAGGCGCTGCGGGGGGCGGGGGTGGTGTAAGGGCGGCGGCGCCGGCACGCAGACGTCGCAGGCGACAACGAACCGCTTCGCGGGTCAGGCGTAGGGATCGCGCGACTTGCCCGTGCGACTCGCCGCGGAGATGAGCCTCGAGGAGGGCGCGGGATTCCGGGCGCAGGGAGCCGCCGCACTCC
>JBQTIG010000147.1:0-21457 GCA_052388375.1 Planctomycetaceae bacterium | reverse complement strand
CCACGAGGGACGCCACGAGGGACGCCACGAGGGACGCCACGAGGGACGCCACGAGGGACGCCACGAGGAAGTCCTCGCCGAACGTGCGCGCGCGAAGGCGCGCACGATCGCTCGCCGGCGCAAGGCGCGCGGTCTCGACCCGCTCCCGACCCCCCCTCCGGAAGGCCCTCGGAAGGGCATGTTCCGGTCTGGGAGGCCGGGGTCCCGAGGGGAAGAAGGGTCTCAGCGGCGCGCGCCTCGAGCTCGCCGCAGAAACACCCGCTCCGTCGTCCGCACGGAGGCGGACACATCTTGACTAACACGGCGCGCCGCGCGGGTCAAAGCGCTGATTTGGGTCTTCGAGAACTACGTGGGTGACGCCGCGCAGATTTCGTACGCCAAGGTTAGCAATTCAGATCCGCAGGGAGGTGGAATCACTGGATTCCCCAGCAATAGCTGGAAATGCAATAAGCTCGTCGCCGACGCATATTCGGCAGGTTCCGGCGTCGGCCTGAGTGTGGGTCCGAAACCGCATGGGAACGGTACGGGAAAGGGCTTTCCTGCATCGAGGGACTCCGGCGGGACTTGGCCGCCGCTGGCGAACAGTCTGGCACAGAAGGAGTACGATCTTCGCAGCCTCACCAATGCTCGGGATCTTGACGAGACGCGCACGGTAGCCGACAGTAGGGCCCATCCCGAACCTGGAGACATCATCGCTTTTCCGGCTCAGCTGGGGTCCGGACACTCGTCACTCTACATCGGGAATGGGCTCGTGATCTCCGCGAAGGGGACAGGTGTCGAGGTCGGAACGATCGCCAGTGAGAGATCCACACACAACGGCGTGGCTCGTATTCGTAAGTTCACCGGTTCCGGCCAATGAGCATTCACATGAGGACTCTGTCACTCTTCCGTACTTTCTCAGTAGTGTTCACGTGTGCCGCGATTCTCATGGCGACTACTGGATGCACATGTACTCCACACCCGTCAGTCGATGCCACGGACGTGGCAATCACGCTCGTGTTGACTGTTCGGGAAAGTGAAGGTCGATCCGCTTTCCCTGCCCCCTTTGGAGATCATCGAGAGGTCTATCTCAGCTTCAACAGTCCGAGACACATGCCGAATTGTGCAGTGCGGCTTGGCGCACGAGCCGACGCATATCGTCCGATAGAGTGCATAGTGGAGGAGTCTGTCGGCGGGTCGTGCGTTCTTGCGCACACACGCTACCTGATGACACATGATCAGGCATCGGATGACGACCTTGTATGGACCATCGGCATTGGTGCGGATTCTCAACGCCTGGACAAGGCACTCCTCTCTGGCGCGTCGGATCTGTATGTTGTCGTCTCGTGCAGGACCAGTTCACCGCCCGATGGTGGGTTCGCAGTTCGCAGTTTTCGAGCGCCGACGAGATTCACGGACCCGCAACAGTGGGAGGGTGTCCGAGTCGACAAGGGCAGCATCTGCCTGGATCTCGAGTTTGACCTACATGGTACGAACTCCATGTTCAGCAACTGCGTCGGTAGAGTGTACGGGCGACTTCCGACGACACTCTTCATGTCCCGATAGAGGGGTGCAGCGGAGTACGCCGCAGCGTGACGCCACCCCCCGCCTGCCTGTAACGGCCCAGGGCGAGATGGACGGCCTCCGGGCGCGCGCGCTGGAGGGCGGGGCGGTTCGACGTCCGCTTCGCGGAAATGCCCTCGTCCGCCTCGACGCGGAGGAGCGCGAGCCCGTGCGCGGCCGCGGAGCTACGCGTCACGACTTCCTGCACTTTCCCGTCGAGTTCTCGTCACGCAGGGCGTAGACGTGCCGTGCGGGAGCACGATGTGCGAGCGGCGGGAGGGGGCGGGCGGGCGTGCGGCTGCGGATATCCCGTGGAAGGACGCAGCGAGGGCAGGCCGAGGAGGATCTCGCAGAGGGTCCTCCTCACGCGGCGTCGCACGCGGGGCAGGCCCGGGCGCGGTTCTCTTCGAGGCGACGTCGGCGCGCCGCGCTCCGGGCCGCCTCCAGCTGCGCGGGGACCTCGTCGCCGCTGCCGAAGTACATCTCGTCGGGAGTCTGGCCGCGGAAGGCGGAGTGCGGGAGGACGGAGTTGTGCTCGGCGACGTAGAAGGCGACGAGGGCGTGCAGCTTCGGCACCGTGTCGAGGCTGTGCAGGAAGAGCCACTGGTGCTTCAGGCTTCTCCACCAGGCCTCGATCATCGAGTTGGAGAAGCGGATCTCAGTCATGGCGAGGACGCGGCGGAGCAGGCCGGAAGAGACCAGCGCGTCGACGGCGCCGTTCCGGTTCTCGACGCCCTGGTCGGCGACGACCGTGGGGACGCCCTCGTGGCCCGCGGCCCTCCCCGCCTCGTGCAGGACGGCCACGGCGTTCGCCGGCTCGAACCGTTCCGCCAGCCGCCACGCGAGGATCCGCCGGCTGAAGTTGTCGATCACGGCGTGGAGGTAGGCCTTGGTGCCGTCGAGGAGACGGAGGACGGTCGTATCGACGTGCCAGACCTCGTTCGGCTTCGCGGCACGGATGCCGACCTTCGGCCGCTGGGGATGGACGCGGACGCGCGGCCGCCGCCACCCGCACTCCCGGACCAGCCGGTGCCACGTGCTGGCGGAGGCGAAGACGCGGCCGAGGCGCTGCGCGAGGCGCGCGAGCGTGCCCGTGGGCACGTGGCGGTCGTCGGGCGAGGTGACCATCTCGCGGATGCGCCGGACCACCTCCGGCGTCAGCCGGTGCGGGGTGAGCTTCGGGCAGGACGCCTCGTCCTCGAGCTGGCAAGGTTCCTGCGCGCGCCGCCACGCGTGGTAGCGCGACGGCGAGAGGCGCGCCAGCCGGCAGATCCGGCGCAGAGGGAGGACCTCGCGGGCGCGTTCGACCGCGCGGAGGAGGCGGAGCTTGCCCTTGCCTTCGGGGACGCGTCGGCGCGCGAGGTCGAGGCGGAAGGTGCGCACGAGGGCCAAGAGGACCCGCAGGATCGCCGCGAGGCACCGGAGACGTCGCCGGAGGCGGGCGACCTCCGCGTACAGGTCCGCTTCCGCCGGGGGAACGCCCGGGAGCGTGACGACGGGCCGCCGCGTGGAGCGGAGCCAGCCGGCGGCGGTGGACCGGGGAACCCCGAGGCGCGTGGCGGCGATGACGTCCCCCGTGGCCAGGACGAGTTCGCGGAGTCGAGGGTCGTAGGTCCTCTGCGTGCGGGTCCCTGCCATCCCGCCATCTTCCCCCTCTCGCGGCGGTCGCTCAACCGCGTGCCGGCGCCGCGCCGGCGGGTCTGCTAGACTCGTGCCTTTGCCGACGAGAACTCGTCAAGAATCTCCAGGAGGCCGTGACGCACAGCTCGGCTGGAGTTGACGCGCCAGACGCTCCTCTTCCTCACCGTCAACCGCTCCTGCCAGGTCGCCTATCGCGACGAAGCGAGCAAGCAGCGCCGGCTCGGGATCAACCAGATCTACTACGGCCGGAAGAAGTTCAACCGGGCGGTGGCGATCCTGCGCACCGCGGAGCGGGCCGGGCCCTAGGGCGGCGCGATCGTGCCGCTGCCCTTCGCGACGAGCAGGACGCCCACGAGCATGCCGTCCGAGCGCGCCAGGACCGCGGCGCCGTGCCAGCTCTCGTCGAAGGAGAGGGAGCGGTCCACGACCCAGACCCCCTTCTCGGCGCGCAGTCGGGCGGCGCCGAGGGGGAGCGGCGGCGTAGCGGCATCGGCGAAGACGAAGCACTCTTCCACCCCCTCCGGCCGCCGCACGCGGGCGTCGGGCCATGGTTGCGCCTCGAGCGTGAGATCGACGCGAGCGAGACCCGCGCCGCGCCAACTCGGTTCGCGGTCGAGGGGGAACGTGCGCCCCGCCACCTCCAGCTCCGCCTTCTCTTCCGGGAGCAGCATCTCTTCGGGTCCGAGCAAGCCGCGAGGCGTCGGCAGCAGCCAGCCGCTCACCTGCCGGGTGCGCGACCAGAGGCGGCCCCCCGTTCGGGAGGTCGTGGCGCGCAGGAGCAGCGGGGGCGCCAGCCCGTCGGGCAGCACGCGACTTCCCACGGGAAGCGCCGGCTTCCACTTGAGCCAGGCCTCCTCCGGCTTTTCGGCCAGCGCGAACCTGTGGCCGGTGCTCACCGGCCGCCCCGGGGAGTCGGGCGTGGCCAGCGCGATGCCCCCCTCCAGGAGCGCCGCGAGCGAATCGACGTCGATGCGCACCCCGGAGAGCCCGATGCTCACGCCGGTGCCCGAGACGAGCCAGAACCGGCTGTTGTCCCGCACCAGCGCGCGGTAGGCGGGGCGGATGTAGGCGCGCACCTCCACGCCCACCGCGTCCGCCGCCAGCCCCACGCTCACGATGGTGCCGACGCGCACCTGGCGGTAGCTCACCGGCGCGCCGGCCACAAGCCCCGCCCGCCGCGTACAGGAAAGCGCGAGCTCGAGCCCCCCCGGCTCCTCGTCCGCCAGAGCCGGGGCCTCGTCGAGCCCGACGAACCGCTCCTGGGGCGCCGCGTCGGCCGGGCCCGGCAGCACGTTGAGATAGCGCGGCCCGGCGATGGTGTCGAGACCGGTGACGCCGCTCAGCGTCACGCTCGGTCGCACCACCCAGAACCGGCTCCCCGCCACCGCCATCCGCCCCGCCGCCGCGGAGAGCCGCACCTCGAGGAGCACGCCCTCCGTCTCCACCGCCACCGACTCCACCTGGCCGACGGTGATGCCGCGGCAGCGGAGCGGGTCGCCCGCCTTGATTCCGTGCCCGTCGTGGAAGCTGATCGTGATGCGCGGGCCGCCGCCGAAGAGCTGGCTGGCCCCGAGCGCCACGGCGAAGGCCAGGGCGGCGAGGGGAAGGAGCCAGATCCAGCGCGGCGTCCGGCGCGCGGGGACGACGAGGGAGGGGGGCGGGGGCGCGTCGCTCACGCTCCCTCCTCCCAGATCGAGTGCGGGCGAAAGAGCGCGGTGGCGAGGATGCTCAACACCACGCAGGCGGCGAACGCGGCCGCCCCCGGGCCCGGCGCCACCTGCATGAGGTCGCCCAGCTTGAGCGAGGCGGCCAGGATGGCCACGAGGAGGACATCCACCATGCCCCAGCGGCCCATCGCCTCGATGACCTTGTGGAGCCAGGCGCGGTGGCGCCGCTCGAAGAACGGGGCCCGGGTCACGAGGAGAAACATCCCAAGGAGCTTGGCGATCGGAATGACGATGGAGCAGACGAGCACGATGAGCCCCACGAAGAGCTGGCCCTTGGCGAAGAGCCCCATCGTGCCGGCCCAGATGCTCGCCTCCTGCACGTGGCCGAAGCGCTCCACCCGCAGGACCGGCAAGGAGATGCCGAGGGGGTAGAGCGTGAGCGCGGCGAGGGCGAGGGCGGCGCAGGCGGCGTTGCTCTTGGGAGGCCCCGGGCGAGCGACGACCGCGAGGCAGCGCGGGCAGCGGGCGACCTGGAGCTCCGGCAGATCGGGAACCGTCTGCACGAGGCCGCAGGCAGCACACCCCTTCAGACCGCCCAGATCAGTCTCCCGCCTTCCAGAACTCATCCAGCGTCGCGCAGACCGCCAACTTGCCCTTCCAGGCGCGCCACTTCGCGTTGAAGGAGCGGCGCTCCGCCACTGCCTCCGCCGTGGCGGCGAAGCTTTCGGCGCAGCGGAAGCGCCACCCCTCGGGGAGGCGGACCATCGGCCAGATCGTCTTCACGAAGGCCGTGGCGACGGCGGTGTCCCCCCGCCGTTCCACTCCCGCGGCGAGCATCTCATCGCACGCCTGGATCGGATGCGTGCGCGCCGCGTAGAGGAAGGCGAGGCTGCTCCCGCCCGGCTCCTGCCGGCCCCACGCCTCCGCCCCGAACTTCGAGGAGATCTCGGACTTCATCGAGTTCCAGAGGCCGATCTCCTCGGCCACCTCCTCCCAGTAGGCGACGGTCGTCTCCCTCCCCGGCTCGGCCTGAATGAGGGCGGCGACGGCCTCCCGGTCTCCGTCGAAGAGCGCCGCGCGCCACACCCGGAGCAGCGCCTCGGGGGTCGCCGTGCCGCCGGCGGCCGGCGTCTCATCCCCGCCGCAGCGGAGCGAGACGAACGCGAGGAGCCCGAGCCCAGCGATCTTCCGCTTTTGCCCTGCCATGGCAGTTAAGGATACGATCTTCGCCGCCCTCCATGAGCAGCGATCTCTTGCGCCTGATCGGCGAGATGCCGACGCCCACCGTCCTCGTGGCGGGGGACATGATCCTCGACCGCTACGTCTCCGGCCAAGTGGACCGTCTCTCGCCCGAGGCGCCCATCCAGGTGCTCCGCCACGAGCAGACCACCGAAAACCCCGGCGGCATGGCGGCGGTGGCGCGAAACCTCGCCCGCCTCGGCGCCCGCGTGCGGCTCTGCGGCGTGGTGGGGGAGGACGCCGATGGGGAGGCGCTGCGCGCGGCCCTCGTGCGCGAGGAGATCGAGACCGGGGCGGTGGTTGCCGAGAAGGGGCGCGCGACCACGGTCAAGACGCGCTACGTCGCGGCGGGCCACCACGCGCGCCAGCAGATCCTGCGGGTGGACCGCGAAACGGTCGCTCCCCCCGCCCCCCCCACGCAGGATCGTCTCCTGGCCGGGCTGCGCTCGGCGCTCGGCGACACCGACATCCTGGTCCTGAGCGACTACGGGAAAGGGGTCCTGCACGACCCGTTCTGCCGCGAGTTGATCCAGGTCGCCCGCGCCCAGGGGGTGCCGGTCGTCGTCGACCCGAAGGGGGCGGACTTCTCCAAGTACGCCGGCGCGACCGCGATCACCCCCAACCGCGCCGAGGCGGCGCTGGCGAGCGGCCTGCCGGTGACCTCCTACGAAGAGGCGCAGGCTGCCGCGTCCCGCCTCCTCGCCCGCCTCGATCTCCGGACGGTCTTCGTCACCCTGGACCGCGACGGCATCTTCGTGCTGGAGCGAACCGGGGACGCCGCCGCCATTCACACCGATCCGCGGGAGGTGTTCGACGTGACCGGCGCCGGGGACAACGTCCTGGCGGTGCTGGCCTACGCGCTGGGCGGCGGGATGAGCGCGCTCCACGCCGCCATGCTCGCCAACATCGCCGGCGGCATCGCGGTGGAACGGTTCGGCGCCGTCACCATCGGCTGGGAGGAGATCGAGGCGCGGGTCGCGGGCGGGCCGGGCGCGGAGAGCAAGTTCGTCCCGGCCGATTCCCTGGCGCGGATCCTGCGGGGGCTGCGGGCGACGGGCAAGCGGATCGTCTTCACCAACGGCTGCTTCGACGTCCTGCATCCCGGCCACGTCGATCTGCTCGCGCGCGCCCGCGGATTCGGCGATCTCCTCGTGGTGGGCGTCAACGACGACGGCTCGGTGCGCCGCCTCAAGGGGGAGCATCGGCCGGTCAATCCGCTCGCGGCGCGCGCCGCGGTGCTGGGCGGGCTCGCGGCCGTGGACTACGTCGTCGCGTTTCCCGAGGACACCCCCGCGGCGATCATCGAGCGCGTCCGCCCCGACGTGCTGGTGAAGGGGGAGGACTGGCGCGACAAGGGGGTGGTGGGCCGGGAGTTCGTCGAGTCCTGCGGGGGGCGCGTGGAGCTGGTTCCGCTCCTTGCGGGCCACTCGACGAGCGGCATCCTGGCGCGGATGAAGGACCGCGGAAGCTCCTCGTAACTCCCGTGGCGGCCAAGGCGCGCGCTCCCGACTGGGGCGACCTCGTGGCGCGGTTCGCGGGGCGGAAGGTGGCGGTGCTGGGCGATTTCGCCGCCGACTGCTACGTCGAGACGCGCCCCGACCGGCTCTCGCGGGAGGCGCCGGTCATGGTCCTGCGCTACGAGCGGCGTCGCTACGCCGCGGGCTGCGCGGCCAACACGGTCTTCAACCTGCGCGCGCTCGGCGCCCGTCCCGTGCCGGTGGGCATCCTGGGAAGGGACGAGGCGGGGGACGCGCTGCTCGATCTCTTCCATGCGGAGGCCATCCCGACCCGGGGGCTCGTGCGTTCCGGCGCGACCATCGTGAAGGTGCGCGTGGTGAGCGGGGATTTCTCGCGCCCCAAGCAGCAGGTGCTGCGCGTCGACATCGAGCCGGAGGGGGGTTACGGCGAGGCCGCCCTCGCCTCCCTGCGCGGCCGCGTGGCGGGGCTGCGCGGCCTGGAGGCGGTCATCGTCTCGGACTACGGGTATGGCGCGGCCACTCCCGAACTCGCCGACCTTCTGCGCGCCGCCAACCCCGGCGCGCGCCTCAGCGTCGACTCGCGCGACCGCCTGCTCGACTACAAGGGGGCCGATCTCCTTACGCCCAACGAGGCGGAGGCGGCCGCCCTGTTGCGGCGTGGCGTGGAGAGCGACGCCGAGGCGGATCGGGCCGCCCGCGAGCTGAGACGCAAGGCCGGGGCGAAGGCGGTGCTCCTCACGCGCGGCAACCGCGGCATGGTCCTCTTCGACGGGAAGGCCCGCGCGCTTCCCATCGCCGGGTCGAGCGAGATCGTCGACCCCACCGGCGCCGGCGACACGGTGGTTGCCGTGGCGACCCTCGCCCGCCTCGCGGGGGCGGACCACTTCGACGCGGCGCGGATGGCCAACTTCGCGGCGGGGGTGACGGTCATGAAGAGCGGCGCCGCCTGCGTCACCCCGGCCGAGTTGCTGGAGGCCGCCGCGCGTGGGTGAGATCGTCGGCGATCGGGAACGCCTGCGCGCGATCTGCGACCTCTTGCGCGCCCAGGGGCGCCGGCTGGTCCTCACCAACGGAGGGTTCGAGCTGCTCCACGTGGGGCACCTGCGCGCCCTGAACGGTGCGAAGGCCCTGGGCGACGTGCTGGTCGTCGCGATCAACGACGACGCCTCGGTGGCGCGGCTCAAGGGACCGGGTCGTCCCGTCACCCCGGCGAAGGAGCGCGCCGAACTCCTGGCCGCGCTGGACTGCGTCGACTTCGTGCACATCTTCCCCGAGAGCGACGTGCGGCCGCTCTTGCGCCTCCTGCGGCCCGACGTGCATGCCAAGGGGACCGACTACACCAAGGAGACGGTGCCCGAACGCGACGCGGCGGCCGAGGTCGGCGCCGAAGTGGCCATCGTCGGCGACCCCAAGGAGCACTCGGTCACGGGGCTCCTCCGCAAGCTCGGGGGCGGGGATCCCGCCCTGGGAAGCGTCGTCTCCCGGCACAAGGACCGGGTCGTCCGCGACGAGGGCGAGCGGTTCGTGAAGGAGTTCGCCACCAAGCGCGCGCGGGACACCGAACTGCGCCGCCTCTGGCGGCTCGACGCCCTCGGCGTGAGGGTGCCGGAGGTGCTGGAGTGCCCCGGCACCTCGATGGTGACGCGGCGCATCGCCGGCACCTCCCTCGACGAGGTGATCCGGGGGATGTGGTCCGCGCTGGGGAGAAAGGAGCGCGACAAGATCCTCCAGCGCGTCGCGGCGGTCTGCAGGAAGATCCGCGACGGCGGCTGCGACTGGCCCGACCTCGTCACCTACCACCTGTTCTTGACCGACGACGCCATCGTAGCCATCGATCCGGCGCGGCTGCGCCGCGGCCGGCTCGAACTCTCGCCGCTCTACTGGTCGACGGAGGAGCCGACGGTGAGTCGCACGGAGCGGCTGCGCTTCTGGCGCGCCTATGCCGGCGACCGCCCCCCGCCCCCCCTCCGGCGCATCGGCCACCGCGGCCGCTTCCGCCCCTACCGCTGGATGCCGCAGAAGCGCCGGCCGGTGCCCTGTCCCCGCTTCGAGGATTTCGTGAACGCCTGCAGCGCACCCTTCGCCTCCGCCGACGAATTGGCGGCCCATCCCGATCTGGAGGTGGTGCGCCGGCTCGAGGATCGCGTGAACGCGCGGCTGGGGCCCTGGCACGTCAAGATCCATCGGGACGCGCGACGGGCGCGTCGGGAGTGGGAAAACCACCGGCTCATGCTCGGCGCCGGCTTCCGCGTCCCGGCGCCGGCGGTGGGGGGCGTGCTGCGCGACGGACGCGGGCTCTTCTCGACGCGCCACCTCGAGGGGCAGGTTCCCGTCGACGAGGCGTGGCCGACGCTTCCGCGCCGCGGCGCGATCCGCGCCGTGGCCGACACGGCGCGGGCCCTGCACGCCTGCGGGCTGGTGCACAAGGACCTCTATCTCAACCATCTCTTCGTGGCGCCCGGGGGGACGGAGTTGACCCTGGTGGATCTCGCGCGGCTCGAGCGCTCCACCTCGCGGCGCCTGCGCGTCAAGGATCTCGCGGCGCTGCTCCACGGCGCGCGGCGGCTCTGCTCCCGAGCCGATCTCTGGCGCGGGCTGCGCCGCTACGGCGGGGACCGCAAGCTGGCCCTCGCGGTGATCCGCAAGGCGGCGCGGATGGCGCGCCATGTCCCGAAGAAGGTGCGCGACGGCACGCACGTCCGCCGCTGAGATGCGTATCGGGATCATCCTCGAGCACTCCGATCCGCGTCGGGGCGGCGCGGAGGCCTTCGCGCGAGGACTCGTCGAGCGGCTCGCGGCCCACGGCCACGCCGCGGTGATCGCCAGCCGCACCGGGGAGCACGCGCGGCCCGTCGCTTCGTTCCCGGCGGCGCTCCGCCCGCGGTTCTATGCGAGCGCGTTCCTCCCCTGGCTGCGCGCGCAGGGATGCGAGCGGGTGCTGACCCTCCCGCCGGTGCCCGGCTGCGACTTCTTCATGCCGCGCAACGGCATCCTGGCCGCCTCGATCCCGCCGCGCCTCGAACCGCTTCCGGCGACGCTGCGCGCGCTCAAGCGCGTCAATCCGGCGCGCGCACTCCACTTCGCGATCCGCCGCTCCTTCGAGGCGCGCGCCGCGGCGCAGCCGACCCGGGTGCTCGCCATCTCCCCGCGGGTCGTGCGCGACCTGGCCGACCATCTGCCGGGAGCGCTCCCGCCGCTTCTCCTGCGCAGCGGCGTCGACTTGAACCGCTTCCATCCGGCGAGCGCGCGCGTCCGGCTCGCCGTGCGCAAGGCGCTCTCCATCCCCCAGCGGCCGCTCCTGCTCTTCGTGGGCCACAACTTCGCGCTGAAAGGACTCGCGACCGCGCTGCGTGCGCTGCCGCTCCTGCCCGAAGCGGCCCTGGCCGTGGTGGGTCGCGGGCGGTCCGCGCCCTACCGCCGCCTCGCGCGCCGCCTCGGCGTCGCCGCTCGCCTCTTCTGGCAGGAGGACGACCGCCACCTGCGCGCGCTCTACCGCGCGGCGCATCTGCTCGTCCACCCCACGCACTACGACACCGCGTCGCGCGTCGTGCTGGAGTCCCTCGCCTCCGGGACGCCCGCCGTCACCACCGCGCGCGACGGCAACGCCGACCTCGTTCTCGCGGGCGGCGGCGCGGTGCTCCCGCTCCCGGGCGACGCGGAGGCGCTGGCGGCGGCGGCGCGGCGCCTCTGTTCCGCGAGCCGCGCGGAGAGCGGCGCCCGCGCGCGGGCCGTGGCGGAACTCTGCCCCGAGGAGCCGCTCCTGGACCGCGTGGTGGAGGCCCTCACGAGCGCGCCGTCATGAAACGCCTCCTTCTGCTCTGCCACGACCGCAAGGCCGCGTCGTTTCGGGTGCGGTGGGAGCGCCACCTCGAACCGCTCGCCGCCGCGGGCATCGCCTGCGACGTGCGGGAGATTCCGGGGGGGGGCGGGGGCCGCGCGGCGCTCTTCGCCGAGGCCGCGCGGTTCGACGGCGTGGTGCTCCAGAGGCGTCTCCTGGGGGCGCGCGACTTCGCCCGCCTGCGGCGCGCCGCCCGCGTGCTGGTCTACGACTTCGACGACGCGCTCCTGTTCCGGCCCTCTGCGCCGCACCGCTCCTGCAAGCGTCGCACGCGATTTTTCCGCACGGTGCGCGGCGCCGATCTGGTCCTGGCGGGCAATCGCATTCTGGCGGGCTACGCGCGCCTCGCGGCGCGCGCGGTCGCCGTGGTCCCCTCCACGGCCGACACCGAGGCGATCCGCCCCGCCGCCCCCGCCCCCGGGTTCCGCGTCGTCTGGATCGGCCAGCGCGCCACCCTGCCGCACCTCGAGACCGTCCGCGCCGCGCTCCTCGACGCGGGCCGTTCGATCCCGGGATTCACCCTCCGCGTGGTCGCGGACGCGGCGCCGCCGGAGGTGGAGTTCCTGCCCTGGTCGGAAGCGGCGGAGCTCGAGGCCTTGGCGTCGGCCCACGCCGGCATCATGCCGCTCCCCGACGACCCCTTCGCCCGCGGCAAGTGCGCCTACAAGCTGCTGCTCTATTATGCCGCGGGCCTCCCCGCCATCGTCTCCCCGGTGGGCGCCAACCGCCCCCTCGCCGCCGGCGGCGGCGCGCTCCTGGCGCGCACGCCGGGCGAGTGGGAGGCCGCGCTGCGCCGCCTCGCCGCCGACCCGGCGCTGCGCGCGCGCCTGGGCGCCCGCGGGCGCGCCTTCGTCGAGCGCGGCTACGCGGCGCGCCTCGTGCCGCCGCGCCTGGCGGCGCTACTGCTGGGCGCGCTGCCCGCCGAGCCGCGTGTTCCTGTGCGCTAGATGGCCGTTCCGGATTCCGGGACACGCGTGTAGGGGCCCGGGGCGCCTGGACGGCCTCGAACGCGGTTCTGACGCGGTTCTTGAGGGACGGGCGAGCCCGGTTCACGCGCCGTGCGGGCAGATCGCTTCTGCGGCTGACGAGAGCGGCGGGGCTTTGGGGTTGGGAAGAGCCCGACTACGCCACTCGGCGGAGACGCAGGGTGGGCAGCTCGCGGTCACCTCCGAGGAAGCGGACGGCGAGGATGGCGCGACTCGGCGTGCGGAATCGCCGTCGTCGCTTCCCGAAGTGAGCCTCGTCGGGCGTGCGGAGCCCGATCCCCTGATGAGGCCGCTCCCGATCGAACCAGGTCACGTACCCGAGGAGCTTCCGTTCGATGGTGCGGGGCGGCGAGTAGAGGAAGAACCCGCGGGCGTACTCTTCCTTCACGGTGCGCCAGAACCGGTCCGGTAGCCTGGTGTCCCTGGGGACGAGAACTCGTCAAGAATGTCCAGGAGGTCGTGACGCGTAGCTCGGCTTCCCCGCGGACGCGGGCATCGACCGTCATGGCAGGAACCCTGATCCATCAATCGTCCGGCTCCCCCGCGCACGCGGGGATCGACCTCCAGTCTCACTCGTGCGGGACGGGTTCGTTCAGGCTTCCCCGCGCACGCGGGGATCGACCTGACTACGATCGGCCTCGCAAGAGACCTTTCGTGGCTTCCCCGCGCACGCGGGGATCGACCGCGTGGAGGCAGGGCAGATGGTTAGCGTTCTGCGGCTTCCCCGCGCACGCGGGGAAAGTAGCCCAGCTTGCGACTTCTCAGCAAGCCCCACGTGCTGACGGGGACACCCAAGAGGGGAGTCGCGTACGCCAAGAGGATCCATGGGAGCATCGTCACCTTCTCGCGGCCGATGAGCGGAACGAGCCGTCAGACCGCAGTCGTCCCATGCAGCTCCGCGAAACGCGCGACCACCGCCCGCAACCTGTCGTCCAGTCTCGCCAGGGCGCGCTCCGCGATCCTTGTTGGAACCCCGCCGTAAAACGCCTCCGCGATCCCGCCCGCGATGCAGGCCAGGGTATCGGCGTCGCCGCCGAGGGAGATCGCGAGCCGGACCGCCTCCTCGTAGTCCGAGGAGTCGAGGAACGCCAGGATCGCCTCGGGAACGGTCCCCTGGCAGGACTCGTCGAACGAGTAGGTGGGGCGAACCCCCTCCACGGTGCGATTCAGGTCGTAGCCAAACCGCTCCTGGAGGAACTTGCGGATTCCGGCTTTGGATTCCCCCCGTCGGGCGAGAAAAATCGCCGCCGCCGTGGCCTGCGCTCCCCGGATGCCCTCCGGATGGTCGTGGGTGACCTCCGCGCTCCGCTTGGCCTCGGAGAGCACGTCGTCGAGCGAGTCCAGCGCGAACCCCACGGCACTGACGCGCATGGCCGAACCGTTCCCCCAGCTGTTGTAGGGCTCCCGGGAACCGGACTCGATCCAGCGCTGGAACCCCGCCCCGTAGCAGCGGTCGGGATAGGCGCGCGCATACTCGTGAAACCTGTCGACGTAGGAACCCCCGGTGAGCAGGCAGTCGGCGACCGCGATCGTGAGGACCGAATCGTCGGTGAATCGACTGGCGTCGACGAAGAGGGGGAAGTCCATGGTCTTCCCCTGCAGGAACTCGTGTACGGAGCCGATGATGTCGCCGGCCACCGCGCCCAGCATCACCGCTCCCGTGTCGATGCGGCGCGATCGGGCCCGCAACGCAGATTTTGCTCGCGCCGCGCCTTGCGAGCGCCGTCCGCTAGGCCCACTTCTCGCCGAGCGCTTCCAGGCCCGCCTTCTTCAAGTCCTCGTGGGACATCACCGGGTGGAACTCCACCTCCGGCTTCGTCTCCTCCAGGACGCGGCTCCGCTTCTTCCCGGCCGTGCCGTCCCGTACGGCGGCGTTGAACTCCCCGTTGGGCAGGCGCGCCTGCGGCAACATTTTCATGACGACTCTCCTTGGGTACGCGCCTCGACACCGCGCGCCTCGCCGCCAAGGCTACCAACTCCCGGCGCGGCGCAGCAGCGGAGAGAGGGCTGGTTCCCGGATCCGCCCCGCCCCCCGGGGCGCCCCCCCGCGGGCGCGTTGGACGCGGGGGTATCCTGGCCCCGCCCCCCATGTGGCCTCTCTCCGACAAGCGCATCCAGGAACGGGAGTTCGAGCGGATCGTCGTGCGCGTCCCGAACTGGATGGGGGACCAGATTCTCGCGACGCCGGCGCTCGACGCCCTGCGCGCGCGGTACCCCGCGGCGCGCATCTTCGGCCACGGCTCCTCCAACGCGGCGCTGCTCTACGAGGGCGGGCCCTGGTTCGACGGCTTTCTGACCGCGCGGAAGAGGCAGGGGGTGTGGGGGCAGGCGCGGGCGCTTCGGCCGCACCGGTTCGACGCCTGCGTGCTCTTGAGCGGGTCGTTCCGCACCGCGGTGGTGCCGCTCCTGGCGCGCATCCCGCACCGCATCGGCTACCGCTGGAGCGGGCGCACGCCTCTGCTCACGGCGCACTGGACGCGGCCGCGCCCCGGCGGGAAGAAGGCGCCCTATCCGACCAAGCTCTATTTCCTCGATCTGGTGGCGAAGCTGGGGGCGAAGCTGGGGGCGAAGGGGGCGGGGCGCGTGACTCTGCCGCTCACGCCCGGCGCCGCGGGGCTCGGGGAGGAGTGGCTCGCGCGCCACGGGATCTCCCCCCGCGAACGGATTCTCGGAATGTGCGTGGGAGCCAACTTCGGGCCGAGCAAGCTCTGGCCGGCGGAGTACTTCGCGGAGGTCGCGGATGCGATGGAGGAGCGCCACGGCATGCGCGTGGTGGTCTTTTGCGCGCCGGGGGAAGAGGCGATCGGCGCGAAGGTGCGCGCCGCCGCGAAGCGCCCGCTCCTCGACACCGGGCTCGCGCCGCTCACCGTCGACACGCTCAAGGCGGTGATCCGCCGCTGCGCGGTCCTCCTCACCAACGACACCGGACCGCGCCACATCGCGGCCGCCTTCCATGTCCCCATCGTCTGCGTCATCGGATCCACCGACCCGACCTACACCGACACCGACCTGGAAGGAACGACGATGCTGCGCGAGCCGGTGGAGTGCTCCCCCTGCCATCTCAAGGTCTGCCCCATCGACCACCGCTGCATGACGCGCGTTCCGCCGGGCCGCGCCATCGCCGCCCTGGAGGAGATCCTCGCGCGCCCCGCCCCCCGCGCCCCCCCCTGCTAGAATTTCCCGCATCCAAGGAGACTCAAGATGAATTCCAGCCTGTTCGCCTGCTGCGCCCTCCTCGCCTCCCTCGCCTTCGCGGGGCCCGAGGCGGGGCCCTCCATCCTGGTCCTCGACCTGCAGCGGGTCATCGAGACGTGCGACGAAGCGCGCGACGTAAACAACGACCTCGTGCAGAAGAAGGTGGAGGAGCAGCGCGCCATCGACGACCAGCGGCGGGCGCTCTCCGAGCAGGTCGCGGCGCTCAAGAAGCGCAACGCCAACGAGGTGGACGAGAAATTCTTCACCGAGATCCGCGAGTTGAACGAGAAGATGGGCAAGCTGAGCGGCCGCGCGGACGAGACCAACGCGCGCATCGGCCACACCATCATGATGAAGCGGCGCGGCCTCTGGCAGGACGCCCTGAAATTCGCCCGCGCAGTCCTGGCGGAGCGCGGGGCGACGGTGATCGTCTTCTCCCGCACCGGGCCCATCCAGTTCAGCAGCGAGGAGGAGGTCGCGCAGGAGTACGTCTACCGCCGCGCGCTCTTCGCCGACGAGCAGGCCGCCGACATCACCGCGGAGGTGCTCCGGCTCATGAACGAAGCCTACAAGGCGCGCAAGGGCGCCTAGCCGCATGACCCGCTGGGAGGAGACGCTGGCCGCGATGCGGGCGGGGCTCCGCCGCCGCATCGTCGGGATGGACGAGGTGATCGAGAAGATCCTCATCTGCGTCTTCACGGGCAACCATGCCCTCCTGGTGGGCGTCCCGGGGCTCGCGAAGACTCTTCTGGTCTCCTCCATCGCCGACCTGATGGCGCTCTCCTTCGCGCGCATCCAGTTCACCCCCGACCTGATGCCGAGCGACATCACCGGCACGGAGGTCCTGGCCGGCGACGGGGAGGGATGCTCGCGGATGTTCCGCTTCCTGCCCGGGCCGATCTTCGCCAACATCATCCTCGCCGACGAGATCAACCGGACGCCGCCCAAGACCCAGGCTGCCCTCATGGAGGCGATGGAGGAGCGGCAGGTGACCTCCGTGGGGAAGCGTTATCCCCTGCCGGATCCCTTCTTCGTGCTTGCCACCCAGAACCCGATCGACATGGAGGGCACCTACCCGCTTCCCGCGGCGCAGCTCGACCGGTTCATGTTCCGCGTGCGGATCGAATATCCGGAGGCGGGGGCGGAGGGCGCCATCGCCCGGCGGGTGGCGCGTGTCCGACCGCAGCCGCTCGAGGCGGTGGTGGGGGGGAGCGATGTGGTGCGGTTCGGCGAGGACCTCGCCAAGGTGGAGATCCCCGAGCCGCTGCAGCAGAGCATCGTCACCTTCGTGCGCGCGACGCGTCCCACCGAGCCGGACGCCCCCGACTTCGTGCGCGACTGGATCGCATTCGGAGCGGGCCCGCGCGCCGCCCAGGCGCTCGTCATCGGCGCCCGCGCCCGCGCGCTGCTCCGCGGCCGCACCGCCGCAACCGGCGACGACGTGGTGGCGATCCTCCCCGAGGTGGTGCGCCACCGGCTCGTGCTCAGCTACCACGCCACCGCCGAAGGAATCCGCGCAGTGGAAGTGGTCCGCCGCCTCAGCGATCTCCACTTCCCCGGTTCCCGCCCTCCCCCGCCTGCCCGCCCCTCCCTCCTCCGCCGCCTCTTCGGCTTGCCTGGCACCGCGCCCAAGTCGCCCAAGGCGTTGGAACGCAAGGGTTCGTGACGGCGCGCCGCCGCGGCGCCGTGATCATCCCCGAAACGGCAGGGCGAAGGCGACGGGGCTCGCGCGCCCGTCCTGCCCCAGCGCCCGCACGCCGAAGTGCAGGTCGTCCTTGGAAAGGGGCAGCGTCGTCCCCAGCCCCTCGACACGCCGCGCGCCGGTCCAGTCCGGCTCCGTGGTCGCGCGCCAGACCACCTCGTAGGCGGCGGCGCCGGGCGAAGCGTCCCAGGAGAGCGTCGTGTCGTTCTCGAGCCGCGCCGTGTGGATGCGGACGCGAGGAGGGGGGGCGGGGGCGGTGGCGAGCGCCTCGAGGACCGAGGCATTCGCCCGGGCGACCAGCGCGAGGTAGGCGAAGTCGACGAACTCCGGCGTGTCGCCGTACCCGCGTCCCTCCTCCTCGCGCAGATCCTGGTGTTGGCGATCGTAATCCTCGAACGGCTCGGTGAACCGCGCGGCCGGGAAGCCCGCCTCGTGGAACGGCATCTGGTCCCCGCCCCGCAAGAAGCGGTCGGGCCGGAAGACGAGGCGAATGGCGAACCCTGGCGGCGCGTGCGCGGCCGCGAACCGCGCCAGTTGCCGCGAGGGCGAATCGCTCTCCGCGCCCATCGACGCGAGCAGCTTCGCCTCCATCGGGTTCTCGCTGCGGCGGATCCCGTCGCTGAAGAGGCGCACGTGGCTGCGGTCGGGCTTGCCGTCCCGCCCGCGCGAGTTGCCCACGATGTCGTTGGTGAACATCCCCTCGATGCGCCATCCCTTCTCGCGCGCCTGCTTGACGAAATGGGTGGCGCCCAAGAGCCCCTGCTCCTCGCCGGGCACGCAGAGGAAGATCAGGGTGGAGGGGGGCGGGGAGCGCGCGAAGAGGCGCGCCAGCTCCAGGACCACCGCCACGCCGCTCGCGTCGTCGTTGGCGCCGGGGGCGTCGCTGAGAGCGTCAGCGGCGTCCGACGCCCGCGAGTCGTAGTGTCCCGAGACGACGTAGAGCCGGTCCGCCTGTCTTTCGTGGGTTCCTCGTAGCCGCGCGTAGACGTTGGAGAGCCGCGCGCCCGCCCGGAGCCGGTCCGAGGGCGGCGCGTCGAAGTCCTGCGCCTCCACGGTCAGGCGCCCGTCCGAGGAGGCGGCGATCGCCACGAATTCCGCCGCGAGCCAGCGCCGCGCCGCCTCGATGCCGCGACCCGGCTCCGGCTCCCCCGATCCGCTGTGCCGCGTGCCGAAAGCCGCCATCGCGCGCACGGTGCGCTCGAGTCGCGCCGGATCGACGGTCTCCTCCGCCGCTCCGGCGGAGGCGGCGAGCAGCAGGGCGAGACAAGGGCGCATGGTCATTCCTCCGGTTCGAGTTCCACCACGAGGGAGAGCGTGCCTCCCTGGGGCGCCGCCTCGAAGACGCGTTCGCGAAACGGGCCGGAGGGCTCATCCCCGGCGTGCACCTTCACGCGGTAGCGCGCCGCCGCCAGCACCGCGCCGGCGGCGGCGCCGCTCCCGTCCGACACCACCTCGCCCGCCTCCACCCAATAGCCGTCCAGCCAGGCGTCCACGCGCAGCTCCATCCCGCCCACCGGCGCGCCGCTGCCCGTCGCGCGCAGCGAGGCGACGAGGGGGAGGGTGGGGGCCGCCCCCTCGCCCTTCAGACGCGGGAGCCGGAACTCCACCTCCCTCGGCGCCCCCGGCTCCACCGTCATCTCGAGGCGCGCGCTGGCATAGGGGCTCGTGCGGTCGAGGGCGCCGTTGGCGAACGCGCGCGCCGCGACCGCCACGACGACACGCCCGGCGGGGATGCGCTCCAGCAGGAACGCGCCCTCCTCGTCGGTGACGGCGAGGGCGCGCCAGGAGGAGAAGTCGAGCCGCTCCGGGTCGAGTGCCACCACCGGGCGGCCCGCCACCGGTTCGCCGCTCGCGGCGTCGAAGACGCGCCCGCGCACGGAGGCGTCGAAGGGCGGCATGGCGACCTCCACCTCCCCGCCCCCCTCCTGCACCTCGACCGCGACGGTGAGCCGACGCGCGGCGTCGAGGAGATGCGCTTCGAAGCGACCCGGAAAAAGGAGGAACGCGGCGCGACCGTCGCGATCGGTTGCCTCGCGCAGCCCGCGCACCCGCTTCGCTTCGACGGGGTCGGCGAGCGTCCAGGAGGGCGCTTGGGGCTCTAGCGACACTGCCACGCCGGGCCGGGGTGAGCCGTTGCCGTCGCGTACGCGGATCGTGACCGGCGCGCGCACCGGCACGACGAGGCGCAGCGACTGCGCCATGCCCGCTTCGAGATGGACGGGGGAGGAGGGGGCTCCGGGGGGCGGCTCTCCTTCCACCGGCTGCGCCGTGGCGATGGCGCGGCCCGCGGGGAGCCCGGCGAGATTCGCCAGCCCCCGGGCGTCGCTGCGCGAGGCGCCCAGGATCCCGCCGTGCGCGTCGCGCAAGACGATCCAGAGGCCGGGGACGGGGCTGCCGTCGCGCTGTTCGACCTCGACGCGCAGCTCCGCCGCGCGTGCGAGACGGAAAGCGAGCTCCAAGTCGCGCGCGGTCACCTCGCGGTCGAGCGGCGCCATGCCCTCCGCTTCCGCGCGCAGCCGGTAGAGGCCCTCCGGCAGCCCGGCGAAGACGAAGCTCCCTTCGCCTTCGCACGCCGCGACGAGGATCCCTCCCATGCGGACCGTGATCGCGATGCGCGGCGCGCCGGTCACGCGGCCCGCGAGGGAGGGCTCGCCGCCGCGCTCCAGCGCGATGCGCAGGTGGGGGGGCTCCGCGCCCGACGGCGGCGCGGCGACCGGCCCGGAGAAGGGGGCCCAGCCTTCGGCCAAGACCACCAGCTCGAATCCGCCCGCGAGGTCGAAGGCCCAGCGCCCCGGCGCGCCCGCCGGGGACGCTTGGACGGCGCGCTCCTCCAGCCGCGCGAGGACTCGCGCTTGCGTGGGGCCGGCCACGTCGACGAGAACGCCCGCGCGGCGGAGCACGAACCTGCCCTCGAATGCCGCGGGGGTCCTGGATTCGGAGCGGTAGCCGGGCGCCGTTGCGATGACTCCGTGGATCTCCCGAGGCAGCGAGCCGAAGGCGAACCGGCCGTCCGCGCCGCACACGCGCGTCTGCATGGAGGTGCCGCCGATGCGGAAGCCGCCCACGACCGCGCCGGGGATGGGCGCGCCCGAGCTGTCGACTACGTTTCCTTCCAACTCGAGGCCCTTGACGAGGACGACGCGCAATTCGCTCGTCGGCGCGCCCACTTCCGCGAGGCGGTATCCCCTCAGGGCGAGTAGGAGGGCAGGGGGCGGGGATCCGGAAACCTCGAACCGGCCGTCGGCGCCGGTGAAGGCGAGGGCCGGCGCGTCTTCCACTGCAGGGAGCGTCTTGTTGTCCCGGGAAGGGTGGGCCATGACCCGCACCCCCGGCAGCGGCGCGCCCGCTTCGTCCACGACGAGGCCGCGGATGGCCGGCGGCGGCGCGGGGGGCGCGGCACTCCGGCGCGCGGGCTCGGCGCCCTCCCGGCCGCGCTCGAAGAGCACCGCGCAGAGCGCAGTCAGCGCGAGAAGGCCGAGGATGGTCCCTTTCCTCGACACGCCGGTCAGTGTACATCCGAGGGATGCGGCTCACCTTCCACGGAGCGGCTGGCGGCGTCACCGGCTCCTGCACCCTGCTCGAAACGGGCGGCTCCCGCCTCCTGGTCGACTGCGGCATGTTCCAGGGAGGCGCGGAGAGCGACCGGCTCAACCGGCGCAAGATGGAGTTCGCGGCGCGGCAGCTCGACGCCGTGATCCTCACCCACGCCCACATCGACCACAGCGGGCTCCTGCCGCGCCTTGTCCAGGAGGGGTTCCGCGGCCCGATCTTCTGCACCCCGGGCACCCGCGACCTGGCTGAGATCCTCCTCGCCGACTCGGCGCGCATCCAGGCCCACGATGCCGAGGACGAGTCCCGCCGCCGGGAGCGCGAGGGGCGCCGCCGCGTGGCGCCGATCTACGACGCCGATGCGGTGCGCAACACCGTCTCGCTCATGAAGAAGGTGCCCTACGGCGAGCCCTTCACGCCGCTCCAGGGCGGCCTTTCCGCGCGGTTCCAGGACGCGGGCCACATCCTCGGCTCCGCCAGCGTGCTCGTGGGCGACCTGCTCTTCTCCGGCGACATCGGCCCCAACGACCAGCCGATCGTGCGCGATGCCGCCCCCGCCCCCCCCCGCGGGGCGGGCCGGGGGGGGTGCACCAGAGGGCACCCCGCGCCCCCCCCCCGCC
>JBQTIG010000146.1:0-24355 GCA_052388375.1 Planctomycetaceae bacterium | reverse complement strand
GGCGTGCACCGGGGCGTGGACGACCTCGAAGCGACGATCCGGGCCTACCTCGACACCGTCAACGACGAGCCGCGCCCGTTCGCCTGGACCAAGACCGCCGACGAAATCCTCGATTCCGTCGCGAGTTCTTGTAAGCGAATCTCTAACTCAGGACACTAGGACACTTCGCGGAGGAGCGCGCCGGACGGCTTCGCCTCCTGGCGCTCGAGGCGGTCCGCTTCGCAAGTGGAGATCGCCTCGATGGGACCGGACGCCTCGAGGAGCGAAAGCGCGGCAACGATGGAGGGATGATCCTCCCCGCGTCCCGCGTGCCGGAGCGCGTAGGCGCAGAGTGCCGTGCGCCCCTTGGGGTGAACGGCATCCTCCTTCAGCCGGGAGCCGCCGGCGGCGCGGCGCGAGTCCACGTGGACCGCGGCGCGGTCGATGGCCAGATCGACGCGCGATTCGAGCCCCTCGCCTGCGGGCGCCGCGGCAGCGGCCGCGAGGAGGAGGGCAAGGAGGCGCGCCGGCGCCATCCTACCGCTCGCCCCCTCGGCGAGAATACGCGGCATGGCGGATCTGTCTGTCCGGAGCGCCTGGTGCCACGTCCTCTTCGCGTTCGACGTGGGCCAGTCCATCGACTTCGCGACTTGCCGGGAGCGGGTGGGCGGCGCCGTGCGGCCCACCGACCTGGCGCGGAGGAGCGGGGCGCCCACGGGCTTCCGCCTCGACGCGGCTCCCCTGCGCGTCGCGTGGGATGCAGGGCCCTTTCCCGTCGGGGCGTTTCGCAGCGACGGACGGGTAGAGCTGGAGCTGCACGAGTTCGGTGCCGTTTCGGTGGCCTACGCGATCGCCGTGGAGGGTTCGCTCGCCGGCCTCGTGGAGTTGAGTTGCGCGATCTCGGAGGAGACGACGCTGCGTGCCGACGCGGAGAAGCAGGTGGATCGTCTCCTGGCGGAGGCGGGGAACGCGATCCGGCATGCGTTCCGGGCGCCGATGGTGGAGGACTACGCCGTCTTCGAGGTGCGCGCATGGTCCGGCGAGATGGAAGCCCCCGCGTTCCTGGAGAAGCACGGCGTGGACGTGGCCCGCCTCCTCCGGTCGGAACGGGGCAGGCTGAGCGCCGAGGAGACCCGCGACGCGATCGCCTTCCCCGTCTCCTACGGCATGCACGACGTGGTCCTGGCGGATTGGAACGCCGCCCTCGTCGTGGACCCCGACGCGGCGGCGACCCTCGCGGTTCTCCGCGTGGCCAACGTCCAGCTCCTCGAGATGCGCTTCCTCGATATCCAGCTCAACCGCGCCCTCGACCGCGCCTACGAGGCGCTCACGTCGCCGCGGCGCAGCTTGTTCCCCGGCTCGCACCGCCGCGAGCTGACTCGCGTCGGCCGGCTGCAGGTGGACGGCGCCATCCTCTTCGAGCGAGTCGGGAACGCGCTCAAGCTTCTTGGGGACCAGCACCTCGCACGGGTCTACCGGCAGGCGGAGGCGCGCTTCCACCTCGCCGCGTGGAACGCCGACATCCTGCGCAAGCTGGAGGCGCTCGAAAGCATCCACCAGAAGATGGCCGCGCACGCCTCGGCCGCGCGGATGGAATTCCTGGAACTCCTCATCATCCTGCTCATCGCCCTCTCGATCCTGCTGCCCTTCCTCACGTGAGGCGGCGGTCCGGCACGGAACGGGACAGGGCGAGCCCACGGGGGCGCCAGCCGATCCACGGAGACGCCTCGCGCGCGTCCGTCGAGCGCAGCGGCTCGCGCTTCCCCTGAACAACGGACGACCCCGCCCCCGGTTCGGACTTTTCCGCGCGGCGCAAAGTCGAACCGCGCGCGGGTCCGCCCGTTTGCAACAGCAACGGCCAAGCGCCGGGATTGCGAGGATTGCATGCGCAGGATGAGCGGAACCCTTTCTCCCGAGAGCGGCTTCGACGAGGCCGTGCGCGGCCTTGTGAAAGGCTCCCCCTGGTGGATGATCTCGCTGGCCGTTCACGCGGTAGCGCTCTTCGTGCTCTACAGCCTCGACCTCGAGACGCGTGGCGCGGAGAGGACGGCGAGCGTGCAGGCCGTCCTCCCCGAGACGCCTGTGCCGCCGGAGGAGCAGCAGCCGCCGACGCAGCCCGAGACTCCGCCCATCCAGCCGGTGGTCGAACCGGACGTGATCCGGGAAGATCCCGAGACGGTGGGCGACGAAAGCGAGGTGCCCTTCGACTCGCCGATGGGCGAAGAGGGCCGGAGCGAGGGGCCGATCCTGGGCGCGTGGGACAACCCCTCGATCGGGCTCGACGGAGGGCCGGGGGGCAAGCCGAAAGGGCCCGGCGGGCCTGTGAGTGGCTCCAGGCATGCCGGTCCCGAGGATTGCAAGGACGCGGTCGAACTCGGCCTCGAGTGGCTCGCCAAGCACCAGGACGTGGGAGGCGGCGGCATGTGGGACTGCGACGACTTCATGAAGCACGATCCCGCGAGCGACCGCTGCGACGGCCCCGGCAAGGCGCACTACGATCCCGGCGTGACCGGGCTCGCGCTCCTTGCGTTCCTCGGCGCGGGCTACACCGATCGCGGGAACGAGAAGTCCAACCGCTTCGCCCGCAACGTACGCGCCGGCCTGCGCTACCTCATGTCGATCCAGGACGACGAAGGCTGCTTCGGCCCGCGGGCCAGCCAGCACTTCATCTACAACCACGTCATCGCGACCCTCGCGATGTGCGAGGCCTTTTGGATGACGCGCAACCCGGCGTACCGCATGCCGGCGCAGGAGGGGCTCGGTTTCACCGCGATGGCGCGCAACCCCTACCTCGCTTGGCGCTACAACATCCGCGGCGGCGAGAACGACACCTCCGTGACCGGTTGGTGCGTGATGGCGATCAAGTCGGGCAAGTTCGCGGGGCTCGACGTGGACGTGGAAGCGTTCGAGGGCGCGCGCCTCTGGATCGACAAGATGACCGACCCCGACACCGGCCGCGTGGGCTATCTCCAGGCCGGGGGCGGAGCGGCGCGGCCCGAGGGGATGCAGGACCGGTTCCCCGCCGAGATGACCGAGTCGATGACGGCGGCCGGCATCCTCACGCGCATCTTCCTCGGCGAGGATCCCCGCACGAGCGATCCCATACGGAGGGGCGTCGATCTCTGCCTGCGCCGCCTCCCGACGTGGAACACCACGGATGGTTCCATCGACATGGTCTACTGGTACTACGCGACGCTCGCGCTCTTCCAGGTGGGCGGCGAACCGTGGCGCCGGTGGAACCAAGCCATCCAGCCCGCCATGGTGCGTTCGCAGCATCCGCGGGGAAGCGGCAGGAGAGAGGGCTCCTGGGACCCCATCGATCCCTGGGGACCCGACGGCGGGCGCGTCTACTCCACCGCCGTGATGGTCACCTGCCTCGAGGTCTACTACCGCTACGACCGCGTCTTCAACTACAACCGATGACGCGCGGGCCCGAGGGGCGCGCTCGCGACGCGGGCGCCCCCCCGGGTCGGATGCAGGCGCACGATCGACGCCCGGCGGGCTAGAATCCCGCCCGATCATGCGAAGCATGGACTCGAAACGCGGGGTGGGGCGCGGACTCATCCTTTTGCGCCTCCTCGGCGTGCTCCTCATCGTTCTGGTGCTCTGGCTGGTCGGCTGGAACGACCGCGTCCGGGACGAGACGGGCGTGCTGCACAAAGGCAGGATCCTGCGGGAGGGGGGCGGGGAGGTCCTCCTGCGCACCGACGGGGGGGAGCGCACGCTGCGCGTGAAGGACTCCGGCGACGTCCATCGCGGCATGGGGGGAGCGGTCGGAAACCTCGCGCAGCGCCCCGGCCCGGCGCTCCTGGCGATCCTCGTCCAGGCCGTGGGGCTCGTCTCCCTCCAGGTGCGCTGGGGCATCTTCCTGCGCGGCGCCGGACTCCCGACACCCTGGCCGCGCGTGGTCCGGCTCGGGACGATCGGCCTCTTCTTCAATCAGGTGCTCCCCGCGGGCGCGGTGGGCGGCGATCTGGTGAAAGCCTACTACGCCGCGCGCGAGCACCCCGCGCGCAAGCATCAGGCGGTGGTGTCGGTCCTGGCCGACCGGGGCATCGGACTCTTCGTCATCTGCCTCGTCGCCGCGGCGGCCGTGCTGGCGGCGCCCCCCGCCAAGAGCATCGATACGGCGCGCAGAGTGAGCCTCATCCTCCTCGCCCTCTCCTCCCTCTTCCTCGCGCTGCTCTTCCTGCCGCCCCTCCGGCGCGCGCTGGGCCTCCGGGCGATCGTCACCCGGCTGCCGTTCTCCCGGATGTGGGAGAAGCTGGGGGAGGCCTTCGCCCTGTACGGGCGCCGCCCGGGAACGGTGCTCTCCGCGACCCTCGTGAGCCTCCTCTGCCACGCCTGCATGCTCGGCACCTTCTACGGTTGCGGCGTCGCGCTGGGCATCCGCGTGTCGTCCTTCGCCCTCTTCGTGGCCATCCCCGTGGCGCAGATGGTCTCCGCCGTGCCGGGCCTGCCTGCGGGCTGGGGCGTGAGCGACCTGGCCTTCTTCGTCCTCCTGCCCACCGCGGGCGTCCCCGCCGCTTCCGCCGTGGCCCTCTCCTTCGCCTTCAAGATCATCAACCTTCTTCTTGCGCTGCCCGGCGGCTTCCTCTTCACGCGCCAGCCCGGCTCCCATGACCGCGCCGCGATGGCGCGGGAACTGGGACCCTAGCCTCCCTCGTGCATCGCCCGCGCGCGCCGGATGACGAGAAAGGCGGCGACTTGCAGGAACGCGGAGAGCAGGAACGCGGCCTGGATGGAAACGAGCCGCATGATCGCGTACCCGATGCCCGGGGCCAGCGCGCTCCGCACGCCCACGAGGAGGAGGTGCACGGCGCCGTACGCCCGCGCCCGCCCCTCCGGCGCGAAGTGGAGCGGGCCCAGGTTCCAGCCGAGGTTCACGCCCGCCATCCCCAGTCCCAGGATCACGTGCGCGCCCGCGAGCCCCCACGCCCCCCCCACCAGCGGCAGCGAAGCGAAAAAGAGGCTCAGCGCCAGGAAGGCGCCCCCTGTGGTGCGTGCCACGCCGAGTCGGTCGACCAGCCGCCCGAGAAACGTCACGACGCCGATCATCGTGAGCGGGAAAGCGACCGCGCTGGCGCGCGTCCATTCGCTGTACGAGAGGCAGAGATCGCGCTCCGCAAGGATGGTGACGAGCGGCTGGCTCATGAGCAGCCCCATGCCATAGAGCATGAAGCCGATCTCATAGAGCCGGAATCCCCGGTCGCGCCGCAGCACCACCAGGGTCTTGCGCCAGGCCAGCCCCACGGCGGCCGTCGTCGCGACCCGCCGTGCTCCGCGTCGGTGCGCCCACTGCTTCTCCCAGCGCCAGCGGATGCGCGAAAGCTGCCAGTAGCCGAGAAACCCGACCGCGGCGCCGATCGGGAAGATCACGCGGAGCCAGCGCGGATCGCCGTCGAGGAGCGTGCCCCCGACGCGCGCCGTGACGACGGTCACGATCAGCTCCGTGGCGGAGAGCATGGCGTAGACGCGTCCGCGGACGCCCGCGGGCATGTTGGCCGAGAGCAGCGCGACGCGGTGCGGCACATAGGCGATGTTGGTGGCGTACCAGAGGAACATCGCGCCCATGAGCAGCGGCACGCTCCCCACTCCCCTCCCTTGGCTCCCCGTCGGCACGACGTCGAGCAGCGCGACGAGGAGGATCGGCGCGCAGGCGCAGATGCCGATCCAGCGGAACGCCTTGCGCGGCGGAAACCGCGAGAGCACCGGCTCCACGGCGGGAGCGACGATCCAGAGGGCCTGCCAGCAGGTGATGAGGGGCACCACCCACGCGGGCCCGCCCAGCGATCGCTGCGCCGCGAATCCCAGGAGGTTGAAGATGCCGCTGGCGAAGCCGAGGCAGGCCGCCGCCCGGGCCATGCGCGCGCGGGTGTAGCGCGCGATGCGGGGGAGGGGGGCGGGGACGCGCACCACGCGCGCCAGTCTACGCGCCGGTGCGCCTTCCTCAGCGACGCCGCGCGCGGCCGTAGCGATCGTGCTGGAGGTAGTGGACCACGCCGTCCTTCTCCCCGAAGGTGTAGTTGCCGGGCGAGTCCTCCTCGCGCACCGCCTGCTCCGTGAACGGGTTGATCTGGCCGCGCCAGAATTCCGCGCAGAGTGCGCTCGCGGCGGCGCGATCGAACCCTGCCCGGGCGCCCACCTTTCGCCCGGCCTCCTCGTGATCGATCGACCCGCCGAGCGGATCCACGCGGCGCGCCTCCATCTTGGGCAGGTAGTTGAATACGGCGTAGCCCGCGGCCAAGGCGAGAAGGGAGCAGAGCAGCCCCGCCTTCAGGGTGCTCCGACCCATCGAGTGGAGGAGCGCGACGGCGGGCACGAGCAGCAGCACCGCGAGGGTGACGCCGACGTTGGCCGCCTGCGTGCGCGCGGCCTCGACGGTGTAGTAGGCGGGGCGTTCGAGCCGCCAGGGCGCCCAACGGAGGAAAGGGTCGCCGTCGGGAGGGGACGGAAACCCGCTCAGGAGCATGGCCAGGCGCGCGCCTCCGGTGAGCCGGGCCAACTCGGCGTGCTCGAGAGGCAGGAATCTCGTCTCGTCGCAACGCTTCATGACGAACCCGGCCGCCTCGGCGCGCTCGGGTGCAAAGAGGTAGATCTCGGCGCGACCGCCCCCGGCCGCGAGCGGGCAGAGGGGGCGGTCGGGAGAGGCGAAGGTGAGGGCGACGGAGGGGGTCGCTTGCACATCGTTGGAGTTGGCGCCCCGCTTCAAGCGCGCCACCAGGAACCCCCACCCGCGCCGCTTCTGCGCATCGATGGGGGGCTTCGCCGACGGCGGGACGAGGAAGCCGCTCGCTCGCAGCCAATCGGCGGCCGCGTCGGCCGGCAACGCGAGCAGCTCCTCCGCCGCGATCCGCTCACGATCGGGCCGGACCCCGGCCGGGAATGCGATGGATCGCGCGGACTCATCGTCGGAGCGGAAGGCCCCGGTGAAAACGCTCCAGGCGGCCAGGATCAGGAGCCCGACCCCCGCGGCGGTCTTGTGGTTGCGCACTCCGAAAAAGAGCCCCAGGACGAGGAGGAGCCCGAGCGGGATGAGGTAGAGCCGCGGCGCCTGCGCCTGGACCGAAGGCAGGAGGAGGAGGTGGAGCGTGGGGAAGAGGCCGGGCGTGGAGGGCGAGACCTTCGCCTCCGCCGGCAGCGGCACCACCCAGACGAGCTCGGTCCCCCGCCCCCGGAACTCCGCCTCCAGCACGAGCTGCTCGACCCCCTCGGCCCAGACGACGAGCGCGCGCTGCTCCTGGATCTCCACCGGCGCGCCAGGCTCTTTCCCAAAGATCCACCCCTCCCCGAACGCCGGCCCGGCGACGAGAAGAACTGCGGCGGCGGTCGTACGGAGCCAGGACAAGACCGCCGGAATTGTAGCGTGTTTGGAACTGCGCGCGTGGAAGGCACGCTCCGTGCTCGTCCGTTGCGCCCCAGGCGTCCTCGACCCGCGGATCGATCGTTCCCGCTTTCCCACGCGGCAGTGCATCGCCGGGCGAGTTCTCCTCCGGCATGGAGAGCGCGCGGCAGCCCCTCGGCTTCGATTCGAGCGGGGCGATGAGGGCGCGCACTTCCGTGACCTCCGCCGTGGCAGTACCGCGCCCCGCGATGCTTCCCTCCGCCCCGTCGGCTCCTGCGATCCCGACGATGGCGAGGAGGACTCTCACGCGGCCATTCTAGCGATCCGTGTTGGAATGGGCGCCTCGCGATGCCGCTCCTTGCGCTCTCCCACGTCTCCGTCCACTTCGGCACCTCCGTGGTGCTGGACGACGTCACGCTGGCGATCGAGAAGGGGGACCGCATCGGCGTCGTCGGCCCGAACGGGGCGGGCAAATCGACGCTCCTCCGCGTGCTGGCGGGCCGGCTGGAGCCGAGCGCGGGCGACGGGATCGCCCAGCGGGGCGCAACGACGGGCCTCCAGGAGCAGGAACTCACCTTCGAGCCCGGCGCCACGGTCGTGGGCGAGATGCGCAAGGTGCTCGCGCGCGATTTCGAGCGTGAAGCGCGCATGCGCGCCCTGGAAACCACTCTTGCCGCGGGGCCGGCCCCCGAGGAGCAGCGCCGCCTGCTGGCCGAGTACGACCGGCTGCAGCGCGAGAGGGAGGCGGAAGGGGGCGGGGACGCCGACCGCCGCATCGCCTCCATGCTCACGAGTCTCGGCCTCCCGGAGGCGGTCTGGGAGCGGGAGCTCTCCGGATTCTCCGGCGGCGAACGCAACATCCTCGGCTTGGCGCGGGTGCTCCTCGCGCGGCCCGACGTGATGCTCCTCGACGAGCCCTCCAACCATCTCGACATGGACGGCGTGGACTGGTTTGTCGACTTCCTCCGCTCCACGGATGCCGCCGTGGTGATGGTGAGCCACAACCGCCATCTCCTCGACGTCGCGACCAAGGTCATCTGGGAGGTGGGCTCCTCGCGCGTGGTCCCCTGGACCGGCAACTACAGCGCCTTCAAGAAGCAGAAGGAGGAGGCGCGGGCGCTCCAGGAGCGGCGCTTTCGCAACCAGCAGCGGACCATCGAGCGGATCGAGTTCCAGGCGCGGCGGCTCATGGACATGGCCAACGCCTACGACGACCCCGCCCAGGCGCGGCGCGCGAAGTCGATGCGCAAGCGGCTCGAACGCATGGAGAAGGTGGATCGCCCGGATGCGGGCCCCGCCCGGTTCCACGCGCGCCTCGGCGGCGGCGGGCGCCACGGCCGGATCGCGCTGCAGATCAAGGGGTTCGACTGCCGGTTCGAGGATCGCATCCTCTTCGAGAAGGCGGAGCTGGAGATCGAGTACGGCGAGCGCGTCTGCCTGGTCGGGCCCAACGGTTCGGGCAAGACCACGCTCTTCCGCAGGATCCTCGCCGAAGGCGCCTGGGAGAACCCGGTGCTGCGCCTCGGCAAGTCGGTCAAGGCGGACGAGTACCGCCAGCTCCACGACCTCTTCGATCCGCGGGAGACGCTCTTGGCCTGGGCGATGCGCGCCACCGGCCTCGAGCGCGCCGCCGCCGCCAAGCTCCTGCACCGCTTCCTCTTCACCTTCGACGACCTCGAGCGCGCGATCGGCACGCTCTCCGGCGGCGAGAAGAGCCGCCTCCAGCTCGCGCGGCTCAGCCACGAGATGGTCAACCTCCTCATGCTCGACGAGCCGACCAACCACCTCGACCTCCAGGCGTGCGAGCAGCTCGAGGAGTCGCTCCAGGACTACGAAGGCACCCTCTTCGTGATCAGCCACGATCGATACTTCCTCGACAGGCTCGTCACCCGCGTCGTGGAGGTGCGCGACCGCGCGCTCTTCTCCCACCCGGGCGGGTTCGAGGAGTGGTGGCAGGCGCGGCGCGAGGGGCCGCGGCGAAGGAGCGCGCTCTCCACCCACGGCATGGAGGTGGAGGGCGCCGACAAGGGGCGCGCGAGGCGGGAACGGGAGGAGCGCAAGGCGGTGCAGCGCGAATCCAACCGATTGAGGACGGAGCTGGAGCGCCTGGAGCGGGAGATCCACGAGCTGGAAGACCGCAAGACGGAACTTGGCCCGCGCCTGGAGGAGGCGTGGAAGGGGGGCGGGGATCCGACGGAAGCGATGGAACTCGCGACGGAGCTCAAGCGGGTCGAGGAGGCGCTGGCCGATCTCTATCCGCGCTGGGACGAAGCCGCCGGCGCCATCGAGGAATGACCGGGCGCGCCGCCGAACTTCCCCCTCCCCCGCCCCACTCCCCGGAAGTACCATCAGAGGCCATGCGGCGCCGCCGCATTCCCATCCTCATCCTTCTCGCGGCCTTCGCCGCCGCCGGCGAGGATCCCCTCGTCGGCCCCCCCAACGGGCCGGGGCGCGCCGACGCGGAGTGGCATCTTCTGCGCGACGCGACGGTGCACGTCGCGCCGGGGGAGACGCTCGAGGCGGTCGACGTCGAGATCCGCGACGGTCGTATCGTGGCCGTCGGCGCCTCGGCGCGCGCGGCGGGACCGCGCGTGTGGGCGTACCGCGGCCTGCATCTCTACGCCGCGCTCATCGACGCCCACGTGGAGGTGGAGGCGCCGCGTCCCGATCCGAGGGAGCCGGGGCTCCACTGGAATTCGCGCGTGCTGCCGCAGCGCTCCGCCCTCGACGGGCGCGGGATCGATCCGAAGGCGGCGGAGGAGCTGCGTTCCCTGGGGTTCGGCGCGGCGGCCATCGCGCCGAAAGACGGTGTCTTCCGCGGGAGCGCCGCGCTCGTCTCGCTCGGGGAGGCGCGGCCGGAAGCGGGCGAGCCTCGCGTACCGGTCTACGCGCCGTCGGTCTATCAGTCGATCGCGTTCGAGCAGACGGGCGAGGGGGAGGAGGCCTATCCCAACTCGCAGATGGGCGCGATCGCGCTGATCCGGCAGTGTCTCAGCGACGCCGCCTGGCTCGCGGCGCGCGGCGACGCGGAGCCCAACGCGCTGCGGGCGCTCTCCGGCGCGCCGGCGCTGCTCTTTCGGACCGAGGATGAACTGGAGGCGCTGCGGGCGGCGAAGGTGGCGCGGGAGTTCACGCGACGGGCGCTGCTGTTGGGATCGGGGACGGAGTTCCGCCGCCTGGAGGCGATCCGGCGCGATGGGCTGCCGGTGATCCTCCCGCTCGACTTCCCGCCCAAGCCGGAGGTCGACTCCGTCGGCGCCGCCGAGTCTGTCGAATTGAGCGAACTCATGACTTGGGAGCAGGCCCCCACCAACCCGCGGCGCCTCGACGCCGCGGGAGTGCGCGTCGCGCTGACCACCAGCCGCTTGCGCCAGCGGGGGCAGTTCCTCGAACGGCTCCGCACCGCGATGCGCCACGGCCTCACCGAGGAGCGCGCGCTCGCCATGCTCACGACACACCCCGCCGAGATGCTCGGGGCGGCCGACCGGTTGGGGGCGGTGCGCGCGGGGCTCTGCGCGAATCTCATCGTGGCCGACGGGCCGCTCTTCGCGAAGGGGACGAAGATCCGCGACCTCTGGATCGACGGGCGGCGGCACGAGATCACGCCGCCGCCGTCGCGCCTCGAGGGGGAGTGGGCGCTCACTTTGGATCCCCCCCTCCCCGAGCCGATCCAGTTGCTCTTCGGGGAGGGCGGGAAGCTCACGCTGCGCAAGGGCGAGGCGAAAGCGGAGGCGCGCGGCGTGGCGGTCGTCGAGAGGCGCGTCAGTTTCACGTTCGAGCATGCGCCCTTCGGGGCGCCGGGGGTCTACACGCTCTCCGGCGTAATCGAGGGCGACGCGGTGGATTCCATGGAGGATTCCATGAGGGGGGGCGGGGTCCGCGCCGACGGCTCGAGGTTCCTGTGGAGCGCGGCGCGCACGGGTGCCGGCGCCGCGAGGAAGCAGGAGGAGGAGGAGCCGCCGCCGACCACGCCGGAGCTGCCCGGGCTTCCGTTCGGGCCCTACGCGCTGGCCTCGCCGCCGCCGCAGCCGGAGTTCGTGGTCATCCGCGGCGCCACGATCTGGACCTGCGGGCCGCGCGGCATCGTCGCGGGAGGCGTGCTGGTGGCCAGCCGGGGCAAGATCGTGCATGTGGGCAAGGAGGGGATAGCGCTGCCGCCGGGAGCGACGGTGGTCGAGATCGACGGCACGGGGCTGCACCTCACGCCGGGCATCCTCGATTGCCACTCCCACACCGGCATCTCGAAGGGGGTGAACGAGTCGGGGCAGGCGGTCACCGCGGAGGTGCGCATCGAGGACGTCACGAATCCCGACGCGATCGGCTGGTACCGCCAGCTGGCGGGCGGCGTCACCGCCGTGAGCAGCCTCCACGGCTCCGCCAATCCGATCGGAGGCCAGAACTGCGTGAACAAGATCCGCTGGGGCTGCCTGCACCCCGACGACATGCACTTCGAGGGGGCGCCCCCGGGCATCAAGTTCGCCCTCGGGGAGAACGTCAAGCAGTCCAATTGGGGGGACCAGAACACCACCCGCTACCCGCAGACGCGCATGGGCGTCGAGACGATCCTGCGCGACCGGTTCCTCGCCGCGCGGGAGTACCGGGCGCGCACCTCCGCGGGGACGCGGCGAGACCTGGAACTGGAGGCGCTCGCCGAAGTCCTCGAAGGCAAGCGGCTCGTCCACTGCCACTCCTACCGCCAGGACGAGATCCTGATGCTCTGCCGCGTCGCCGAGGAGTTCGCGTTCACGATCGGCACGTTCCAGCACGTCCTCGAGGGCTACAAGGTGGCCGACGCGATCCGCGCCCGCGCCCTGGGCGGATCCTCCTTCACCGACTGGTGGGCCTACAAGGTGGAGGTGCAGGACGCCATCCCCCACAACGGAGCCCTGATGCACGAGGTGGGTGTCTGCGTCAGCTTCAACAGCGATTCCGACGAGTTGGCGCGGCGCCTCAACACCGAAGCGGCGAAGGCGGTGAAGTACGGCGGCGCCTCCCCGGAAGAGGCGCTCATGTTCGTGACGATCAACCCGGCGCGCCAACTCCGGATCGAGGCGCGCGTGGGCTCCCTGGAGCCGGGGAAGGACGCCGACTTCGCGCTCTGGTCGGGCGACCCGCTCTCCACGGCGACGCGCTGCGTGGCGACCTGGATCGACGGGCGCGAGTACTTCTCCCTTGCGCAGGACGCCAAGCACCGCGCCGTCATCGCCGCCGAGCGCACGCGGCTCCTGCAAAAGGCCCTCTCAGCCAGGGAGGAGAAGCCGCCAAAGGAAGAGGAGGCCAAGGAGGAGCGTCCGCCGGGCCGGGAAGCGCGCTTCCTCGAGCTGCTCCGGCGCGGCGTCGATCCGGAAGCGGCGCGCTGCGGCGTCTGCGGCTGCGAAGAGGAGATGCGATGAGGTCCCTGGGGCTACTCCTCCTCCTCGCGGCGGCGGTCGGAGCCCAGGACCTGGGCAAGAAGGCGCCGCCCCAGAAGGAGGCCATCGCGCTGGTGAACGCCACGATCCACACGGTGGGCGGGGCGACGCACGCCCAAGGCTATGTCCTCTTCGAGAAGGGGCGGATCCTGGAGGTGGGGGCGGGGAGCCGGGAGTTTCCGGAGGGCGTGCGCGTCGTCGATTGCGCGGGGCTGCACGCCTACCCCGGCTTCATCGCGGCCAACACGCAGCTCGGCATCACCGAGATCGGCGCCGTGCGCGCCAGCCGCGACTTCAACGAGACCGGCGGCGTCACGCCGGAGGTGCGCGCCGCCGTCGCGGTCAACCCCGATTCGACCCTCCTGCCGGTGGCGCGGAGCAACGGCGTGCTCGCGGCGGCGGTCTTCCCGTCCGGCGGCATGATCCCAGGCCGCGCCAGCATCCTCCGGCTGGAGGGGTGGACCTGGGAGGAGATGGCGCTGCGCGACGACGCCGGGCTCGTCGTGCAGTGGCCCTTCGCACGCCCGATCCGCGCGCGCTGGATGACCCGCAGCGAGGAGGAGCAGGCGGAGGCGACGCGCAAGGGGCTCGATCGCATCAAGGAGGTCTTCGCGAGGGCGGAGGCTTATCGCGACGCGCGCGCCGCCGATCCCGCGCTTCCCGTCGACATCCGGCTGGAAGCGATGCTCGGCGCGCTCCCCGGCCGCGGCGGCGCCTCCCCCGCCCCCCTCCCCGTCTTTCTCCAGGCGCAGGAGGTCGACCAGATCGTCTCGGCGGTCTCGTTCGCCGCGTCGCGCGGCCTGCGCGCCGTCGTCGTGGGCGGGCGCGATGCGCTCTTGTGCGCCGATCTGCTCAAGCGACACGACGTGGGCGTGATGCTCCAGGGCACGATCGTCCTCCCGCGCCGCGCCGACTCCGACTTCGACGAGCCGTTCCGCCTGCCGGCGCGACTGCAGGCGGCCGGCGTGCGCTGGTGCCTCACGAGCGGCGAGGAGCCGGCGCACGAACGCAACCTTCCCTACAGCGCGGCGCTCGCGGTGGCGCACGGGCTCGATCGCGACACGGCCATCCGCTCCATCACGCTTTCGGTGGCGGAGATCCTCGGCGTCGCGGACGAGCTCGGCTCGCTCGAGACGGGCAAGAGCGCGACGCTCTTCCTGTGCGACGGCGATCCGCTCGAAATCCCGACGCGGGTGGTGCGCGCGTTCATCGACGGGCGCGAGGTAGACCTCTCCAACAAGCAGACGATGCTCTACGAGAAGTACCGCGAGAAGTACCGGCAGTCGGGGTTGATCCGGTAGCGGGCGGGGGCGGCGGGCCTCGGCAGTTGCCCGGAGGAATGCGCGCGCGCAATCGAACCCTCGCCGCGCCGATGCGGTCCGCCGCGGCCCTGGGCCGAGGGCCGGCGGAATCTCGCTCGCTCCGGGTGAGCCGGGTGGCGGACTCCCCCCTCGTCATGCGTGCCGCATCCTTGCGGCGCAAGCCTCATTGGGACGAGCACCTGCGCGAGTCGGGGCTCAGAACGGCGAGTCGGAGTTCCCCGAGAACGGATCCTCCGGCGGCAGGGTGACGCTCCTCTTCGTCGGGCGCTGCGGGAAAGAGCGAGACTCACCGCTCCCGAAAGAGCCGCCGCGCCATGGCGATCTGGCCGGCGTGCCAGGCGTCGTGGCGGAGGATCATCGCGATGAATTCGCCCAGGGGCATCTTTCCGAGCACCGGCCGCCCCAGCTCCTCGTCCCCGATCTCCGCCAGGGCGGCGCGCTCCCCGGCGTGGGCTACCTTGAGCGCGAGCATCTCCTCCCCAAACGTGCGGTACGGTTTGCGCGCGGGCGCGGGCGGCGCCGCGGAGTCGGCACGATGCCGCAGGATCGCGGCGTAGTGTTCCTTGCAGTGCGCGAGGTGCGCGACCTGCCAGAGGATCGTGCCGGGTGCGGGCCACCCCTCTTCGCGCTCGACGGTGCGATAGCAGGGAGCCTGCCACTCCGACTCCGCCTCTCCCACGTCCGTGAGCACGACCGCTATCGACTCCCACGGGTGCGCCCATGCGTCGTCGAGCTGCTTCAGGAAAACCTCGACCGCGCCCATCGACGCCAGTCTAGCGCGCCAGTCTAGCGCGATGGAAAAAGAGGAGAGCCCCTCATCCGGGCGGATGAGGGGCCCTCGCAGTTGTTGGTGATGTCCGGTCTAGCGCCAGCCGCCGCCGCCGCCGCCGCCGCCACGACCGCCGCCGCCGCCGCCGTAGCCGCCGCGGCCACCGCCGCCGCCGCCACGACCGCCACCGCCGCCGCCGCGGCCACCGCCGCCGCCACCGCCGTAGCCGCCGCCACCGCCGCCACCGCCGCCGCCGCCCGTGCGCTCACGAGCCTCGTTCACCTTGAGGGTGCGGCCGTCGAGCTCCTGCCCGTCCAGCGCGGCGATCGCCGCCTTCGCATCCTCATCCGTTCCCATCTCCACGAACGCGAACCCGCGGGGCTGGCCCGTGGCGCGGTCGGTGATGATGGAAACATTGGTCACCTGCCGGGAGTCCGCCGAAAAGGCGGCGCGAAGAGAATCCTCCGTCGTGTTGTACGAGAGGTTCCCCACATAGAGTCTGGTACCCATTGCTTGTCAGTCTCGAGCCTTTCTACTCGTCGTGTGTTCCGCCAAGGTCCTTCGCGAGTCGAAAGGCCATCGAGCGCAAACACAGATCTGGCCGAAGATTGTAGCTCCTTGAGGCACTTCCTGTCCCCCCCAGGCCGGGCATTGGCGCAAAGCCCTGTCGATTCTTGAGTTAGGGCGTCAGCGCAGCGCTTCGCGGGCTTTCTCGAAGGCGGACAAGTAGCCCTCCACCGCGTCCCCCCATTTTGGTAGCGCCGCCTCCGCGATCAGCATCGCGTCGCTCCCGGCCCCCCGCTTCACGCGGTCCGGGTGCAGCACGAAGTTCCCCGGCGACACGGCGAACCGCCCTACCACCTCGAACCCCTCCTGGAAAAGCCGCTCGTGCTCGTCGCAGCTCACGCCCGCATAGAGGGGACAGCCTCCGCCTTCCAACGGCGCATGGGGATCGAGCACGGCATCCCCCGGCTGGTGACCGATCACCACGACCATCCTCTCGTTGCAGTAGGCGACGAAGCGCGCGTCTTTGAAGCACTGCTCCCGGGTGCGATCGCACTGGCCGCAGGTTTCGAGCATCAGCGCGAGGAAGATCGGGACGCGACGCTCGCGCGCCTCCTTCACCGCCGCGCCGAAGTCGCGGGCGATCCTGAGGGGAGGGGGCGGGGACGCCGCGCGCACCGGACGCTCCGGCGCGGGATCGTCCATGGCGCAGCGGAACCCGACGCTGCGATCCGCGACCTCGATGGGCTGCATGCAGAGATCGAGCACGCGCAGGTTCAGAGGATGCGGCGAGAGCCAGGAGCCGCCCTTGAGCATGACGGGCAAGAGCTCGCCTCCGCGCGCGGGCGTGAGGACGCGATCGTAGACGTTTCCCGCCATGTCGAGGCAGCCGTAGGGCGATGCGCCTGCGGCGAAGGAGCCGACGGGCATCGGGCCGCGCGGGTGGGGCCTGCCGAAATTCGCGCGCGTCGCGTCGGGCGGCTCGTCTCCCCAGGGGTAGAGATTTCCCTCGGCGCCCCCTCCCCCCTTTTCCCATTCCACCTGGGTGGGAAGGCGCGCCCCGACCCAGCGGGCGTACTCCAAGGCCCCCCTCCCCGTGGCCGCCGTGACCGGATGGCGGTCGAGTCCAGGCGCGGGCGCGAACCCGTCCGTGCCGCGCACGATTCCGGGGATGCCTTCCCGCCAGAGCCCGTCGGGCGAGGGCACCGCGGCGAGAAAGCGGGCGAACTGCGCGTTCGTGACCTCGCACTGGTCGAGGAAAAACGACGCCACGGCGAACGGCTTGGGCTCCTCGATGGCCGGTCCCCCTTCGTAGGGGCGACGGAGGTACTCGCCGCCGGGGATCCGGATGACGCGCGCGCCGTCCTTGACCCGCAGCCACTCCTCCGCGCCCCGGGCGTTGAGACCGAGGTAGAGGAGAGGCTGTTCCGCGTCCGCGGCGGCGACGGCGGCAGCCAGGAGCAGGGGGAGAACGAGGCGCGCCATGAAGGAATCCTAACCGCCTGCTTGCCCGCGAGGAGGGGCGGACCGGATACTGCGCGCATGGATCTCCGGCTCGCGGGCAAGGTCGCCCTGGTCACGGGCGGCTCGGGCGGCATCGGCCGCGCGATCGCCGAGACGCTGGCGGCGGAAGGAGCGAGGATCGCGCTCCACGCGCACAACGACGCAGCGACGGCGGAAGCGTGGCTGGCCGGGCGCCCGTGGCGCGCGTCCGCGCTCGTGGTCCGGGCCGATGTGCGCGCCCCCGCGGAGCTGGAGGCGGCGTTCCGCGTGGCGGAAGCGGCGTGGGGACGCGTGGATGCCTGCGTCGCCAACGCGGGAGTGCGCGCGCCGCACGCCGCGCCGCTCCATCGCGCCGAGGAGACGCGCCTGCGCGAGGTGCTGGAGACCAACGTCCTCGGGAGCGTCTTCACCGCGCGCGCCTTTCTGGCATCGCTGGCGCGCCGCGGGCCGCGGCCGGACGGCCACGGAGCGAGCCTCGTGTTCATCGGCTCGACGGCGGGACGGTTCGGCGAAAAGGGGCACGCCGATTATGCGGCGAGCAAGAGCGCGCTCGAGGGGCTCATGCGCACCCTCAAGAACGAGATCGTCGACCTCGACCCCTACGCCCGCGTGAACCTCGTCGAGCCGGGCTGGACCGCCACCTACAAGCCGCGCAGCGCGCTCGAGGAGCCCGGCCAGCTCGCGCGCGTCGTGCGCACGATGCCGCTGCGCCAGATCGCACGGGCCGAGGACGTGGCCCGCGCGGTGGCGTGGCTCTGCTCGCCGGCGGCGCGCCACGTGAGCGGACAGACCCTCACGCTGGCGGGCGGCATGGAAGGGCGCGTGCTCTGGGACCCGGCCGATCTGGACGAGGCCGCTATTCGGCGGCGTCTCGCGCCGGACTGATGCCGCGCTCCACGATCTCGACAAGTGTCGGCACGCGGAAGTGGCGGTCGTCGTTGGGGATCACGCCGGTGATGCGCACCCGGTAGCGCCCCTCGACGGGGAAGCGATAGACGATCCGGCGCTCGAGGGGCCGTTCCGTCTCGGCGGTGGTGTACCAGAACCCCGGCACGCCGTTGGGATAGGGGCCGAGGCCCCGCACGGAATTGCGCCACGCAGGATTGGCGCGCACCTGGAGCGAGGCGCGTTGCCACGGGTTGAGCGTCGGGTCGGCGGGCCGTGCGGCGTCGCAGAATTCGATGAGGACGCCGCCGGTGCTGCCGCGCCGCTCGCCGTGGCCCGACCGCGCGTAGAGTCCCGCGGTGAAGACCATGCCCAGTTCGATAGCGTCCGCGACGTTCTGCATCTCGAAAACGAAGGGCGTGCGCGGATCGAGGAAGACATCCACGCGGCCGCCCGCGTCCACCGGCTCTTCGGGATGCGCGGGGGAGGGGGCGGGAGGGGGCGCGGGGGCCGGATCCGTGCGCGGCGGCGGAGGCGGCGCGGGCGGCTCGCGACGCGGCGGGAAGGTGAGCTCGCTCAGGGCGAGGAGCGTGGGGGCGCGCCAGTCGCGGTGGGTGTCGGGCAGGACGCCGCTCACGCGAACCCGGTAGCGTCCGGGCCGGTCGAACCGATAGATGAGGGTCCGGTCCACGCGGCAGGGCGAGGAGTCCTGCGTGTACCAGAACCCCGGCTCGCCGTTGGGGAAGTCCCCGAGCCCCTCCACGAAGTCCCTCCAACCCGGATTGTCTTCGGGCTGGAACGGAGCAGGCCGCCACGGATTCCTGCGCGGATGGGGCGGCGTGGCCGCGTCGCACCACTCGATCTCGACGCCGCCGGTCGCGCGGCGCAGGTCGCCGCTCGCCGAGATGCGATAGAGCCCAGAACGCCAGGAAAGATGCAGGTGGATCTCATGGGCCGGACCGATCATCTCGTGGACGATGGAGGCCGGCGGGCAGCCCCCTTCGGACCCGGCGAGGTAGTCGCCCCGCCGGACGGTGACGACACGCGTCCCGTCCTCGGCGACCTCCTCCTCGACGACGGGGGGCCGCCGAACGATCACCGGGGGCGGAGGCTCGAACTCGTCGCAGGGCTCCACCCATCGGGGCTCGCAGGGGTCCACCCACCAGGGGTCGTCGCAGTCGGAGGCACGGGCGCTGAGGGCGCAGGCGCAGAGGGCAAGAAGGGTCCACCGCATGCCTCCAGGAAAGCAATGGGCGTGCCCGCGGAGCTGCCGGCCCCGGCGGCGGAGGGCGGGGATGCTGGGTGTCCCCGTGAGTGGGCATGGCGTCCACCGCGGCACCCAGCAAGGTAGGATGCGAGGGGATGCGGGACCCCATGGTCGCGGAGAAGATCGAGAACTGGGTTTCCGATTTCTGCGCCTCGGATCGGGCCCGCGAGGTCCCTGCGGCCGTGCTGGAGTACGCTCCCCAGGTTCTGGGGACCCTCCTCTCGACGGCCTGCGGCGCGCGCGGCCTGCCTCCGGAAGCCCTGGAAGAGGCGGATTTCAAGGCCGGGCTTCTCGAGGGGATCGCGCGGCTGGAACTCCCGGCCTCGGTGCTGCCCGAGATCCCTCCCCTCTGCGCGCTCTTCCTTGGCGACCTGCAGGACCAAGGCCGCCTCTCCGGAGGACGCGCGTCGGGACTCTTCGTCAAGGCGCTCAAGGAGCCTCTGCTGGCGGCCGCGGGGGGGAAGCCGCAGCCGATCCGCGCCGCGGGATCACGCATCGGGCGCAACGACCCCTGCCCTTGCGGAAGCGGTCAGAAGTACAAGAAGTGCTGTCTCGGGAGGATGTGATCCCGTGGTTCCGGCGCTCCGATTTCCCGCACAGACGCCCATGCCGTTCGATCGCGAAACCGTCGAGGGCATCGACGAGGGCCAGACCGGCTGTTATGGACTGCTCGATGCCGAGCGGGTCATCGTTTACATCGGAACCGGCGACCTGCGCGCGCGTCTGCTCGCGCATCTCGACGCGCCCGAGCCCTCCCTCGCGGAAGCGCGCCCCACCCATTGGCTCGGCGTCGTCACGCCCAAGGCGGCGGTGCTCGCCCGCGAACTCATTGGCTTCTACCGGCCGCGCTGCAATTCTCCGCCCACGGGCTGAGGAGAATTCCGCAACAGGAAAAGGTTTCGGCCTGCGCGGAATTCCTCTTGAGCGGGGTCGTGGCTGGCCCGATCTACTAGGATTGCAGCAAGCTTCTGGGGAATTGCAGGGAGCATGGCCGACCTACTGGTCATCGACGACGATGCCAACTTCCGTTCGGCCCTCCGGCGCGCCCTCCAGCTCGCGGGCCACTCCGTCCGCGAAGCGGGGGACGGCGCGGAGGGCGAGCGGCTCTTTCGGGCCAAGCCCGCGGATGCCGTCGTCATCGACCTCTTCATGCCGCGCAAGGAGGGCCTGGAGACGATCACCACGCTGCGCCGCCAGTTTCCCGGCGTGCGCATCCTCGCGATCAGCGGCGCCCTTCCCAGCATCGCGGGCGACATGCTCAAGGCGGCCAAGGCGTTCGGCGCGGGCAAGGTCTTGCGCAAGCCCTTCGCGGACGCGGAACTCATCGCCGCGGTGGAGGAGCTGCTCAAGAGTTGACGGGAGCCGCCGCTTCATCTCCGTCTCGTTCCTTCTCGATGGGAAGGGGCGCGTGCGCCGGATCCATCCCGGCCCGGAGCTTCACGCCGGCCAGGAGGGCTGCACGGTCGCCGCGGAGGACTGCAACCGGGCCCACGTCGACCTGGAAGCCGCGCTCGAGAAGCTCCTCGCCGAACCGGAGTGACCGCTACGAAGCGTACGCCTCCATGGGCGGGCAGGCGCAGACGAGGTTCTTGTCGCCGTAGACGTGGTCGAGGCGGGCCACCGACGGCCAGTACTTGTGTTCGCGCGTCCAGGGGGCGGGGAAGCAGGCCTTTTCGCGCGTATAGGGGCGGTCCCAGCCGTCCGCCACCGCCGCGTGCGCCGTGTGCGGCGCCTTCTTGAGCACGTTGACCGCCCGGTCCGCCTTGCCCTCCTCGATCTCGCGGATCTCCCCGCGGATCGCGATCATCGCGTCGCAGAACCGGTCCAGCTCCTCCTTCGACTCGCTCTCCGTCGGCTCGATCATGAGGGTGCCGGGCACCGGGAACGACATCGTCGGCGCATGGAAGCCGTAGTCCATGAGCCGCTTGGCGACGTCGTCCACCTCGATCCCCGCCCCCTCCCTGAGCGGTCGCACATCCACGATGCACTCGTGCGCGACCATGCCGTTGCGCCCCTTGTAGAGCACGGGGAAGTGGGGATCGAGACGCTTCGCGATGTAGTTGGCGTTGAGGATCGCCACCTGGGTCGCCCTCGTGAGGCCGTCCGCCCCCATCATCGCGATGTAGGCGTAGGGGATGGGGAGGATCGTCGGGCTCCCCCAGGGCGCCGCCGAGATCGCGCCGATGCCGCGCGGGCCGCCGGTCTCCACCACCGGGTGGCGCGGCAGGAAGGGAGCGAGGTGGCCCGCGACGCAGATCGGCCCCATGCCCGGGCCTCCTCCGCCGTGCGGGATGCAGAAGGTCTTGTGCAGGTTGAGGTGGCAGACGTCGGCGCCGAAGTCGCCCGGGCGGCAGAGCCCCACCTGCGCGTTCATGTTGGCGCCGTCCATGTAGACCTGCCCGCCCCGCTCGTGCACCGCGGCGCAGATGTCGCGGATGCCGCCCTCGAAGACGCCGTGGGTGGAGGGGTAGGTGACCATGAGCGCGGCCAGGCGATCCTTGTGCGCCTCGGCCTTCGCCTCGAGGTCGCCGAGGTCGATGTTGCCCGCCTCGTCGCACTTCACCGCCACGACCTCGAGCCCCGCCATGACGGCGCTCGCGGGGTTGGTGCCGTGCGCCGAGGTGGGGATGAGGCAGATGTCGCGCTGCTCCTGGCCGCGCGAACGGTGGTAGGCGCGGATCGCGAGCAGTCCGGCATACTCGCCCTGGGAGCCCGCGTTGGGCTGGAGCGAGACCGCCTGGAAGCCGGTGATCTCCGCGAGCCAGCCCTCCAGGCGCGTGTGCAGCTCGCGGTAGCCCTGCGCCTGATCGACCGGCGCGAAGGGATGCAGCTTGGCGAATCCCGGCCAAGTAATCGGCATCATCTCGGCCGTCGCGTTGAGCTTCATCGTGCAGGAGCCCAAGGGGATCATGGAGGTCGTGAGGGAGAGATCGCGCGCCTGGAGGCGGTGGATGTAGCGCAGGAGCTCCGTCTCGGAGCGGTAGCGCTGGAAGACCGGGTGGGCGAGATAGTCCACCGCCCGCGCGTGGGGCGCCGGCAGGCCCGGGACCCGAGCGGCGAGGGCCTCGACGTCCAGCGCGCCGGGCTTGCCTCCGAACGCCGCATGGACCGCGCGCACGTCCTCGGGGTCGGTCGTCTCGTCGAACGCGATGCCCACGGTCCCGTCGCCGAAGGCGCGCAGGTTCACGCCCGCGGCCCGTGCCGCCGCGAGAACGTCCGCGGCGGAGCGGCCCGCCGGCTTGACGCGCAGGGTGTCGAAGTAGATTGCGTTGCGCAGCTCCGCGCCCAGCGCGCGCAGCCCCTGCGCCAGCGTGCCGGTCAACCGCCGCGTGCGCTCCGCGATCCGCCGCAGACCGCGCGGCCCGTGGTAGACCGCGTACATCGAGGCGGTGATGGCCAGGAGCACCTGCGCCGTGCAGATGTTGCTCGTCGCCTTGTCACGGCGGATGTGCTGCTCGCGGGTCTGCAGCGCGAGGCGCAGCGCCGGCCGCCCGTCGGCGTCCCGGGAGAGCCCCACGAGCCGCCCCGGGAGCTGGCGCTTGTGCTCCTCCCGGGCCGCCATGAACGCGGCGTGCGGGCCGCCGTAGCCCATCGGCACGCCGAAGCGCTGCGAGTTGCCCACGACGACGTCCGCGCCGAACGAGCCCGGCGGCCGCAGCATCGTGAGCGCCAGGAGATCGGTCGCCACGACGAACTGCCCGCCCGCCGCGTGGACCCGCTCCGCCAGGGCCGCGTGGTCGGCGACCGTCCCGTCGGTGGCGGGGTACTGGACGAGCGCGCCGAAGAGCGGCCGGGTCGTGTCGAAGGCGGCGGCCTCCTCGACCACCACCCTGATCCCGAGCGGTTCGGCGCGGGTGCGCACGACGTCGATCGTCTGCGGATGGCAGCCGGCGTCGACGAGAAAGAGATCGCGCCCCTTCGCCTTGTGTCCGAGGACGCGCCGGCAGAGCGTCATCGCCTCCGCCGCGGCGGTCGCCTCGTCCAACATCGACGCGTTGGCCACATGCATGCCGGTCAGATCCATCACCATGGTCTGAAAGGTGAGCAGCGCCTCCAGGCGGCCCTGGGAGATCTCGGGCTGATAGGGCGTGTACTGCGTGTACCAGCCCGGGTTCTCCAGGATGTTGCGCTGGATCACCGGCGGCGTGATGCAGTCGTGGTAGCCCATCCCGAGGAAGGAGCGGAACACCTTGTTGCGCGCGGCGAGCGCGGCGAGATCCGCCATGGCCTCCTCCTCGCCGCGGGCGGCGGGGAGGCGGAGCGGCTCCTTGCGCCGGATGGCCGGGGGGACGGCGCGGTCGGCGAGCTGCTCCAGCGAGGCGAGGCCGAGCGTCTCGAGCATCGCGGTGATCTCGCGGTCGCGCGGGCCCAGGTGGCGCGGAACGAAGTCGTCGGACCGCGCCAGGATCGATTCGTTGCGGCTCATGGCTGCCTCCGGGGGAGCACATGATAGCGGCCCCTCGCGGCCGTGTAAGAAAGCTGGGGAGGGGGCGGGGAGGGGTATCCTGGCTCACCATGCCCGACACGAATCCCGCCCGGGTCGCGCCCGGAAAGGTAGTCTCGATCCAGTTCAAGCTCACCGACGAGGAGGGCGAGGTGCTCGACCAGTCCGAGGAGTCGGAGCCGCTCCTCTATTTGCACGGCGCCGGCAACATCGTGCCCGGACTGGAGCGGGCGCTGGAGGGAAAGGCGGTGGGCGACCGCTTGAAGGTGCGTGTCCCGCCCGGGGAGGGCTACGGCGACCATGATCCCGACGGCGTGCACTCCGCGACGCGCGCCGACTTTCCCGACGGGGAGGAGCTGGAGGAGGGGACGCAGTTCCTGGCCGAGGACGGCCAAGGAAACGTCGTGCCGGTCTGGGTGACCGGCGTCGACGGCGACGACATCACCGTCGACTTCAACCACCCCCTGGCGGGCGTGACCCTCGACTTCGATGTGATCGTGGCCGCGGTGCGCGACGCCACCCAGGACGAGCGCACCCACGGCCATCCCCACGGGCCGGGCGGGCACGCGCACTAGGGTCTGTCTGAATACTCCATCTGGCTTCGCCCGGCTGCGCGGGCCGCTGGCTTCGCCGCTCGTCCATCGCCGTATTTGGGGTCAATACGGCTTCGGACTCGCGGCTCGCCAGCAGCCCGCGGGCTCGGGCGCGGGCCGAGGTTGTTTTTTTCAGACAGGCCCTGGAGTCTCCGAAAACCCGGCGTCAACACCGAGGCCGAGCGAGCGGGCCGAGCGCGAGCAGGGCGACCCGGACTCTCATCGTGCCTCCCGCGCGCGGGATCCCTGCCGGCCCGGCGGCGCACGAGGTGGCGCTGCGGTCTCGAGAGTGGGCTGCTCCGGGCCAGGCCGCGTCCCCGGACGCCGCCGCCG
>JBQTIG010000145.1:0-3835 GCA_052388375.1 Planctomycetaceae bacterium | reverse complement strand
GGCGTGCACCGGGGCGTGGACGACCTCGAAGCGACGATCCGGGCCTACCTCGACACCGTCAACGACGAGCCGCGCCCGTTCGCCTGGACCAAGACCGCCGACGAAATCCTCGATTCCGTCGCGAGTTTTCGTAAGCGAATCTCTAACTCAGGACACTAGCGGAACGCGGGCATGGACCTCTTCGCGGAGACGCGCATGGAGCTGGTCGACGCGGGGCGCGGCCTCGGGCCCGTCGGGGTTCGTCTGGTGCATCTGCCGTCCGGACGGGAGTGCGTCGTCCGGGGAGGGGAGGACGTGCGCAGCAATCTCGCCGCCGCCCTGGCGGAGCTGTGCGCGGTGCTCGCGAGCGACGGGACGCGCCGGCGTCTCCCCTTGCGCGGCCCCGCCGCCCGGGTCCAGAATGTGGGGGCTGCCCCGCGCGGGGCCGGCAGAGTAGGGAGGCAAAGCATGAACTGGCCCGCCCAGATGTGCGGCAACGGACGTACCGTCGGCCAAAACCTGCTGGATGTATACAACCTTGCGACCTTCTACGGGGAGACCTATCACGCGGACCTCGCGAAGGCCTGCCTGGCGCATCCGCCGGTCTTCCCCCATCTGAATGTCGCCCAGCACAAGCAGAAGGTGGTCAACGCCTGGAACGCGTCCCAGCTCGCGACGCCCGACTGGGACACCATCAAGAACGAACTGGAGCACGGGTAGCCGATCCCGGGTCGCGCCGCCACGGGGTCCCGCGGCGCCGCCCGCGCCAAGGCGTCCGCGTTGGTGAAAGGGGGGGATGCGGGGGGAGGGCAGCCGCCCCTGCGGCGCCGACGTTCGCCGACGCTCCCGCGCCTCGCCGGCGGCTGTTTCCTCCGGCGCGGCCGGCGTGGCGGGCCGCGCGCTACAATCCCCCAACTTGTCGGCGGCGCCGATGCAAAGCGAGGACACCCCCCTCTACGACGCGTTCCTCAGCTACCGCCACGTCGAGCCCGACCGAAGCTGGGCCCGCTGGCTGCACCGGGCCCTGGAGACCTGGCGCACGCCGCGGAGACTGGTGGTCCAAGGCGTTCCGGCGCGACTGGATCGGGTGTTTCGAGACGAGGACGAGCTCCCCGCCTCCGCCAGCCTGAGCGAGAGCATCGAGCGCGCGCTCCGCCAGAGTCGCTACCTGATCGTCGTCTGCTCACCCCGCACGCCGGAGTCGCAGTGGGTGCGCGCGGAGATCGCGCGCTTCCGGGAATGGGGACGCCACGACGCCATCCTGGCGCTGCTCGTCGAGGGCGAGCCGGACGCCGCATTTCCCCCCGAGCTGCGGCGTATCGAGCGGCGCGTGGCGCGCGACCCGGAGGAACCGCCGGTGAGCGGGGAGGTGGAGCCGCTCGCCGCCGACGCGCGCGCCCGGCCGGGGGAGCCCCTCCGCTCCCTGAGGAACGCGGCCCGACTGCGGCTCCTCGCGGTGCTTCTGGGCTGCCGGTACGACGACCTCGTGCGGCGGCACGAGGAGCGACGGCGGCGCGTGCGGACGGTTTTCGCGACGGCGGCGCTGCTCCTCGCGGCGCTGCTCGGGACGACGGCGGTCTACGCGCTGACGCAGCGAAACGTCGCCGAGGCCCGGCGCCTGGAAGCCGAGGAGTCGGCCGCGTCCGCCCGCCGCTCGCAATACGCCTCCGACGTTTCGCTGGCCGACGGCCTGATCGAGCGGGGCTTGAGCGCACGGGCGCGCAGCGTGCTGGAGGGGACCGACGCGCCCCAGCGCCAGTTCGAGTTCCACCACCTCTGGGCGCGCGTGGACCCCGCCATCCGGCGGTGGCGCGTACCAGGGTCCGTGCTGGATGTCTGGGACCAGGACGAGGACGGGACCCCGGAACTGATCCTGACCACCGGGGGCGTCGTGCGCCTCACCACGCAGGAACCGGTCGTCGTTCTCGGGGAGGGCGTGAGCGCCGGACGCTTCGTGGGAGGGGCGGAGTGGCTGCTCCTCGAGCGGGGCCGGGAGGGTCGACGGCGCGTCGAACTCCTGCATATCGGATCCGGACGGCTCACCGACCTCAGCGCTCGTGCCCAGGGTGGCGTGGCGGGAGCGCCGCACGCTCCCCTGGTGGCGTTCGAGGGAGCCGCGGAGAGCCCGCCGGGGGGGGCCTCGCGCCTCTTTGTGCTGGACCTGCTCGATGGCAGCGAGGTCTCTTTCGACCTGCCGCGAGACGCCTTACGGCTCGCCTTCCAGGGCCGGCTGCTCGTCTGCGTCCCCCATCCCGGTGGGACTCTGCGCGTGCCGGGCGATCCCATGCTGATCGATCTGGACAGCGGCGAAGTCCGGTCGCTGGACGGGGACCTGGAGGAGGGCGATGTCGATGTCACGGGCTCGCACCACGCCTATGCGCTGGATGCGGTCCGGGTCGTCTACGCCGTGAACCGCAACCTGGGGCTCTACGAGGTCGAACAGGCGGAGGGAGGGGGCGAGGGGGACCGTACGCGCAAGCGCCCGGTCTCCCGGCATCCCTACCCGATCGAGGGTGTTGTGGCGGACCCCGGCTCGTTCTGGTTCGCGGCCTGGGACGAAGGGGGCAACGTGCGCTGGTACGGGATGGGAGCCGGCTCCGATGCGATCGCGGAGCTCTTCGCGTACGGAGCGCCGGCACCCGTGGGATGCGTCGTGCCCACGCGCAGCGGCACGTGGACGTTCGTGGGCGATGTCCGGGGGGGGATTGCGGCCTTCCAGACCGGACCCACCGGGACCGTGCTTCAAGCGCCCGACTGGGGAGGCAGTCGCCTCTCGTTCGACATGGGGAGCAACTACGGCTGGACGGCGCGGCTGCGGCTGGATCCACTGCGACCGGTGGTGGAGATTCTCGAGTTCGGGAGGTGGCTGAGCGGCGTGGACCAGGAGGCGAAGGCCGGCGTTCTCGATCTGGCCTCGGGCAAACGGCGCGAGGCGCCTCGCCCGGTAGGTGCCGACGAACCGCTGCTCTTCCGGCTCTCCTCCACCGAGATGGGCTGGGACGATCTTTCGGAACCAGCCTGGAAGCCGGAGCAGGGAATGCTCCCTGTCTACCTCGAAAGGGAGCGCCGGGTGGAGCGTCGCGAGGTCCCGCCCGGCACCCGATCGTTCGCCGTCTCCTCCGATGGCCTCGCGGTCGCGTTCCAGGGCGAGGACGGCACGGTCTCCCTGGCCGCGGGCAGCCGCACGCGCACGCTGGCGGTCGGCACGCACGAAGTGCTCGCCGGGCTCGCGTCGGAGGGCCGGTTCCTCGCGACGTTCGAGCCGGACGAGAGCGCCTTCCTGCTCTACCGCGTCGGCGCCGCCTCTGCGCCGCGCCGCATCGCCGTCGAGTCCCTGCGCGAGGCCCGCCGCGGACGGGGCGTATCGTTCAGCCCCGGCGGCGAGCGCATGGCGTGCTGGATCGACCCGGCCACGATCGGCGTGTTCGACACCGCAAACAGCCGCATGGTGCTCTCGCTCGACGTCTCTCCGTCCTATCCCGGGGGCGACGTGCGCTTCTCGCCCGACGGGCACCTGTTGTGGACGAAGCGTTCAGCGCGGAACTCCAGCCTCGGCCGGGACACCGAGATCGTGCTCTGGATCGCCGGAACGCCGCTGCAGATCGCGCACGGGGTGCGCCCCGCCCCGCTGCCGAGGTGAGCCGCCTGCGTTGAGCTCCCCTGCCGGTTCCGCCGCAGGATGCGCCGCGCCCCGCCGGGATCCTGGGCGGCGATGCCCTGCAGGCGCGGGCTAGCCCAACTTGATCAGCTAATCGCGTGGACGGCGTCGTTTCGGCGAATCGGGGCCGTTTCGCATCCGGGTTGGCACTACATTCCGCGACTACATTTCCGCGACCGCCGTCGGGATCCTCAGGCG
>JBQTIG010000144.1:0-20251 GCA_052388375.1 Planctomycetaceae bacterium | reverse complement strand
GCCCCGCGCCGGCCTTCGCGCGGGCGCACCCCGCCGCCGCCTGGGTCTTGCGGGGCGGGGCCGCCTCCGCGGCCGGGGGCGCCCCGCCCTTCCCCGCCTTCGGGGGGGCCGTCGCGGGCGCCCGCTTCGCGGCCCTCGTCGCTCGTCTCTTCGTCGTGGACATCGTCGAGTCTCCCTTGCGGTCTACGGCAGCCCCTCCTGCCACTCCGCCACGAAAACGTTGGTCTCGTTCGGGCGTGCATTGCCGCGATTGGAGCAGAAGACGAGCCGCTTCCCCGCGCGGTCGAACATCGGGAAGCCGTCGAAGTCGTCCCCGGCGCGCTCGAAGAACGTGACCCGTTCGAGTCCGGTTCCGTCCTCGGAGATCAGGTAGAGGTCGAAGTTGCGCCCTTTCGGGTCGCCCAGATTGCTGGAGAAGATGATCCGCCGGTTGTCGGGGTGCCAGAAGGGGGCGAAGCTCGCCTTGCCGCTGCGCGTCACCTGCCGCTTGTTCGTGCCGTCCGCGTCCATCACCCAGATCTCGAGCCGGCTCGGCCGCACCAGCCCCCGGGCGAGCAGCGCGGCGTAGTCCCCCTGCGTCACGTCGTCGTCGGCGGCCGGGGCGCGCCATACGATCTTCTTCCCGTCCCACGAGTAGAACGCGCCGCCGTCGTACCCCGGCCGGTCGGTGAGCCGCCGCACGTCGCTCCCGTCCAGCTTCATCGAATAGAGATCGAGATCACCGTCCCGCGTCGACGTGAACACGATGCGATCGCCCTGGGGCGACACGGTGGCTTCGGCGTCATAGCCGGGGCTGCGCGTGAGATTGACGGGATTGCCGCCGTCGGCGTCCGCGAGATAGATCTCGTACGCCTCGAAGATGGGCCAGACGTAACCCTGCGAGCGGTCCGGGGGGGGCGGGGGGGCGTCGCCGGAGCCGTGGGTCGATGCATAGAGGATTCTTTCGTCGCCGGGGAGGTAATAGGCGCAGGTGGTGCGCCCCTTTCCCGTGGAGACCAGCCGCTGGCGCGAGCCGTCGTCGCGCATGGTGAAGATCTGGTCGGCGATAAACGGGGGGCGGGTGGACTGGAAGATCAGCCGGGTGAAGTCGAAGCTCCAGTAGGCCTCCGCGTTCTCGCCCCCGAAGGTGAGTTGGCGCAGGCCGGCGAGGCGACGCTCGCCGGGGAGGGGATCGACGCGCACCGATTCCGACGCGGCGCACCCCACTCCGAGCAGGAGCGCGCTGAGGAGGGCGCTCCTCATTCCGACGGCCTCGGGAACTCCGGCCGCACGAGGAGCGGGGGCGGCGCGTGCGGGTCGTCGGCGGGCGGCGCCAGCGCCGCGCGGTGCGCGCTCAAGCCCGGGTAGTCGGCGTCCACCGCCTCGATCTCGGTGAGGCAGGCGCGTGCGCTGTCGCGGTCCCCCTTGTCGAGGTAGGACTCCGCCAGGAGCATTCGGGCCGCGCGGCCCAACTCGAGGTCGGCGCCCGCGCCGGAGCGGACGGACTCGAGCGCCCGCGCCGCCGCGTCGTAGCGCCCCGCGGCGTGGAGCGCCACGCCCACGAGGTAGCGCGCGCCCATCGAGTCGGGATGGAGCGCCATGGCGCGCTGCGCGATGCCCACCGCATCCTGCGGCTTGTTGAGCCGCATGAAGCGGGCGCAGGCGTCCACCGCGGCGGCGAAGTCCTCCCCCGCGCGCTTGCGCGACTCTTCGGCGGCGGCCAGGACGCGCTTGCGCTGGCGCGACCGCAGGAACTCGTAATAGCGCCGCTCCAGGAGGTCGAGCCGCGACGCCTCGTCGAAATCGTCGAAGGCGGAATCGTCCTCGCGTTGCGCCGCGTAGGCGTCGCCGCGCCCGAGCAGGAGCGGCACGCGCAACTCCGCCGGCGGCTTCGCCTCGAGGCCGTTGGTGAACGACTTCACCGCGCTCTTGTAGTCGCGCTGGAACTCGGCGCAGGTGGTCCCGACCGCGAGCCAGAGGAGCGCCGGATGGGCGGAGCGGGGCGCCCCCTCCTCCATCGCGCGCACCGCGGCCGCGGCGCGCCCGCGGTCCACCTCCACCGCCGCCCGGAAGTGGCGCACCGCGTCGTCCGCCTCGTCCCCCGCCAGGTGCGCCTCCGCGAGGGCGAAGTGGGTGTCGGGCGAAAAGGCGTCCAGGTCGAGGGCGCGGCGCAGCACCTCCACCGCCTCGCGCCGGGACGCGGGACGCAGCCGCCGCGCCTGGATCGCCTGCTCGGTGGCGCCCCGCGCCTCGCGCATGTCGAGGTGGATCTGCGCGAGGAACAGGCGCACATCCGCGTCGTTGTCGTGCAGCAGCAGCTCCTCGAGCGCTTTCACGACATTGGCCTTGGCGGTGATGTCGTCCTGGTAGAGCCGCTTGAGGGAGGCGAGGGCGCGGCCGGTCTGCTCCATGGCACGGAAGGCGTGGGCCAGGGAGAAGTCGGCCTCGGGGCGCGCCTGCCCCGAGTCGACGATCGCCGCGAGCGCCTCCGCGCACTTCGCGCGGGAGGTGGGGTCGGCCTCCACGAGCGCGTCGAGGGCGGACACCGCCTCGTCGGTGCGCTCGAGCTGCAGGAGAAGCTTGCTCCTCAGGATGAGCATCGCGGCCCGCGTGTCGGAGCCGATCACCCTGAGCGCGCGATCGGCGCCGTCGCTCACCTGCTCCGGCAACCGCTCGAGGATCGATCCCGCGGTGGCCAGATCCCCCGACTTGAGGGCGCCGCCGGCCACTTTTTCGAGGAAGTCCGCCACCGCGCTCGGGTCGGCGTCGGAGCAGGCGAACCGCTTGAAGCTCGCATCGGCGCTCTCGGGGATGCGCCCCAACTCGAAGAGGCACTCGGCACGCCCCTGGTGCGCGGCATCCAGGGAGGGGCGCTGCCGGACGATCGCGTCGTAGCGTTCCAGCCGCTCCGCGGCAGGCGCCGCGCAGATCGACAGTTCCAGGATCGCGCTGTCGTAGGCCTTCTTGGCCAGGTGGATGTCGGTGCGTCCGAGCACCGCGGCGCCGCCCGCTTCGCCCTTCGCCAGCTCACCCAGGATCTCGAACGCCCCGTCGACCTCCTTCGCGTCGGCGGGCACCGTCCGGAGGTCCCGCACGGCGTCGGCATCGCGCTTCACCGCGTGGAGGAGCCGCCCGCGCAGGAGCCGCGCCGCCGGGAGGCCGGAGGGGCCGCGCAGGAGAGAGTCGGCGAGGGGGAGCAGCGTGCGAGGCGCGTCGCCCGCCGAGCGCCGCGCGTCGAGGAGGCGTACCGCCTCCGCCGGGGCGTCGTTTTCGATGAGGATCTCCGCCAAGAGCCTCGCGGCATCGGCGTGGGACGCGGCCTCGCCCACCAGCGCCCCCGCAGGGAGGCCGGCCGCTTTGTAGAGCCGCTTGGCGCGTGGCCCATCGCCCAGCGAGAGCCCCGCGCGGAAGTTCGCGACGGTGAAGGCGCGATCGTTGAGGAGGTTCTTCTCCTTGAGGAGCTGGTCGATGCGCGTGCCGGAGTCGCGGTCGAGGGGAATGCGCGCGAGGAAGCTCGCCGCCTCCTCCTTCTGCCCCTGCTCCAGCAGCGCGCCAGCCCCCTTGAGGGCCGTGGCCGCCGAGACGGTGCTCCCGCTCAGGAGGCGGCCGATCTCGGCCAGGAGCGTGGCGTCGGCGCGCGCCGCCTTCAGGAGCCACTCGGCGTGGTCGGCCGCAATGCCGCTCCTGTCCACGATCCCGGCGGCGGCGCGCAGCACCTCGGGGGAGCGCTGGCCCGCCTCCGCCCAGGCGCGCACAGCGGGGAGGTGATCGGCGGATTGGACGAGCTTGGCCGCCTCTTCCCCTTCCCCCGCGTCGAGGAGCGCGAGCCCGTACGCCTCGCGGAGGTCGACCCGTTCGGGCAGCCGATCGAGGAGCCGCGCGGCCGAGCGCCGCCAGGACTCCCCGCGCTGGTCCTTCGGCGCCGCAACCAGGGCGTTCGCGGGGGCCGCCAGCTCCGCCGCGCCCCATCCCGCCTCGACGACCAGCGTGGCCCAGGCCTCCCGCGCGGAATTCCAGCTCCCCGCCTTTCCGCTGACGAACTTGACGAGCGGTTCGGCGGCGGCCTTCTCGCGTCGCACGACCTCTTCGAGGATGCGGCAGGCGTTGCCCCCCTTGCCCTGCGCCAGCGCCGCGACGCCCCGGATGGCGCGCCCGGTGGTGCCGTCCCCCTGCACCCGGCTGGCCGCCGCCACCAGCTCCTCGTTCTTCATGGACCCCGCCGCCTCGAGCGCATCCACCACCGATTCGAGGCGGAGCGCCAGCTGCAGTTTTTCGTCCGATCCGATCGAGCCCGTCCAGGTGAGCACCTCGTCGCGCAAGTCCTGCGCCGCCGCCGCGCTCATCTGGAGGAAGGTCTCCTTGTCGCCCTTCCCGTGCGCCACTTGCGCCAGGACGAAACTCACCGGCGCGTCCGCCTTCCCCGCGTCGCGCAGTGCGGCGCAGAGATCGGCCAGGAGCGCCCTGCCGGACTCGGACTTCATGAGCCGCTTGGCCAGCACGACCCGGTCGGTCTTCACCCCACCGAGGCTCGCCATGAGGAAGAGCCCCAGCGCGCCCACCTCGTCCTTCCGCTCGAGCATCGAACGGGCGCGCTTTGGCGCGTCCACCGCCTGCGCCTTCAGGAGGGCATCGAGATGCTCCACCGCCGCGGCATGCTGTCCCGCCACGAGCGCCATCTCCCAGGCGACGTCGCGCAGCGCGTGATCCTGGGCCGTACGCGCCAGGTGCGCCCCCGCCCCCTTGAGGCCGTTCGTCAACCTCGCGCCTCCCGCGTCCGCAAGCTCCCGGAGCGCCTCGGCGGCCGGGGCCCCGCCCCCCTCCGCCAGCGTCAATTCGAACGCCGCCTCGGTGAGCTGCGGGCCGCGGGTGCCCGCCTTGACCGCCTTCTCGAGCGCCTTGCGGGCAGCCTTCACCTTATCCTTGGTGAGAAGTTCGCGGATCTCCGCGACGGTTTCGAGCAGACTGCGCGCCATCTCAGCTCTTCCCCGCCGGCTTGGACCGGCTGCCCCCGGTGAGCGCGATGCTGGCCGCCTCGGGCACCGGGTTGCCGGTGCGCCGGGCGCGGAGATCGGCGAGCGCCGCAGCCGCCGCCGCATGCCAGGGATCCTCATCCAGCGCCTGATTGAGAAGCGCGACAGCGTCCTCCGACCGCCCGACGGCGTAAGCGACGCAGGCACGGGCGTAGGCGAGTTCCGCGCGCAGGAGAGGGTTGGGGGGCTCGGGGGCGTCGCGCAGCAGCGTCTCGGCGGCCCCCGCCTCCCCCGCCTGGAGCTGGATCGAGGCAAGGGTGATGCGCGAAGGGGTGTTGGCGGGGCTCTTCTTCAGGAGGTCGGTGAGGATCTCCTTCGCCTCGGCGCTCTTCCCGGCATGGAGGTGCGCCGTGGCGAGGTCTCCCCGCACGGCGTCGTCCTCCCCGCGCCGCTCCGCCTGCTGGAGGAGGTTGACGGCGGCCCCCGGCCTGCCGTCGCGGATGGCCAGGCGGGCGGCGTGGCGCGCCTCCCGCCGGGCGCGCACCTGCTCGCCGACTCCGCTGGCCTCCACCGCCCGGGCGAGCCTGTCGAACTGCTCTCCGGTGCCCGACTGCTCCTGCACGAGGGTCTGGAGCGCGCCTCGGATGTCGCCGAGGAGCCCGCCCAGCCCTTCCACGGCGGTCATGGCGCGCTCCTGGGCTCCCGCGATGGTCTTCACGCTGGCGTCCGCGGTCCCGATGCGGCGCCCGATCTCGGTGAGGAGGCGGCCGGTCTGCTGGACCCCCTTCTCGGAGGCCTGGAACTGGACCTGCTGCCCGTCCCGCGCGCTCTGGCGCACCGTGGCGAGAAGATAGGCCACCTCGGCCAGGCCGCAGCGCCCCTCCGCCGCGTCGAAGAGCGCGCACTGGGTCTTGAGGCACTTCGCGGGGGAAGCCTCCCCCCCATCCCGGCGCTGCACGGGCGGGAGGAACGGGCAGATTTCCCCCACCGTGGCGACCTTGCTCTCCTTGATGTCGCTCGCCTTGCCCTCGCAGCCGGCGCGGATACATTTCTCGTTGGACGAAAACCAGCAGCGCGTGTGGTAGGGCGCGTCGCAGGTGCGACAGCGCGCCACCTGCGGGGCGCTTTCGTCCACCAGGATCGGTCTTCCGCAGGCTGTGCAGATTTCGCCGGTGAATACGGTCACGGGCTCTCTCCTCGGGCGGCCAATGTATCAGCTTGGCCGATCGAGGTTGAGGGGCGTCCCCCCCTGGCCTAGAATCCGGCTTTCCGGGCGGCGCTGCCCCCGGCCCTGGCATCCATCATGGGAAAGTACGTCCTCCTCGTAGCTACCGGGGACCTCAAGCGCGAGGTCACCGTGACGGACGAGACCATGCTCGTCGGGCGGGGCCCGGAGTGCGGTCTGAGGCTGCCCGACGACTACTGCTCCCGGATCCACGCCAAGATCGTCCCCAGGGACGGCGGGCTCTACGTGGAGGACGTCGGGGCCCGGAACGGGATCTTCGTGAACGGGGAGAGGGTGCTCCTGGACCAGAAGCTCTCCGACGGGGACGAGATCAAGCTGGGCCGCACCTCTATGCGGGTGAGGCTCGGGACGGCGGCCCCCGCCCCGAGCCAGGCGCCCAAGGACCTCACGGACACACAGACCAAGGAGATCGGGCCGGAGGGGGTGCAATTCCTCGACCCGGCGCGGGAGATGGGCTTTCACCTCACCCGGCTGGTGGCGGTCTCGGGCATGGGGCTCCTGTTCGACGCCCAAGATGTCCGGAGCGAGCGCCGGGTCGCATTCAAGATCCTGCGCCCCGACCGCGCCACGGAGTCCAACGTGGCCCGGGCCGTCGAGGAGGCGAAGTCGCTGGCGCGGATCCGCCACGAGAACATCGTGAGCATCCTCTCGACCGGCCGCTTGAAGAACGGGGAGTCCTTCCTCGTCATGGACTACGTCGACGGGCTCACCGCGACGCAGCTCGGCAAATCGGGCAAGCTCGGCATCCCCGAGGCGCTCAAGATCGCCTCCGACACCTGCAACGCGCTCCAGGTCGTGCATGAGCGCGGCATGGTGCACCGCGACATCAAGCCGAGCAACATCATGATCGAGAGCAAGTCGGCCCGCACCGTCCTCATCGATTTCAGCCTGGCGCTCACCGAGGGTGGCGGCCTCGCCGGCGCGCCCGCCGGCACGATCATCTTCTGCGCCCCCGAGCAGGTGCAGCCGCGCAACTCCGCCGACACGATGTCGCCCCTCGTCGACATCTACGGCTTGGGCGGCACGCTCTACTTCATGCTCACGGGAAGCCATCCGTTCCGCGGCTCGAGCACCCTCGAGATCCAGAACCTGAAGCTCAACCAGGCGCCCCCCCTGGCCTGCGCGAAGTTCAAGGACATCCACCCGCGGCTGGACGAAATCCTGACCCAATCGCTCCAAGCGGATCCGACCAAGCGGTTCGCCACCGCCGTGGACCTGCGCAAGGAGATCGACAAGGTGCGCGGCATGTACCCGAAGTCGTCGGGCGGCAAGCGCGGGATCCCCTGGGCGCCGATTCCCGCCCACAAGCGGGCCAAGGGTTGAGCGCGCCGGGTCTCACCCCGCTCCACGGCCTCGCGGGCACGGGCATCGTCGTCCTCCCGGACGGCGCGGATCTCGTGATGGGCCGCGACCCGGGCGGCACGGGCGTCAAGATCCAGGACCCGCTCTGCTCGCGCAGGCACGTCCTGCTGCAGCGCCAGGAGGGCACCTGGATCCTGCGCGACCTCGAGAGCAAGAACGGGACCTTCGTCAACAACGTCAAGATCAGCGAGTCCAAGCTCCACCCCGGCGACATCGTCCGCATCGGCCACGCGGAGTTCGCCTTCGGGCCCCAGGGGGACGCGTTCCGCTGCTCGAGCTGCCTGAAGACGCTCGTCCTCGCGCCCCCCGACGCCCCCTTTTGCACCGAGTGCCGCCGCCAGTACCCGCTGCTCGGCGCCACGTTGGGCCAGAGGCGACTCATCCGCGGCTTGGGGAGCGGGTCCTACGGCACCGTCTACGTTGGCCACCGCCGCGGCAACCCCTATGTCGCGATGAAAGTGCTCCACGTCGAATTCACGGAGTCGCCGGAAGTGGTGATGAAGTTCCTGAAGGAGGCCTACGCAACCTCGGGGATCGAGCACGAGAGCATCGTGCGCTTCGGCGATTCGGGCCACGAGGCGGGCCACTGGTTCATCATCCTGGAATACTTCCCCTCGCTGAGCCTGAAGGACGTGCTGGAGGAGAAGGGCTTCTTGCCGGAGGCGGAGACCCTGGGGATCGGCAAGCAGGTGGTGAGCGCGATGATCTACGCGCACGAGCGCAAGCTGCTCCACCGCGACCTGAAGCCGGGCAACATCCTCCTGGGGGAAGGGGGCAAGATCCGGCTGGTCGACTTCGGGCTCGCGAAGCGGCTCGTGGACTGCGCGTTCACCTCCCACACCACGTCGGGGATGCCGGGCACGCCTCTCTTCATGGCGCCGGAGGTGTTGCAGAGCGGCGGACGAGTCGGGTACTCCGCCGACATCTATTCGCTCGCCGCCACGATCTACCGCACGCTCACCGGCCGCCATCCCATCGAGGCGAAACGGCTCGACGAGTGGCTCCAGGCCATCCAGACCGAGATCCCTCCGCGGGCCCGCGATCTCAAGCCGGAGATCTCCAAGCGCACGGACGAAGCGCTCGCCCGCGCGCTCTCCAAGGACCCCGCCGACCGTCCCCCCTCGATGGCGGATTTCGGGCGATCGCTGAGCGTCTTGTGAGCGATGGGCTCGCCCCACGCAGCGCGGCGATCCTGATCGTCGGCGGTCTCGCGCTGCATCTGCTCGGCATCGCGCCGGAGCGCGCTCTGAGCCGTCACGAGGCGCTTGCGGCGCAAGCTGCGCGGGAGATGCTCGCGGGGGCGGGCCTTGTCCTCCCGTGCATCGCCAGCGTGGTGCGCACCAACAAGCCCCCCACCATGAGCTGGATCCTCGCCGGCTCGTTCACGCTCTTCGGGGGTGCGGGGGAGTTCGCCGCGCGGCTCCCCTCGGTCCTCGCGGCGATCATCACCTCGCTTTTGGTCGCCGCCCTCGCCGCGCGGTTTTGCGGCCAGGAGATCGCGCTCTACGCCGGCCTCATCCAGCTCGGCTCCCTCTGCACCCTTCTCCACGCGCGTCTGGCGGAAGCGGACATGGCGCTCTGCGCCGCCACGACCGGCGCGCTCTACGCCTTCGCGCGCGGCGCCTGCGCGGAGGGCACGCCGCCGCGGCGCATGGCGCTCCTCTTCTACGCCTGCACCGGCCTGGCCTTCCTGCTCAAGGGACTGGTCGGTCCCCTTTTCGTGCTCGGCGGCGTGGGCGCGTTCCTTCTGCTTCAGGGTGAACGCCACCGGGTCCGTTTCCTCGCATCGCCGGCCGGACTGGTCCTGCTCCTGCTCCTGGTCGGGGTCTGGCCCATCGCTGCGTGGCGCCAGCACCCCGCCATCCTGGAGACCTGGCGCGGCGAGCAACTGGGGCGGATGGCGGGCGACTTGGGAGGGACGAGATGTTCCGCCTTCTATCTCGTGATGGTCCCGATGCTGCTGCTGCCGTTCACGCCGCTCCTTCTCCCGGGCGCCCTATGGCTGCGACGCGAGCGCCGGTGGCGCGCTCCGCTTTGGCGCCTCTGCGCCGCCTGGTTCGCCGTCGGGATGGTCTTCCTGTCGGCGATCCGTTTCCAGCACAAGCACTACGCGATGCCCCTCCTCCCGCCTCTGAGCATCCTCATGGGGGCGGGGCTGGCGCACTACCTGCGCTGGCGCGAGGAGCAACCCATCCAACGACCCCGCCGGATCGCCGCGGCGGTGGTCGCCCTCGGCGTCGCGGGCGCGCTCTTCGCCCATCGGAGCGCCGCGGATGGGACAGGCCCGGTGCGCGCACTCGTCGTCGGGCTCCTCGCCCTGTTCGGTCTGGTGGCGATCTTCCTGATCAGGCGCCGGCGCGTTCGCGCGCCGGCTCACGCGCTCTTCGCGACAACATGGGCCCTCACCGCGGCCGTGCTCCTCTTGGTCGTGGGGCGAAGCGACCACTGGCGCTTGCTGGCCGACCTCGCGCGGCACGCCGCCGCCGCGGCTCCCGAGGATCGGCCGATACGCCTGCTCGATCTCGGCGAGCATCAAGTCGCCTTCTACCTGCCCCTGCGCGTGGAGCGCGTGGACGACGGTTGGACCAAGCTCCCCCTCGACGAGGAGATCTGGGCGCTGGCTTCGGCAACCGCGATCGCGGAGTTGCGCGCGCTCCGCCCCGTGGAAGTGCTGGGCGAGGCGCACTACGCGCCCGACCCCGGTCGCCACAGGGTCGTGTTTGCGCGCCTGCGCGCGGCGCCTTGATGGGCCGACCCCCCTCCCGGGCCTGCACGCCAGGCTGCCGACGAAGCCCGTGGGGAGGGGCGGGGGGTCACCCCGTTGCGGTGCCTTTCGGGGCATCCCCGCTCTGGGCGGCCTGGCGCAACACGCTCAGTTCGACTGCGCAATGCCGGATCTCCCGAGAGATCCGGACCGCCTCAGCGACATCGGCGTTCTTGAGTTCGTCGATCAACTTGACCAGGCGTTGTTCGGTAGCGGATGCGTCAGCGGGGGGATCCGGGGGCATGGCGGTTGCCTCTAGTTCTTGGGCTTGGCGAGTTCTTTGACGGTCTCGGTCAGGTTGTCGTTGGTCTTCGCCAGGAGCCTCTTGTCCACCTCCGCGGCGAGGATCTTGCTCCCTCCCAGGCCCGTGACTAGGGCGCCGGCCACGTCCGCCATTCGCAACGACGCTTTCACCGCCTCGGACCCATCCCCGATCACTACCGCGGAGGCGAGAGGCCCGTAGAGCCCCCAGAGCACCAAGGCCGCGATCGCGCCGACGATCGCGTTCCCGATCCAGCCCGGCATGAACACGCCGGCTTGAAGGTCGAGCTTGGGCAGCTTGAACTGGTTGGCCAAAAAGGAACTTACGAGACCGCCCAGGAGCCCCGCCCCTGCGATCACAACGGCGATCGTAACCATGCGCGCCTCCTTGCACGTCGAACTCCGCTCCCCGCGGCCCGGCGGGTTTCGGCGCACTCCCGGATGGGCGGCGAGCCCGCGTGCCGCGTCGATGGTAGCAAGAGTGCAAGACGCCGTCGGAGAGCCGACGCGAGCATCCTTGCATGCTTTGCGGCCCATCGTTCGGAACAGCGGGGCTGCAAGAAGGCCTGCCGCGGCTTCGGACTGGAAGGAGAGCCGGATGGCTGCCGGCGCACGACCCCTTCGCGGAGGCCCCCCGCGCTACCTGCGGACCGTCGCCAACCAGTGCCGGTTCAGGGCGCGTGCGGGGCGGCGGGCTGGGGCCGGTTGGTGGGTGCGCGCGCCCCCGGGCCGATACTCGCAGGTACCGGGGAAGCAGGCGTCGCCCGGATGATGAGCGCCCCCACGCCTGCGGCACCGCTGCCGCAGGGCGACGGCGCAACCCCTTCCGCTCCAGGCACTTCCGTCGCACCCGACCCCTCACCCTCAGTGCGCGGCGATCTCGTCCAGGAAGGCCTCGCCGTACTCGGCCGCCTTTTTTTCGCCGACGCCGCTGATCGCCAGGAACTCCGCGAGCGTGGAGGGGTAGTGCCGCGCCATCTGACGCAGGGAGACGTCGGAGAAGACCACGTAGGGCGGCACGCCTCGCTCATCGGCGAGCCGCTTGCGCAGGCCGCGGAGGCGCTGGAAGAGCGCCTCGTCGCACTCGATCTCGCCGGCGCGCGGGGCTCGCGGCGCGCGCGCGGCGGGCGGGGTCACCGGTCGCGCGAGACGCACGGTCTCGCGCAGCCGGAGCGCCCGCAGGCCCGCCTCCGTCAGCTCGAGGACCTGGAAGCGGTCGGGGTCCTGCCGGAGGAGCCCGAGGCGCACGAGTTCGCGGCCGATGGCCGCCCATTCGGCACGGCTCCTCTCCTTCCCGATGCCGTAGGTGGAGAGCGCTGCGTGACCCCATCGACGCACCTTCTCCGTGTCCGCCCCCGACAGCACCTCGACGACGTGGGCCAAGCCGACGCCGAATCCGCCCTGCTCGCGGATGCGGAAGACGCAGGAGAGCAGCTTTTGCGCTTCCGTCGTCGCGTCGAAGGTCCCGCGCGGCTCCAGGCAGTTGTCGCAGCCGCGGCAGTCGGGCTCGGGGAAGGACTCGCCGAAGTGGCGGAGGAGGGAGGCGCGTCGGCACTCCGCCGTCTCGGCGTAGTGCACCATCTGCTGGAGCTGCGCGTGCGCGGCCTGCCGCTCCGTGGGGTCGCTCTTCTCCTCGATGAAGTGGCGCTGCTTGGCGACGTCTCCCGGCGAGAAGAGCAGGAGACACTCGCTCGGGAGACCGTCCCGCCCCGCGCGCCCGGTCTCCTGGTAGTAGCCCTCCACGCTCTTGGGAAGGTCGTAGTGGAGGACGAACCGCACGTCCGGCTTGTGTACGCCCATCCCGAACGCGATCGTGGCGCAGATCACCGCGACCTCGTCGCGCAGGAACAGCTCCTGGTTGCGCACGCGCTCCTCGGGCTCGAGTCCGGCGTGGTAGGGGGCCGCGGCGACCCCGTCGGCGCCGAGCCGGCTCGCCACCCCCTCCGCGCTGCGCCGGCTCTGGCAATAGACGATGCCGCTGGCGCCGGGGCGCGCCCGGACGAAGGCGCGCGTCTGCTCGTAGGCGCTGGACTTGGCGATGACGCGATAGGTGAGATTGGGGCGGTTGAACGAGGCGACGTGGCAGCGGGGCTCGCGCAGTCGAAGCTGGGCGACGATGTCGCGCCGCACTCGGGCCGTGGCCGTCGCGGTGAGGGCCATCATGGGAAGGTCCGGGAAGCGGTCGCGGAGCGTGGAGAGTTGGCGGTACTCGGGCCGGAAATCGTGGCCCCACTCGCTGATGCAGTGCGCCTCGTCCACGACGGTGCGCGAAACGTCCCACCGCTCCAGAAGGTCGAAGAACCCGGGCATGAGGAGCCGTTCCGGGGCTACATAGAGCAGGCGGAATTCGCCGCGCTCCAGGGCGCGTTGTCTTCGCGCCGCCTCCTGTGCCGGGATCGAGGAGTTGAGAAAGGTCGCCGGGACGCCCGCCGCCGTGAGCGTATCCACCTGATCCTTCATGAGGGCGATGAGCGGCGAGACGACCACGGTCAGTCCCGGCCGCACCATCGCGGGCAGCTGGAAGCAGAGCGACTTGCCGCCGCCGGTGGGCAGGAGCGCGAAGACATCCCTCCCCTCGAGGGCGTCCCGGATGATCGCCTCCTGGAACGGGCGAAACGAGTCGAACCCGAAAAACCGCTTCAGCGGCACGAGAAGGGATTCCGCGGCGCCCACCATGGCAGGGAGGCGATTCTAGGCGAGGGGGGGAACGCCCCCCAGCTCCGACTGCGGCAGCGCTGCCGCACCCGACCACACTCAAGCCCAGTCTCGCCAACGACTTACGCCGCTCCCGGCCCCCGAGGGTCAGAGGTAGCTGGCGCGGTATAGCCAGGTGCCGGTGGCGACGGTGCCGGCGATGAGCAGGAGGACGAGGCGGCCGCGGCGCTTGTGCCGCGCGGGGGCGGTGAATGCTTCCGCCCGGCGGAGCAGCTGCAGGACCCAGACGAAGAGGGCGGGGAGCGCGAAACACATGTGGACGAGGAACGGGAGGGGGGCGGGGGCGGGGAGGTCCTTGCTGAGGCGCACGTCGATCTCGAAGGTGAGCAGCGCCGCGAGGAAGACGAGGAAGGAGCCCCCCATCACCGCAGCGTGGGCTCTCAGGCGGCCGCGGCGGGCGAGACGCACGCCATAGAGGAGGACCGGCAGCAGCAGGATCAGCAGCAGCAGGAAGAGGTCGACGATAAGATCGGCCCGGGTGTTGAGCAGCGCGATCATGCGTCGGGGTAGGTGAAATCCGCGGTCTCGGTGCGCGCGACGGCCTCCTGCACCAAGGAGGCGAGATCCAGGTCCGCCTCGGCGGACTCGGCGTCCCGCACACTCGTCGCGGTGGCGGGATGCGCCGGGAGGAAGAGGCGACAGCAGTCCTGATCGGGGCGCACGGAGATGGAGAGCGTGCCGAGCGTCTCGGCCTGATTGATGATCTCCTGCTTGTCCATGCCGATGAGCGGCCGGAGGATCGGGAGGTGCGCCACCGCTTCCACCGTCCTCAAGTTGGGGAGCGTCTGGGACGCCACCTGCCCCAGGCTCTCGCCGGTCACGAGCGCCGCCAGCCGGCGGCGGTGGGCGATCGCCTCCGCGATGCGCACCATGAACCGGCGGTAGAGCACCACCCGCAGCGCTTCGGGCGCCTTGAGGCGGACTTGGCTCTGGATCTCGGCCAGCGGCACGAGGTGGAGGCGCATCGCGAGCTGCCAGCGGCAGAGGATCTCCGCCAGGTCCCGAGCCTTCTCCTGCGCCGTCCGATCGACGAGCGGGTGGCTGTGGAAGTGGATGAGCTCGATGCGGCAGCCGCGCTTCATCATGCGCCACGCCGCCACGGGGGAGTCGATCCCGCCGCTCAGGAGCACCCCCACGCGCCCCGAGGACCCCACCGGCAGCCCCCCCGGCCCCCCCCGCTTGTCCGTGCCGAGCAGGATCGCATCCGCGAGCACCACCAGGTGCGCTTCCCACGCGGCTCCCTTGAGCCGCACGGGAATGCCGGTAGCCTCGTGCACCACCGCCCCCACCTGCCGGTCGACGTCGGTGGAATTGAGGGGGAAGGACTTATCGTGGCGTCGCGTGGAGACGCGAAAGGTGGCGGGGGCTCGGCCACGAACCTCCGCGAGCACCTCCGCGGCGACGGCGTCGATGTCTCTGGGCAGGCGCTTCACGCTCATGGCGTGCGCCACTCCGAAGACGCGCTGGATGCGCTGGAGCGCCGGCTCGGGGTCGCCATCCACCTCCACGAGCAGGCGGCCCGCGAACGACCGGACGTCGCGCGCCCCGGCCCCCGCCAGCGCGCCGCGCAGATGGTCGCGCAGCGCCCGCACGAAGCGGGCGCGGTTCTGGCCCTTGAGCGCGATCTCGTGATAATGGACGCTGATGAGCCCCACGCGGGGTAAGGTTGTAGCACCTTGGGCGACCCCCGGATCGAGGCGGCGCGGCGCAAGGCGCACCTGCTCTACGAAGGGCGGCTCACGCCGCATCGCTCCTGCGGCATCGCGCTGGCCGAGACCTTCGGGTTGCGCACCGCGCCCTACCAGGCGTTCCGCAAGGGAGGCATCACCGGGGAAGGCCCCTGCGGCGCGATCCAGGCCGGCGCGGCGATCCTGGGGGAGATGCTGGGGGACCCCGACCCCACCGCCCCGGTCACACCCGCGCTTCGGGCCGCGATGACGGACTACCAGCGGCTCTGGCGCGAGGCGCTGTTCGGCGGCGCCGCCTCGCCCGACATCGTCTGCAACCATCTCACCGCCCCCCACGGCGACTTCGCCGGGCCGGCGCGTCTCTCCTACTGCACCGGGCTCGTCGCCACGGTGGCCGCCCTCGTCGCGGAGGTGGCGATCCGGCACGGTGCGGCGGTGCGGGTGACGCCTTAGAGCCCATCCGAAAACCCGGCTACGTTCGGCCGGCTGCGCGGGCCGATCGCTTCGCCTCTCCTCCATCGCCGTAGTTCGCCAATACGGCCTCGTCGTCGCGGCTCGCGCTCGGCCCGCTCGCTCGGCCTCGGTGTTGACGCCGGGTTTTCGGATAGGCTCTTCGGGCCCTAGCGCCGCAGCTTGGGATCCAGCGCGTCGCGCAGCCCCTCGCCGAGCAGGTTGAAGACCGTCACGGTGAGAAAGATGGAGGCGCCCGGCGCGAGGATGAGCCAGTCGAAGTTGGTCATGCGCCCGGTGTTGAGGAGCATGCCCCAGGAGGCGGCGTTGGGGTCGCCCAACCCGAGGAAGGAGATGGAGGACTCCGTGAGGATCGCGCCGGCCACGCCGAACGTGGCGGCGACGAGCACCGGCGTGAGCGCATTGGGGAGCACGTGGCGGAAGATGATGCGCCGCCGCGGGATGCCCAGGGCGTCGGCCGCGACGGAGTAATCGAGACCCCGTTGGGTGAGGAACTCGCCGCGCACCAGTCGCGTCACGCCGGTCCAACCGGTGAATCCGATGGCCGCCATGATGAGGAAGATCGAGGGCGATCCAATGACGGAGATGATGGTGAGGACGAAGAAGAGCGTCGGGAAGCAGATCATCATCTCGGTGAGGCGCGAGATGACCATGTCCACCCAGCCGCCGAAGTAGCCGGCGAGCGCGCCGAGGATGATCCCGATGGTGACGTAGATGCCCACGGCGATCACGCCGATCGTCATGGAGATGCGCGTGCCGTAGAGGAGCGAGGTCAGCACGTCCTTGCCGCCGGGGTCGGTGCCCAGCGGGTGGCCCGCCACGGCGCCCAACTCCTTGCGCACCTTGCCCTGGAACCAGTCGGGCGGGAGCGACCCCTCGTAGATGCGCGTCATGTGATAGCTGTAGGGCAAGGGGGGGAAGACCGAGTGGACGTCGCGCCCCGCCTTGAGCGCTTCCGCCTCGCGCTCGTGGTAGTCGGGGATCTTCTCGCGCGTCGGCGAGGGGCGGAGGAGCGTCCCGGGCGCCAGCGCCCAGCGCCACGCAGGCTCTTGCGCCTTGGCGTCGGGGATGTAGAGCCCGGCGAAGGTCCAGAGGAAGAGGAGCGTCGCGGCAAGGAGCGTGCGGCGCGCCGCCTTTCCGCTCCAGCGGCCGCGGGCGCGCAGGAGCCGGCGTAGCAGGAGGAAGGCGGCCGCCGTGAGCGGGAGGAACGGGATGAGCAGATTGAAGAAGAGGTCCACCCCCTGCCGGACGTAGAACATGTCGAAGAGCGCGGTGAACCAGGGCCAGGAGCTCTTCTCCCCGTCGCGGAAGTAGAAGGGCTGGTCGAGGGCGATGGCCGGCGTGTAGACCGCCACGAGGAAGAGCCCGACGATGCAGCGGTAGCCGAACATCGCGGGGCCGTTCTTGGCGAGCTGGCGCCCGACGATCGCCCAGTAGGAGGATCCGCCCTGGACGCTCACCGGTAACTGATCCTCGGGTCGACCACCGCGTAGAGGATGTCGGAGACGAGGATCCCGATCATCACGAGCACGCCGACGATAAGCGTCTCGCCGATCACGACGTTGTAGTCGCGCTGGAGGATCGAATCCCAGATCAGATAGCCGATGCCGGGTATCTTGAAGACCGACTCGATCACCACCGACCCCCCCACCAGGACGGGAAGCGTCGTGCCGAGAAGCGTGATGATCGGGATGATGCCGTTGCGCACCGCGTGCTTGATCACGACCACCGGCTCGCCGAGTCCCTTGGCGCGCGCCGTGCGGATGTAGTCGGAGCGGATCACGTTGAGCACGCCCGACTTGGCGTACCGCGAAAGCCCGGCGAAGCTCGCGTAGGTCATGCAGAAGACCGGCGCGACGGTGTGCCAGGCGACGTCCTTGATGTGCTGCCAGGTGGTGAGGGGGAAGCTGTCCGAGCTCTCGAAGCCGGCCACCGGGATGATCTTGAACGGCTCGCCGATGCCCAGGTAGCGCAGGAGCAGCGTGGCGACGAAAAAGGAGGGGAGCGAGTAGAGCATGAAGAGCAGCGTCGAGACGGCCTGCTCCCTCCGGGTGCGGTGGTGGACCGCGGACCAGACCCCCAGGGGCACGGAGATCAGGTAGGCGAGGATCAGCGACGTGACCGAGAGCGTGATCGAGATCGGCAGCCGGCTGAGGATCAGGCCCAGGACCGGCTCCTTGTGGACGTGGCTGTCGCCGAGGTCGAACCGGATGAGGTTGGCCCAGTACTTCGCGAACCGCGTGTCGAGGAGCCGGCGCCGCAACCGTTCGCCGCCCCCCCACTCCCACCGCGACCGCTGCGCCTCGTACCAGGCCTTCCAGAGCGCCGTCTTCGCCTCGACCTCGCGCTCCAGCGCTTCCGCCGCCCCTGGCTCGCGAAGCGCCGCAAGCGCCGTGTTGCGCAGATCGAGCGCGAGACGCGTGTCGATGTCCTGGTTCTCGGCGAGGATCTCCCGGTTGCGTCGGATCTCCTCGGTGGTGAGGCGCCGCCCCACCCGCGACGCCCCCGTGCGTTTCGCATTCACCTGCAGCCGCAGGAGGACTCCGGCCCTTTCCCATGCACTGCGCGATTCGTCGAGGGCGGCGATCAGGGCGGGCACCGCGTAGAGCCCCCAGTCGGTGAGCTCGCTGTCGGCCTCGCTCCGGTCCTTGCCCGGCCGGGTGGGGTCGGCGGCGACGCGGATGCGCTCGAGCACCTCCGCCGACGTCAGATCGACGTAGTGGTTCCAGAAAAGCGGCTTGTCGAGGTTGAACTGCTCGCGGAAGACCCGGCGGCTCTCCCCCCCCCGCGCCCCCCCCTGCGTCTGCGCCTCGCCGAAGGCCTGCGACCCCGGCTCGCCGGGCGCCGCGGTCACCACCGCCCAGACGATGAGCGAGATCCCGAACAGCGTGGGGATCATCAGGAGCAGGCGCTTGAGGATGTAGGTCTGCATGCCGCGGACGGGCTACTTCGTGGGGCGGTCGTAGCGCCCGTCGTCGTAGGGCGCGGGCGGGTTTTTCACGTAGTAGAGGTTGAGGATGTCGTTTTGGGGTGAGAAGGGGCGGGGGTTCACCAACCCGCCCATGCGCGCATCCACCGCGACCGAGTTCCTCCAGGACCACATGATCGTATAGGGCTGCTCTTCGTGGAAGATGGCGTGCAGCTCATGGGCGAGCTTGTAGCGCTCCTTCAAATCGAAGGTGGTCTTGAGCTGGTCGATGACCGCGTCGGCGCGCGGCGTGGACCACTGCACGTAGTTCTGCGAGCCGGGCACCTCGATCTGCCGGCTGTGGAAGATCGACTTGGGATCGAAATCGTCGCCGTGGAACCAGGCGCCCCAGCAGGCCTCGAAGTCGCGGTCCTTGGTCCGCTTCAGGAACTGGTTCCATTCCATGTATTCCGCTTCCATGATCACGCCGATCTTGCGGAGCGCCTGCTCCATGTCGGAGCGCATGGCGTCGATGTCGGGGCTCCCCGGCGTCTGGATCGCCTTGAACCGGAATTCGACCTTCTCGCCCGCGATCGTCTTTTCGCGCACCCCGTTCCCGTCCAGATCCTTCCAGCCCGCCTCGTCGAGCAGCCGCGCGGCGGCCTCGAGATCGTAGGGCCAGGGCTGCACGCTGCGGTCGTACTCCGGCGACTCCGTGAACGCGACCCCGGTGGGGAAGATCGCCTGGTTGAGCAGGATCTCGCGCTCCCAGACGGAGCGGTTGGTCGCCATCGTCATGGCGCGACGCGCCCGCGCGTCGTTGAAGAACTTGCCGCGGCAGGCCCAGCCCAGGTAGGCGTACATCATCCGCTGGTAGCCCCAGATGTTGAGCTTGCGCTCCGCCAGCTCGCGCAGCAGCTTGCTCGACCCGTCGCTGTCGTAGACCTCGCGCTTGAGACGCGTCGAGGCGATCGGATAGGCGTACTGCATGCGCCGGCCGCCGTCGTCGCGCATCATGAAGAGGTTGTAGCGCGGCTCGTCGTCGCGCAGATTGAGCGTATAGCGGATGAACCGGAACCCGGGGCGCCGCCCCCACCACGCCTCGTTGCGCTCGAGCAGGATGTAGTCGCTCTGCTTGTACTCCTTGAACCGGTAGGGGCCATAGCCGCACATGTTCTTGTTGAACCAGTGGGCGGCGAAGCGTGGGCCGAGGCTCGCCTCGTCGATGGGCGTGCCGTCCTGTTCGCGCGTGTAGATCCAGGCCGGAAGCGGCTGGAGGTCGCCGAGGAGTACGCCCGTTGAATAGAAGTTCGCCTCCTTCCACTTGATGCGGAACGAGTAGCGGTCGATCGCCTCGTACTCGACGATGTCTTCGAACTCCGACCGGATGCTATCGGTGTCGGCGCGCGTGTCCTTGATCATCCTGAGGGCGAAGATCACGTCCGCGCTCGTCACTTCGTGATCGCCCTTCATCCAGGCGTAGCCGGGATCGGTCAGGTCGACCGCGGGCCGGTGCCAGAGCACGCCTTCCCGCAGCCAGATGCGGAACTCCGTGTGGTCCGGGCTCACCTCGACGCGCACGGCGAGGCCGGGCTTGAACGTATCCTTGCCTGCGTCCTTCCGGAGGGCGAGGGGCGTGTAGAGGTAGTAGCCGAGGTCCGTGGCGACGTAGCGGTCCCGGTCGCTCGTGTAGAGATTGAGGCCCTTGGGTTCGAGGGGGAAGGCGGTCCGCAGCTCGGCGTGCCAGTCGATCTCGTCGTCGGGGGGGCGGGCGCGATCCGGTTCCGGGGAGAGGATCGACGTGTAGCCCGCGATCCGGGGGCGGGGGTCGAGGTCGGGATCGGCGGCCCCGCGGTCGGAGTCGCCGTCGCCTTTCCCGGCGACGGC
>JBQTIG010000143.1:0-16379 GCA_052388375.1 Planctomycetaceae bacterium | reverse complement strand
TGAACCGCTTCCGTCGGATCCTGGTGCGCTGGGAGAAGCTGGCGGAGACCTACATCGCAATGTTGCACTTCGCCCTGGGGATCATCACCTGGCGCGCGGTACGCCTACTGGTATAGGCCCTAAGGCGCGCGACCTCTATCGCTCCCCAGGCGAGCGCGCACGGGAGCCCGCCTTCGAACGCCTTCTGATGCAACACATGGTCCTCATCCTGAACAGCCCCCGCTGACCGCCTACCCCCCCTGCGGCGGCTCCGCGTAGACGATCGTCACCGGGCCGTCGTTCACCAGCTCGACCTCCATCCTGGCGCCGAAGAGCCCGCGCTCCACCGGCACGCCCTCGGCGGCCAGCGCGTCGCAAAACACCCCGTAGAGTCGCTCGGCCTCCGCCGGCGGCGCCGCGGCGAGGAACGACGGGCGGTTGCCCTTGGAAGTGTCGGCGCAGAGCGTGAACTGCGAGACGACGAGCGCCCCGCCCCCCACCTCGATGATCGACCGGTCGATGGGGCGCCGCTCGCTCGGGAAGACGCGCAGCTTTGCGACCCGCGCCGCGAGCGCGCTCGCGTCGCACTCGCCGTCGCCCGCCTCCACGCCGAGGAGCACCAGAAAGCCGCGCGCCACCGCGCCCACTCGCGCCCCCTCCACGCGCACTTCGGCGCGGGAGACGCGCTGGACGACCGCTCTCATCCGCGCTGCCAGGCGATCCGTTCGCCGAACTGCGCGAGCAGATCCTCGTTCCAGAGCGCCTTGCCGAGGCCGCGCGCGCGCAGCAGCGCGTCGAGGGTGGGGAGGGGGGCGGGGGAGAGCGGATCGTCCGGCGCGAACGGGCCCGCCTGCGGCGTGATGTAGAGCCCTTCGCCCTTCGGGCCGTAGTCGAACCAGATGTAGATGGCCGGGTCGCCGCCCACGCGGAACTTGTAGACCGGGATCGCGCCGTGGTCGGCGGAGAGGAATTTCACGAGACTGCGCGCCACGGTTACATCGACCTCCGGTACTGCCCGCCCACTTCGTAGAGGGTGCGGGTGATCTGCCCCAGGCTCGCGACGCGCACCGTGCGCATCAATTCGTCGAAGATGTTGCCGCCCTCCAGCGCGACCCGGCGCAGCGTGGCCAGCGCGGCGGGCGCCTCGGCCGCGTGCCGCTTCTGGAACGCCTTCAGGTTGTCGAGCTGCGCCTTCTTCTCTTCCGGCGCCGCCCGGGTCAGCTCGCGCACCTCGCGATGCACCTCCGCGGCGGCGGGGTTGACGAAGAAGTTCACGCCGGCCAGGGGGAGCTCGCCGGAGCTCTTGCGCTGCTCGTAGAGGAGCGACTCCTCCTGGATCTTGCTCCGCTGATAGCCCCGCTCCATCGCGCCGAGCACGCCGCCGCGCTCGTCGATCCGCTCGAACTCCTTCAGCACCGCCTCCTCGACGAGGTCGGTCAACTCGTCCACGACGAAGGAGCCCTGCAGCGTGTTCTCGTTCTTCATGAGGCCGAATTCGCGGTTGACGATGAGCTGGATCGCCATGGCGCGCCGCACCGACTCCTCCGTGGGCGTCGTGATCGCCTCGTCGTACGCGTTGGTGTGGAGCGAGTTGCAGTTGTCGTTGAGCGCCAGGAGCGCCTGCAGCGTGGTGCGGATGTCGTTGAAGGCGACCTCCTGGGCGTGCAGCGAGCGGCCGGAGGTCTGCACGTGGTACTTGAGCTTCTGGCTGCGCTCGTTGGCGCCGTACCGCTCGCGCATCGCCACCGCCCAGAGGCGCCGCGCGACCCGGCCGATCACCGTGTACTCGGCGTCCAACCCGTTGCTGAAGAAGAAGCTGAGGTTGGGGGCGAACTCGTCCACCCTCATCCCGCGCGCCAGGTAGTACTCCACGTAGGTGAAGCCGTTGGCGAGGGTGAAGGCGAGCTGCGTGATCGGGTTCGCCCCCGCCTCGGCGATGTGGTAGCCGGAAATGGAGACGGAGTAGTAGTTCCGCACCTTGTGGCGGACGAAGTACTCCTGGATGTCCCCCATCATCTTCAGCGCGAACTCGGTGCCGAAGATGCAGGTGTTTTGCGCCTGGTCCTCCTTGAGGATGTCGGCCTGCACGGTGCCGCGCACGACGCGAAGGGTCTCGGCGCACAGCGCCGCTTCCTCTTCGGCGGTGGGCGTCTTGCCCTTCGCGCGAAACGCCTCGCGCTGCTGGTCGATGGCCGTATTGAGGAACATGGCCAGGATCGCCGGCGCGGGGCCGTTGATCGTCATGGAGACGCTCGTGTTGGGCGCGGAGAGGTCGAACCCCGCGTAGAGCTTCTTCATGTCGTCGAGGGTGCAGATGGCGACGCCGCTCTCCCCGATCTTCCCGTAGATGTCGGGGCGCGGGTCGGGGTCCTCCCCGTAGAGCGTGACCGAGTCGAAGGCCGTGGAGAGGCGGTGCGCCTGCTCCTCGTCGCTCAGGAAGTGGAACCGGCGGTTGGTCCGCTCCGGCGTGCCCTCGCCCGCGAACTGCCGTTTCGGCTCCTCCTCGGCGCGCCGCAGATGGAAGACGCCCGCGGTGAACGGAAACTCCCCGGGGACGTTCTCCAGCAGCAGCCAGCGCAGCCGATCGCCCCAATCGGCGTGGCGCGGAAGGGAGATCTTGGGCACCCGGAGCCCCGCGAGCGTCTCGGCGAAGAGGTCGGTGCGGAACTCGCGCTCGCGCACGCGGCTCACCAGCTGGGCGGCGCGGTAGCGCTCCTGCAGCGCATCCCAGCCGTCGAGCAGGGCCCGGTCCGCCGCGCTCAAGGCGGCTTCCGCCTCCGCGAGCGCCTTGCGCAGCGGCGCGCTTGCCGCCGGCGCCGCCGTCCCCAGCTCGTCGAGCGCGCCGCGCAGCCGGTAGACCCGGCTCGCCGCCGACGCCTGCCGCTCCACCCGCGCCCGGTAGGCCCGTGCCCCGCGGGCGATCTCGCCCAGGTAGCGCTCGCGCCCCGGCGACAGGATCTCGATGGGCGCCCGCGCCTGGCGCAGGTTGCCCGCGCGCCGCGCGCTCAGCTCCGTGTGGAGCTTCTCGTCCACAACCTTCAGGAGCCGCAGGAAGAGCGCGTTCACGCCGTCGTCATTGAACCGGCTCGCGATGGTGCCGATGACCGGCAGCTCCTCGTCCTTGCTCCCGAACGGGAGGTCGCGATTGCGGCGAACCTGCTTGCGCACGTCGCGCAGCGCGTCCTGCGCCCCGCGGCGGTCGCACTTGTTGAGCGCCACCAGATCGGCAAAGTCGAGCATGTCGATCTTCTCGAGCTGGCTCGCGGCGCCGTACTCCGGCGTCATCACGTAGAGCGTCACGTCCGCCACGCCGGTCACGCCGGTGTCGCCTTGCCCGGTGCCCGAGGTCTCCACGAGGATCAGGTCGTAGCCGGCGGCGCGGCAGACCCGCACCGCCGATCCGATCGCCGCGCTCAACTCGCCCTTCGCCTCGCGGGTGGCGAAGCTCCGCATGAAGACGCGCGACGAATCAAGCGCGTTCATGCGGATCCGGTCGCCCAGCAGCGCCCCGCCGGTCTTCTTGCGCGTCGGGTCCACGGAAAGCACCGCCACCCGCGCCTCGGGGAACTCCAGCAGGAACCGCCGCAGCAATTCGTCGCAGAGCACCGACTTGCCCGCGCCGCCGGGCCCGGTGACGCCCACCACGGGGATCGCCTTGCGCGGCTCCGGGAGGCCGTTGAGCCCGCCCGCCTCCGCCTGGGTGAGGAGCGACGCGATGCGCCGCGCATCGGCCGAATCGACGCGCCCGTTGCCGGCCGCCAGCCGCGGCGTTTCGAAGTCGCAGGCGTCCAGCAGATGCTGGATCATCCCTTTGAGGCCCATCGTGCGGCCGTCCTCGGGGCTGTAGATCTTGGCGACGCCGTACGCCTCGAGGGTCGCGATCTCGTCGGCGACGATCACCCCCCCGCCCCCCCCGAAGACCTTGATGTGGCGGCAACCGCGCTCCCGGAGCATGTCCACGACGTAGCGGAAGAACTCCAGGTGCCCGCCCTGATAGGAGGTGATCGCGATCGCCTGCGCATCCTCCTGCACCGCGGTCTCGACGATCTCGCGCGCCGCGCGGTTGTGGCCCAAGTGGATCACCTCGGCGCCGGCGCGCTGCAGCAGCCGCCGCATGACGTTGATCGCCGCGTCGTGCCCGTCGAAGAGCGCGGCCGCCGTCACGATGCGGACCCGGTGGCGGGGAGTTCGCAGCTCGGTCGCCATCAACCTTCGGCGCGGTAGCCTTCGCGCGCCTTCCTGAGCCGCTCCTCGGCCGCCTCCTGGCGCTTGCGCTCGCGCGCCGCCGCCGCCTCGAACCCCGCCTTGAGCGGCCCCATCTCGATGGTGCGCTTGGCGCCGAACACGAGGGAACGGTCGCGATGCTCGAGCCACGCCTCCAGCGCCCAGATCGGGTCGGGGACCCACCCCAACTGCGCGGCGCGCAGGTGCCGCGCCTGTTTCATCTTCTCGTGGCCCCCGGAATCGCCCGGGAGCGGCTCCTCGTACTCCGGCATCGTAGCCGGATCGAGGAGATCGAGAAACGGCACACCGTTGATATAGAGCTTGAAGGGCTCGCCCGGCTTCAGCACGTCGTCGGCGTAATAGATCGTGAACGCCTTGGCGTTGCGCGCGAGCACGTTCATGGTGCGCTCCTTGGCGTCCCACTGCACGTCCACCCGCGCCGACGGCCGCGGCTCCCAGCTCACGCGGAACGACCGCTCCTCGAAGCTTCCGCCCGTCGCGGGCCGCTTCACGTCGAAGTCCATGAACCCCTTGAAGTCGAACTCCTTGAAGAACGCGCGCACGTCCCGCACCTTCTTCACCTCGGTTCCGCCCAGGGCGTAGAGCACGTCGCCGTCGCGCAGGCCGGAGCGCCAGGCGTGACCGTGACGCGCCACCCGCGCCAGCTTGACCCCCTCCTGTTTGAACTCCGGGTCCCAGGAGGCGCCGAAATCGCCGCGAACCAGGGGGGGCTCGGGGGACCGCAGCCGCACCCAGCGCTCGAAGAGGAACCAGACCCGCCTCCCGCGCCGGCCGCCGCCTTTCTCCTTCTCCTGGTCCTTGGCCGGGTCGTCCTCCCCGCTGATGGCGATCTCCGACTCGCCGCTGCCCTCCCCGCCCCCCTCCTCGTCCTCCCCGAGGACGTCGTCGACGTCGAGGAACTCGCGCCCCGCCTTCTCGTCCTCGAGCATGCGGGCGCGCCGCTTCAGGTAGCGCTTCTGCCGCTCGCGCATCAGCTCGAGGTCGTCCTCGCCGATCTCCCGCGCGAGGAGCAGGTGAACATCCTCGTTCTCCTTGCGCTTGCCGGTCTGCGTCGCGACGTCCTCGACGCGGGTCACGGGCATGCCGTCCACCTCGAGGAGCACGTCGCCCGGCAGCACGCCGGAGCGCTGCGCGCCGCCTTCGGAGCCGTTGATGGAGATGCCCAGCGCGTTGGGGCCTCGACCGCCCAGCCCCAGGCCGAGCTTGGGGCGCGGATCCTCGTTGCGCGGCTCGGGGAAGGGGTAGAGCGTGCTGGGGAAGTTGTGCGGCTTGGCGCCTTCGGGGTCGATCCCTTCGATGCCGAGCCAGAGCGAGCGCGCGCCGGACGGGTTGTCGGTCTCGAGATCCACCTCGTCGGCGTAGGGCTTGCGCTTGCGGTCCATGGCGAACTGCACCGCCGCGGGCAGGATCTCATCGAAGTAGCGCACGTCGGTGGCGGCCTTCGGGTAGGTGCGCAGCGTGAGCCGGACCCCCTGGTCGAACATCGGCTTCAGGAGTTCGAGCATCTGGAAGAGGTTGACGCCGTCGGCGTTGCGGCCGGTGATGGCGGCGAAGATGTCGGTGCGGTCCAGCGGGCCCAGGAAGATCGGGTGGTAGTCCCGCGCGATCTCCACCGGGTTGCCGGTGAGCGCGATGAGGCACGAAAACGTGTCGGGCATCCACTGCGCAATGGAGTAGACCGAGGAGGCGCCGTCCAGGACGCCCATGAGCGCGATGCGGTCCTCGTCCACGTTGTAGCGGGCGCGCACCTCGTCCAGCGTCCAGCGGATGAAGGCGCGGCCTTCGGGGGTCCACCACTCCACCCCCGCGTTGGCGGAGGGGGCGACGTAGAGGAAACCCTGCTTCTCGCAGAATTCGCGGAAGGCCGGGAGCGCCACCGACCCGCGCATGTCGTTGTAGTTCTGGTTGCTCGCCTCGTGGTGGAGGTAGAGCAGGACCGGCATCTTCTCCGACGCCTTGTAGGACTTCGGCACGACCATGCTGAAGGCGCGGTCGCGCTTGTCCTCGGGGGTGAAGCGGCTCCCGAAGTGGCGGTTGGAGTGCCGATCCCCGAACTCCGTGACCATCGGGTCGGTGTAGTAGGGCCCCTTCATGAGGCCGGCCCGGACCGAGGCCCAGTCGAGATCTTTCGTCGCCTTCAGCTCGGCCAGGAGCGCCTCGCGCTCGGCGGTCTTCTTGGCGCTCACGAGCGCCCGGACCTTGGCGACGATGGCTTCGTTCTCGGCCGCCGAGGCGGCCGCCACGGCGGCGAGGAGGATGGCGAGAATGCGCATGGAACTCCCTGACTGGGGTGTAAAGGCCCATTGTACGGGATGCGCCACGGGCTTCGTTCTGCTACCTTCCCCGGTCTCCGTCCATGGAAGCCGTCTCCGCGAAGAGGTTGCAGCGCGTCTACAAGGGCTTTCGGGCGCGGTCCGCCGTCGTCGCGCTCCATGGGCTCGACTTGACGGTGGAGCGCGGCCGGGTCTTCGGCCTGCTGGGCCCCAACGGCTCCGGCAAGACGACCACAATCCTCCTCCTCCTGGGGCTGCTCCGCCCCACCGCCGGCAGCGCCACCGTCCTGGGCCGCGCGGCGGGCGCCAAGGAGACGCGCCGCCGAACGGGCTTTCTTCCCGAGGAGACCTACCTCTACGAGTTCCTCACCGGCGAGGAGACTCTCGATTTCGTAGGCCGCCTCTTCAAGATGCCCCGCGCCGAACGCCGCCGCCGCACCGCCGAGCTGCTCGAGCGCACCGGCATGTGGGAGGCGCGCAAGCGGCGCCTCGGCACCTACAGCAAGGGGATGGCGCGCCGCATCGGCCTCGCGCAGGCGCTCATCGCGCGGCCGGAGCTGCTCATCCTCGACGAGCCCACCTCCGGCCTCGACCCGGTGGGCAACCGCGAGGTGAAAGACCTCCTGCGCGAGGTGGCGGCCGAGGGGACCACGGTGCTCCTCTCCAGCCACCTTCTGGCCGACGTGGCGGATGTCTGCGACGACATCGCCATCCTCCACCGCGGCCGCCGGATCCTCGCGGGGCGCGTGGAGGAGCTGCTCAAGGACGCCCGTCGCCTCGTCTGGGAGACCGACGCCGTCGACGCCACGCGGAAGGCGCGCATAGAGGCGCTGCTGAAAGAGGAGGGCGTCGCCCTCCACGGCGTGGGCCGCCCCTCCACCAGCCTGGAGGCGCTCTTCCTGGAGGTGCTCGAAAAGGACCGGGCCGGTGCTCCTGAAGCTTAGGCTCCTCGAGGCGCGCCGCCGCGGCGGGCTCATCCTCCTCGCGCTGGCCGCCCTCGCCGTGGCCGCGGTGGCCGCCACCGCAAGCGGCCCCTTCTCCGGCCGTTTCTCCCTCGCCACCGACCTCGCGGCGCTCCTCGGCTTCCTCGCCGCCCTCTTCTACGGCGCCCTCCCCCTCGCCGCCGACCGCGAGCGCCGCCGCCTTCTCCTGCCCACCGCGTCCCCCGCCACCCCCTGGGGCCTCGCCGCGGCCAACGCCGCAGGGGCGGCGGCCACCGCCGGGCTCGCGACGCTCCTCCTCTTCGCCGCCGCGGGCGCCGGCAGCGCGCTCCATGGCGGGCTCGAGACCCGCGTCGCCGCGGGATTTCGGGGCGACGCGACCATCTGGATCCGCCCCGGCCAAACCCTCCCCCTCGAGATCAAGCCCGGCGTGGAAAAGCTCCGCTTCTCCATGCGCGTCTTCAGCCCCGGCGAGATGATCGGCTCCACCGGCCTCTTCCCCATCGAAGCCGACGGCCGCCGCCTCCACCTGCGCCCGGGCCAGGAGGCCGAGGTGGCGGTGCAGGGAGACCTCCTCAAGCTGCGCAACCCCAGCGACGACGCGCTCCTGGGTATCGACCCCCGCGCCCTCCGCACCCTCGGCGCGCGCCGCCCGTTCCTCGTCAACGCCGTCGCCGCGGGCCTCGCCCCCGCGCTGGCCGCCGCCGCGCTCGCCGCACTGGCCGCCGCCTTCTCCGCTGGCCTCGCCGGTCCCGTGGCCGCGCTCCTCGCCGGGCTGGTGCTGCTGCTCGGCTCGATGAAAGCGTTCCTGCTGGAAACGACGCAGCCGCCCCCCGAGGAAGAGCACGCCGCGCATCACGGCCACGCCCACGCGCACGACCACGCCCCCCCGCCCCCCCCGGATGAATCCCGACTGCTGGTGCGGGCGATGCTCGCCGCGCTTCCCGATCTCGGCGCGTTCGACCGCTCCGACCGCGCTTCCCGCGGCGAGTGGATCGGACTCGAGGGGGCCGCGGGGGCCGCGCTCTTCCTCGCGGTGGCGCTCGCGCTGGCCGCGGTGGGCGGCGGATTGGGGTTGCAACTGCGGAGGGTGACGTGAGGGGGGCGGCTGCGGGCACGCTCGCCGTGGCGCTCCTGGGGGCGTCGCTGCCGCTGCGCGCGGGGCTGCGCGAGGCCGCGCCGCCGGAGCTGGCCGCGTCCGACTTGGCGCTGGGCCGGTTGGCCGGAAGCGCGCTCACCGGGACGTTCCGGCCGCTCTTGTTGCAATACCTTTGGCTGCGCACCGAGGCGGAATACTTGTCGGGACGGCACGAAGCGTTGCATGCGCTCTACCGCACGATGGCGGCGCTCTACCCGACCAACGAGGGGGCGCGGGAGTTCATCGGCCACAGGCTTGCATTCACGATGAAGCGCGACGTGCCCGACCCCACCGCCGCGTGGGCGTGGGCGGAGGAGGGGCTGGAGCTCCTGTGGGGGCTCCTGCCGGGCCACCGGCAGGCGAGGCTCGACCTGGCGCTATGGTTCTATTTGCAATGCGGCGAGAACCCGCTGGCGGCGCTGCGCTACGCCGGGCCGAAGTGGGAGCGGGAGAAGGAGTTGCGCCGGCGCGCGCGGGCGTGGACGGCGCGGCGGCTGGGGCGGGGGATGGAGCGGTTCGAGGCGCCGGTGGCGCTGCTGGAGGGACGGGAGGGCTACAGCGAGTCGCTCATGCGCGCGCGCATCCTGGAGCAGGCCTCCTACGAGGAGCTGGTGCGCGACGGCGGCGCCCCTTCGGCGGCGGCCGCGTGCCGCGAGTTGCTGGCCATGGCGGAGCTCTTCGCCGACACCGAGCCGGTCGCCGCCAGTTACCGCGCCGATGCCGCGCTGCTGGAGGCGCTCGCCCGCGGCGAACCGCCCGCGCAGGTCGCGACCGGCGTGGCGGCCCCCGTCGCCGCCGCGCTCTGGGGCATGGGGATGGCGCGGGAAGGGCCGGGCGCGGCGCGGCTCCTGGAGCTGGCGCACGAGCTCTACGACCCGGACGCGTTCGCCGAGGAGCGCGCGCAGGTCGCGCTCTGGCTCGCCCACCGCCGCGACCCCTCCCAACCGCGCCCCCCCCACCCGTTCGACGGCCTCGCCCCGCGGTGAAAGGCCGGTGCCGTGTTAGGCTGGTCCCCATGAAGATCCGCATCGAATACTGCGCGGCTTGAAACTACGAGCCCCAGGCCGTCAGTCTGGCGGCCAAGCTCGCCGGCGCACTCAAGCAGAAGATGACCGAGCTGACGCTCGCCCCCTTCGCCGACGGCCGCTTCGAAGTCACCGTCGACGGCAAGCTGGTCTACAGCAAGCTGAAGACGAAGGAGTTCCCCGACGAGGCGACGCTGCTCAAGCAGATCGCGCGGTAGGGGGGCGGGGGTAGGAGGGGGGCGGCGGGGCACTCAGGGCCCATCCCAATAGGCGCTGACTACGCGAAGAGCCCCGCGCTCCGCCACATGATGACGCCCAGCGCCAGGTGGAGCATCGCGACATAGTTCTCCGGCCTCTTCTCCCACCGGATGAGGATGCGACGGAAGCGGTTGAGCCAAGAGTGCGTGCGCTCCACGACCCAGCGGCGGGCGCGGGTGCGGGCGTTGCGCTTGAGCATCTGCGCCTCCTCGCCTCGGGCGCGGATGTTGGTCGTGTAGCCGAACTCCGCGACGGACTCCCGCGTGTCCTCGTAGTCGTAGCCCTTGTCCATGCAGATGCCCTGCGGGGCGTCCTCCGTGGGCTTCGGGCGGCGAACGGGGATGCTCTCCAGCGTCTCCTCGACGAGGGTCTTGTCATGCCGGTTGGCTCCGGCGACGGCGAGCCCGATGGGGACGCCGTCGGCCTCGGTGAGGATGCTTCTCTTGGTGCCGCCCTTGGCGCGATCGGTCGGGTTGGGCCCCACCTTTTTCCCCCCCGAGGGGCGCCTTCGTGATCGCCCCGTCCATGGAGACCCAGGCCCAGTCGATCCCTTTGAGCTTGTCGTACTCGAGCAGCCCCCTCTTCCAGAACTGGAGGAAGACGCCGGCCTCGATCCCCCGTTGCAACCCCGGCATGACTCACATTACACTTGGTACTGAAACCGGGGGAAGGTCAAACGCGCCGAAGAACACGCCGCGACAGAGCAGCCGTCCAGTCTGCCCATCGGTGAAGAGGTCAACGGCTCCAGTCAGGAGCGCGAATGGTCCGCCGAAGACGGCGAATGACTTGGCAAGGAACTACAGCGCCTTCTCTGTCGATGCGACCTTTGCCACCATCACGTGGTGTCCTCCCAACTCCGACTTCTACCGTTCCGCGTGGCTACCAGACCCCCCGCGCCTTGCACTGTGTCCAGGTTATCGACTTGGATGCTCCCCCGGCCCCGATGGGCTTCTCCAGACCAGCGCGGCGTCGCTGCCCTCGAGTCCGGGCGGCCTAGCAGCCAGGGACATGATCGAACCCGACCCGCATTCTACCTGTCAGGGGGCCGGAACTCGGGCCCGATCTCGGCGATAGACTGTGCCCGAGATCCGCCCGCACCTCGCTGCGAACCCCACAGCCACGCGCTCCCACGCCCCCCCGCCCCCTCCCGCCTCCCAACCGCACAGGTTCCACGTGCCGCCCGGCTCCGATTGGCGGAAGCGGGGCGCTGGTGCGACCGCGGGCGGGCGGGTAGGGCGCGCGGCGCGCGCCCCCGCGAAGGCCCCGCGGGCCCCGCCTCAGCGCCCGTAGACGGAGACGTGCAGCGTGCTGGCGGAGGTGAAGGGCGCGCGGTCCCACCCGCCCCATCGGCCCACGAGGCGCAGCCCCGCAAGGCGCGCCATGAGATCGAGCTCGCTCGGCCAGGCGTACCGCTGGACGACCGGGTCCAGGCGCACCCGCGCGGCGGAGAGCGACACGTGGCTCTCCTCCAGCCGCTGCGTCGCGGGATCGTGGCGCAGCAGGTCGAGCCTCACCTCGTCCACCTCGATCGCCTCAGCCTCGACATGCTGATGGTTGCGCAGCCGGAAGAGGAAGTCCGGCACGTAGGCCTCGATGACGAACGAGCCCTCCTCGGCGAGATGGGCGGCGACATTGCGGAAGCACCGCACCTGCTCGTCCTGAGTCAGCAGATTGAAGAGCGTGTTCCAGACGACGTAGATGAGGCGGTAGGCGCCCTCGACCGGCACGTCGGCGAAGTCCCCGATCGTGACGGAGAGCCGATCGCCGCCCGGCTTGGAGCGCAACTGGGCCACCATCGCCGGCGAGAGGTCGACGCCGTCGACGCGCAGGCCGCGCGCCGCCAGCGGCAGGGCGATCCGCCCGGTGCCGATGGCGAGCTCCAGCGCGGGGCCGGGGCCCGCGAGCGCTTCCAGGAACGCGACCGCCGCCCCCTCGTCGCCGCGCTGCACGTCGCGATAGGTCCGCGCGACCTCCTCGCCGAAACTCGAGACCGGCTCGTAGCCCTCCATGCCCCCCCTCGGTTCCTTCGCGACGCCTGGTTCAATGCCCCGCGATCAGCCCCCGACCATCACCCGGAATCCGCCGTGGACCATGCGCTTCATGTCGAACGGCATCTTCAGCTTCGAGCCAAGCTTCACCATCTCCCCCATGACCTTCGCGTTGACGCGGTCGCGATGCGCCCGCGACTTGTAGACGATGTAGGAGAAGACTACGACCTCGCCGCGCTTCAGCTTCAGCATCCGCGAAAAGTTGGATCCGTACGGGGTCGCGAGGTCGTCGCCGACGCACTCCTTGTAGTCGAGCGCACCCTGCTTCCGCCAGAGCTTCTCTCCCCAGCGGGCCAAGCGGCGGTAGGCGGGCAGGTTCTTCTTGGGCACGGGAATCACGAAACCGTCGACATAGCGCATGGAAGCCTCCTTCGCGGCCGCTGCCGCGCGGTGCTCGACTCCCGCTCCCGCCGTTCCAACCCCTGGAGGAGCGAGCCTCGCTCCACGCCAGCGTCGCCGGGAACCATCCTACCGAATCCCATGCCGCGGAGGGCTCCGGGAGCGCCGCGGCAGGGCGTCCCCCTACCCCCCCATCCAGACGAAGTCCGCGTACCGCTTCGACCCCGTGTCCGGCTCCGCGTCCCGTTCCGCCGGGGTCAGCGGCACCACCGTCGCATAGGGCCGCCCGTTCCGCCGGAACGCCCGGCCCGGGATGCCGTAGCGGTTGGCGATGTGGCCGCGGCCGGCGAGCACCACCAGTTGCCCCTCCTTCGGCGCGGTGGCGAACCAGCGCACCACGCCGTCCGCCATCACGTCGTCCCACAGGCACATCCCGCGATAGAACCGTTCGAACTTCTCCTCGTCCACGGCCTCGCCGGGCTTCAAGTGGCCCTTGTAGGCCTCCATCACGAAGGCGCGGTGCTGCGCGTCCTCCAGGTAGAGCGCGGGCAGTTCGCGCCGCTCCTCCGCGTGGAGCGCGTCGAGCCCTCCCTCGCGGATCTTCTTGCGCACCTCGTTGCTCACGTTGAGCGCGATGAGCGGCAGCCGCTTCGACCGCGCGAACTCCCAGATCGGCCGGTAGAGCGCCACGTCGAAGCCCCAGCGCTTGGCGTACTCGGTGCGCGCGAGCATCTCCTCCTCGCCGATGCGCCCCTCCACGTACTCGTCCAGCACCCGCTGGAACGGCCGCTGGAACATCTCCATGCCGATCCCGTGCAGCCGCCCGCGCGCGTAGAGCTCCTCGATCACCCGCAACTGGACTGCGTGGTGCCAGGCGTTGTCGTGGGTCTCGCCCACGTAGACCACCTCCGCCTTCGCGACCTCCTCCATCATCGAGACAAACGAGGTCTCCCGCGCGGTGCGCACCACCGCCCCCGCGGGCAGCGGCCCCGCGAGCGGCTCGTAGGGCGCGCGCCTCCCCGCCCCCTCCTCCTGCGTCGTACTGGCGCACGCGCCCGCGCAGGCGACCAGAAAAAGAAGAGCCCGAGGGGAGTCCCGTCGCATGAGGGGCGTATTCTATCGGTTCCGATGACACGCCCCGACAGCTACTTCGCCCACCCCGCCTACTCCGCCCTCGCGATCCGCCCCGACGGCAAGGATGTCGCCTTCGCCGGCGTCGCGGGCGGCGCCTGGATCGCCCCCATCGAGGGCGGCCCCGCGCGCCCGCTCGCCGTCGCGGCCCGCGTGAGCGGCCTCGCGTGGGATCCCGAGGGCCGCCGGCTCGCCATCGCCGAAGAGGGGGGCATCTTCCTCCTCGAGGGGCGCGACGCGCGGCGGCTGAGGCCCAAGGACGGCGCCGATCGCCGCCTCGCGCGCGAACCGTTCTCCCCCGAGGGCGGTCTGCTCGCGTTCTCGACTTCGGAGAGGGGGGCGGGGGTGAGGGACTTGGCCATCCTGCCCGCGCAGGGCGGGGAGGCGCGACTCCTGACCCGCACCGACTTCTCCCTCGACCCGCGCTGCTGGAGCCGGGACGGGCGTTTCCTGGCCGCCGCGGTGGAGCGGGACGGCCGGCACGACGACCTGGCGCTGGCGGAGATCGAGAGCGGCGAGGTCCAGGATCTCACCTCCGGGCGGCCGCCTGCGCGGCGCGACCCGATCGGGTTTTCCACCGACGGGTCGGCGCTCTACCTCCTCACCGACGAGGGGCGCGACCGGATCGGGCTTGCTCGGTACGGGCTGCGCGACGGCGCGCTCGAGTGGGTCAAGACGCCCCCGTGGGACATCGACTTCGCCCGCATGTCGGCGGACGGGCGGCACATCCTCTATGCCGTCAACGAGGACTCCATCCACCGGCTCCGGTTGCTCGACCGCAATTCGGGCCGCGAGCCCGACTTGCCGCCGCTGCCGGCGGGCTCCTTCGTCGCGCTCGCGCTTTCGGCCAACGGGGTCCAGTGGGCCGGCATCCACAGCTCCTCGCGCCATCCGCCCCACGTGGCCGCCTACGATCCGATCCGGCGGCGCGTGGCCGCGCTCCGGGCCGGAGGCGTCGAGCCCCCTCCCGAGCAGGAGTGCGTCGACCCCGAGATCGTGCGCATCCAGTCGTTCGACCGAAAGGTCCCGGCGCTCCTCTACCGCCCGCGCGGCGCCGCCCACGCCCCGAGCGGCCCCGCGCTGCTCTGGGCCCGCGCCCGTCCCGGCAGCCAGGAGCACCCCGACTACAAGCCGCTCGCGCAGAGCCTCGCGGCCCGCGGCTTCACCGTGCTCCTCCCCAACCCGCGCGGCTCGCGCGGCTACGGCCCCGCCTACGAACTGTCCGACGACGCCGCCGGCATCCGCCGCGACTACGAGGCGGCCGCGCGCTTCCTGCGCACCCTGCCCGACGTGGACCCCGACCGCATGGCGATCTGCGGCGGCCCGGGGCTCGGGGCCCGCGCGCTCGAGTTGGCCGCGGCCCTGGAGGGGCCTTGGGCGGCCGCGGTGGATTTCGAGGCGCCGGGTTCCCACGCCCCGGGCTCGCGTCCGCATCCTCACGCCATTACGCCAGCCGGCGGAGCCTCCCGTGGAGGGTTCGTCGGGGTTGCCGCGAGCCCCACGCTCGGGAGCCGCCCCCCGGGCAGTCCTCGCCTGCCTGCCCCCTCCCAGACCCTCCCCCACATCGTCGCAGGCAGCGAGGAAGAGGCGGCGGCCTGGCTCGCGGAGCGGGTGTGACGCGGGCGGCAACTCTGTTGCTTTGCGCTTGCTTCGCTCGGGCGGGCGAGGAGACGCCGTCGGCGTTCCGGTTTCGCGAGGACGAGGCGGTGAAGATCGCGATCGAACGCACGGAGATCCTGAGGGGGGTGCGGGGGCAGGACGATCCGCGCGACAAGATCCCGGCCATTCGCGAGCCGGAGGCGGTGGCGGCGGCTGAGGCGGCGTTTTTGCGCGACGACGATCGCGTGCTGGGCGTGGAGATGGGCGGGGAGGCGCGCGCCTATCCGATTCGCATCCTCGAGCAGCACGAGATGGTGAACGACCTGCTGGGCGGCGTCCCGATCGCGCCAAACTACTGACCCCTTTGCGATTCGGCGGTCGGTTTCGATCGCCGGCTGGACGGGAAGACGCTCACCTTCGGGATTTCGGGCTATCTCTATCGCAGCGCGGTGCTCTATTACGATGCGGAGACCGAGACGTTCTGGTCGCAGATGACCGGCGAGGCGGTGGTCGGCCCCTGGACCGGGAAGTCGCTTGCGTGGATCCCGACCACGATGACGACCTGGAAGGAGTGGCGCGCCGCGCATCCGGCGACGACGGTGCTGAGCCCGCCGCGTCCGGCACCGTTCTACGAGACCGACCCCTACAAGCAGTACCGCGCCACGCAGAAGCTCTGGTTCCCCATCGGCCCGTGCGCGGTGGATGCGCGCTACAAGCCGAAGGATCTGGTCACGATCGCAACCCGCGACGGCAAGCCGCGCTGCTACCCCCACGCCGCGCTCAAGGAGGGCGTCAACCCCGACGGCACGCTGCGCGTCGTAAAGAAGGGCGCGACCGTGCGCGTGGAAGACGCCGAGGGCCGCCTCGTCGCCTCCATCCAGTCCTACTGGTTCGCCTGGGGCTCCTTCTACGCCGGCGGCACCGTCTTCCCCGCCGACTGACCCTCTCCCCGTACAGAGCCAGGACAAAACCGCCGGAAACGTATCCTTTTCGATACACATTCACCGCTTGAATTGGGCGCTGTCCGGGGGCTGTCGAGCTCTTGTTATTGGCCGCATTTGGTCACGCACAGGGACGGCTCGAGGCCAACCGTCCGCTCCCCGTGCGTCGTGGGCGTGTGTCGTGGGCCTGAAGCTGCCGTGCTGGCCTGATGCGTCAGCCAGTTCTCACCGCGGTCACCGGCGACGATCAGCGAGGTGTATCCCATTCGATACAATTCCGGCGGTCTTGCCCTCGGGATCGCTCGCGAGGCCTCGGGATTCGCCTTGACGACCGGGGGGGGGGGGGGGGGTACTCTTGCAGGCGGAAGCAACCAACACCAGGCGAAATACCGCCACGGAGGATTGACAGATGTTTCTGGGAACCAACGTCAACCCCAACGACGGGAACCCCCTGTACAGTCC
>JBQTIG010000142.1:0-26496 GCA_052388375.1 Planctomycetaceae bacterium | reverse complement strand
GCGGGCCGCTGGCTTCGCCGCTCGTCCATCGCCGTATTTGGGGTCAATACGGCTTCGGACTCGCGGCTCGCCAGCAGCCCGCTCGCTCGGGCTCGGGCCGACGATGGAGTATTCAGACAGGCCCTAGCCGCCGGGGCGCGGGACATGCTGGTCGAGCAGGATGGTGTTTCCGTCCGGATCCAACAGGATGAGGCTCGCCGGCCCATTCGAGGCCTCGTCCGCCTCCGTCGTCAGCTTGAGCCCTCGAGACTTGAGCATGCGCTGGATACCGCGCACGTCCTGGAACTTCTCCAGCGGCTTTGCCTCATGCGACCATCCCGGGTTGAAGGTCATCATGTTCTTCTCGAACATCCCCTGGAACAGCCCGATCGTGGTGGTCCCGCTCCTGAGGATGAGCCAGTTCTGCGCGGGATTCCCCGCAACCTGCTTGAAGCCGAGCTTCTCGTAGAACGCTCGCGACGCCTTCAGGTCCTTGACCGCAAGGCTCACCGAGAATGCGCCCAACTCCATCGTCTCCTCCTTGCTCGCGGCGTCGTCCGCCCGCGCCCGCGGGGACCTTTCGAAGCCCACCCAGGCCACGAGCGCGACGATAGCGACGACCCATGCGACCTGCCTCATGCCGACCTCCCTTGGAGCAGTGCTCCCTGCCGACCGGCTTGGTCTCCGGCCACAGGGGACAGCCTGCCATGCGCGACGCTAGACTACTTGCCAGATCTTGCGAATCCGTAAACCCCGCCAACGGGTGGCGCCGCCAGACTACATCGAGCGGGTAAACCGCGCGATCGATCACATCGTCCAACACCTCAGTCAGCCCCTGGGGCTTCGGGAGATCGCGGAGAAAGGGTTCTTTTCGCCGTTCCACTTCCACCGGGTGTTCCGGGCCGTAGCCGGGGAGACGGTCGCCCAGTTCGTGAAACGGCTCCGGCTGGAACGCGCGCTCCACAAGCTGTCCCACGGCCCTCCGCGCTCCCTCACGGAGATCGCCCTCTCCTGCGGCTTCTCCTCCTCTTCCGACTTCTCGAGGAGCTTCAAGCAGCGATATGGCGTGCCTCCGAGTGCCTTCGACCTGGAGGGGTGGCGGGCCCATCGAAGGGAGGCGCTGGTAGCGGCTGCGGCGTCCGTGGCGGGAGGCGCCCGTCTCGCCAGGGTCCCGCCCCGAAAGAACCCGGACGGGTTCAAGGCCAAGCTGCGCGATCTCCCCCGGCGTACCGTGGCGTATGTGCTTGTTTTGCGGCCCTACCGCGGCACTGCCGTGGTGGACGCGACCCGCCGGCTGGTCGCCTGGGCCGAGGCCCGCGGCTTTGCCGACAATCCGTGGCTCGGGTACCAGTGGGAGGATCCCGAGATCGTCCCCCTCGACCAGTGCCGATTCGATGTCGCGGTCGAGGTGGACCGGGTCGAGCCGGAGGGGGAGGTCGGCCGATTCGACTTCCCCGCCATGACGGTCGCGGAGGTCGACGTGCGCGGCGGGGTCGACCTCGAGCTGCGCGTCCAGCTCCCGGTACGGAAGAAGTGAGACGGACCCCGGGGCTCGTACGGCTGCAATGTTCATGGTCACGGCGAACCCTCGATCACGCACGGGGCTCGGAAGAACAGGGCCAGGGATGGGCGATCCAGGCTTCGCCGCGGCCAAGGCCGAGCTCGCCCGGGGGCGTTCGCCGACTCCTCGAGGTTTCTCAAGGGGGCGCCGGCGCGATGAAGGGACTCGCGCGCGACGCTCGCGGCCTGCCTGGAGCAGCGGCCCGCGAGGCGCTTTCGGAGTTGCAGCGCCTCGTGACCCCGCATGCGGTACGAGCCGCCTCGGGCGCGCGGCGCGCGCCGCCGTCCTGCTCGCGATACTCGCGGCGGGGGCGTGCAGCATTCCGCAACCGCGGGGCACGCGTCACTCGATGAAGGGTTGGGAACTCTACAGTTGGCGCGGCCAAACGCAGGGCGACGGTGCAACCACGCCCGGCCCCGTCTGCTTCGCCCTCCTCGAAGGCACGAACCGGCTGAAGACCGTCCAGGAGGTCACCGCGCCGCAGAGGACGCTGCGCGGCGCGGCGGCGCTGAAAGCGGAACTCGCGACCCTCGCCGAGGGCGAGGCGGTCTTTTGGCGGCTTGGGCCGCGTCCGGGAGGATCCGAAGCGGCGCGGTTCGAGCGCCCGCCGGCGCATACGGTCGCTGAGATCGAAGAGTTCTGCCGCAAGCGTGGACTGCGCTTGCGTTAGAGCCTGTCCGAAAACCCGGCGCCAACACCGAGGCCGAGCGAGCGGGCCGAGCGCGAGCCGCGACGACGAAGCCGAATTGGCGAACTACGGCGATGGAGGAGAGGCGAAGCGATAGGCCCGCGCAGCCGGCCGAATATAGCCGGGTTTTCGGATAGGCTCTTAGCCCAGCGCGGCTGCGGGACGGGAGCGTGAGTCCTGCCGGGCATCGCCGGCCCCCACCCCCCTCCCGGTTCTCGGCGAAACCCGAGCAACGGCACCGTGGCTGGCCTCCTGGGAAGAGAAGAACGACGATCGCGACCTGGAGGACGCCATGACGCACGCACGCACCGCCCTGCTCGCGCTCTTCCTTGTCGCTTCCATCCGGCCGGGCGCCGGAATCGCCGACGAGGCGGCGGAGCTCGCCAAACTCCTCGAAGAGGCGAAGCTCACGCTGGCCGAGGCCGTCGACGCGGGGTTGGCGCAGGCGGGCGAGGGGACGGCGTTTCACGCCGAACTCGAGGGTGGTGGAGGAGCGCGAGGAGGAGGAGGGCAAACTCATCGAGGTGTCGCGCAACTTCTTCGCGATCTCCAAGCGCACCAACAGCGTCTACTACTTCGGCGAGGAGGTGGATGAATACGAGGATGGAAAGGTCGTCGGACACCCTGGCGCGTGGCTCTCCGGGAAGGAGGGCGCTCGGTTCGGGCTCATGATGCCCGGCACGCACATGCTCGGGACGCGCTATTACCAGGAGGTCGCACCCGGCGTCGCGATGGACCGGGCGGAGATCGTCGCTCTGGCGGATCGTGTCGAGACGCAGGCGGGCGCCCTCGCAGGCTGTCTCAGGATCGAGGCGACCACACCCCTCGAGGAGGGCAAGACGGAGAGCAAGTCCTATGCGCCCGGCATCGGCCTCGTGCGGGACGGTCCGTTGCGGCTGGTGAATGACCCCCGCGCGAAGTAGGAGACTCCGCGCGGGGGGATCCGTCAGTCCTCTTCGCCGCAGTCGTCGTCGTCGTCATCGTCCTCGTCGCAGCCGAGCAGCTCCTCGAGGATCTCCTCGAGCTCCTCCGCCATCTCGTCCGCGTCGTCGTTGTCGATGATCTCCTCGAGGGAGACCACCTCGCGGCCGTCCTGCTGCTGGATGAATCCCACGCCCGGGGCGTACCACTTGAAGCCCACGTCCGGCGTCTCCTCCTTCACCTTCAGCACGCTCTTGAACTTGCCGGCGGGCACCTTGAGCTTCTTCACGATCTTGACCACTTCGTCGAACTCCTCGATGTCGAAGTCCGGCAGGTCCTCCGCCTTCCACTGATCGCCCACCTCCGGGTCGGCCGGCATGAAGATCGTCGGGTCGTCCGCGGTCACGGTCTCCGCGGGGTCGCCGGCCTCGGGCCCGCCCACGAGCCAGGAGCCGCCGTGGCCCACGATCGCTCCGCCGTCGTACTTGTCCACGGTCTCGCCGAAGTAATAGACCGTCCCGTCGTCCGCTTGGGCGAAGTAGTTGATCGAGATCTCGACCACCTCCCCTGCGTCGACCTCCCATTCCTGGAGCATCGCGCACTCCACCATCGCGCCGTTCCACTCGAACATGCGCGTTCCGCCCAGATAGACGTCGATGACGTGCAGGTCCCCGCCCCCCTTCACCTGTTCGTAAAGTCGGATCCGGTAGCGAAGGAACGGCAGGTGGGCGTTGTCGATCGCCAGCGGATCGGAGAACGTGGGGGTCCCGGTGGGGACCTCCGCGGTCGCGGGGTCGAGGGGCAGCGTGAAGAGCAGCGCCAGCAGCGCCGTGCCGGCGATCGCACCGATTCCGAGTGTTCGCATAGTCTCGCTCCTTCGGGTTGCGGGCCGCGTGCTACGGCGGCCCTGGGTTTCCCCCGGTGTAGAAGAGGAGACTTAGGGAATGCTGAGGCCCCGCGCGAGAATTTCGCTACCGGGCCTTGGCGCTCGCGAGCGCCTCGCGGGCTTGCGTCGCGTACGGGCCGTTCGGCTCCCGCTCCAGGTAGGCTTCGAACTCCGCGGCGCTCCGCATCCGCATCCCCTGCCCCTGGCTGGCCACGCCGAGGCCATAGTGCGCGCTATGCAGCTCGGGGTTCATGACGAGCGCGCTCTCGAACTGCAGATCGGCAAGGGCGAACGCGCGGGCCTCGAGAAGACGGAACGCCTGGTCGTGCAGCGCCTGCGCCGCCTTCGGGTCGTCGCGGGCCGCGCGGGCGAACTCGGGGGCCGCGGCGCGATCGTCGCTGAGCGCCAGGCAGGCCTGCGCGTAGAGGATCCGCAGGGGCGTCGAGTCGGGATGGAGCTTGAGGAGCGCGGCCGCCTCCGCCCGGCCGTCGATCATGTGTCCCGCGACCAACTCGAGCAGGACGCGCTCGCGCCGGAGCGTGAGGTCCTCGGGACGGAGCGCCAGCGCCTCCCGCGCCACCTCGAGCGCCGCCTTGAGATGGCCCGTCCAAAGGAGCGCCGCGGCCTGCCTCCGCAGGGAGTCCGGATCCTCCGGGTCGACATCCTCGAGCGCGGCGGCGAGGGGGCCCGGGGGAGGCTCGGGGGCGGTGGCGAGGAACGTCGCGTTCTCGGCGATCGCGGGCGGCGGAGGATGGGTGGGGGGCACGGGGGGAGTCGCGTCGTCTTGCGGCGGAATCACCTTGGAGGCGAGGCTGGTGTCCTGCGCGCCCATGCCGGCGTCCAGCTCGGAGAGGAACTTCCGCATCGTCTGTTCAAGATCGGCCTCGGGCATGGTGCCGCCCAATCCGACCTCGATGAGGGCGTCTCCCTTGCGGATCCAGCCGGTGAAGAAGGCCATGTTGAGGTTCAGCTGCTCGGGCGCCGCGCCGAGGATGCGCACGAGGTAGGAGTTCTCGCCGAACTGCAGCAGGGTGATCTTGCAGGAAACCCGCTTGGCCATTTCCGCAAGGCCGGTGAGCTCGTTCTGCAGCGTATCCACCTCCTTCTGGCGCTGGTCGCGCCTCTCGGAAAACATGCGGCGTCGCTCGGGATCCGACTCCGCGGCCAGCGAGGAGGTCGCGGCATCGAGGCCCTCGCGGGCCCGGGTCAATTCCCGCTCGAGCTCCGGGCGACGGGTCCGCGCCCCGGCCTCCATCAGGCTCCCCAGCGCCGCCGTGATGCGCTTCTCCAGCGCCTCGCGGTCGGCGGCGAGCACATCCCTCACCAGGGCGCCCCGGCCGCGCTCGATCATCGTGAGATTGACCGCCGCGACGGCGATCCAGATCTTGCGCTCCTTCAGCTCGCGGTCGGAACGTACCTGGGCGAGGCCCGCCCAGTCGTTGCTGAGCAGGTAGCTCATCGCCGTGCGGCTCTTCGCGAACGAGACCTGCGCGACCACCGCATCCAGGAGCTCTTGATCGTTCAGCTTCGCGTAGGGCGCTCCGGTGGCGTCGAGGAGGGTCCGCAGCGCCTGCTTCTCGTCGGGGCGCGGGGCTCCCGGCGCCGGCGCGGCGTCGAGGGCGCGCTTGGCCGTTTCCAGCCCCTCCGCGAGTTTCCACGCGCTGGGCTCGTTGTTCCCCCGCGCGCGGGAGAGGAGGAACACGAGCGCGTCGCGACGCGTGAGGCCATGCGGCGTGAGCTGGGCCACGAACAGGTCGGCATAGGTGCGCGCCTGCTCCTCCGAGAATCCCGCGAATCCCATGGCGCCGGCCGCCCGCTCCCAGTAGCCCGATTCGGAGGGGGCCGCCTGGGGGAGGCCCGCGGGGAGCTCCCACGGGCGTTTCCAGTCCGCGCCCAAGTCGGCCGCGGAGGGGAGCGAGGCGGCGAGCTGTTTTGCGTCGTCGAGCGCCTTCTTGGCGATCGCGTCGACGAACTCCCCCTCGGCGCGCAGGGGCGCGGCCAGGGCGGCGAGCAGGAGGAGCGATCGCATCGAGGTCATTTCCCGGACTCCTTGGTCTCTTCGTCGAACGCATAGCGGAAGCAGGGCGGCTTGCCCGACCGGTAGACGCGTTCCACCTCACCCATGGACCAGAGATCCACGAAGTAGATGCGCGTGGCGGCGGAGAGCGTCTTCACCTCGGGGCTATCGAACTCGTCCACGCTTCCGGAGACCCGCGCAAAAACACGGAACTCGATCACGTTGTTCTGCTTGTCCGGCGCGGAGAAGCGGAGGAGGGGCGGGCGCGTCCCCCGCAGCTTCTGGCGAGCCTCGTCGAGAGGGAGGCCCACGCGCTCACCCGGGCCCCCCCAGCGCAGGAGCTCCTGCGTAGGACTCCGCTGGCCGGAAACGCCGAGCGCCTTGCGGAACTCGAGAGCCGGCGGCTTCATCCCCTCGGCGGTCACCAGGAGTTCGAGCAGCCGGAACCGCTTCGCCACGAGCTCCTCCTTCTTCTCCCAGGGCTCCGACATCAGCACGTCCAGCTCGAGAACGAAGTAGATCCCACCCTCGCTCTTGGAGTAGAGGGCGAAGCATTCGTCGTATCGCGTCGCCCGGTACTGCTCGTGAAGGAAGGAGCCCGAGGCCCTGCTGGTCCAGCGCCAATAGGCGGGCACGTCCTCCTTCTCGCCATAGGCCGAGGGGGTGCCGTTCGTTTCCCGGATCCGGATCTCCTCCTTCAAGGTCTTCCAGGTCCGCCACGCCTCCGCCGTTTCGCGCAGGGGATGGGGCGCCGGGAGGTCGCGCGACTCCGGCGGCGCGGCCGGGCGAACGTAGTCCGGGTAGAAGGCGGTGAGGACGGGTTCCCAGAGGATAGGGCGGAACGCCGCCGCACCGCCGGCCGGCGCCAGCGTTGCGCCGCCGAGGAGGGGGACGAGGAGGAGCGCGAGCCGGCGCACCCCCTACTCCTTCTTCTCCCAGGTCTTGCGTTCCTCGTTCTTGCTGAGCGTTTCCACCGAGATGGTCCCGTCCGACCAGGCGACGCGGATCGCCCCCTCCACCAGCTTCTCCTGGTACTCCTCCTCATGGGAGAAGCGGCCCAGCACATTGGCCGAGATGCGGAACTCCCAAACCCCGCCGGCGATAGGCGCCTTCACTTCGAAGAGGCGCGGCTGGTCGAACGCGAAGGTCTCCCAGGTGGGCGCGAAGGCATTGGCCTGTTCGAAGGAGGGCGGCAGCGTGATCTCGGGCGTCTCCGTCGCATAGAGCCGCGTCTTTTCCGCGTCGAGCGCTCCCCCGCCCCCCTCCCCCTTGTTCGGGACGTAGACCGGGTGACCCGTGACCTGGAATCGCCGGACACGGAACCACTTGCGCAGGACATCGGCCCGGAGCTCCGGGTCGAGAGAGAGGAAGAGGATGTCGGTCTCGATGCGAAGCAGGAGGCTCGCCGAGCGCCGAAGCGTGACCAGGGTGCGGGGCTTGCCGACCAGCTCCGGCTTGTCTTCCGCATCCGCGGCGGTGTGGACGCCGAGGCCGGCGCCGCGGAGCAGAATGCTGGTTCCGATGCCTGTGGGATTCGGCTCGCGCGACCAGCCCGAGAGGATCGGCTCCTCCGGGGCGTAGGCCACGATCGTGCCGCTGTCGAGCTGCGATTGGAGGAAGCGCCGGCGCGCCTCGAGCGCGTCGATCTCGTCCTCCATGGCGCGCCGCTTCTTGGCGTCGGTCTCCTTCTCGCGCTGCGCCCAGAGATCCCGGGTTCGCTCCTCCACGCGCGTCCGCTCCGCTTCGAGGGCCGTCCGGGCGTCCTCCGGCCGGCGGCGGATGCGGATCTGCGGTTCGAGCCAGCGCCACTGCGCGAGCTGGGTCGGCGTGGCCGGCGGGTCCTTGGGCTTTTCGAGCGCGTCGCCGCCGCTGGCGCGTCCCCCGGCGCTCGCGGCGGTCGCCTTGAAGCGCCAGATGACCGGCTCCCAGATTTCGGGCATCACGGTGGCGCCATCCCCGCGGGCGGGACCGCCGAGGGCGAGCGTGCAGACGAACGCGAAGCGGACCAGGCGCATGGCGTGCTCCCTTCCTCTACCGGTACTTCGGGTCGACGAGGATGCGCAGCCCCGGCCCGCCATCGCCCTCCTTGGGCTCGGCGAGGAGCGCGGCCTCGAACTCCTCGGACCTTGCGGCCACCTCGAGGGCGATCTGCACCGGGCGGTCCCCCGGGTCCTTCAGGATGTACTCTTCCCCCTCCGCGACCGCCCCCGGAACCTCCAGCTTGCCGAACGTCGCGAGGCTCCCCGCGAGACGGAAGCGAAGCTCGGAGAGCCCGCCCTGCTCCTTCGCGTCGGACACCTCGACGCGGATGCGGAAGCGCGACGGGCGGTCCGCGCGGAGCGAGAAGCGCAGCGGCTCGGCCCCGAGCTCGCGCAGGGGCTGCGCCTGCGCGTCGTCGGAGAGGAGCGTGAGCTTCACCTCGCCGCGGAGAAGCTTGTAAACGCGCGCAACCTCGAGCAACTTGGCGAGGATCGCGGTCACCTCGCCGGCGGGCGCCAAGGGGTCCTGGCCTGCGGCGTATCTCTTGCGCTGCTCCACCGCGAGGACGATTCCCCCGACGGCCAGGCGCACGCCGAAGCGCGCGTACTCGGTGTCCTTCATCGGGAGGAAGAACCGCTCCGCGCCGGTGGCGGCGTCGGGGGGTAGCTTGGTCCAGCCCTTCGCGACCGGGTCGGGAGGGGGAATGCCGACGGTGATCTTGAGGGCGCCGCGCGAATCGCCCTTCGGGCCGGATGCGGAGCCGAAGTTGACCCCGTAGGCGAACTGCTTGGCGGCGAAGTCGCGGGACTTGAGCTGAAGCGTGTCGAAGGCGGCGCGATCCACCTTGGAGAAGTCGAAGTCCTGGCCCTGGAGCATCGTGAAGAGCGCGGCGGCGGCGCGCTGGTCGTACTCGCGAAGCGGGGGCTCGTCCGCCGCGCGGGCCGCCCCGCCGGCGGCGACCAACGCCAGTCCAGCCAACAGGTGCCCTAGGGTGCGACTCATGGAGACCATCCTCCTCCGGCGGCGAGCGGCCGGACGCGGTGTAGTTCGCAGCCATCGACAGTATCGCTTGCGCCCGCGAATGCGCGCAAGGGGGGCGGGGGCGGGGCGGGCGGCGCCGCCGCCGGGGCGGGCGGATCCTCTCGCAGCGCGATACGATCCTCCGGTCCATGAGTCGGACCGCGGGAGCCAGTTCGTGTTCGTCGTGATCCCCTACCGCAGCGACGCGTTGGCGCGAACCTTCCCGTGGGGCACCGTCGGGCTCATGGCCGCCAACGTCGCCATCGCCGCGCTGCTCGGGTTTCCTCGCGCGCTGCCCTCCCGCGAGCCGGCCTTCATCGACAGGTTCGTCCTGCGCTTCGGCACGATCGACCCCTTCACCTGGCTCGCCTCGGCCTTCACCCACGTCGACTGGCTCCACGTCGCCGGCAACATGGTTTTTCTCTGGGCGTTCGGCTTCATCGCGGAGGCCATCCTCGGGCTCCGTCGATTCCTGCTCGTCTACGCCGCTCTCGCCATGGTGCCGTCGGCGGCGACGCAGCTCCTGCTGCTCGGCGCCTCGGGCGGCGCCGTAGGGGCATCGAGCGCGATCATGGGGCTCATGGTCCTTTCCGGGCTCTGGGCTCCGCGCAACACGCTCTCCGTGTTCGTCTGGATCTTCATGATCATTCGCCTCACGGAGATCAAGGTCATTCGCTTCTGCGTCTACTTCCTCGCGATCGAGCTGGTCCTCTCGTTCCTCAAGGGGTTCCGGGCGAGCAGCGAACTACTCCACCTCCTGGGCGCCTGCGGGGGGCTGGGGGTAGGCCTCACGATGCTCAGGAAAGGCTGGGTCGACACCGAGGGGTTGGACTACTTCTCGCTGCGCCGGGGGCATCCCCGCTCCCGGTCGCGCTCCGCGGCCCCGCCCCCCAGTGTCGATCCGCGCGTGGAAGCGCTTGTGGCGGTCCGGGACGCCCTGGAGGAGGGCGAAGCGTGGCGCGCCGAATCGGCTTATGCCGCCGGCCAGCGCGCCTCGCCGGGTTTCCTCCTCCCGCTGCCCGAACTCACGGCACTGATCGGCGGTTTGCGCTCCGGGGGGCACCTTCTCGCCGCGATCGATCGGATGGAGGAGTTCCTGGCCGCGGACCCGCGCGCGCCGGCATCGCTGCGACTCGCTCTAGCGCAAGATCTCCTGGAGGCCAGGCGCCCGGCCCACGCCCGCGAAGTCCTGGAGGCGATCGCCGCCGGATCACTCCCGGCGGAAGAAGAGGCGGTCTACCGCTCACTTCTGGCGCGCTGTCGCGAGATCCGCTCGGACGGTGCGCTGGAGTTGAACTGACGCCCCCGCCCCCCCTTACCAGATCCCGCGGAACAGCCTCCAGCGCGTCTTGGCGCGATAGCTCAGATAGGCGTCGCCCCGTGCCGCGATCATTTGACGCTCCTCCACCGGGATGAATCCGATGAAGGTGCCGCCCGTCAAGCCGACCCAGAGCAGCTGCCCCGCGTTCGGGTGGATGAAGAGCGACGCGAGCCCCGCCAGGACCGCCGCCCGATACATCGGGTGGCGCACCTGGGCGTAGGCGCCCTCGGTGAAGAGCGGCGTGTCGGCCCCGTGGCTGTAGCCCTGCACCGAACCGGGGACGCCGAGCAGGCCGTCGATCATGGGCATCGTGATGCCGTGGAAGAAGAGGAAGAAGGCCATGAGGAAGACGACGATGCCGCAGAAGCGCACCACGCTGGGCACCTCCAGCGCGGGGCCCGACACCGGGCGGTGGAGCACGATCACCGCGAACCAGCAGGCCAGGGTGAGCAGGATGTAGAACTGCCGCTCGCGCGGCGACCCCGCCGGATTGCCGGTGACCATGCGCTTCCAAAAGGAGCGGGTCATGAGCAGGTGCGGCGCCATGAAGGCCGCGTAGATGGCTACGTTGAACCAGATGTTGGAGGCTGGCGCCCCCGGCTCGAAGCGGAAGCCGAAGAGAAGTGCCCCAGATATGGACATGAGCCCGAAGTAGGCGACGAGCGCATAGAGGGAGCGGCCTAGGCCGGTCGCGGCGGCGGGTCCGGCAGCCGGAGCCTCGGTCAGTTTCATGGCTAGCCCTCCGTGGGGATTCTATAAGTTTTGGCCCCCGGAAGGCAGAGGGGCCGCCGGGGGAGGGGGCGGATCGAAGCGGTACGAGTCAGGTTTTCTGCTTGAAATGCCGTTCCGTAACATGGCCGCCGGTGGCTATGCCGGGGGTGTGTCTAGCGGGTACGGCCGGACACCAGCGCGCAGTGGCACGTGAAGAGGAGCGAGACTGACATGAAGCACGGGAAGATTCTCGGACTGTTCGTTTTGTTTGCCGCATGCGGAGGCGGCGGCGGCGGTCCTGCGCTGCAGACGGCCGCGATGAGCGGCGTGATCTATGAGCTGGAGGGCCAGACCCTCGATCGCTCGGGGGTTCTAGTCACGGTGGTGGAGGATGGCTCCAGTGTGGTGACCGGCTCGGATGGCCGTTTCAGCTTCACCGGTCTCCCCGCCGGCACACTTACCCTCAAGTTCGGCTCGAGCCTCGTCGTCGCCGCTCAGGAGTCGGATGGCGAAGCGGAAGAGGGGGGTGGGGAGGAGGGCGACCAAGATGGAGAAGACGGCGAAGACGGCCACGATGGCGAGGATGGCCACGATGGCGAGGACGGCCACGATGGCGAAGACGGCCATGATGGCGAGGATGGCCATGATGGCGAGGATGGCGAAGGCGAAGAGGGGGAGTGGCACGTCGCGGGCGTTGAGGACCATGAAGAGGTCGAGGTCCGTGTCGCCATTCGCGACGGCAAGGTGATCGAGTTCCGCCTCCTGGCGCGGGACCGGCTGCGCGCCGAGTCCCGGCTCCACCGCGCCGAGGATTCCCCCGACGCCGACGTCGCTGGAAAAGTGCGCGTCGAGTCGCGGCGCGAAGGCGACCGGTTCGCCATCGTGGTCGAGCAGGTCGAGCCGAGCGCCGGGATCGAGTTCTTCCTCGATGACCGCGAAACCGAAGCGGGGCCGATCTCCATCGGCACGGCCACGGCGGGCGCCGGCGGCGGTGCCGAGTTCGTGCGCGAGAGCGGCGGCGCCCCCGGCCTCCCCCTCGGCGTCCCCACGGTGCGGGAGCTGGAAGGCTTCCGGGTGCTGGTGCGGCTGCTCGCGACGGGGCAGACCCTGCTGATTGGCGAGGTGCCTGGACTCCCCGACGCCGGTACGGATCCGGGCATGCCTCCCCACGAGGGGCAGGACGCGCGGGGCCGCTCCTTGCTCCGGTCCGAGCAGCCCGAGATCGAGGGCCATGTGGAGATCCGTTCCCGGCCCGAACAGCATCGCCAGCTCTTTTTCCTCGAGGCGGAGGGCCTCGTGCCGGGCACCCTGGTCTCGATCCAGATCGAGGATCCCGCAGGCTCGGGCCTCTTCGTCACCCTCGTGACGCGACTCGTGAACGGAGAGGGCGAAGTGGCGCTCGAGATGGCCGGGCCGTTGCCCCTCGGGGTCGAGACGGTGGCCGCTCTCGTGGGCCGGAAGATCCGCGTGATCGCCGCAGACGGTTCCGGTGAGGTCCTCCTCGCCGGCTCCGTGCCGCCGCTCGTCGCGGAGTAGTTCCCGATCCGATCCATTCCTTTCAGTCATGCCGCCGGGGGGCCGCCCCCCGGCGGCTGGCTTTCGTGGAACGGTGTATCCAGGGGCGAGCGCCTGCGCTCCTTGGGGACAAAGGAGCAAGCACCGACATGAAGCAATGGAAGTACCTCAGCGGACTCCTCCTCTTCGCCGCATGTGGCGGCGGGGGCGGACCCGCGCTACAGACCGCGGCCCTGAGGGGAGTGGTCTACGAATTGGACGGCCAGACCCTCGACCGGTCAGGCGTCCTCGTCACGATTCCCGGAACCGGCGCCTCGCAGGTCACTACCTCCGACGGGCGCTTCGCTTTTTCCGGTCTCCCGGTGGAGGTGGTCTCGGTTCAGTTCGGTTCGAGCCTGGTCGCAGCCGCGCACAGCGGGGGGCCCGGCGAGTCCTCCGAGGACGGCGAGTTCGAGGATGAGTCCGAGGACGGGTTCGAGGACGAGTCGGAGGACGGGTCAGAGGACGAAACGGAGGACGAACTCGAGGATGAATGGGAGCACGAGGACGGCGAGTGGCACATCTCGGGCGTAGACGACAGCGACGACATCGAGATTCGCGTCGCCATCCGGGACGGCGAAGTCGTCGAGTTTTCGATGCACGGCCGGGACCGGCTGCGCGCCGAGGCGCGGCTGATTCGAGTTGCCGGCGCCTCCGACGGCGACGTCGAGGGCAAGGTCAAGATCGAGGTGCGCTCGGACCGACAGAAGTTCTGGATCGAGGCCGAGCACCTGGCGGCCGGCACGGACGTCGAGTTCTTCCTGGACGATCCAGCCACCGCCGAGGGGTTCGTCTCCATCGGCACCGCCGTCGCGGACCTCTCGGGCGAGGCGGAGTTCGAGCGCAATACGGCTGACGGGGAGAGCCTCCCGCTGGGAGCCGGCGCGGTCGCCGACCTCTCGGGCTTCGCGATCGAAGTGCGGCTCGTCTCCTCGGGAGCCCTCATTCTCATGGGGGAAGTGCCGAGCCTGCCTGAATCCGGCGTCGAAGGGGGCGTGCCTCCGCTGGAGGGCCAGCGCGCGCGCGGCGGCGCACGCCTGACCCCGGCCCTGCCCGGGCTCGAGGGCAAGATCGAGATCCGTACGCGCCCCGAACAGAACCGCGAGCGGTTCAAGATGGAGGCGGAACATCTCGTCCCCGGGGACAGGGTGACCTTCCAGATCGAGGATCCCGCCGGATCCGGCAGCTACGCCTCGATCGCCACGCGGACGGCCGACGAGGAGGGCGAGGCGGAACTGGAGACCGAGGGACTCCTCCCGCTCGGCGCCACGAAGGTATCCGATCTGGTGGGCAGGCCGGTCCGCGTGATCCGCGCGGACGGATCGAGCCAACTCCTGCTCTCCGGCGCGGTGCCGCCACTGGTGACCGACTGACGCCGATCCGTACTCTCTCCGGGAAGGAGCCGGGGCCGCGAGGCCTCGGCTCCTCCCGCATAATGGGGCGCTCCGTGAGCCCTGGATCCTCCGATTCCGAACTGCTCGCGCGTTGCCGTGGCGGCGAGGAAGCGGCGTGGCGCCTTCTCCTGGAGCGCTACGGCGCCCTGGTCCTCTCGGTGCCCCGCCGCTACGGCCTGAAGGCGGCCCTTTGCGACGACGTCTTCGCCGATGTCTGCTATGCGCTCCTGCGCGCGCTTCCCGCGATCCGCGACGCGAAGGCGCTTCCCCAGTGGCTGATCCGCACCGCGGCGCGCGCCACCTGGGAGGTCGCTCGGAAGGCCAAGGCCAGGCCCCCTCCCGACCTCCCGCCGCTCACCGGCGCGGCGCCCCCCGAGGAGATCCTCGCCCGTTTCGAGGAGGAGCAGGGGGTGCGCGCCGCCGTGGCCCGGCTGCCGGAGCGCTGTCAAAAGCTGCTGGGCCTCCTCTATTTCACCGTCCCCGCCCCCTCCTACGACGTCGTCGCGAAGCGCATGGCCCTGCCGCGCGGGTCCTTGGGCCCGACGCGCAAGCGCTGCCTGGACAAGCTGCGGGTCCTGTTGGAAGAGCGTGTATCCGGGGGCGGGGCGGGCTCCTCCTGAGGCGTGGACATGGGCGACAGCCATCTCGATTTCGCGGATCTCCTGGAAGAGGCCGCCGGGCGTGGGAGCGCGGCGGATTCCGCGCACCTCGCGTCCTGCGCGCGCTGCCGCGAGCAGCTGGCCGGGGCGGAGCGACTCCTCGACGCGGGCCGGCGCGCCGTCGCGTCTCCCGCGCCTTCGCAGCGCCTCCTGGCCCGGGCGGTCCGGCTCTTCCGTGAAGCGGACAGCCCCCGGTTGCGGCTCGCCTTCGATTCGTTCCTGCACATGGCTCCGGCCCTACGCTCGTTGGCAGCCGCACCGCCGCGATTCCTCCGGTTCGAGGGCGCCGCCACCGTCGAACTCCAGGTCTCGCGCACGACGCGCGGATTCGACGTGCGGGGGCAGGTCACTCCCGCGGACTTCACGAAGGAGGTCGCGTTCGTGGCGGGACCCACGGTGCGCCGCGCGAAGGTCGAGTCGGACGGGAGCTTCCTTCTGCGGCGGCTTGCCCGGGGATGCTACCGTCTGGAGGCGGGCGCGGCGGCGTTTGACGCTCTCGAGCTATGAGCTTCGACGAGTTGCGCCGCGAGATCAGCATCGCCCTGCGGTCGGATCTCCCCCGTGCCCGGAGGCTGGCCGCGCGCTACGCGCGCATGGCGGCGCGTGAGGGCAGTCCCGTCCGAAGGGCGGAGGCGCTCGTGCAGCGCGCCAAGGCGGACCACATCGGGGGTCGTCTGGACCGGGCCGCCGTCGGCTACGCCCGCGCCCGAGCGATCTTCGTGCGCGCGCGTGCGCGCCGCGAGACGGCGACCACCGATGTGAGCGCCCTGCAGGCCCTCGCCCTGCTCGGACGTGCCGCCGAGGCCCGCCGGGTCGTGCGGCGGTTGCGGGCGGCGCGCCTCGACACGGAGCTGCGCGGTCGCGCAGAAGCGGCGATCGGCAACGCGCTGGCGGCCTTGGGGGATGAGCGCGCGGCGGAGGAGGCCCTCCGTGCGGCGCTCCGGGACACGCGCGGGCGAGTCGAGCGGGCCCACGCGCGCCTCAATCTAGGGATCCGGCTCGCGCGCCGAGGAGCCGCCTCCGAGGCGATCCGCGAATTCGACCGGGCGCTGCCCGTGCTCGATGCGGCGGGATTGGGATCCGTCGCCGAGATCGCCCGCCACAACCGGGGATGGGCGCGCGGGATTTTGGGCGGTGCCGCGGAGGCGATCGAGGACCTGCGCGCCGTCCAGGCGGCCTTTCTGGCGCGCGGCGATCGGCGCCGCGCGGCCCTCGCGCGACTGGACGAGGCGGAGCTGGTGTTGAGACTGGGGGATCACCGCGAGGCCGCTCGCCAGGCACTGGCGGCCGCAGCCGCCCTGCGCGGGGCCCACACGCCCCTCGACACCGCCGGCGCGCTCTTGATCGCGGCGCGCGCGCAGGCAGGCGCGGGCCTCTTCGCCGCGGCACGGCGCACCGCGGCGCGGGCATCGGGGACGTTTCGCGCGGCACGGGCTGGGGCTGGCGTGGCGATGGCGGACGCGGTCGCCGGGCGGCGCCTGGCTGCCGCCGAGACGGTGCTCCACGGCAGGGGCCACCTGCTCGCGGCGCTCGGCGCGCTCGTGGATCGGGCGCGCACCCTTGCGCCCCGTTCGGGCGCGGCACTCCTACGCGGCCGCGCTCGGCTCTATCCGCGCGCCCTGCGGCGCTGGGTCCTGCCCGACCTCCTCCTTGCACGAGCGCGGGCGGGAGGACGAGCCGCCATCCCCATGCTCCGCCGGGCTGTGGCGGCGGCGGAGGACCTGCGCCTCCTCGCTCCCACGGGATCCCTCCGTGCCTCCTCCTTGGCCGGAAGCCTCGGCTGCTACGAAGCGCTGGTCAGGGCGCTCGTGGAGCGCGGTCGCGCCGCCGACCGTCGCGAAGCATTTCGCGTGCTCGACGCCGCGCGGGCGCGGACGCTGCGCGAGGAGATCGAGCAGGGCGCGCCCGGCGCGACACTCCCCCGCCGCGCGAGGACCCTGCGGCGGCGCCTCGATGCCTTGTGGCTTGCTCTGGAGCGAAGGGATCGTGAGGCGGCCGGCCAGCGAACCTTGGCGTCGGGCACCTTCGAGGAGACCGCGCGGCTGGAGGAGGAGCTTCTGCGTGAGCTCGAGGCAGGGCGGGGAGAGCACGTCGCCACGCAGCCGCATGAGCAGGTGCCGATGGGCGCCTGCCTCGCCTATGCGTCCCTGGGGGATGAGGTCTTCGCGCTGCTTTCCCGGGACGGCGAGGTCACGACCTGGAGTTGCGGCAGCCTTGGCAAGATCCGGAGCGAACTGGATGCGTTTCGATTCCAGGTCGCCCGCCGGCTGCACGGTGGGGGGGATGCCGCCGCGGCCCTGGCGCCGCTCCATCGCCTCGCGCCGCGCCTCTTGCACGGATTCCCGCGGGATTGCCGCCGATTGGCCGTCGTGCTCCCCCCCGAGCTTGGGGATCTCCCGCTGGAGGCGTTACCGCTCGATGGCGAGCCGCTCCTCGCCACAGCCGACATCCACCACTCGCCGGCGGCCTCGTTGCGCCGCCGGGGGCGGGCGGCAAGGCGGGGAGTGCTCCTGGTGGGAATCGAGGACGAGGCGCTCCCCGCCATGCAGCGCGAATTGCGCGACGTGCGCCGTCTCCTCCGCCGCGGGCTTGTTCTGCGCGGAGCGGCGGCGACGCGGGAGGCGATCCTGCGGGAGATGCCCCGTGCCGGCATCGTGCACATCGCCGGGCACGCCCGAGCCCGTGACGACCGGCCCCCGCTGAGCGCCCTCCGTGTGCAGCACGGCTGGCTTGCCGCCGGCGACATGGCCCGCGTCAGCCTTCGCGGAGCGCTCGTCGTGCTGAGCGCATGCAGGAGCGGCGACCCGTCCCTGGCCTGGCGCGGCGAGGCGATGGGGGGGTTTCCCCGCGCCCTCCTCGCCGCCGGCGCGTCGGCAGTGATCGCCTCCCGCTGGGAGATCTCCGACGGGGTGGCCCACGCCTTCATGCGCCGTCTCTACTCCGTGCTTCCGCGTGCAGGCGCGACCGCCGCCGTCGCCCGCGCGGCCCGCGAATTGAGTGTTGCCTATCCGCATCCCGCCGACTGGGCGGGATTCCTCGTGATCGCGGGAATCGCCGCCCGCGGAAAGTGACAACGATGCGCCCCCTTTTCTCCTTCTGCGCCTCCCTCGCTCTAGCGGCCCTCGCGGGATGCGGCTCCGCCGGCGGCGCGGCTCCAGCCGCTCCGGACCCCCTCGCGCTCCCCCATGAATCGACGGAGCTGATCCTGATGCTCGCCGACCCCGACGACGAGGAGGAGGCGGAGGACCTGCGGGACGAGTTCGGAGGCCTGCAACTCGAGCGGATCGGAACTTCCGCTTTCTACGTGCTGCGAGTTCCCGACGGGACGGACCTCATGCGGCTGCTCGACGACCTGGGGGGCGACCTCCGCGTGGTCGATTCCCAGCCCAATTACCTCGTGCCCTCCCCGCGCGGCGGTCCCTCCGACGTGCCCGTCTTCGGCGACGATCTCTTGGCGTCCATCCCCGGCCAGGGCGCGTTCGCCCTCCTCGACCTGCCCGGCGCGCAGGCGATCTCGACCGGGACGGGCCAGGTCGTGGCCGTCGTCGATACGGGCGTCGATCCGACGCATCCGCTCCTCGTCGGGCGCCTGGCTCCGGGCGGCTTCGACTTCATCGGGCGCGATGCCGATCCCACCGACGAGCGCAACTTCCTCGACGACGACGGCGACGGGCTCGTGGACGAACAGTACGGTCACGGGACGTTCGTCGCCTCGCTGATCCTGGCGGTGGCTCCCGACGTCCTCCTCCTGCCGGTGCGCGCACTGAACGACGAGGGGGTGGGCACGGCCGCATCGGTCGCCGCCGCGATCCTCTGGGCCGTGGATTCCGGCGCGTTGGTGATCAACGTGAGCGTGGACGTGCCCGCGAGTCCGGACGTGCTGCGGCGCGCGATCGACTATGCCGAGGATCGTGGCGTGGTGATCATCGGCGCCGCGGGCAATGCAGGGGCCAACGAAGTGGTCTTCCCCGCTCGGTACGGCGCCGTGGTCGCAGTGGCGGCCGTGAGCGGCTCCGGCATCCTCGCGCCCTACTCCAACCGCGGCAGCGCGGTCGACCTGGCCGCCCCGGGCACCGATCTCGTCGGGGCGATGCCGCTGGCGCTTGCGCCCAACGGAACGGCGCGCTGGAGCGGTACCAGCTTCAGCGCGCCCCTCGTGGCCGGCGCGGCGGCGCTGGTGCGCTCCGCGTTTCCCGCGCTGAATCGCGAGGAGGTCCTGGACAGGCTCCAGGCGCGTGCGCTCCCGCTGGACTCGCTCAATCCGGCTTTCCGCGGCCGCCTGGGCGCCGGGCTCATCGCTCCCGCGCGTGCCTTGCTGCCCTGACCGGCGTTCCAGGAACGGGGCGCGGGACCCTACAATGGGACCAAGGCCCCATGGCAGCCTCCTGCACCGTTTCCCTCACTCCCGGCAAGCGCGTCCTCTTCCTCACCAAGGATCCCGAACGGATCCGGCGCCAGATCCGCGGCGAGCTGGATCTGCGCATGGAGGATCTGCGCGTCGAGGAGCTTCTCGACGACATCAACACCGATGTGATGACGCCGGCCTGGGTCTGCTTCAGCCACAAGCCGGAGGACCTGGCGCGCAACGCCTACGCAGGACTCGTGGTGGAGGGGAAGCGGCTCCTCGAGCAGGACGCGCTGCTCAAGGGCAACTTCGAGGTGATCGTCTCGGGCAAGCGGAAGGGTGTCGGATCCTCCCGCGAGACCGCGGTGCAGGCCGAGAAGTGGAGCGGCATCCGGATCGCCGTCGCTGAGAGCTTCGCCCCCATCCACGCCGCCAACAACCACAACCAGGGCGTGCTCATGGGCGACCACGCCCTGCTGCGCCGCCTCCAGGCGGGAGAGGCGATCCCGCTGGGCGAATTCACCAAGGAGCTCGACCCGGTGACACGCCTCATCGTGGAGCATGGCGGGCTCTTCCCCCTGGCCAAGGCGCTGCGCGCCGGCACGGTGAAGATTCCGCGGCCCGCGACGCCGCGGCGGCCCATGACCATGGCCGAGAAGATCATCGGCGCGCATCTCTTGGGGGGCCCCGGCTTCGTGAAGCCGGGGGACGCCGTGCTGGCGGAGGTGGATGGGGGCTACAGCCACGAATTCACGACGGCCCAGGTGCACTACTTCCTCCAGGAGGAGTACGGCGCGGACTACGCGGTGAAGAACCCGGCCAAATTCGCCGTGTTCGAGGACCACCTCATCTACGCCGACGGAGTCCCGGCGATGGCGAAGTTCGGCGACAAGATCGGGACGCTGCGCGAGCTCCAGAGGGAGTTCCAGCGCCACACCGGGGTGCGTGATTTTTCCGCGAGTGGAGGCAAATCCCCCGGCATCTGCCACCAGGTGGCGCGCGAGAAGATCATCGAACCGGGGGACGTGATCCTCGCCACCGACAGCCACACCACCATGGGCGGCGGCTCCAACGCCTACGCCTACGGCGTCGGCGCCACCGAGTACGCCAACCTCGTGCAGAGCGGCTTCACGCCGCTGGTCGTGCCCGAGTCGATCCGGTTCGAGCTCACGGGCAAGCTCCCCGCGGGAACCACCGCCAAGGACGTGATGCTCTTCCTCCTCATGACCTTCGTGCGGCGCGGCGAGACCCTCAACCGTTCCATGGAATTCGGCGGCCCGGGGCTCGCCTCCCTCTCCATGGACGAACGCGCCACTCTCGCCAACATGGCGACGGAGTGTTCGGCGCGCGCCGGCATCGTGGAGGCGGACGAAGAGACCTTTCGCTGGATCGCGGCGCGGCGCGGGGGGGACGCGACGCGCCTGCGCGAACGCGCGGTGAAGCCCGACCCGGGGGCGGTTTACGCGGGCGGCGTACACACCATCGACCTGGCGGCGACGCGGCCGATGGTCGCCACGCCGGGCGATCCGGCCAAGGGGATCCCGAGCGATCCGACCAACGGCGCCTTCATCGACGAGCTCGGCGAAGTGCCCATCGACATCGCCTACGCGGGCTCCTGCACCGCGGGCAAGATCGACGACCTGGAGATGTACGCCAGCGTCATCCGCGAGGCGGTGCGAGCGGGCCGCCGCGTCGCTCCGGGCGTACGCTTCTACCTTCAATTCGGTTCGGAAGAGGTGGAGCGCCACTGCCGCGCCGAGGGCCTCGTGGATCTCTTCGAGCGCGCCGGCGCCACCGTCATCAGCCCCGGCTGCGGCGCCTGCATCGGCTGCGGGCCGGGCGTCTCCGACAAGTCCGACCAGGTGACGGTGAGCGCGATCAACCGCAACTACTCGGGCCGCTCAGGCCCGGGGAGGCTCTTTCTCGCCTCGCCACTCAGCGTGGCCGCCTCCGCCATCGCGGGCCGCATCGTCGCCTATCGCAAGGGCATGTTCGGGCAGGCGAAGGCGAACCGCTAGCGCGCCCGCCGGAACGCCGGCGCGGAAGCGACGGTCCCGAGCAGCGCCGCCGCCACCGAGAGCGGGAGCCCCGCCAGGATGCCGCGCGACGAGTTCTCCGAGAGCTCCGCCGCGCTGCCGGCGAAGGTGGCCGCGTCGAGCGCGGTGCAGCCCGCAACGAGGACTCGCGGCGGGAGGCGAAGTCGGCGCGGCTCCGGCAGGAATCCGAGCAGGCCCGCCACCGGACCGGCGGTAGTGACCAGCACGAGCATCCAGACCGCATCCTGGCGGCCGCTCAAATCGTCGCGGGAGCCGTAGCGGTCCACGGTCCAGGGGAGGAAGACCCCTACATCGAGGAGCGGCGCAACGAGCGCGGCGAGGCGGACCCAGAGCCGCCCGACCCCGGCGCCGGGACGCGGGACGGACGCCTTGCGAGCAGGAATCTTCCGCGTAGGCTCCGGCGTCGAAGGCGGGGGCGCGCTTTTCGCGATCTCCTGCGCGCGCCCGCGCGAGGTAGACATGGAACTGGTCCCGGTGGCGGGCTCGCCGCTTCGCGGCGGGGACGGGGGAGGGGGCGGGTCTCGCTTCACTGCGCTTGACGACGAACTCGTCAAGACACCTCCCCGAAAACGCCACGGAGGGCTAGAATCCCGCGCGCTCACGCATGCCCCCCACGCGCCCATGATCCCCTCCCTCAGGCGGCACTGGAACGCGTCCGACACGCTGGTGGCCGGCTATCTTCTCCTCCTCCTCGGCCTCACCGCCACCCACCTCCCCGCAATCCGTGCCCAGCTCGATTCGGAGGAAGGGGGAAGGAGCACCGGCATCCCGTCTTGGATCTTCCTCGCCACCCATGGCCTCCTCCTCGGGCTCCTCCTCCTTCTCGTTGCGCGGGGCAGCAGGGCGCGCCGCCCTCTCTGGCGAGTCCTGCGCGACTGGTACCCGGTCCTCTACATCCCCGCCTTCTACAAACAGCTCCTTATCCTCGTGCCCGCGGTCTCCCCGCACGACATGGACGAGGTGCTGCTGCGCATGGATGCGGCGTTCGGGGGCGACCGACTCGTGCGCGGCCTCTCGCGCATCACCACCGACTTCCTGACCGACCTCCTCAAGCTCTGCTGGAGCAGCTACATCCTGCTGCCCTTCCTCGCGGCGGTGCCCATCTATCGCCGCCTGGCTCCCGAGCAGTTCCGCGCGGTGCGGTTCGCGTTCGTCCTCGCCTGGCTCTCCACCTACGTGGGCTACTTCCTCACCCCCGCGATCGGAATGGGCTATTACCTCGACCGGATCGGCGCCACCGGCACCGGGGGGAGCGCCACACTCGCGGTCCATCTCAAGGGGTTCTTCGATCTGCTCGAGGGCAAGATGCGCGACAGCTACCCCAGCGGCCACGCCGCGATCGGGGTCGTCGCGATCTGGGTCCACCTGCGATACCGGCTGGCACTCCGATTCGTCGTGGTCCCCGTCACCCTCGGCCTCATCTTCGCCACGGTCTACCTGCGCTATCACTACATCGTGGATCTGCTCGCCGGGGTTGTCGCCGGCGCCGCGGGGGTGGTGGTGGCCGAGGCGTTCCTGCGGCGGGAGGGAGGGGAGCCCATTGGCCCCGCGATTGCGAGATAAGCGGCAGCAAGCCCCCGGGGGCTCCTGATCGGCCCGGGCGGCGCGAAGCCGCGTCGCCGGAAGTGGTCACGAGCGTCCTCCCGTGGGGACGGAGGAACGACATGCTCAAGACTTTCCTGGCGACCCTCGCCCTCGCTGGCGGCGTCGGGCTCTTCTCCCCTTCCACCGCCGAGGCGGGCGACTGGTCGATCGACATCCGGTTCGGCAGCCACCACCGCGGCTATTACGACCGGTACGACTGCTACCAGCCGCGGACCTACTACCGCGTGCGGGAGTACGATTGCGCCCCGCGCTACTACCATTCCCATGGGCATTCCCACTCCTACGGCTACCGATACGACAGCTATCGGCCCAGCTATCGCAGCTACTACGCGCCGCGCTACTACTCCCGCGGCTACTGCCGGTAGCCGCTCACGCCCCGGCGGCCCAGAGCCTCAAAGCCTCGGTGATCTGCTCGCCGAAGAGCAGGAACGTCACGTAGATCGATCCCGAGACCAGGAGTGTGATCCGGGCGAGGGGTGCGACCCCGAACAGGATCGAGACCAAGGCGAGGACCAGCGAGGAGGCGCCGTAGATGCGGGCGTCCTGGTACCAGGCCAGGCCGCCCGTGAGGAACTGGCCGAGCTCATGGAAGGCGGCCGCGCGGCGGGCCTCCTCGCCGTACCGCACCGCGATCACGAGGATCGCGAAGTAGGTCACGCCGACCACGAGAATGAGGAACGCGGCGCCGGCGAGCGCCTGGGCCAGGCCGCGAGAGAACCCACGCCCTACGCCGGCCATCAGGAAGGCCTCCAGGGAGTCTCGGGGTTGCCCGTGCGCGCGTTGGCAAGTCGCGCCATGACGAAGAGGAGGTCCGCCAGCCGGTTGAGGTAGACGAGGGGGGCGGGGCCCGTCTCGTTCGCGCGTACGAGACCCGCCACGCGCCGCTCCGCCCGCCGGCAGACGGTTCGGGCGAGGTGGAGGGCGGCTCCCGCCGAGCCACCGCCGGGAAGCACGAACGTCTTGAGGGGCTCCAGCTCCTCCTCGCACCGATCGATCTCAGGCTCCAGGGCTGCCGCGGCGTCGTCCCGCAATCGCACGATCCGGTCCGCGCGCGTGGAGGTCTGGGGAGGCGTGGCCAGGTCCGCGCCCAGGACGAAGAGTTCCGCTTGGATACGTGCGGCGAGAGGCTCCAGATGGCCGGGAAGGCCTACGGCCCGCGCGGCCCCCAGGGCCGCGTTCAGTTCATCCACGGCTCCAAAGGCCTCCACCCGCGGGTGGTCCTTCGGCACCCGTCCGCCCCCGAAGAGCCCGGTTTCGCCTCCATCCCCGGTGCGTGTATAGATTCGCACCACTCTATTGTAGCGACCCCGGGGCCGGCTTGATGGCCTGCACAAGTGTGTTAGCTTGAGGGGCTAACGGGCCGGGAGGTGGGGCGTACCGAGCCCGTTTCCAACGTTCGCAGGAGGGTCCATGGCTAAGCGCAAGTCGGACATGAAGCCCATGTCTCCGATCGAATTCATGGTCCGGTGCGATCTCAAGCGGCACATCGAGACCGCCACGGCCCTGCGCAAGGTGAAGGACTCCAAGTCCTGGATGAAGGATCGGGACCTGAAGCTCCTCTCCTTCGAGGAGCTTCTCGAGGAGAGCTATGACCGCGCCCCGGTCTGGTTCGACCGCGTGAACAAGATCCTCGACGAGCACCCCCCGAGCAAAATCCTGGCGAACTGGCGGCGGTTCGCGCCGGAGTTCGAAGAGCGGGAAGAGGACTTCGACTGGGGCGTCGCCTGAGCCGGGCCTGAGGAGGCTCTCGGGACGGGCGCTGTCTTCCCATGGAAGAGAACAGCCCCGCCTCCGGGGACGCAGCCCCCACCGAAACCGGCTCGCCCGCGACCCACGAGGCGCGCCGCACCTTCTACAACTCCCTCGAGGGAGCAGCCGTGGGAGGGCGCTACCAGCTCGGCGCCCTCATCGACTTCGGATCGATGGGCGCGGTCTTCCCGGCGCGTCACAAGAGCGAGGAACAGGTCCGCTACGCGGTCAAGATCCTCGACCCCGAGCTCGCGTCCCGGGAGCGCAAGTTCGTCCGGCGGTTCCTGCGCGAAGCGAGGATCCTGAAGGAGATCGACCACCCCAACATCGTGAGGGTGTTCGAGTACGGTCTATGGCAGCCCCCCGGACTGAACCGGACCCTCTACTACTACGTGATGGAGCTGATCGAGGGGCGTGAAGGGCGCCCCCTCACCCTCCACCGGTTCGCGCGCACCCGCTCCCTCCGGATGGAGGAGGTCGTCTACATCGTCTCGCAGATCCTGGCGGGGCTCCGCCACGTCCACGAGCGCGGCGTCATCCACCGCGACCTCAAGCCCTGGAACGTGCTCATCGACGGCCAGGGCATCTGCAAGATCGTCGACTTCGGCCTGGCGAAGATCCCCGACTCGACGCTTACCGACATCGACGAGCTGTTCGGCTCCAAGGAGTACATCGCGCCCGAACTCTATTACCGCGGGGCTCGGGAGGCGACCCCCGCCGCGGATCTCTTCGCCGTCGGGCGCATCTTCGCCGAGCTCGTGGATCGCGTCGATTTCCGCAGCAGCCGCGCCGGCGTTTTCGCCAGCAAGGCGGCCGCGCTCAAGTACCTCGGCCAGCTCCTCGAGCGCCTGCGCGAGGAGAACCCGCAGCTGCGCTACGGCTCCGCGGCGGAGGTGCTCACGGTCCTCGAGGACTTCCAGGCCTCGACCCGCCTCAAGACGACGGTGGGCTCCGGCGCGCGCCTTCGCAAGGCGGCACGCATCGCCGCGGCGGACCGCCTCCGCGTGCTGCGCATGCTGGCCCGCGTCTGCTTCGACTACGGACTTTTCCTGGTCGGCATCGTGCTCCTCCCCTTCGTGATGACGAAATCGCTCCTCGTCGGGGCGCTTCTCATGGCCTCGCTGGTCACGAGCAAGCTCTACTCGGCCATGAGCCATCCCCCCGACCGCCACCCCATCGCCATCGTCGTCAGCGCGCTCGCGGCCCGCCTCAATCGCGCCGACAAGACGGGCGACTTCCGCGTGCAGTACTTCACTGGTCACCGCCTCCGCTGGCCCGGCGACGCGACCTTCCGCGCGCGCATGGTCTCGGAGGGGCACCGCCGCCAGTACCGCGCGCTGCAGTTCCGGGAAGGCCAGGGCCCCGTCGGCCTTGCCGCGCGCTCGCGGTCGGCGGTGCTCCTCCACAGCGTGCCGCGCTGGGGCACGGAGCCCTACCGCGTGCTGTTCGAGGAGCATCTCTCCGTGCCGGAGGAGACCTGGAGCCTGTTCGATCCGACGCGGCGCGGCCACTTCTGCGTGCCGCTCTTCCGCGTCCTGCGCGCGCGCGGGACGCCGCAGCTCAAGGTGGCCGGCATCCTCGCCGTCGACACGCGCCTACCCGAAGTCCTGTTGACCGGGGAGATCCAGCGCGCGGTGCGCGAGTACGCCTCGGTGATCCAGGACGTGCTGGAGCCGGTCCACGGCGCCGATGTGCGCCAGATCGTGGCCGGGGGCGCGGCCCCCCTCGAAACGATCTTGATCAACGGGCAGGAGCCGAGCGTCACGCCGGTCGAGCAACGGATGACGCGGTAGGGGGGCGGGGGCGGCCTAGGCCGAAGTTCCCGACCCTTTCCTGAGCACTCGGCTCCGTAACCTCATGGCGTTCAAGGAGTTGCGCCGCGCCATGCCATGCCGATTCCGCTGCAACGTAGTCACTAATATGTCTTGACATGTGGTCGGTTTCGATTATTCTGTCGTCGTGACACGCCGATCTGGCCCCGTACACGTCGTCACTACAACACGCCGCTACAAGGACAAGGTCTACCGCGCGCACCTCCTTCGCCGCAGC
>JBQTIG010000141.1:0-10536 GCA_052388375.1 Planctomycetaceae bacterium | reverse complement strand
GGTGCGTGATCCCGAGATCGTCGGCGACCGCGAGGTTGGTCCGGCCTGTCGCGCACAGGAGCACGATCCTCGCGCGGAGCGCGATCGCCTGCGACGTCGTCCGCCGCCGCGCGAACCCCTCGAGCGTATCGCGCTCGGAAGGGGAGAGGGTCAGCGCCGCCTTCGGTCGTCCGCTCGGCATTCGGGGGCCTCCTGAGTACCCCCTACGACGGACGCCAAGATATTTATGGCTACTTCTGACTCAGGACACTAGGGCGTCGCCGCGCTGGACTGCGCCCGCGGCCGCTCTCCCAGCGGGATCCGCAGCGTGAAGAGGGCGCCGCAGGGCGACGGGTCGAGGGTCAGCTCGCCGCCCAGGTCGCGGGCGAGCCCCCGCGAAAGAGCGAGGCCGAGTCCGAGGCCGGGGATCGGGTCGGCCGCGTCGCGGCCGCCGCGGGAGAAGGGGGTGAAGATCGACTTCGCCGCCGCCGCGGGCACGCCGGGACCGTGATCGCGCACCTGCAGCCGCAGGCACCCCTCCTGCGCCCGCGCGGTGATCTCGAGGGTGGCTTCGGCGGCGCCCTGCGCGTACTTGCAGGCGTTGTCGACGAGATTGAAGAGGATCTGGGCCACGGCGTCGGCGTTGAGCCTCACGCGCAGGCGCCGCGCTTCCGCATCGCCGGCTTCCACACGCAGCGTGAACCCAGCCGCCGCCGCGCGCGCCGCGAGCGGCGGCTCGACGCGCCGCAGCAGCGCATCCAGCTCCATCTCCTCGTGCCGCGCGGCGGCACGCCCCTCCTCCAGCCGCGCATAGGCGAGCACGTTCTCCACCATGGCCGAGAGCGTGTGCGACTTCTCGACCAGCGTGTCGAGGTACTCCTGCCGCTTCCCCTCCTCCCGCACCATCCCGCGCGCCAGCATCTCGCTGTAGAGCTGGAACGTCGTGAGCGGCGTGCGCAACTCGTGGGTCACCGACGACGCGAACCGCTGGCGGTCCTGCCCGTACCGGATGCTGCGCGAAAGCGCCGCCCCGATGAGCGCGAGCGCGCTGAGCACCGTGAACCAGAGGAGCCCGAGGCCGAGCCGGTAGGGAGTCCCGAAGGAGGCGCGCGCGGCCGTGGCGCGTCCCGCGCGCAGCGAGAAGGGGAAGGGTTGGCCGGGCGCGGCGTCGAGAGCGGCGCCGGGAAAGAGATCGGCGATCGTCTCCTGCAGCGCCCCCCGCAGCCACGGTCCATCGGCCAGGAATCCCTGCAACGCGCTCTCCTCGCCGCTCCGCACGCGTCTCACGTAGACCAGCTCCCCCGAGTCGAGCCAGATCGGCGCGAGTGGTTCGGGGGTGGCGAGCTGGGTGCCGCCGGGCGAGAGCCGCGGGAGCGCCGCCTCCTTCGCCTTCTTCACGGCCCAGTCCCGCTTTTCGTACTCCTGTTGCACCGCCTCGCTCGCGGCCGCGGGCGGGCGCGCCGCCGCCGTGGGAAGCTGCGCCTCCAGCGCGTCGTAGTTCAGGCGCGGGGCGAGCGACGCGAGCAGCGCGAGGTTGTCGCTCACCGTGGAGCCGGGCAGCACCGTGCCTTCGGCCAGGTCCCGCAGATTCCCGGTGGGAGCCTGGGGCGATGTGGGGGGGGTTCGGGGGACCAGCTGGAAGTGGATGCGGATGAAGTCGGTTCGATACCCCAGCAGGGGGGAGGGCGTGACGACCTCGCCCGGCTCGATCTCCGCGAGGATACGGGAGTAGGCCTTGGTGTGGGAGTAGTAGGGCTGGTACTCGAAGGCGGGACGCACCTGCTCCACCGCGAGCAGCTGGTCCAGGAACGCCCCCATGCGCGCCACGGCGAGGCGGAGCGACTCCTGGTAGCGCGCCTCGCCGCGCGCCTCCGCCTCCTTGCGTTCCAAGCCGAGCACCATCGCGCTCACCCAGAGGAGCGCGGCGGCCACGGCGGCTGCCCCCAGGCCGAACAGGAGCCACCACGACCGGCGCGGGCCGTTCATGCCCCCGCCCCCCCCGCGAGCATGTAGCCCTTGCCGCGCACCGTGACGATGATGCGCGGCGTGCGCGGATCGTCCCGCAGCTTCTCGCGCAGGCGCGCGATGTGCATGTCGATGGTGCGCGTCTCCACGCCGCGGGGATCGAGCCCCCAGACGCGCTGGAGGATCTCCTCGCGCGACACCGCGCGGCCGCGGCAGGCTGCGAGATAACGCAACAATTCCCCCTCGCGTTCCGAGAGTTGTTCCAGCGCCCCGTCGGCGTGGGCCACCTCGCGCCGTTCGAACCGCACGACGCGGCCCTCCACGTCGAGATCGCCGACGCTGTGCGGGCGCTCCGCCGAGCGGCGCAACACCGCCTCCACCCGAGCCAGCAACTCCATCGCGGAAAAGGGCTTGACGACGTAGTCGTCGGCGCCGCCCTTGAGGCCTCTCACGCGGTCGGATTCGGCGCCCCGCGCCGTGATCATGATGATCGGCAGGGCCGGTTTCGCGCGCCGCAACTCCTCGAGGACGGAGAAGCCGTCGCGACCGGGCAGGAGGACATCGAGGAGCACGAGGTCGGGCTCGACCCCGAGAGCGGCGCGCAATCCGTCGGGCCCGTCGGCCGCCTCGATCGCCTTGTAGCCTCCGCAGCCGAGGGCATCGACCAGGCCGCGCCGGATGGCGCGGTCGTCCTCGATCACCAGCACGGTGGGGCGAGCCATGGCCTGATTATGACGCGAGGGCCCCGCGCTCGGGCGGGGCCCCCGCGACGGGATTACTTCTCCTCGAAGGTGAAGCCCTTCGATTCGGCCTGCTTGCGCAGCGCCTCGCGGATCGCCTTGTCGAACGCCTGGTCGCCCGCGCCGGCCTGCTTGGCCATCTCCTGGGCGATGAACTCCTGGCGCTTGACCTGGATCGCGGCGATCTCCTTCTGGATCTCGGACCGCTTGCGGTCCATCTCGGCCACGAACGCGCGCCGCTCCTCGAGGGTCATCTTGCGGAGCTCTTCGGGAAGATCCTCCTCCTTGAGCTCCTCGAGCTTGAGTCCGTTGCGGCAGACGCCGTCCACCAGATCCCAGTCGCAGCGGTAGAGGCGACTCGCCTTGGCGGCGCCGCGCTCGCTTGCGGCGGACGGGCTGGCGGCGGCGGCGTTGCGGTCCTGCGCGGCCTGGTTCTCCTTCTTCAGCTCCCCCTCGCCGCCGAGCGGGACGTAGGTGGTGTTGAGCGACACGCTCAGGGCCGCGATGCGCTCGTCGAAGGGGGTGGCGATGGCCACGGTCCCATTGTCCTGGTCGATGGCCATGTACTGGCCGTCGGCAAGGCGCGCGACCTCCTGCCAGGCCGCGGCATCGCCGTGGCCGGGGGAGCCGCAGTAGATCGAGTTGACGATGATGCCCTTCTCGATGGCGCGCTTGCAGGCGTCGCGGAACGAGACCTCGCGGTCCTGGTCCGCCGACTCGTTGCCGGCCACGAACAGGAGCTTGAGCGCGTCGGACGCGGGGTTCCAGGAGAGCTGCCGGGTGGCCGCATCGACGACACGGCCGACCAGTTCGGTGCCGCCATTCGTCGTGAGCGCGAAGAGCTGCTGGGAGATGAGATCGAGATCCTCGGTGAGCCCGCTGTCGACGCGCACCCATCCCACCTCAGCGGGATGGCCGTCGTTGCCGAAGGTGAGGAGCGCCACGCGGAAGCGCGGAACGGGCTTGGCGAGGGCCAAGTCGTTCACGATGGCCCAGAGCTTGCGGCGCGCCGCGTCGAGGAGCCCCTCCATGCTGCCCGAGGTGTCGAGGCAGATGGCCACTTCGACGATGCGTTGGGGCGGAGGCGCCGCGGGGGCGGGCGCCTCGTCGGCGCGGGCCGGGCCGAGCGTGCCCGCGAGGGCCAACGCGAAGGCCGCGGAGGCGAGAAGATTCCGTTTCCTCATGACCGGTCTCCTTGTCTATTCGGGGGTGGGGTTCTTGATCAGCACGATCTTGCCTTCGAAGCGGATCAGGATCTCGCCGGGCAGCGCCAGGGTCGCCTGGCGTCCTTCGGCGACCAGCGCGCCGAGGATCCTGCGGAATTCCTCGGTGCCGAACTCGACGACGGCATCCGGGGGCGTCGCGGCGGCGGTGAGCGCGCGGGCGTCGACCCACTGGCTCCCGCGCCGGAAGTAGGCGCGGTCGCAGACCTGCTGGACGCCGCTCATCTCCACGCTGCGCATGTTCTCGTCGAGGTACTCCTGCTTCTTCTTGAGATTCGCCTGTCCCTTGGATTCGTTGTTGCTCAGCGAGCGTGCCACCGCGGCCGTGCCCGACCGTTCGCGCACCGCTTTCCCGTTCAGCTCGACGCTGCAAGAATCGAGGAGCTTCTTGCGGTCGGCCAGATCGGTCCCCTCCAGCGCGAGGAAGGATGTGTACTCGGTCAGGATTCCGAACTCCGTGCTTAGACGGACGATCTCCTCGACCAGTTCCCGATAACGCGGATCGCCCATGGGATCGAAGCCGGCGGGCACTGGGCGCACGGAGAAGGCGGCCCCGAGCTGCCGCACCTGGTCGATGAGATAGGCGATGCGGCGGTGCGCCCAGAGCCGGGGCACGAAGGCGTTGCGCGTGGTCGCGCTCTCGAGCGCGAACTGGAAGACGAAGGAACGCATCGCTCCGCGGAAGTTGCCCGAGAGGCGGAAGACGACGGGGCCGGTGCCCTGGTACTGCCCGAGCAGCACGAGCTGGTCCCCCTCGAAGAGGTCGGGCACGCTCGCCGGGATCAGCTCGCGCACGGCGACGGTGGTCACCTTGCCCTCGCGGTCGAGACACTCGAGCCGCGCGTCGGAGAGGACCGGTCCGTAGAGCCGCTTGAATACCTGGCCCACCTTGACTTCGACATCTTCCTGGGGAAGGACGAAGGCGCTCGTCGCGCGGGTCATCTCGGCGAGACGGTCCAGGAGCGGCGCATTGACGTCGCTTCCCACGCCGAACGTGAAGAGGCGGCGGCGATGCGGGTTGCCCTTCTCCACCGATTCGCGGATCACCAGTTCGGAGGTCTGTCCGACGGTGGGAAGACCGTCGGTGAGAAAGAGCACGAGGGGAAGCATCCCCTCGGTGCCGGGCTGCCGCAGCGCCTCCACCAGCGCGTCGTGGATATTGGTGCCGCCCACCGGTCGCAGCGAAGCGAGGTAGGCGCGCGCCCGCCGGATGGTCTCGGCGCTCTTGATCACCGGCTTTTCCGAGAACAGCGCGACCGTGGTGGAGTAGTCGATGATGTTGAACGCCTCGCCCTCCTCGAGCGCCTCGATGACCTGCAGCGCGGCGGCGCGGGCCTGGTCCATCTTGACGCCCGCCATGGATCCGGAGCGGTCGAGCACGACGGTCACCTCGCGCCGGATCGGGCTCTCCCCCGCCCCCCGTTGCGGCGTCCCGGCCGGTAGCCCGCCGAAGAGCAGGAAATAGCCTCCTCCCACCTTCGGGTCGGGATAGGCGAAGAGCGACGCGGCCACCTCCTCGCGCTGCACCACGCAACTGAGCAGGAAGGGCCCCGCCTCGATCGTGTCCTTGCCTGCGACGGTGAGCGCGGCCTTGCCCGCCTCGCCTCCCGGGGCCACCGTGAGCTCGTGGGTGGGGGAGTAGACGGTGACCGGCGCCTTCATCGCGACGTCGATGGTGATGCGCCACGGCACGCGCGCGTCGAGCGACTCGGAGCGCGGGAGCGTGTAGTCGATGCGGTTGCCGTCGGCGGGAAGGATCTGCTCGTAGACCAGCCGCACGCGCTGGGTGCCGCGAGGCGGCACGGGGAAGACCGAGGAGCGGATGAGGTTGTAGCCCGCGAACTCGAGGAGCGCGGGGTCGCGCAGGCGCGCCACGATCTCGTCGTAGGTGCGGCGCGCTTCGTCGCGCGGGAGCAGGCGCGCGGAGGGTTCGCTGCCCGCCCCCTGGAAATCGAAGGCGCTCACCGCCGCGCCGTCGGGCACCGGAAGCAGGATCACCGCTTCCGCCACTCGGTCGGAGGGGTTCTCGAGCAGGACCGTCATCGTCGTGGCGGCGGTGCGCTCGACGATGCGCACGCGCACGTCGACGCCGGTGATGCGCACCGGGTGAGCACGCCGGTCGAAGGACCAACTGCGCGATTGCGGGATGACGACTTGGGAGGCGCTCAAGGCGGGATCGAAGCCCTGGGCAAGGGCTAGGCCGCCGAACAGCGCGAGGAGGAGGAGCGTGCGGTGTGCCATCACCTGAAAGGTACGCGCGGAAGGGGGGCGGGGGCGTAACGGGATGGTAAAGAGCCGCCCCTCCCCGCCCCCTCCCCGGATTCCTCGCGAAACGCTATTCTGCGTCGATGCGCGCTCTCCTCCTTTGCACCTCCTTGTGCCTTGCCGCGGAAGAGAAGGCTCCACGGGATCTCGCCGCGCTCCTGCGCGAGGTGCGCGTGCGGAACGGCCTGCCCGGAATGGTCGGGGCGATCGTCGCCGGCGGGCGCGTGACGGCGCAGGGCGCGGACGGCGTGCGCCGGCACGGGGCGGAGGCGCGGGTCACGTTGGAGGATCGCTTCCACCTCGGCTCCTGCACGAAGGCGATGACGGCGACGTTGTGCGCGATGCTGGTGGAGGAGGGAAAGCTCGCGTGGGGCTCCACCGTGGGCGAGGTGTTTCCCGATCTCGCGCCGCGCATGGATGCCGCGTGGCGCGGAGTCACGTTGGTGCAACTGTTGCAGCATCGCGGGGGGGCGCCGGCGGGGCTCGATGCGGGGGGGCTGTGGGGGAGGCTCTGGGCGCACAAGGGAACCCCCGCGGAGGCGCGGCGCGCGCTGCTGGAGGGGGTGGTGGTGCAACCGCCCGAGGCGCCGCCGGGCACAAAGACGATCTACTCCAACGGCGGGTATGCGATCGCGGGAGGGATGGCGGAGAAGGTTGCCGGGGAGGCGTGGGAGGAGTTGATGCGCACGCGCCTCTTTCTGCCGCTCGGGATGGCGTCGGCGGGGTTCGGCGCGCCGGGAACGGCGGATTCCCTCGATCAGCCCCGCGGGCACACCGACGCGGGGGTCGCGTTGGAGCCGGGGCCCGGCGCGGACAACCCCGTGGCGATCGGGCCGGCGGGCATCGCGCACGCCACGGTGGGCGATTGGGCCAAGTTCGTGGCGCTCCATCTGCGCGGGGAGAAGCATGGATCCAAGCTGCTCTCCAAGGAGGGATTCGCGCGGCTCCATGCGCCGGATGGGGATCATGCGATGGGGTGGATCGTGACGACGCGGCCCTGGGGGGGCGGGCGCGTGCTCACCCACAGCGGCTCGAACACGCTCTGGTTTTGCACGGTCTGGCTCGCGCCGGAGCGCGATTTCGCGGTCTTGGCGATGACGAATCAGGGGGGCGACAAGGCCGCCAATGCGTGCGACGAGGCCTGCGCGGCCCTCATCCAGGAACACCTGCGCGCCGTCGCCCGCTGAACCCCGCGCTGCGGCAGCGCTGCCGCAGCGGGCAATCCTAACCCTTGATTCTCAAAGACGATGCGAACAGGCGTGACCCTGAGGGTCACTCCCCAGGGTAGAGTCATGCCTATGCAGACTCCGCTCGCACACCCCGGGGAGGAGGAGTTCGGCGAATTCCTGGCTCGCGGGGGGATCGGGCTCTTCGACGGGGCCATGGGCACGATGCTCTACGCCCGGGGCGTCTTCCTGAACCGCGCGTTCGAGGAGCTCAACCTCGAACGGCCCGATCTCGTGCGCGACGTGCATCGGGAGTACGCGGAGGCGGGGGCGCAGATCCTCGAGACCAACACCTTCGCCGCCAACCGCTTCCGGCTCTCGGCCCACGGCCTCGCCGGGAAGGTGCGGGAGATCAACGCGCGCGGCGTGGCGCTCGCGCGGGAGGGGGGCGGGGGCCGGGTCTGGGTGGCGGGCGCGATCGGGCCTTTGGGGGCGCGTATCGAGCCCTTCGGCCCCATCGGGCGCGAGGAGGTGCGGGACATCTTCGCGGAGCAGGCGCGGGCGCTGTCGGAGGCGGGAGTGGACCTCTTCGTCCTCGAGACCTTCACCCACCTTCCCGAGATCGAGGAGGCGGTGCGGGCGGTGCGCGCTTTCTCCCCCCTGCCGATCGTCGCGCAGATGAGCGTCACCAAGGGCGGGGTCACCCCGGAGGGCGTCGCTCCCGCCGAGGTGGCGACTCGACTGGCGGCGGCGGGAGCGTCCGCGGTGGGCGTCAACTGCAGCGAGGCGCTGGCAGCCCTCGACGCGCTGGAGGGGATGCGCGCCGCGACGGCGCTGCCGCTGGCGGGTCAGCCCAACGCGGGACAGCCACGCAGCGTGGAGGGGCGCAACATCTATCTGGCCACCCCCGACTACCTCGTCGCCTGGGGAAAGCGCGCCGTCCGCGCGGGGGCGCGTCTTCTGGGCGGATGCTGCGGTACGCTGCCCGACCATGTCCGCGCGCTGCGCGCCGCCGTGGCCGGGGCCCCGCCCGCTCCCCCGCCCCCCTCTCGCGCCTCCGTGAAGAGGGCGGTAGCCCACGCGACCCCGGTTCCCCGCGCGCACAAGTCCGCGCTTGCGCGGGCGCTCGCGGAGAAGCGGTTCGTCATCGGCGTCGAGATGCCGCTCCCGGTGGGATGGGTCGCCGACGACGTGGTGGCGGCGGCGCGAGCCTTCGCCAAGGCTGGGGCGGTCTTTCTCGCGCTGCCCGAAGGGTCGCGCGCGGAGGCGCGCATGCCCCCGATGGTCCTCGCGCGGCTCTGCGGCGCGGTGCAGGGCATCGAACCGGTGGTGCACGCCTCCTGCCGCGGGCGAAGGCTCGTGCGGATCCAGTCGGATCTGCTCGGCGCCTGCGCGATGGGCGTCTCGAACCTGCTCGTGGTCACCGGGGAGCCGCTCGAGGCGGGCGCGGACGCGCGCGACGACCTCGAGGTGGACTCCATCGGCGCGGTCAACCTCGTCGTGGCCCTCAACCGCGGGGAGGCGCTGGGCGGGAGCCCGATCGGCGAGCCGACGCGCTTCCACGTCGGCGTGCGGCTGGACGCCACCGCCCACGACCGCAAGCGCGAGGTGTCGCGGTTCGCGTGGAAAGTGGACGCGGGCGCCGAGTTCGCGGTGACCGCGCCGGTGTTCGATCCGGCCGCGCTCGCTTCGCTGCTCGCCGACCTGCCGACGCGCGGGCTGCCCGTGATCGCGACGATCTGGCCTCTGCGTTCCTCCCGCGAGGCGGAGTTCTTCGAGCAGGAGATGGCGGACATCCCGGTGCCGGCGCCCCTGGTGGAGCGGATGAAGAGGGCCGAGGCGAGCGGCGGCGCCACGCAGGAGGGGATCGCGATCGCGCGGGAATTGGCCGGCCAGTTGCGCCCGATGGTGCAGGGGATGCAAGTGGTCGCGCCGGGCGGCGACCCGGCGGCGGCGCTGGCGGTGCTGGAGGGATTCTAGGGCCTGCCTGAATACGCCATCTGGCTTCGCCCGCCTGCGCGGGCCGCTGGCTTCGCCGCTCGTCCATCGCCGTATTTGGGGTCAAAACGGCTTCGGACTCGCGGCTCGCCGGCAGCCCGCTCGCTCGGGCTCGGGCCGACGATGGAGTATTCAGACAGGCCCTAGGCCTCGACCAGGGCGCGGATGGCCGCGAGCCGTTCCGGGGCATCGTCGGGGCGAAGGTTGCTCAGGTAGACCTGGTCGATGCCGAGCTCGCGCAGCGAGCGCACGGTGCGGGCGCAGATCGCATCGGGCGAGAGTCCGCGCTCCGTGAAGTCGCGCGTCAGTTCCCCGGCGGGCACGCGCATGAACTGGGCGAGGGTCTTCAACGTGGCGGGGTTGGCGCTGCGATAGTAGAAGACGCCGAACAGGGCGGGCAGCGCGAGGCCGCGCGCCCGCGCTTCCCGCAGGAATCGCTCCACCGGGCCCAGCTCGTGGTGCGAGACGATCTGGGTCAGGTAGAAATCGGCCGCGGCCTCCGGCGCGACGAGGTAGTCCGCCTGCGTGCGGGGGTCGCGGTAGGGGTTGGCCCATCCGCCGAGGGCGAGATCGGGATGCCGCTCCCGGATGAGGCGGCGCAGCTCCGCCGCGTGCGCGACGCAACGGGCGGGGCCGACGCTCACGTCGCCGCCGAGCACCGTGAGGGCGGTGTGTCCCTGCTCCACCGCGCGGTCGGCGTACCAGAGGCAGTACTCCAAGGAGTGCTTGGTGGTGAGGAAGGGGCAGATGCGGTCGCGCGGCGTCTCCGCGTCGAGGTTGGAGACCAGGTGATGCAGGTTCTCTTCTTCGCGCGCGCCGACGGCGTTGTCGGTGAGGAAGAGCACCGTGTCCGCCGCGGCCAGCCGCGTGAAGGCGCGGTGCATCGCCATCCAGGAGTCCATGCTCATCCCCTGCTCGAGATCGGAGCGGGGCGGCCTCAGTTCGACGCTGAGGAGGGGGGCGGGGGCGCGGAGGTGGTCGAGAAGTCGCATGCGCGGGGCGAGCCCGGTCCTATTGTCGGCCCGGAGCGGCGCCGGCAACAGCCTAGCCCGAATTATTCAAGAGGCTCGCGGTTCTGGGCCGTCCGCGACGTCGATCTCTGCGTCGCTCGTCGTCGCAGTGGCCCTTGGCCACAGCTTCCTCCTCGCTCCTGGATCTCGACGTCGCGTCCTGGCCCAGAACGAGTGGCCGGAACGGTCG
>JBQTIG010000140.1:0-16929 GCA_052388375.1 Planctomycetaceae bacterium | reverse complement strand
GGTTGTGGGGGTCGGGGTTGCGGCGGGGGGGTGCGCCTTCGTGGGCGCTGTGGGGGCCGGAGCTGCGGCCGCGGCCGAGGCCGACCCTTCGACGGAAGCCGCATCCCGGCCGCGCGCCAGGCGCAGGAGTCGGCGCCGCTGCCGGGCGGCCCGCATCAGCCCGCGAGCTTCGCCAGCGCGGCCTCGATCGCCTTCTTCACCTCGGCGTCCGTTTCGGAGGCGAGCCGCTCCTCGAGCCACTCCGCCAGGCGGGCGTCCCCGCTCGCCGCCAGGCCCGCCACGGCGGCGGCGCGGGACGCGGGTAGCGCCGCCTGCGCCTGCTCCGCCAGAAACACCAGCGCGCCCTCTCCCCCGATCCGACCGATGCAGACGAAGAGCGTCGGCAGATCCTTGGGCAGCGCGTGGTCCCGCGCGAACGCGATGAGTGCGTAGAGCGCCGCATCTCCGCCCTTCGCGGCGAGATCCGATGCCACCCTCCCCGCCCCCTCCTTCGCCCCGACGAGCGACTTCACCAGCGCCATCACCTCGGGCGAGCTTTCCCGGAGCCTCTGACGCAGCATCGCTTCGCTCCCGTGCCTCACGAGATTGCCCTGCGGATCGATGAGCAGCACCGTGGGAAACATCCTGATCTCATAGGTCTCGATCGTGGTCCCGGTCGCGTCGACCAGGACGGGGAACGGCAGATCCCGCCCGCCCCATACCTCCCGCTTCACCTGCTCCGTGCGCTCCGCCACCTCCGCCAGCGTCTTCGCGGTTGCGTCGTGGAACGCGACGATCTCGAACTCACCGCGCCGGTCCTTGAACTCCTCGCAAAACGCCATCAGCTCCGGCAAACTGCCGTGCGTGCAGGGGCCTCACCAGAACCCCCAGAACTCCAGGAGCAGCCACCGACCCTTGAAATCCCCGGGCTGCACGCCTTTCGCCGCGCCGCGCGCCTCGGTCACGTTCCAGGCGGGCGGCGGCGCGCCGTAGCACTTCGCAAGACGCGTCGCCGCCAGCTCCAGGAGGCCGAAATCGAAATCGCCATCGTCGCTGTCGAGGAAGTGCGCCTCGGTGCGGTCGCGGACATCGGTGCCGTACATGTGGAACTGGTAGTTCCCGGTGGGGAGCACGAGCGAGATCGCCGCCCCGGACGTGCTGCACTGCGCCACCCGCGCGTTTCCGGGCATCGCCATCACGTAGACGTTCATCCAGGGGGGCGGGGCGCCGAGGTCGGGGCAGGAGAATCGTCCCTTCACGCCGAGCGTCTTCTCCATGCGGAGCTCCAGCTCCTCCGTGGGCGGCGTCTTCGACAAGGTGACGATCCCTCCGCTCTCACGGTCCTTGCTGAAGCCGATGAGCGCGACCGCGCTCCTCTGGAGCCGCACCTTGAGCGTGAACGCGCCTTCGGCGTCGGTCATCGCGCTTTCATGGGCGACCATCCCGCGCGGGGTGGCGCTCCAGAAGGTCGCAACCTCGATCCCGGCCACGCCCGCGCCCGCGGCGTCGACGGCCCGACCCCGGATCTCGACCTCATCGGCGAGCGCGAAGCCCGCCATCAGGAGTAGCGCGGCGAGCGTCTTCATGCTTGCCTCCTTCCCCCGGATCCCAGTCTATCCGCGCGCAGGTGCGGTATGAAAGGGGACCATGCTGGGGCTCAAGGGCCGGACCGATCCCGCGTGGGCGGTCGTCGCGCTCCGCGACGAGTTGGCGCTCCTGCGGGACCACGCGCACCTCGAGCGCAAGGCGGCCGGGCATGTCGTGACGCTCATCGGGCAGGTGCCCGAAGCGGGGCCCGAGCTTCTCGAGGTGGGGCGCGAGGAGCTGGAGCACTTCGACCGCGTCTGCGGCCTCCTCCGCGCGCGCGGCGCGGAGTTGGGCGCGGACGGCGGCAACCCCTACGTGCGGCGCCTGGCGCGCGCGGGGGAGGCAACCGCGCTCGACCGCGTCCTGCGCATGGGCCTGATCGAGGCGCGCTCCTACGAACGCTTCTGCCTCCTCGCGGAGGCGGCGGCCGGCGACCTGCGCGCGCTCTACGACGGGCTGAAGGAGAGCGAGGCGGGCCACCACGCCCTCTTCCTTCGCATCGCCTACGACCGCTGGCCGCGGGAAGCCGTGAGGGAGCGCTGGGATCGTTTGGCCAAGGCCGAAGCGGCCATCGTCGCCGCCACGACCTGGGGACCGCGCATCCACTGAGGGCGGTAGGCTGGAAGCGCATTCCGCGGAGTCCTACTCGACCTCGCGGCATCGGTCTCCTCTGAGTGCAGCCGCGGCGCCGACCGCGACCGCGACCCCGCAGCGCCCCCCGCACCCCCGCGCTGAATCCTCAGAAGAGCCCCGTCACCTTGTGCGTCGTCTTGAAGTGCATCTTCGCGAGGGCCGACAGGGCCGGAAGCCCCCCCTCCTGGAAGATCCGCCGAGCGGCGCGCTCCACGATCCCCCCGGCGCCCTTCGGCAGCTCGACGCCCTGCTCGCTGCCCAGTTCCCGCAAGCCGATGAGGAACTCCGCGCGTGCCAGCACCGAGGCCGCCGCCACCGCGGGGTTGTCCTCGGCGCGCGGGCGGATCTCCACCGGCGCGACGACGCCCACCGCGCGCAGCGCGGCTTCCAGGCGGGCGCTGAAGGTGAACTGGTCGATCACCACCCGGTCGCAGCCCTTCGCCGCGCGGGCCGCCTCCGCGATCGCCTCGGCGTGCATCGTCGATAGGAAGAGCGCGACGTTCCCCTCCCGCTCGTGGCGCTCGTTGTACTCTTCCGGCGAGAGCGCGCGGATCGCGTGGGGGAACAGAGCGCGCACCGCGACGGCCGCCTGGAGCACCGCCGAATCCCCCATCCGCTTGCTATCGCGCACGCCGAGCCGCGCCAGCTCCTCCTCGCGCCCGGGCGTCACCGCGACCGCGGCCACCACGAGGGGGCCGAAGTAGTCCCCCTTGCCCGACTCGTCGCTCCCCACGGTGAGCCCCGCCAGGCCGCGCGCCGGCGCCGGCCCGAGCCCGCGACGCTCCAGGAAGAGCGCCTCCCCCTTCCCCTGCACGACCACCTTCCCGCTCCGGTAGGCGCTCACGACCACCCCCTCCCCGCGCGCTTGGAAGTGGCCATGGTCGAGTGCGCGCAGCTCGAACCCCTCCTCCTCGAGGGAAGCGCGCAGCGCGTCGATGCGCGCGCGGGGCAGGTCGAGGGTGACGCTCATCGCAGGTGAGGGAATCTCTCGACGAGATGCGGAGGGGGCTCGGGGGCGCTCCCGGTGAGCGCGCGGGCGAGATGGAAGGCGTTCGCCACCGCCTTCCCGCCGAAGTGATTGTTGGTGATCACGAACGTGTTCCCCGTCTTCGCTTCGATGGTGCGGACGAGCCCGAGCCAGGGTTCGAGCTCCTCGGGGGAGTAGAGGTAGTCGTACTTGCGCTCCACCGGGGCGTCCCGGTCGAACCAGGCGGCGGTGTTGCGGCCGTGGAAGCGCACGTAGCCGATCGGACCCGTGGTCCAGGCTCCCGGCGGGATCGAGGTGTCGCTCGCGCAGATGTCGATGTCGCAGAGGCTCAGTCCGAGCCGCGCGAGGAAGTCGAAGGAGGGCTCCGACAGCCAGGAGCGGTGGCGCAGCTCCACGGCGCAGGGCCAGCCATCGAGCCCGCGGGCCAGGCGCGAGAGCCGCCGTCGCGCGGTTTCGCCGTTCTCGAAGAACCAGGGGAACTGGAGGAGGATCGCCCCGAGCCGCCCCGCCTCCCGGCAGGGCTGGAGCGCCGCGAGGAACGGGGCGAGGGTCTCCTCCTCCTCCTCATGGGTGAGCCCTCGATAGAGCTTGAAGGTGAACTGGAAATCCGGGCGGGAAGAGGCGCTCGCGAGCCAGGCCTCCACATTCCGGGCGGTCGGCACCCGGTAGAAGGTGACGTTCATCTCGACGCACGGGAACAGGCTGGACAGGTAGGCCAGGGGATCGAATCCGGGGGGACGGGGGCTGGGATAGACCGACCCCTCCCAGTCCTTGTAGGAGAAACCGGCAGTGCCGATTCGGATCAACATCCGGCATCTTCCGTTAGGGAGGGCGGCCCCGCAAACCCCGGATTAGGGGTTGACAGGACTTTTCGAGTTTGCCTAGACTCGACTCCATGACCCGGCTGAGCGGCGCGCCGGGAGGGTGCGCCGCCTCCGGGATGGGAGACCAAGAGCATGAGGGCACTCGGACTTTTCGCTTGCCTGGCCGCGCTCGCATTGTCGACGGCCGGCTGCGGCAACTGCAACACCGCATTCGCACCCCAGACCGGCGGCGAGACCTGCTCGTTCCGCGTCACGTTCCAGCGCCCCACCGCCGCCTGCGAGAAGGTGGACGTCTTCCTTCTGTTCGACGACACCGGATCGTTCGCGGGGACGGCGCCGACGGTCCAGGACATCTTCAGCGACCTGGTCACGGATCTTCAGGCGGCCTTCCCCACCATCGATTTCGCCTTCGGCGTCGGTCGCTTCGAGGACTTCGGGGGTGCGGGCACGGGATTCTCCGGGGAAAACACCACGGGGCGTCCCTTCACGCTCAATCAGCCGATCCTCGCGACCACGTTCGCGAGCTTCTCCACGCTGCTCGAAGACGCCCTGGACAACACCGCTCCCGGCTTCGGCGGCGACGGTCCGGAGACGCTCATCGAGGGGCTCTTCCAGGTCGCGACCGGATCGGGCTTCGACGGAGACGGCAACAGTTCCAGTCTCGATAGCGGCGCCGCGGGCAGCCTCATGGCCCAGCAGACGCCGGGCACTTCCGGCGACGTTCCGCCCTTCAGCTCGAACGTGCTGCCGACCTCGGGCACCCTGGGCGGCGTGGGCTGGCGGACCGACAGCTGCCGGATCGTCATCGTCGCCACCGACGTCTGCTCCGTGGCCCCCTTCGCCGGCGCGGCGCCGGCTTCCATCACCGGCACCGGCGGGTCGGTGGGGATCGAGGAGATCGTCTGCGACACGACGCCCGGATCCGATCGTTTCGGTCCGGTCTCCGATGCCAAGTCCTCGGGCGCCAACACGGTGACGGGCGCGATCGCGCCCGCCGGGGCGGCGACCATCCAGGCTACGGTCACCGCGCTCAACGCCCTCGGCATCCGGGTGATCGGCCTGACAAACGAGGCCAGCATCCCGGAAGGAGGGAGCCCTACGGACCCCGTCGACCCTCCCTCCTCCCTCCCCGACTTCTCGGGTATCGCCACCATGCAGGCCCTCGCCAAGCTCACGGGCGCACGGGATTCCTTGGGCCGGCCCCTGGTCTTCCCGATCACAGGCTCCGATTCTGCCGCACTGCTGAGCGCGATCACCACCGCGATCTCCTCCGCCATCCTCGCTCCGGTGACCGTGCGGCCGGAGATCACGGGGGTCGCGTCGACCACGGGAGGAGCCACGTCACCCATCACCTCGGTGCCTCCGCAGAGGGCGGGCATCCTGCCCGGCCAGAGCGCCAGTTTCACCGTGACGACGCCCGCGGGCATCACCGGCACCCTTGTGATCCGCGACGTCGGCTCCGGCGCGATCCTGGCGCAGGCCGGGTTCCGGTACCAGGCGGGGACCTGCATCCCCGAGCTCATCGATCCGCCGACGGGTCTCTCCGTCGGTCCCGCGGGATCCCCCGCTCCGTAGCGCGCGCCAACAAATCGGGCCCCGGCCATCGGCCGGGGCCCGCGAACCGCGTGTAAGTCCTCGCGCACCAGCCGCTCCGCCGCGCCGACCAGCCGAGTGGGGAACTGTGGATCGTCAGCGTACGGGATACGGGCCAGCGCGTTTCAACGGCCGCCGGTCGCGGAATCGCTCGCCGGCACGCGGGACGCACGGGGGAGGTTCGACCCTCCACTGATGGTTACCCCACGCCCGATCCGGGGCAAGGCGGGGTAGGGGGGCGGGGGAATTCGGAAAAGACCCATTGTGGTGCGTTATCGTTAGGGGAGCAGTTCCTTCATGGCACGCGCGGCTCTCGTCCTACTTCTCCTCGTAGCGGAGGCGCTGGCCCACGGCGGGGCGTTCCGCCCGCCGCCGCGGGGCCGGCCCGGCGATCCCTTCACACCCGGGGTGCCTTCGCGCGGTCCCACCACGGCTGGCGCCTCCGGCGGCGTCGCCATGTCGCCCTGGGAGACCTGGTGGGCTTACAACCGGGAGCACTATCTCCGCGTGCGCGATCGTCTGCGCGAGCGGACCGTCATCTCCGGGACGCCCACCGGTCGCGACGACCCCTTCGACCGGACCGCGCTGCGCGAGACCATCCTCGTCCCGGCCATGCTGGAGGCGCTTGGCGATCCCGACGAGGAGGTGCGCACCGCCGCGGCGGTCGCCCTCGGAAAATTCCGGGCGCGGGCGGCGATTCCCCGACTCCTGGAGATGCGTGCCAAGGACGGCGTCAAGCAGGTGCGCGAGGCGGCCATGCTCGGCCTCCTCCTCATGCGCGACGAGGGGCTCCAGAAGTTCTTCCGCGGCGTCGTGAAAGACGATCGGGAGGACCGCCGGGACCGCGGTTTCGCGGTCCTCGCGGCGGGTTTCCTTCGCGATGTGGAGTTCCTCCACGCGATCCTCGAGAAGGGCGAGCAGACCCTCAACGGCTCCAACACCGCGGTGGACGAACTTGTCGCCTGCGCCGCGTTGGCTCTCGGCCTCGGCGGCGAGCCGGAGCAGGCGGCGGTGCTCGCCGGGCTGGCCGTCGATGAGCGCCGGCCCAAACAGGCGCGCGGCTACGCCGGCGGATCCATCGGACGGCTCGGCAACCCGACGGCGCTTCCGGAATTGCTCACCCTCATTCGGAACGGGGACGCCGAGGATCTGGCCCGCGTGGGAGCGGCCATCGGCTCCGGCGCGCTGGTGGTGCGGGACGACACCGCCATCATCGATCTCCTGGGTAGCAAGGCGCAGCGCGACAAGAACGGTGGCGTGCGCACTCTGCTCGCCATGAGCCTCGGTCGCATCGGGGGGGATCGTGCCGGGACGCACCTCGTGGATGGGCTCCGCTCGTGCGAGGAGGCGGAACGCGGCTTCTTCCTCCTGGCCCTCGGGATCTCCGGCGCCGATGGGGCCGGCGAAATCCTCCTCGAGCAGTTCCACGCCCTGAAAAACAACAACGACCGCGCGGCGTGCGCCCTCGCGCTCGGGCTGGCGGGACATCGTGCCGCGGCGCCGGTCCTGCGCGAGCAGCTCGGCCGCGGCAATCCGATGTTCGTCGGCCACGGCATGGTCGCCCTCGGACTGCTGGACGACGATCTCTCCATCCCGCTGGTGCGGCAGATCCTGACCACGGATCGAAACGCCGTGATCCAGCGGGAGGGAGCGCTCGCGCTCGCGCTCCTGCGCCGTGCCGCCGCAATTCCCGATCTCCTGGCCGGCCTCGAGAGAGCCTCCTCCACCCATGCCCGGGGCGCCGCCGCCCAAGCCCTTGGCCTGGTGGGGAACGAGTCGGCGGTCGAGCCGCTCCTCGCCATCTACCGCGACCGGAACCGGCAGGGCGAGGAGCGGGCCATCGCGCTGGCGGCATTGGGAAGGATCGGGGACCCCGAGCGGATTCCTCTCCTGGCTACACTCTCCTTCGATCTCAATCCCTACGTGATCGTGGACGCGGTGAGCGAGGCGATGACCATCCTCTAGCCCGGCGCCCCCCCCCCCGCCCCCCCCCTTTCCCCACACGTTTGCGCCGCTTCCGCTATAAGGGGGAGCGTCAAAAATCCGTCAACGGGCCTCCCCGGCGGCTCGGGGTGAAGTGTCCGCCCGCGGATTCCGCTCCGGGAGATGGTCATGCATAGCTTCGCCGTCGCGAATTCACACAGCCTTCTGCGGGCGCTCCTGCTCGGGCTCTTTCTCCTGCCCTGCGCGGCGCGCGGGGAGGAGGCGGCGCCGCCGCGCAGCCTCGCGCTCCTCGTGGGCGTCAGCGAGTACCCGCACCTGAGGGAGAGGCACGGCGAGGAGCTCTACCGCCGCCAGATCCGGCTGAATGGTCCGGAGAACGACGTGAGCCTCATGACCGCGACTCTCGTGGAGTGCCTGGGGTTCGATCCCAAGGCGATCGAGTCGCTCGCCGGCTGGCCCGAGGACCCCGCGAGGCGTCCTACGCGGGACAACGTCGTGGCGGCGCTCCAGAGGCTCGCCGCGACGGTCCACAAGGGTGACCGCGTGGTGATCCTCATGGCGGGCCACGGCAGCCAGCAGCCGGACGCGGAAGAGGATGAGCCGGACGGCCTCGACGAGATCTTTCTCTGCGCCGACGCGCAGGGCTGGGACTTCAAGCGCGGCGTTGTGCCGAACAGCATCACCGACGACGAGTTGGGCGACTTGGTGCGCGCCATCCGCGACGCCGGGGCGCTCGTCTGGATCATCATGGACTGCTGCCACAGCGGCACCATGATGCGCGGCGCCGAGGAGGAGGAGCGTTCACGCAGGCTCGACTCCGACCTGCTGGGCGTCCCGGCGGCGGCCGCCTCCCGCGGCGCCGGGGATGATTCCGACAAGAAGTCCTCCCTCGGGAGCGGGGGCCTCGAGCGCATCGTCGCGATGTACGCGGCCCAGAGCTACCGCACGGCGCCGGAGATGTCGCTCCCCAAGCGCTCCCCAGACGCCAAGCCGCACGGCCTCTTCTCCTTCACCATCGCCGCGCGGCTGCGCGCCTCGGGCGGCGGCCTCACCTACGAGGAATTGCACTCCCAGGTGCTGGCCGCCTACCAGGCGCTGCCCTACCACAACACGGTGCCTTTGGCCGAGGGCGGCGCGTTGCGCGAGAAGGTCACCGGCGGCGAAGGAAGCGTTGCCCTGCTCGTGCGAGAAGCGGAAGGCGAGCTCCTCCTCAATGCGGGGCGTCTCACCGACGTCGTGCCGGGCACGGTGCTGGAGATCTTCCGGCCCGGGCGGGCCGGCGAGGCGGACGCGTCCCTCGGCTTCGTGCGGGTGGTGGAAGCCGACCTGACGACCGCGAAATGCGAGCGCGTCGAGCGCGACGGGAAGACGCTCCCCAAGCTCACGGGGGATCTGCGTCTCTGCCCCTCCCGCGTCGTCGAGCGCCCCGCCCCCGACTACAGGCTCAAGGTCTTCCCCGTCTCGGCAGACGGGACCGCGCTCGATCCCGCGGCGCTCCCGGAGGAGGTGCGGGCGGTCTTCCGCGACTACGGCGCGCGTTTCCCTCTCATGGAAAAGCGGGCCGACGCGGACTGGCTGCTCGTCGTGGACGGGGAGCAGCTCTCGCTCCAGCCCGCCACCGGCGGGTCGGGCCCCAAGCGCTTCGCGGTGACCGCGGAGACGCTCCTCGACACCATGGGCCAGATCTTTCGCGTGGAAAACCTGAAGCGGCTGGCCGGGGGCGGCTACGCCGAGCGGCTCGCAAGCGGGCTGAAGGTGGAGCTGTTGCGCGTGCTCCCGGACGGAAAGACCGAGTCCATGGAAGAGGGTGGGCGGCTGAGGCCCGGCGAGCGGGTTCAGCTGCGCCTCCAGAACGATTCCGGGCGCAGCTATTACGTCACGGTCCTCGTCATCGACGCCCACTACGGGCTCAGCGTGCTCTTCCCGCGTCGCTTCAGCACCCCGGAGCTCAGCCACGTCGATCGCAAAGAGGTCGTCATCGGTCCGATCCCGGTGAATGACTCGACCCTGGGTGTCGAGCACCTCCTCGTGCTTGCCGTGCCTCGGTCCGAGGGGGACTCTGTCGTCGACTTCTCCTGGCTCGCCACCGAGTCGCTGACGGTGCGTGCCGGGGAGGAGCCGAAGCATCGCGGTCCGAAGGAGGGGGGCCCGTTCGGCGACCTCCTGGCGGAACTCGCCTTCGGGAACGGGCTCGCGAAGAGCAAGACCCGCGGATTCGACGGCGTCCCCGCCGGCGAGGCGGTGCTCGGGCTCATCTCCTGGCGCACCGAGTGGGGCCGCGTGCAGCCCGCCGACGAGGCCGGCGCGGCGATGAGCTCGACCACGAGCGCACGCCCCACGGGCGACCTCGCCCCGCGGACCCAGCCCGAGCCGTGGCACCCCGCAAGCGACGACACGCGCCCCCGCGGTGACCTCACCGCGCTCTACGCCAAGGTGGCCCCCGCCATCGTCGTCGTGCGGACGCGCACCGGGCACGGGACCGGGTTCCTCATCGACGACGAGGGGCACATCCTCACCAACCACCACGTCATCGCCAACGGCTTCACCTACTCCAAGGGCGGCCGGATGCGGGTCCAGATCCACCTCGGGACGCTCGATGCGGACGGCATCATGCGCATCGACGAACAGCCGGTCGAGGTGGAGATCGTCCTCGACGATCCCCAGCGCGATCTCGCGCTCCTGCGCGTGCCCGATCCGGCCACGCGCCTCGAGGGCCGCACCCCGATCGCCTTCTCGGATTCCAACCCGCGCCCCGGCCAGGCCTGCGTCATGGTGGGCCACCCCGCCAGCGCCATGCTCTGGTCGCTGCGCGAGGGCAACGTCGCGGGCATCGGGCGCTCGCCCCACGACCTCGTGGACATCCTGCTGCGCGGGCTCATCCTGAGCGGCGCCCAGGCGGAAGAGATGAAGAGCCAGCTCCAGTCGACGACCCCGGTGAAGATCGTGCTCTCGAGCTGCCAGGGGAATCCGGGCGATTCCGGCGGGCCGCTCGTCGACGAGGAGGGCCGCCTCCTCGGCGTGACCTTCGCCATCCCCACCGAGGTCCGCACCGACAAGTTCGTCTACCACGTCCACATCGACGAGGTGAAGGCGTTCCTCCGCGACCGCCCGGAGCCCAAGGCCGAGAGCAAACCGGCGCCGCCCGATCCCTGGCAGATCGGCCCGAACGTCCAGACGCGGCGCACGCCCTACTCCAAGAGCGGCTGCGACCTGCTCCTCGCGGGACGCATGGTGGAGCGCACGGACGCCAAGGGGGGCGCGGCGTTCAACACCGAGCAGGTCTTCATCGACGTGGATGGGGATACCGGCGGGGACTTGAGCGACGAGCAGACCGTGATGCGCGTGGTCTCCACGCGCGCCTTCGAGGCCGAGATCGTGCTCCACTTCCTCGGCGACCGGCGCGTCGCCTTCTACGACACGAAGAACAGCGGCGTTTTCGACCTCATCCTCGTCGATCTGGACGAGGATCCCGAGGCGGACGTGCGCTTCCGGCTGGTGGACGGCGCGTGGCAGGTCGAGACCGACATCGCCGTGCCGTGGCTCCAGTCGACCTATCTCGAAGACCCCCGCCTGCAGAAGCTGGCGCTCCAGAAGTTGCAGGTGGTGGCGAAATAGAAGCGTGATTCAGGAAACCAAATGAGGCCGGAAGCGCTCTCGCGCCCCGGCGAAGAAAACCCAATCAGGAGGACGAAACGATGTTCACGAAGACCAGGATCCTTGCCGCCTCGCTTCTTGCGGGCGCGGCAGTGGTCGCGGGCACCTTCCTCACCGCCCAGGCGGAGGAGTCCAAGGGCCCCAACCACGATGCGGCGAGCAAGAGCAAGATGGACGCCAAGGCTCAGGCGATGGCGGACTACTCGACCGCCTGCCAGCTCGCCGATTACGGCCACCGGAACAACGATCCGATGGCGCTGATCTCGGCTGCCCGCATCCTCAAGGCCGTGACGACCAAGGCCATGGAAGGGAAGCCTGAGGAGCAGAAGAAGACGGGCGAGGGCGGGGACGAGAAGAAGGACGCTTCCAAGACCGCCCCGCTGACCGCGGAAAGCTGCCTCGATGCCGCCGCGAAGTTGGCGGGCGAGGACGAGGCTCTTGCGAGCCTCATCGCGAGCGTGCGCGCCGAGAAGGTGCGTGGCTCCGACGTCGGCCCGCAGCGCGGCGAATGGGTCCTGAACGGCCGCTGCTACCAGGACTTCGTCGTCACCTTCATCGGTGGCGAGCGCGCCGAAGCGGCGATCGACGGCGACGATGACACCGATCTGGATCTCTTCGTCTACGACCAGAACGGCAACCTGATCATCTCCGACACCCGCGCCGGCGATGCGGCGGGCGTCTACTGGACGCCCCGCTGGACCGGCCCCTTCCGCATCCGCGTCGTGAATCTCGGCACGGTGTGGAACCACTACGTGATCGCGCACAACTAGGGCGATCGCAGGACCAACCCGGGCCCGGGGGGCAGCCCCCGGGCCCTCGCTTCCCGCGCAGGGCGGGGCTGGCGCCCTGGGCGCCAAGCAGGTGAGAATGCTGGACCGGGCGGCCGCTCACCAGCGCTCGGCTGCCCCATCTACCCGGAGGACGAACCCATGACCGCACGGAAAGCTACGACCGCGGCGCTGCTCCTCGTGGGCGCGACCGTGGTCCTGGGAACCCTGTTCACGGCGAGGGCGGAGGAGGGCAAGGGGCCCAACCACGACGCCGAGACCAAGGGCGCGATGGACGCCAAGGCGCAGGCCATGGCGGACTACGACACCGCCTGCCAGTTGGCGGATTACGGCCGCAGGAACAACGATCCGATCGCCTTGATCTCGGCCGCCCGCATCCTGAAGGCCGTCACCACGCAGGCGATGGAAGCCAAGCCCGAGACGAAGAAGTCCGAGGGCGAGGCCGCGGATGGCCAGAAGGAGAAGTCCAAGCATCCGCCCCTCAGCGCGGAGAGCTGCCTCGACGCCGCCGCCGGGATGATCGGCGAGGACGAAGCTCTCGCCGCCTTGATCGAAGCGGTCCGTGGCGAGGCGATGCGCGAAGCCGTGGGCGGCCCGCAGTGCGGCACCTACGTCCTGAACGGCCGCTGCTACCAGGACTTCGTCGTAACCTTCTACGGCGGCCGGTACGCCCAGGTCACCGTCCAAGGGGACGGCGACACCGACCTGGATCTCTTCATCTACGACCAGAACGGCAACCTGATCGTCTCCGACACGCGCGCCGGCGACTACTGCGGCGTCTACTGGACGCCGCGCTGGACCGGCCCCTTCCGCATTCGCGTCGTGAATCTCGGCAGGGTGTGGAACCGCTACGTCATCGCGACCAACTAGCGCCGGCGGGCCCGGGGGCCGGTCCCCCGGGCCCCCCCGGCATCGCACAACCATGCCGCGCCTGCGCACCGCCGCGGACTCCGACTCGCCCGGCGTGATCGCGCTCATCGCGCGCGTCTACGCCGAGTATCCGGGCTGCGTCCTCGACGTCGAGCGCGAGGAGCGCGGCCTCCTGGCGCCCGCCAGCTCCTTCGACCGCTTCTGGGTGGCGGAGGAGGCGGGACAGGTGGTCGGCTGCGCCGCCTGCTCCATCGCGAGCGAGCGCGTCGAGGTGAAGAAGGTCTATCTGGATCGCGCCTACCGGGGGCGGGGGCTGGGGAGGCGACTCATCGCGCTGGTGGAGGAGGCCGCAGCGACGGCGGGCGTGGAGCTCCTGGAACTCTGGTCCGATACGCGCTTCCTGACCGCCCACGCCGTCTACGAGCGGCTCGGCTACGTCCGCAGCGGCCGCACTCGCGAGCTGCACGACCTGTCGCGCTCGGTCGAGTTCCACTTCACGAAGCGGCTCCCGTTCGCGGCTCCCGCGTCGAAGCCGCCGGCGGCGCGACCCGGAGAAACGGGAACGAGCGCATAGAACGGCCCGGCCCGGTCCGCCGATCGCGCGGCGGGCGCGGGCGGCCCACCCCGGCGCCCGGCGTCAGTCCTTCGCGCCCCGCAGCTTTCGCCAGAGGATCTTGAGCGGATCGAAGAAGCGGTCCACGACGCGCTCCTTCAGGGGGATGATGGCGTTGTCGGTGATCGTGATGTGTTCGGGGCAGACCTCGGTGCAGCATTTGGTGATGTTGCAGAGGCCGATGCCCAGCGCGTCCTTCAGTAGCCCCAGCCGGCCGCCGGCGTCCCAGGGGTGCATCTCGAGGGAGGCGGCGCGCACGAAGAAGCGCGGACCGCCGAACCGCGCGTGGTGGGAGTGGTCGCGCAGGACGTGACAGACGTTCTGGCACAGGAAGCACTCGATGCACTTCCGGAACTCCTGCACGCGGTCCACGTCCCCCTGGAAGGCGATGCGCGGCTGCCCCTCGCGCGGTCGGAAGGGCGGGATCGACTTGTTCACCTCGTAGTTCCAGGAGACGTCGGTGACGAGATCCTTGATGTGAGGGAAGCTCCGCATCGGGTGGACGACCAGGGGCTTGCCCACCTCGAAGGAGTCCATCCGCTTCATGCACATGAGCCCCGGCCGGCCGTTCATCTCGGCGCTGCAGCTCCCGCACTTGCCCGCCTTGCAGTTCCAGCGGCAGGCGAGATCGGGCGCCTGGCGCGCCTGGATCTGGTGGACGGCGTCGAGCACCACCATGCCCTCGTCCAGCTCGATGGTGTAGTCGACGGCCTTGCCCTGGCCCTGCTCCCCGCGGAAGAGGCGGATCGTGGCTTCCCTCATGCATTGTCTCCGTGGACGTAGTCGCGCAGCTCCGCCGGCAGCGGCGGGACCGGCTCCTTCACGATGCGCATCTCCTTGCCCGCGCGGCGGATGACGAGATTCACCTTCGACCACGCCTCCTCGCTCTTGGGATGGTCGAGCCGGGTGTGGGCGCCGCGGCTCTCCGTGCGCAGCAAGGCGGCGCGCGCCACCATCTCGGCGCAGAGCAGGACGTTACCGAGATCGAGAGCGAGGTGCCAGCCCGGGTTGTAGGTGCGCGTGCCCCCCACGCCGGCCTTGGCCGCGCTCCCCTTGAAGCGCTGGATCGCCTCCACGGCCCCCTCGAGCTCCTCCTCGACCCGCACGATGGCGACGTTGCGATCCATCATCTCCTGCAGGTCGTTCTGGATGGTGTAGGGGTTCTCGCCCTGGCGACCGAGGGGAGCGAGCGCCGCGGCGATGGCCGACTTCACCTGCTCCTCGTCGATCCGTGGCGTGGCGTGGAGCGCCTTGCAGTACTCCGCCGCGCCGAGGCCCGCGCGCCGGCCGAAGACCAGGAGATCCGAGAGCGAGTTGCCGCCTAGCCGGTTGGCGCCGTGCAGCCCGCCCGCCACCTCGCCCGCGGCGAAGAGCCCGGGGACGGTCGAAGCGGCGGTGTCGGCGTCGACCCGCACGCCCCCCATGGCGTAGTGGCAGGTCGGCCCCACCTCCATAGGCTCGCGGGTGATGTCCACGCCGGCCAGCTCCTTGAACTGGTGGTACATGGAGGGGAGCTTGCGCCGGATGTAGTCGGCATCGCGGATGGAGGCGATATCGAGGAAGACCCCGCCGTGCGGGGAGCCGCGCCCCTCCTTCACCTCGCGCCGGATGGCCCGGGCCACCTCGTCGCGGGTGAGCAGCTCGGGCGGACGGCGGTTCTTCGTGCGATCCTCCATCACCCAGCGGTTCGCCTCCTCTTCCGTGTCGGCGGTGTCGGCCTTGAAGAGCGGCGGGATGTTGTCGAACATGAAGCGGCGGCCCGCGCTGTTGCGCAGCACGCCGCCCTCCCCGCGCACGCCCTCGGTGACGAGGGTGCCGCGGACCGAGGGGGGCCAGACCATCCCGGTGGGGTGGAACTGCTGGAACTCCATGTCGATCAGGTCGGCCCCGGCGAGGTAGGCCAGCGCGTGGCCGTCGCCGGTGTACTCCCAGGAGTTCGACGTCACCTTCCACGCCTTGCCGGTGCCGCCGGTGGCCAGCACCACCGCCTTGGCGCGGAACAGCACGAACTCCCCGGTGGAACGCCAATAGGCCACCGCCCCCGCGACCCGCTCGCCCTCCTTGAGCAGGTGGCAGACCGTGCACTCCATGTAGACCGCGATGCCCTGGTGGACCCCGTGGTCCTGGAGCGTGCGGATCATCTCCAGCCCGGTGCGATCCCCGACGTGCGCCAGCCGCTGGTAGGTGTGGCCGCCGAAGGGGCGCTGGTTGATGCGGCCATCCTTCGTGCGGTCGAAGACGGCGCCCCACTCCTCCAGCTCGCGCACGCGGTCCGGCGCCTCCTGGGCGTGGAGCAAGGCCATGCGGGCGTTGTTCAGGAACTTGCCCCCGCGCATGGTGTCGCGGAAGTGCACCTTCCAGTTGTCCTCGGGGCGGTTGTGGGCGAGGGCCGCGGCCATGCCGCCCTCCGCCATGACCGTGTGCGCCTTCCCCAGCAGCGATTTGCAGACGAGCCCGACCGAGAGCCCCTGGGCGGAGGCTTCGATCGCCGCGCGCAGCCCGGCGCCGCCCGCGCCGACGACGATCACGTCGTGTTCCTTGGTCTCGACGTCGGCCATGGCTAGAGGATCCTCAGATCGCGCCACGAGCCCATGGCGACCATCCGGACGTAGATGTCGGAGAAGCCCACCCAGACGAGGCTCACCCAGGCGAACTGCATGTGCCGCGCATTGAGGAAGCTGACGCGCTGCCAGACGCGGTAGCGCAGCTTCGGCTTGCCGGTCGGCAGCACGAAGCAGTTCATTCCGCCTCCCACCAGGTGGCGCCAGCAGTGGCAGGAGAGCGTGTAGAGGCTCAGGAAGGCCGCGTTGAGCGTCAGCACGAGGGAGCCGACCCCCACGCCGAACTTCCCGTCGAAACGGTAGGAGACGACGGCGTCGTGCCAGAGGAAGACGAGGAAGAGGAACGCGACGTAGAAGAGGTAGCGGTGCAGGTTCTGGAAGAAGAGCAGGAAGGTCTCCCCCTTGTAGGACTTCTGCGCGCCGCGCACCGCGCAGGCGGGGGGCGTGAGGAAGAGCGAGCGGTAGTAGGCCTTCCGGTAGTAATAGCAGGTGACGCGGAACCCGGCGGGCGCCCAGAGGATCAGGAACGCCGGGGGCAGGATGAACCCCTCGATGAGCGGCGAGAAGAAGGGGGAGAGGTACTCGCCCCACTTGTAGAACCCGTTCTCGAAGGCGCGGTAGGTGGCCCAAACGATGAAGGCCAGGAGGAGGCCCGCGGTGACCAGGGGCCCCGCCCACCAGCCGTCCTTGCGCTGCGTCTGGAAGACGCTGTCGGTGGCTGCGGCGCTCATCGTCTGCGGCATCGGCGGTCCTCCGGGGCGGAGACGTTAGGAGCCTATCCGAAAACCCGGCTACATGCGGACGGCTGCCCGGGGCCCCCGCCGCGGCACGTCCACCGGCCCCGGGTTAGCACACAAGGGAGACGGGCGACCCCCCGCCGGCCCCCACCCCGGCC
>JBQTIG010000139.1:0-5788 GCA_052388375.1 Planctomycetaceae bacterium | reverse complement strand
GCCGGCTGCGCGGGCCGATCGCTTCGCCTCTCCTCCATCGCCGTAGTTCGCCAATACGGCTTCGTCGTCGCGGCTCGCGCTCGGCCCGCTCGCTCGGCCTCGGTGTTGACGCCGGGTTTTCGGATAGGCACTTAGGCACGGGCGTTGCGCTCGTCCCCCCGGTTCCCAGGCAACGTCCACCGATCTCGACGGAAGAGCAGCCATGATCACCAGCTACGTCACGCCCCAGCGCTCGGTCCTCTATCTCGCCCTCGTGGGCCCGCTCAACGAGTACGCCGCCAACGACCTCGTGCAGGAGTACTACGAGCGGCACGCCCGCGGCCTCCGGCAGTGCGTCCTGGACCTCTCCGCCGTGGACTACACGGACCCGGACGGACTCAACGCGCTCCACCGCATCGCGCTGCTCTGCGAGGTGGATTCGATCGGGTTCACGGTGGCCTGCCGCGGCAGTCTCGTGGAGCCCGAGATCCGCGCCGGGGCCGACCGCTACTGGGTCGCGGTCGCGGAAGGCGTGGACCTCCCCTTCCTCAAGAAGGCGATCTAGCCCTCGGGGGCCGGCGGGCTGCTGGCCCAGACGTAGGATCCCCCGGACGCCTCCGCGAGACCCTTGAGGAGGGTCTCGCCCTCCTCCTTGGCGTTGCAGATGCGGATGGCGTGGACCGTGACGCGGCGAAAGCGGTTGAGTCTGCGGAAGGCCGCGAGGACCGACTCCGCCGTCATGTAGCGTCCGCCCGCCGGAGAGCCGTCGGCGAGCAGGAAGACCGTGTCCGCGAAGCCGTCCGCCGTCGCAGGATCGCGGCCGCCGAGCGCCATCGCCGCCATGAGGCCCTCCAGCTGCGCGCACCAGCCGCGCGCCGGCAACTTGGCGATCGCCTCCTCGATCTCCCTGCGGATCCGCGCGCTCGGGGGAACCGGTTGCGGCGCTCCGAGGAACTCCGTGTCGAAGTCCGCGTGCAACACGCCCACGGCGAAGAGCCCCTGTTCGGGGAACGCTTCGAGGGAGCGCGCCAGCTGGCGCCCCACGATGGCGCGGTGGGGGGGATGGGCGGCGTGCCAGTCGCGCGCCGAACCGGGCCAATGCAGGATGTACCTGGTGCGCTGGAACTCGACGTCGGACGGCACGCTCAGATTGAGGGAGCCGTCGATGAGATAGACGATCCTGCGGCTCGCGGTCGCGATGCCGTAGAACGAGACCGCATCGGGAATCGCCTCGCGCTTGGTCTCGATCACCTCCACCGCTTCGGCGCGGAACCTGCCCGCGTCGATTTCGGCCTGGTACTCGCGCGCCCACTCCGCCCAGCGCGCCGGCGCATAGCCGAACTCCTGGCGTGTGAGCGACTCCAGCGCGCCGACCAGGTCGCCGCGGAGCGCGCCCTCCGCCGTGGCGAGGGCGCGGGCGAAGGGCGCGAGGAACGCCGCATCGCGTTTCTCCGCCCCCCGCACCCCCTGCACCAGCGCGCGCCGCACGACCGGGTTCGCATCGTCGAGCAGGGGAACGAGGAGCTTGGTGCTCTCGGGGCCGTACCGCAGGAGCGCCTCCAGCGCCGCGATACGGAGGCTCGCCTCCTTCTCGCGCAGCAGGACGCTTTCGAGCAGCGGCCGCGCGCCGGCGGCGTCGCCGGCGAGGCCCAGCGCATCCAGGATGGCGACGCGTCGCACGACGGACCGCGAGCCGTCCTTGGATTGCGCCTGCTTCCACCCCTGGTCGGCGAGCAGCGGGCCCGAGCGGGGAAGGGAGGCCAGGGAGCGAACGAGGCCCAAGAGCCGGAACTCCAGCCCGTGGCGCAGGACGCCGGGCCGTGGGTCGAAGAGATAGCGCTTGGCCTTGGGGCGCGACTCGGCGAGCTCCTTGTCCACGGCGTCGATCGCCTTGGCGGCATCGAGGAGGTCGTCGAGGAGCCTGTCGAACGCCTTGGGGTGATCGCTCGCCGCGAGGGCAGCCGCGGCTTGCGCGCCCTGGCGCTCCAGGGCGACGTACTCCTCGTAGAGGCCGCGGAGGACCGAATAGTCGTAGACCGCCTCGCGATGCTCGTCCGGCTTGGCGTCGGCGGCCTCGAGGGGATCGCGCCAGGCGAGGAGCGCCTGCGAGTAGCGCCGCTGGAACTCGCGCCAAAAGGCGCCGTCGGCGCGGCGGACCTTGGTTTCCTCCTCCTTGTAGGTCGAAAGCGCGTCGGGGGCCGCCGCGGCGGCGCTCGCGAGGAGGATCAGGAGGGGGGCGGGGGACCGCACGCGGTTCCATCCTACTGCGGAGCGCCGCTTTGAGGTAGAACCGGCGGCTCGATGGCGGACCGCGAGCTCTACGTCCTCGGGATCAACGCCTACGATCACGATGCGAGCGCCTGCCTGCTGCGCGACGGCGCGGTCGTGGCGGCGATCGCCAAGGAGCGCCTCACGCGCATCAAGAACGACTCCGGCTTCTTCGAGGAGGCTGTGGAGTACTGCCTCGCCGCCGCCGGAATCGCGCTGGAGCGCGTCGACCTCGTGGTCCGCAACAGCTACCTCCTGCCCGTGGGGGAGCTGGAGCGGCGCCTCGCGGGGACGCACATGCCCTACCAGCTCACCGCGCGGGAGCGGATGAAGGCGCACGCCCATCCCCTCTTCGAGAACGACTCGCCGCATGTCGCGAACTGCTCCCACCATCTCGCGCACGCCTACAGCGCCTTCGGCGCCTGCCCCTTCGAGGAGGGGGTGGTCATGATCCTCGACGGCGTGGGGAGCTACCGCTGCGACGTGACCGAGCCGCTTCCGGCGGGCGACACCGGCCACCCGCTGGCCCGCGAGTCGGAATCCTATTACCGCTTCCGCGGCGGCGAAATCGAGCCGCTGCGCAAGGTCTGGATGGGCCCCGCCAAGGGGATCATCAACGACGACTTCCTGGTGCTGCCCGGCCTCGGGGCGGTCTACAGCCGCGTCTCGACCTATGTCTTCGGCCACTGGAACAAGTGCGGCGAGGTGATGGGGCTCGCGCCCTTCGGTCGGCCGGGGCTGGAACCCTTCTGCGCCCTGGAGGAGGGGACGCTGCAGGTGCGCCCCTGGCCCGCGGCGTTGCGCCGCCCGTTCCTGGGAGGGAGCGACGCGGCCTGGGAGAAGAGCGAGGAGCGCAAGGAGTGGGAGGACGCCGCATGGCGCGTGCAGGAGGACACCGAGCGGGTGGTGCTGGAGCGCGCGCGCTGGCTCCAGGAGACGACCGGCGCCGAGAACCTCGTGCTGGCGGGTGGCGTCGCGCTCAACTGCGTCGCGAACGGCAAGCTGGTGGAGGCGGCTCGGTTCCGGCGCGTCTGGATCCAGCCGGCCGCCGGGGACGACGGGATCGCGCTCGGCTGCGCCCTCTACGGCCATCTCGCGCTCAAGCGACGCCCCCGCGCCTTCGCGCAGCGCCACTCCTTCTTCGGCCGCTCCTATTCCGACGCGGAGGTCGAGGCGGCGGTGAAGGGCCCCGGCGTTCGCGTCGCCTGTTCGATGCGCCGCCCGCGCGAGGTCGCGGAGGCCGCGGCCGCGCTCCTGGCCCAAGGGCGGTCGCTGGGGTGGTTCCAGGGCGGCTCGGAGTTCGGCCCCCGGGCGCTCGGTCACCGCAGCATCCTGGCGGATCCGCGCCAGGCGAGCATGAAGGACCGGCTCAACGCGCGGGTGAAGCATCGCCAGGCGTTCCGCCCCTTCGCCCCCTCGGTGCCCCTCGAACGCGCGGCGGAGTACTTCGAGGGGGAGCAGGAGTCCCCCTACATGCTCCTCGTCAAGCGCGTCCGTCCCGAGAAACGGGCCGTGATCCCCGCCATCGTGCATATCGACGGCACCGCCCGCGTGCAGACCGTGCGCCAGGAAGACGACCCCCTCTTTCACGCGCTGCTCGAGGCGTTCGGCCGGCTCACGGGAGTGCCGGTCCTCCTCAACACCTCCTTCAACATCCGCGGCGAGCCGATCGTGGAGACGCCGCAGGACGCGCTGGAGTGCTTTCTCGGCACGAAGCTCGACGCCCTGGTCCTCGGGGACCGGCTCCTGGTGAAGCGCGCCACGCACCGCATGCTCTTCCCCTTCTTCCGGTTCGCGGTCCAGCTGCAGCGCAACCTCCGCCACGAGGCGCTCCTCGAGCGCACGGCGCGGCGGTTCCTCGAGTCGTAAGATGGCGCCGTTGACCGGCCTCGATTCTCTGCTCGCCTCCAGTCTGCGCCGCTCGAGCGACGCCATCCTCGTCGCCGCGGCCCCCGCCCCCCCTCCCCAGATCCTCTTCGTGAACAAAGCGCTCCTGCGCCTCACCGGCTTTCGACTCGGCGAGCTGCAGGGCAAGACGATCTCCCTCCTCTTTGGCGCCGGCGAGGACGCGCGCGCGGCGGAGCGCCTGGAGAAGGCGCTCCGGGCGGGGCGGGCCGCGACGGTGGCGCTCTCCGGCCGGAGGAGCGGCGCGCCGGACTACGACCTGGAGCTCGATGCGGTGCCGCTGGGCGAGGGCCATTGGGCCTTCACGTTTCGCGACGTGACCGAGCGCCGGCGCGCGGGAGCGGCGGCGGCGGCCACGCGCCAGGAGTTGGAGGCGCTCGTGGCGGAGCGGACCGCGGCGCTGGAGGCCACGCACGAGAGGCTGCGTTCCCAGGACCGCCTCGCCAGCATCGGCACCCTGGCCGCGGGGCTCGGCCACGACATGGGTAACCTTCTCTTGCCGCTCCTCTGCCGCCTCGACTCCCTCGAGGCGGCCGATCTGCCGCCGGCCGCGCGCGAGGACCTGAAGGGCGTCCGCCAGTCGGTCAACTTCCTGCGCGAATTGAGCGGGGGTCTGCGGCTCTTCGCGCTCGATCCCGACGACCCGAGCGCGTCGGCGGCGTCCACCCCCCTCGCCGCGTGGTGGGCGCAGGTCCGCCCGATGCTCGAGAAGGCGCTCCCGGCCGGCGTCGACCTTCAGGGCAAGTTCGCTTCGGCCTTGCCGGCGGTCGCGGTGCCGTCGCACAGTCTGACGCAGGCGGTGCTGAACCTCGTCGTGAACGCGGGGGACGCGCTCCCCGGGGGCGGGGTCATCCGCGCGCACGCGGAGGCGCTTGCGGACGGGCGCTTCGTGCGCGTCTGCGTGACGGACAGCGGCGTCGGCATGAGCGACGAGGTGAAGCGCCATGCGCTGGAGCCCTTCTTCACGACCAAGAAGCGGTCCTTGTCCACGGGACTCGGCCTCTCCCTGGTGCGCGGCGTCGCGAAGGCGGCGGGGGGCTCTGTGGAGATCCGCTCGCAGCTCGGCGCAGGAACGACGGTCACCCTGACGCTGCCCGTGGCGGATGAGGCGGCGCCCGCTCCGGAGCGGCTCGCCACGCTCTCCCTCGAGGACGCCCGCATCTCCGCGCTGGTCGCGCTGCTCCTCGATTCGGCGGGGATCCGCGTGGAGGCGGGGCGGCCCGGGGAGCCGGGTCAGGGCGCCCTCTGGGTGACCCGCCACGACGCCGCAACGCTGGAGGCCGCGAAGCGCTTCCTCGCGCAGGACTCCGGGCGCCGCGTCGTCGCCCTCGCCGACCGCCCCGCCGCCCCGTCCCTCCCCGGCCTGCACATCCTCGACGCCGGCGCCGGCCTGGAGTCCCTCCGCCAAGCTCTCGAACGGGTCGTCTCGGACTGGACCTGACCCTCAGCGCCTGAGGCGCTGTAAGTCGTTGGAGCATCGCGCGTTGAGGCGGCGGGGTGCGGCATCGATGGGGAATGTCCCATGATTGACGGATAGTCCTGGGGCGCTGGGCCGGATGGCTCTGAACGGGGAGGAGGTCAGGCGGCCCTGCAATCGATGCGCTCTAGGTGGAGGCTGCAGCGGCCGCGCAGGTCC
>JBQTIG010000138.1:0-48423 GCA_052388375.1 Planctomycetaceae bacterium | reverse complement strand
GGACGTGAAGGCGGACGGGACGATGGTGATCACGCTGGTCTCGGCGCGTCCGGCGGCGGACGGCCGGGGCTGGCGCCGGTACGCCAACGCCGTCACGGTGCATCCCAAGAACTGAAACGCGGGGAGGAAACGATGCGAAGCATGATCTGGATCCTGGCGCTGGCGGCGTTGCCCGCACACGGCGCGGAAGGGGCCTGGGGTTCCTTCAATCAGGGGCTCAAGGCGTACGAGAAGGGGGACTTCGTCGGTGCGGAGGCCGCGATGCGCGCGGCCCTGGCGCAGGACACGCGGGTGGAGGACGCCCACTACTACCTGGGCCTCTGCCTCGAGCGCAAGGGCGACGAGGGCGCGCGGGCGAGCTTCCTGAAAGTGACCGAGGCCTATCCCACTTACTCCCTGGCGCAGGAGCGCCTGGGCCAGCTCTGCCTCAAGGCGAAAGACCTCGAGGGCGCTTGCCGGCACTTCGAGATCGCGGTGAAGGCGCGTCCCTCGGCGGACGGCTGGCTGCGGCTGGGCGTGGTCGAGACGGAGCGGAAGCGCTACGTCGAGGCGGAAGCCGCGCTCAAGCAGGGCGAGGAGCTCTCCAAGGGGAACCTGGAGTTGCAGGACGCCCTGGCGCGCGTCTACCTGGAGACGGATCGCTTCGCCGACGCCCTGGCGCGCTACGACGCGATCCTCAAGGTGATGCCCAGCGACACCGGTCCGCGGCTGGGCCGGGCGGCCTGCCTGAAGCGGCTCGAGCGCACGGGAGAGGCGGCCGACGAGCTGCAGGCCATCCTGAAGCTCGATCCTCTCCACACCGGCGCCCTCGCCATGCTCGTCGAGCTCTGGAGCGGAGAGCCCGGGCGCGCCCAGGAGTGCGACCAGCTCAAGAAGCGTCTCGCGTGGGTGAAGAAGAATCCGCCCAAGGTGACGACCGCGCCGCCCCCGGCCCGTTGACCCCTCGCGCCGCGCGGATAGGCTGAAGGGCCGGTGAAACGCGCGGCGCTCTGGGTCGGCTTCGTCCTCTTCCTCCTCGCGGCGGGCTCCCGCTTCGTCGAGAACACCTACGGCGCCGGCGGGCGCGAGCCTCCCCGCGTCGTCGCGGCGCAGGTCCCCTCCGGCGAGCGCGACCGCCTCCGCTTCGTGCGGGGGATCCCCGTGGTGCGCCTGCAGGGAACGCGCCGCGAGATGGGGCGCCAGTACGGCGCCATCTTCCGGGAGCAGATCCGCTACCTGAGGCGGGAGTACTTCCACGCCCTGCCCACCGCCGTCGTGGGCGAGGGGGAGATGGCCGCGTGGGCGAAGGCGGTCGAGCCCTTTCTCCCCGAGAAGTTCCGCGAGGAGCTGCGCGGTCTCGCGGAGGGGTGCGGCCTGAGCTACGAAGAGGTCGTCTCCATGAATGCGGGAATCGACCGGTTCCAGTCGGTCCTCTGCTCCACCGTGGCGGCGTCGGGGGAGGCCACCGCCGGCGGCGAGGCGATTCTCGGCCGCAACCTCGACTTCCCGGGGCGCGGCATCCTCCACAAGACGACCGTCGTCGTGATCTTCGATCCCGACGATGGCCAAGCGGTGGCTTCGGTCACCTGGCCAGGCCTCCTCGGCGTCCTCTCCGGGATGAACGAGCGGGGGGTCGCCGGCGCCACCATGATGATCCACCGCCGCCGCGGCCTCCTCAAGCCGGGCCTCCCCTATCTCCTCCTCTACCGCGACGCTCTCGAGCGCGCTTCCGTCGCCCAGGAGGTCTTCGACGTGATCCGCGACGCTCCGCGCACGCTCCCCAACAACTTCACGGTGATGGACGCCGGCGGCACGTCCCTGGTGGTGGAGTTCGACACCGAACGCGCCTTCACGCGGCCCGCCGAGGGGGGCGCCGTCTGCAGCACGAACTACTTCCGCTCTCGCGAGTTGGAAGGCGTCGGCTGGAACATCGGCACGCGCCGCTACGAAACCCTCGCCGCCTTCATCCAGGCGCGGCGCGGGTCCATCGACCTGGAGGGGGTGAAGGGGGCGCTCGCGGAGGTCGCTTCCCCCTGGTTCCTCAACGTCCAGTCGATGATCTTCCTCCCCGCCCGCCGCGCGATCCACCTCTCGGTGGGCGGCGCGCTCCCCGCGGCGCGGCAGCCTTTCGCCCTTCTGGACGCGGAGACTCTCTTCGGCGCGGGGACCTCGGGCGGGTGACCTCCCCCTCCCGCGCCCTCCCCCTCCGGCTCCTGCTGGCCGCGGCAGCGTCCGGCGATCCCGCCTCGGATGCCGCCAAGGAGCTCAAGCAGCGCTGGAGGTCCCTCGATGCTCCCGGACGCATCGAGGCGTTGCGCTCCCTCGAGCCCATGCCCTCCGCGGCTCTCCTGCGAGAGTGCAAGGGCTGGCTCGCCGACAAGGAGCCCGCGGTGCGCGGCGCCGTGGCCAAGGCGGCCGCCGCCTGCGCCGCGCTCCCGGCGCTTCGGGAACAGGCGCGCGCGCTTCTCGCGGATTACCTCGGCAAGCATCTCGATGCGCGCGCACGGCGCGAACGGGAGGAGTTCGAAGCGGTCTGCCGCAAGTTCGGCCGGGCGATCCCGCCCGACGACGAGATGGCCGCGGGCGCGGATTGGAGCGACCCCTACGATCCGAAGCGGCGCGCGCTCCCGGAGGAGATCGTGGCGGAGCGCGGGCACATGCGCGCGGTGCTGGAGGCGGCGGGGGGGGCCGGGGGGGACGAGCTCCGCGCGGCGGTGCGCCGTGCGTTCCGCGAGCATCACGATCCGGAGGTGGTGGCGGCCGCCGCGACCTGCCTGGGCAGGCTGCGATCCTGGGAGGCGCTCGCCGACCTGGCCGATCTGCTGCGCCTCCAGAGCTACGGTCGCGAGGTGGGGGGGGCCGACGTGATCGGCCGCGAGGCCTACGAGACGATGCGGCTCAAATGGGACGTGCACAAGGACCGGCTCTGGTGGTCGCGTCCCGAGTACGTGCCGCGCGCGGGCCAGGCGATCCGCGAAGCCGCCTCGGCGATCGTGGGCCGCCCCATCGAGAGCTGCGGCGCCTTCGACCGCTGGATGCTCGACCACGAGGCCGAGCTGACCGCGCACGGCGTGACCCTCGACGCGGCGTTCCGCCGCCGGGCCGCCTCCACCCAGCGTTGACCCGCCCTCCCCGCCCCCTCCCCCGAAAGCGTCTCGGGCGCCGTGGTAGGTTGCAGGAGCCATGAGCGCACCCATCCGCGAATTCCGGAACGAACCCTTCCTCGACTTCTCCAGGGACGAGAATCGCCGCGCGATGGCGCAGGCGATCGCCCAGGTCGCCGAGAACCTGGGGCAGTCCTACCCGATGCTCATCGGGGGGGAGCAGGTCACGCGGGCGAACACGTTCGCCTCGCGCAACCCCTCCGACCCCAAGGAGGTGATCGGCCACTTCCCCCAAGGCGGCGTCGAGCAGGCCGACCGGGCGATCGAGGCGGCGGCCCACGCGTTTCGATCCTGGAAGCACGTCCCCGCGGCGGAGCGCGCCGCCCTGCTCCTGAGGACCGCCGACCTCCTGCGGACGCGCAAGCTGGAGTTCGCCGCCTGGATGTGCTTCGAAGCGGGGAAGAACTGGGCCGAGGCGGACGGGGACGTGGCCGAAGCGATCGATTTCCTGGAGTTCTACGCCCGCGAGGCGATCCGGTACGAGACCGCCGGTCGCGTCACTCCGGTGCCCGGCGAGAAGAACCGGGTCGAGTACATCCCCCTGGGCGTGGGCGCCGTCATCCCGCCCTGGAATTTCCCGCTGGCCATCGCGGTCGGCATGAGCAGCGCCGCGATCGCCGCAGGCAACACCGTCGTGCTCAAGCCCGCGAGCGTCACCCCGACCATCGCCTGGAAGTACGTCGAGGCGTTCCACGAGGCCGGGCTGCCGCCGGGCGTGCTCAACTTCATCACGGGCCCCGGCTCGACCATGGGCAACGCGCTCGTGCTCCACCCGCTCACGCGATTCGTTTCGTTCACCGGCTCGAAGGAGGTCGGGCTCCGGATCAACGAGCTCGCGGCCAAGACCCAGCCCGGCCAGCTCTGGATCAAGCGCGTCGTCGCCGAGATGGGAGGCAAGGACGCCATCGTGGTGGACAAGGGGACCGATCTCGACGGCGCGGCCCAGGGGATCGTCGCCGCGGCCTTCGGCTACCAGGGGCAGAAGTGCTCCGCCTGCTCCCGCGCCATCCTGCACGCCGACATCTACGACGCCCTCCTGGGCAAGATCGTGGAGCGGACCAAGCGGCTCAAGGTGGGCCCCGCCATCGATTACGACACCAACGTCGGACCGGTCATCGACGAGGGCGCGGTGCGCAAGATCATGGAGTACATCGAGGTGGGCAAGTCGGAGGCGCGTCTCGTGGCCGGCGGCTCGGGTCCCAAGCCGGGCGGTGGCCACTTCATCGAGCCGACCGTCTTCGCGGACGTGCCCCCCGTCTCGCGCCTGAGCCAGGAAGAGATCTTCGGACCGGTCCTGGCCGTCACGAAGGCGAAGGACTTCGACGAAGCGATCGAGTTCGCGAACGACACGGAGTTCGGCCTCACCGGCGCGGTCTACTCCCGCAGCGAGGAGAACCTCCGCAAGGCGGAGCGGGAGTTCCACGTCGGCAACCTCTACCTGAATCGCAAGTGCACCGGCGCGCTGGTGGGGGGGCACCCCTTCGGCGGCTTCAACATGTCGGGGACCGACTCCAAGGCCGGGGGCTCCGACTACCTGATGCTCTTCCTCCAAGCCAAGACGATCGCCCGCAAGGTGTAGCGCCCTACGGGGCGATCCGGCGCTGCGCCGACCCACGCGGGAAACGGACCGGGCTAGCCGAGACGTGCCCCCGGTCGAGAGCGGCGGCGGCTCGGCTTCAGTCGCGACTGCGCAGGAGGATGAGCGCGATGTGCTTGAAGAGGATCACGAAGTCGATCATGAGCGCGATCGAGGCCGCCACATGCTCGTCGACGTGGTGGCGGTGCAGGATCTGCGAGGTGTCGTAGAGGACGAAGCCGCTGAAGAGCACCACGATGAGGATCGAGTAGAGGTTGCTCCCGGCGAACCCGCCGAAGAACATGCCGATGATCCCGATGGCGATCGCGCCCCAGAGCGCCATGTGGAGGAAGCCTCCCCACGCGGAGAAATCCTTTCGCGTGGTGAAGACGTAGGCGGTCAGGCCGGCGAAGATGCAAGCCGTGATGATGAACGCCTGCCCGAGGATCGCGAAGGACCCGGTCGCCTCGCGCACGATCCAGGCTACGGGCGCCAAGGCGATCCCGTAGAAGAGGACCAGCAGGGCCGCAGCGGTGTACTGCTGCTGGCGCGAGGCGCCCCGCATGAGCAGCTTGGGCACGAGGAAGAAGATGCCGAGGAGCCCGACGATGAGGACCGGCATGGTGTTGTGCACCAGGAAGGGGATTTTCAGGGCGAAGGAGGTGACCGCGGCCACCGCGCAGAGTTCGATGAGCAGGTGGCTGTAGGTCCTGCGCAGGAACCCGATGCGGTCGCTTACGGCGGCATCGATGGCGAATCCCCTCTCCTCGGGCCATGCAACGGTCTGGGCGAAATATCTCATCGTGGTCTCTCCTGGAGTGAACTCGTTCGCACTATACTACCTACTGCTTCGCCTGGCAAGTCAGGAGCGGGCGTAAGTCATTTTTGGGCAATGGATTGCATCGACGGGTGCGTCACCCAGGACGCCGCCGGGGGGGCAGGCGCCGCCTTCCTGACCCGCATGATTCCCGTGGCAGGGTAGTTCATCTTGCCTTACTGTCTTGAAGCGTGGAGCAGATCACCTGGGATGACTTGGAGGGCCAGCGCTGGATCCAGCTGGAAGGGGATCTGGACGTGGACGCCTGCAACCGGATCGAGGCCGAATTCCGCAGCGCCGTGGAGGGGGGCGAGGGGGACGTGGTCGTGGTGCTCGACGGCGTGCCCTTCATGACGAGCCGCGGCCTCGGCATGCTCATCCAGGCGCACCAGATCCTGCGGGACAAGGGGAGAAGGCTCACCGTGAAGGGTCTGCGCCCCAACGTCCGCCGCATGTTCGACTCCGTGGGCCTGAGTCAGCTCCTCGATACGGAATAGACCTCTGGAGCGCCCCGGTAGAGTAGGGCCATGAGCCAGGCCTCGCCTTCCGCCCCCGGCACTCGCATCACCATGCGGGGCGGGATCCTGCAGGTACCCGATCGGCCGCTGATCCCCTTCATCGAGGGCGACGGGACCGGTCGCGATATCTGGCGCGCCTCCGTGCGTGTCTTCGACGCGGCCGTCCGGCGTGCCTACGCGGGCAAGCGGTCCATCGCCTGGCACGAGGTGCTCGCGGGGGAGAAGTCCTACAAGTTGACCCGCGAGTGGCTGCCCCAGGCGACCATCGATGCGTTCCGGGAACTGCTCGTGGGCATCAAGGGGCCCCTGACGACGCCGGTCGGCGGCGGCATCCGCTCGCTCAACGTCGCCCTGCGCCAGCTCCTCGATCTCTACGTCTGCCTGCGCCCCGTCCGCTGGTTCACGGGCGTGCCGAGCCCGGTCCTCGAACCCTCGAAAGTGGACATCATCATCTTCCGCGAGAACACGGAGGACATCTACGCCGGGATCGAGTGGGCCGCCGGCACGGCCGCCGCGCGCCGCGTCATCTCGTTTCTCCGGGAGGAGATGGGCGTCAAGAGCATCCGGTTCCCCGAGACCTCGGGCATCGGCATCAAGCCCATCTCGAGCGAGGGCACGGAGCGCCTCGTGCGCGCCGCCCTCCGCTACGCCCTCGAGAACGAGCGCAAGAGCGTCACCTTGGTCCACAAGGGCAACATCATGAAGTTCACGGAGGGGGCGTTCCGCGACTGGGGCTACGCACTCGCCGTGAAGGAGTTCCGGGGCAGGTGCGTCACCGAGCGGGAGTCCTGGATCCTCGACAACAAGGAGCGCGATCCCTCGCTCTCCACCGAGGAGAACGCGCGCAAGCTCGATCCCGGGTACGCGTGGATGGCGCCCGACAAGCAGGCGGAGGTGCTCGCCGAAGTGGAGCAGGCCCTGAAGCTCTGGCCGACCCACGGCGCCGGCAAGTGGCGCTCCATGCTGCTCGTCCGCGACTCCATCGCCGACATCACCCTCCAGCAGGTCCTGACCCGCGCCGAGAGCTTCGACGTGATCGCCACAATGAACCTGAACGGCGATTACCTCTCCGACGCGCTCGCCGCGCAGGTCGGCGGCATCGGCATCGCGCCGGGCGGCAACGTCAACTACGACACCGGCCACGCCATCTTCGAGGCCACCCACGGCACCGCTCCGAAGTACGCCGACCAGGACAAGGTGAACCCCGGCTCCGTGATCCTCTCGGGGGAGATGATGCTGCGCTACATGGGCTGGAAGGAGGCGGCCGACCTCGTCCTCAAGGGGATGGACGGCGCCATCGGCGCCCGAACGGTCACCTACGACTTCCACCGACAGATGAAGGGCGCCACGCTGCGCAAGTGCAGCGAATTCGCCGACGACATCATCCGGCACATGGCGTGAGCGCGGGAGGGGAGGCGCGCGCCGCTATCCCCTCGCGACCTCGCGGCTCGCCGGGACCGCGTCCAAGCGGCCCGCCGGGGTTGCCGCGTTCCCCGCACGCGGGAGCGCCTCGCCGGTCGATTCCGGCAGGACGCCGCCCCCGCCCCCCTTCCCGCACGTCGCGCCCGGCACGGGCACGAAGAGCGCGAGGAACATGCCCGCAAGAAGCCCCGCGGGAATCGCCCAGTCGGCGTGGAACAGGAAGCGCGCGAGGACACCGAGACCGAAGACGAGGCCGGCGACCGCAAGCCTCCTGCCGCTGCGAAACGCTCAGAGCATGGTCGCAGTCTACCTCCCCAGGGCGCGGCGCAGGTTGAGCGCGAATTCCTGCGGCCGATGCCAGCCCGTGATCGCCTGCTCGCCCTTCAGCTCGGAGAGGGAACCGCCGGCGCCGCGCACGCCGAGATCGAAGGTGATCCGCTCGCCCGCCGCGGTGAAGGGCACGACCGCCGGGAGCGCCTTGAGACCGAGTTCCTGGTAGCTCTTTTCAGGGTCCTTGTCCGAATCGATTGAGGCGAGCACGCAGCCGCGCAGGAGCGCGTCCACCTCTCGATCCGGGTAGGTGCAGTACTCCGCGAGCCAGCAGTAGGCGTTGGCTTCGGTGAAGAAGTGGATCAGGAGCGGCTTGCGCGCGCGCCGCGCCTCCTCCTTCGCCTCCGCGAGCGTCCGGAGGGGCCATGCGGCGGGCGAGGCGACCCGCGGGCGGGCGAGGTCGAGCCCACGCTCCGCGGCCAGCGCCGCCTCCTCGCGGCGGAACCGCTCGAAATGCTCCGCGCGGATCTCGCGGTAGCGGCGCTCGATCACGCGAGCCGCGGGAACGCGCGGTGCGTCGAGGCGGAGGAGGCAGGAGGAGCCGTCCGCAGCGACCTCGGCCACCTCGAAGGCGCGCCCATCCTCCTCGAACGGCGCCTGCGGCTCGGCGAGGAGCATCATCCCCGGGAGCGCGAGGGGTGGGAGCGAGGCGGCGCGGTCGGCCCGCAGCGCCACCCAGCGGTCCGCGGCGCCGTCGTAGCGCCCGTCGGCGTCCCCGTCCACCAGGAGCAGCTCCCGGAGCGCGCCCCCCAGGAAGGCGCGCCCGCGGCGGTGCTCCGCCGGGGCGAGGGTCGCCTCGGTCAGGTCGCGGCCCCGGTAGGCGAGATGCACGTTCACGAGGCCGCCGGCGCAGGGCACGGCGTCGAAGCGGACCGCGAATCCGTCGGCGGTGGAGCGCGCCCGTCCCCGCGCGGGGGCTTTCCCGTCCGACATCTGGAGCAGGCCGAGGGCATCCGTTCCCTCCGGCGCGTCGAAGGCGAGGAGGGCCTTGCGTCCGAAGATCGTGCAGGAGGCGAAGCGTGCGCGCGGGGAGAGCGCGGCGGGAAAGGTCGCGCCTGCCGGCCTCTCCTCCACGAGGGCGAGGCGCAGGAGGGGGGCGGGGGCGAGGGGCGCCACCTCCACGCTCGGGCGCAGTTTCAGCGCGACGCGCGCCGACTCCGCGTCGGCGGCGTGCCCCGCGGCGGCCAGCAGAAGGAGCCAGGCGGTGCGTTTCACGGAGGGCACACTATAGCGCGCGCTGTCTTACAATCCGGTCATGCGCTGCACCGCCCTTTTCCTGCTGGCCACGGCGCTCACGGCGCGCGCGGAGGATCCCCTCACGGACCAATTTCGCGCCTTTCTGGGCGACCTGAAGGGACGTTGGGCCGCCGAGACCCACTCGGAGAGCCGCACGGTCCTCATCAAGGAGTTTCGCAAATTCGACCACGCCGAGGCGGTCTCCTGGCTCGTCTCCGACGTGCTGTCGAAGGAGAGCGCCGCCGACGTCGTGCGCGAGGCGCTGCGCATTCTGGGAGGCTACAAGAATCTCGCCGCGGTCGCGGAGATCCTCCAGAGCTACGACCGCAAGCTGAAGGACCGCGAGATGAAGGCGCACTTCCTGCCGGTGTTGGGCCGGCTCAGCGGCGAGGAGTCGCTCACGCGCATCGAACAGGCGCTCAAGCAGTCCGACGCGCGGATCCTCATCGGGGCGTGCGATGCCGCGGGCATCCGCAAGATGCCCGAGCTCAGGCCCCTGGTCGTCGCGCTGCTCAAGCACCGCACGATGCAGGTGCGGGTGGCGGCGCTCCAGGCGCTCCTGGCGATGCGGGCCGAGGAGGCGCTCCCCGAGATCTTCCAGCTCTTCTGCGCCGAGACCAGCAACCGCGTGCGCTACGAGGCCTGGTGTGCGCTCACCTCCCTCGTGCGCGACACGACGCTCCCCTACGACCCCGCCGCCTGGAAGGAGTGGCATGCCCAGCGCGTCGCCGAGGTGCCCGCCGGCCAGCCCAATCCGTGGGGGGCGTTCCCCTCCATCAAGGGAACCCCCGCCAAGCCGGCCTGGTTCTTCGCCATCCCGGTCTTCGCCGACCGTATCTGCTTCGTCATCGACACCTCCGGCGACATGAACAACGGCTGGGCGGTCGACCCCTACGTGGAGCAGCAGAAGAAGGAGCCGGAGCAGATCCCGGGATTCTTCGCGGTGAAAACGCGGTGGCTCCTCGCGCGCAACCACATCCGCCGCTGCCTCGAACTCCTCCCCGAGTCGACGGAGGTCGCCTTCGTCTTCTTCAACAAGGAGATCCAACCCTATCCCGAGGACCGGGTGCGGTATCTCAAGAACAGCTCCGGAACGCGGGACCGGATCCTCCGGTTCCTGGACGACGAGGTGAAGCGCACGGCCACCACCGACATGTACGATGCCTTCAAGGCCGCGTGGGGGTTCCTGGGCAACGGCAACGCCGACAAGAACTTCAGCTCCGGCTGCGACACGATCCTGTTCGTGACCGACGGCCTGCCCACCGACGGCGAAATGAAGAACCGCGCCGACCGGCTCCGCGACGAGATCTGGAAGGCGACCTTCCTGCCCCGGATCCGCGTGCACACCGTCGGCCTGCACAACCACGCCTACGAACTGCTGAAGAACGCCGCCAAGGACTCGGGGGGGCTCTATGTCCACGCCCAGGAGCAGGGGGATGAGGCCGAACCCCAGGACCTGGAGTTCTGGCCGGCCAAGAAGAAGGCCTTCGAGGAGGCCCCCAAGGCCAAGAAGCACTAGGGTCTGTCTGAATACTCCATCTGGCTTCGCCCGGCTGCGCGGGCCGCTGGCTTCGCCGCTCCTCCATCGCCGGGATTCGCCAATAGGGCTTCGTCGTCGCGGCTCGCGCTCGGCCCGCTCGCTCGGCCTCGGTGTTGACGCCGGGTTTTCGGATGGGCTCCCAGGGCTTCCCCGGGGCCGCCGGGAGGGTACAATTCCGGTACTGGAGGTAGCTTCATGCGGACCCTCGTTGCAATCCTTGCCCTTGGCGGGCTTCTCTACGCGACCGAGACCCCCAAGCCGGTCGAGGCGACCTCGGAGGACCAGGCGACCAAGGCGCTCGCCGATTTCGAAGCCGCCTACAAGGGCTCGAAGGAGGTCGAGGAGCGGCAGGCCGCGATCTTCAATCTGCATGCGGTGCCGCACGACCGGGTGATGGCCAAGCTCGCCTCCCTCCTCCGGAGCCGCGACGAGCAGATCCGCAACGTCGCAGCCCTGGCCATGGGTGGCCAGAAGCACAACGTCCCGAAGGCGGGCGAGATCCTCATGAAGGCGTTCAAGGCGGAGTTTCGCAACGAGATCGTGCTCGCCTCCGTCATCGACGCCATGGGCGACCTGAACTACCTCGGATACTGGCCCGATCTCGACAAGTGCCTCGTGGACCTCCGCGCGGCGGTGGCCGTTCGCGGTCTCGACCTCGTCGCGGCCAACAAGGACTGGCGCGCCTGGGAGACCCTCCTGAGCCTCTACAAGAAGCAGATCGCCAAGGGCTACTCCTGGGAGACCGGCGAGGTCACGGTCGACACCGGCGCCGCCGGCACCGAGGACCAGGAGGCCGCCGAGGCGGCTTGGACGGCGAAATACGGGGAGGGCGGCTCGAAGGCCAAGGCGGCTGCGACGGGCAAGGCCGGCGCGCGGCGCGAGGTGAATCTGCGTGCCCAGTTGCGGCGCACCGTGAAGGCGCTGACCGGAATCGCCTTCGACAGCGGGCTGGACTTCGAAGACTGGGTGCTGGAGCACTACGGCGAGATCGCCGCCAAAGTAGCGGTCATGGAGGGCAAGGACCCCGTCGCGGCGGAGGCGAAGGCCAACGCCGAATTGCCCGCCAGGAAGAAGCAGATCGCCGAAGAGCGCGAGAAGCTCGAAAAGATCGCCGAACAGAACCGGAAGGCGCGCGAGAACAAGTAGGGCCGGGGCGCGCCCGCCCTCCTCGCGTCATCGCCGCTCGGCGGGAGGTCCCGCCGATCTCCTGCCTCGCTCCTCTCCTGCCCCGCTTGCCCGGCGTCAGAGATCCTCTTCCTCGCCCTCCCGCGCGACGTCGTCGCCGCCGGTGATCAGGCAGGGGTTGGTGTGGTTGAGGTGGAGGAACCGCAGCCGCGCGCGCCTCCCCTGAACGATCCGCCGCGTCTCGCTCATGAGCGGGTGGCGCACCTTGGTGATGTCGCGGTGGGGGAGCTCCTCGAGGGAGGCGAAGGTGCCGTCCACGTAGAGGAGGTCGACCTGGTCCGCAATCTCGGCGAGGGAACGATCCCACAGCTCCCACGTGTCGATGTCGGGCAGGAAGAGGGCCTTCCTGCGCGGACCCTCGATCAGGAAGCCGACCGTGTCGGTGAACTCCGCGCGGTGCGGCACCAGGAGCGGCGTCACGCGCAGCCCCCCGGGGAGTTCCACCATCCGGTCGGGCAGCAGGCGCCGCGGCGAGATGTGTCCGTCCCGCGCGAGCAGGCTCCAGGGGCCGTTGCTCGCGAGGAACCCCTCCATGCTCTCCGTGGCGTGGACCGGTACGCCTCGCGCGGCCATCGTCTCCTTGCCGAGATACATGAGGCCGGTGTAGTGGCCGATGTGGCCGTGGGTGAGGAAGATGCCATCGGGGGCCCTCCCGCCGGTGAGGGCGTGAACCTGAGCCGGCAGGTCGGGGCTGGCGTCGAAGAGGTAGGCCAGACCCAGCCCACGGTGGACCACGCCGATGCAGGAGACCTTCTCGTCGCGGCTCCGGCCCGCCCGCGCGTCGCTGCACGGGGGCTTGGTGCAGCCGAGATGCGGCATCCCGCCATCCTGGGCGATGCCGAGCACGACGAGCCGCCATCCCTCCATCTCGGGGTCGTTTCTCCGCGGCGCCGCGCAGGCTGCGAAGAGCAGGAGCGCGAGCGTCCAGCGCACGGCGCCATGATAGCGGGAACGGTGGGGGCCCTTGGTAACGTACAGTCATGGCGAAGCTGGGCGACCTCTGCGCAGCCGTAGGCGGCAAGCTCCTCGGCCCCCCGGGGACGGAGATCACCGGGGTCTCCTCCCTCGCGGAGGCGGGTTCCGGCGACCTCGCGCCGGTTGATTCGGACAAGTACCTCGCGCTCGCGCGGGATTCGAAGGCGAGCGCCTTCATCGTGGAAGCGCGCCTGGACGCCGGGTTTCGGCGGCCCCATATCCGCGTCCCCTACCCCCTCGTCGCCCTCAATCGCATCATCGAGATCCTGGGTCTGGGCCGCCGACGCCCCGCCCCCGGCATCCACCCCACGGCCCTCGTCGATCCCGCCGCCCTCCTCGCGGCCGACGTCTCCATCGGGCCGTTCTGCGTGGTCTCCGCGGGGGTGCGCATCGGGCGCGCGACGGTGCTCGCGTCCCATGTGCACATCGAGCATGGGGTTGTCATCGGAGAGGAGTGCGACCTGGCGCCGGGGGCGGTGCTCTGCGAGGGGGTGACCCTCAGGAACCGTGTGAAGATCGGGGCCCACGCGGTCCTGGGTCGTCCCGGCTTCGGGTACGTGCCCGGCCCCGAGGGGCCGGTGCACATCCTTCATGTGGGCCGCGTCCTCCTCGAGGACGATGTGCACATCGGCGCCGGGAGCGCGGTGGATCGCGCACGGTACGGCGTGACGCGGCTCTCGCGCCACGTGAAGCTCGACAACCTCGTGCAGGTCGGCCACAACTGCGTGATCGGGGAGCGCACCCTCCTCTGCGGCCAGACCGGAGTGGCCGGCAGCGTCCGCATCGGGAACGACTGTCAGGTGGGCGGCCAGGTCGGCATCGGCGACCATACCGTGATCGGGGACCGGGTGCGCATCGGGGCGCAATCCGGCGTGTTCGGCGTGGTCGAACCTGACCAAGATCTCTTCGGGACACCCGCTCGCCCGCGCGTGGCGGCGATGCGCGAGCAGATCGTCTTGCGCAGGCTCGGCGAGAAGGCCGGCGACGAGACGGACAGCGACGCAACGTGAAGAGCGCCCACGAACCCCGGCTCCGGGCGCCGGTCGAGTCGTTCCTGGCCCGGCTCCGGGCGGGCGCCGGCGCGATCCCGATGGCGGACCTCGCCGCCCTCTTCGGCGCCGAAGCGGAGCTGATGGAGAAGGCGCGGGCTCGCGGGGACTTGGCGATTCAGGAGGGCCGGTTCCGCAACGCTGGGGAGGAGATCGTCGCGCCGGCGGGCCGCGCGGAGATCGAGATCCCCGACCTCCTCCGCGGCACCGTGGAGGTCGCGCCGGACGGATTCCTGCTCGCCTTCCCGCAGGCCGACTTCGCCCCGCGCGCGTGCGTGCAGATCGCCATTTTCCGCAAGTGCTTCGAGCTGCGCGCCATCCGGGTCTCGCCGGGCGAGATGGTGCTCGATTTCGGGGGTGGCCCCGCCGACCGCCGCTTCACGTTTTGAGGCTTCCGGCTGCGTGATAGACTCCGCTCGCCCATGGGAACCACCAAGGCTCGGCAGGCGCCCGGGACGCGCGGCACAGGACTCTCCCGCGACGGCTTGCTTCGCCTCTACCGCTTCATTTACGCCTCGCGCAAGACCGACGACAAGGAGATCCAGTTCAAGCGCCAGAATCGCGCCTACTTCCAGATCAGCGGGGTGGGCCACGAGGCGCTTTGCGCCGCGGCGGGCATGGCGGCCCGCTCCGGGACCGACTGGGTCTACACCTACTACCGCGATCGGGCCTTGGCGCTCGCTCTGGGCGTCACGCCCTACGAGATGCTGCTCCAGGCGGTCGGGTCGGTGGAGGACCCCTCCTCCATCGGGCGGCAGATGCCCTCCCACTGGGGGCACGTGCGATTCCACCTCGTCTCCTCCTCCTCGCCCATCGCGACGCAGTACCTCAACGCCGTGGGGTGCGCCGAGGCGATCGTCAAGATGAAGGCGCACAGGGAGATGCGGCCGGAGGGGGGCGGGGGGTTTTCCGACGAGGAGGTCGTGCTCGTCACCGGCGGGGACGGCTCCACCAGCGAGGGCGAGTTCTGGGAGGCGCTCTCCAGCGCCTGCGTGATGAAGCTGCCCGTCCTGTTCCTCATCGAGGACAACGAGTACGCCATCTCGGTGCCGCGCGAGGTCCAGACGCCGCAGAACTCCATCCTGAAGGCGGTGGAGGGCTTCCAGCCCCTGGCGCAGTTCGAGTGCGACGGCTGCGACCCCGTGGCCTCCTACGAGACGATGCAGAAGGCGTTCGCGCACGTCCGCTCGGGGCAAGGCCCCGCGATGGTGCGCGGCCACGTCATCCGGCCCTACTCCCACTCCATGTCGGACGACGAAAAGGCCTACCGCCCGTCGAGCGAAATCGAGGCGCAGTGGAAGCGCGACCCCGTCACGACCTTCCCCGAGCGGCTCCTGCGCGAGGGGATCGCCACCGCCGAGGAGCTGGAGGCGCTCCGCAAGGAGGTCGACGCGGAGATCGAGGATGCGGCCGATCGCGCGCTCAAGGCGCCGTGGCCCTCCAAGACCCGCGAGGCCGCCGAACGATTCGTCTTCAGCCCCGACATCGACCCCACTTCCGCCGCCTTCGCCACCGAGCCGGCCCTCCAGGGGGAGCCGCGCACCATGGTGGACCTCATCAACGAGTGCCTCCGGGACGAGATGAGGCGCGACCCGCGCATCGTCCTGTTCGGCGAGGACGTCGCCGATGCCACCCGCGAGGAGGCGCTCAAGGAGGTGAAGGGCAAGGGGGGCGTTTTCAAGCTCACCCACGGGCTGCAGCGGGAGTTCGGGAGCCACCGCGTCTACAACTCGCCCCTGGCCGAAGCGAACATCCTCGGGCGGACGGTGGGGATGGCCACCCGCGGCCTCAAGCCGGTCGCCGAAATCCAGTTCATCGACTACATCTGGCCCGCCTTCGAGCAGATCCGCAACGAGTGGGCGGTGCTGCGCTGGCGGTCGGGGAACTCCTTCTCATGCGGCAGCGTGGTGCGCGCCACCATCGGCGGCTACATCCGCGGCGCGCTCTGCCACAGCCAGAGCGCCGAAGTGCTGTTCACCCACATCCCCGGAATCCGCGTCGTCTATCCCTCCACGGCCCTGGACGCCTGCGGGCTCCTCCGAACCTCGATCCGCTGCGACGACCCGGTCCTCTTCCTCGAGCACAAGCACCTCTATCGCCAGACCTACAACCGGTCGCCCTCCCCCGGCCCCGAGTACATGATCCCCTTCGGGAAGGCGAGGGTCGTGCGCGCCGGAAACGACGTCACCCTCGTCACCTACGGCGCGCTGGTGGAGCGGAGCCTCCGTGCGGCGACCGTGCTGGCGGAAGAGGGGATCGACTGCGAGGTGATCGACCTGCGCACGCTGCAGCCCTACGACTGGGAGGCGATCGCCGCCTCGGTGCGCAAGACCAGCCGCGTGGTGGTGGCCTACGAGGACAACCGTTCGTGGGGCTGGGGGGCCGAGATCGCCGCCCGGATCGCGGATGAGTGCTTCGAGCTGCTCGACGCCCCGGTCAAGCGGATCGGGGCCCTCGACACCTTCGTCGCCTACAACCCGGACCTGGAGGACGTCATCCTCCCGCAGACCGAGGATCTGGCCGCCGCCGCGCGCGAAGCGGCTCGCTACTGACCGCGCCGGCGGCCTCGCGCCGAAGGCCCGCTCGCGGCTAGACTGGGCGCATGGCCGCCTGGTTCACCTGCCTCCTCCTGGCCGCGCCCGAGGCGTCAGCCTCCGAGATGCTCAAGATCGCGTGGGCCTCGCAGTACGAGTGGAAGGAGGATCAGGTCGGCAACGCGACCTTCGGCTTCGCCTTCACGGTGAAGCGCAAGTGGGGGCAGGGGGGCGAGACGGAGTACGAGGGGAAGGGGCAGGTGGTGGTGGTGGGGGATGCGGTGGTGCGGCGTCACTACCGCGGGCTGGCGGAGGACCGGCGCAAAGAGGTGGACGGCCACCTCGACTGGGTCCTGGGCCGTTTCGTGCGAAAGCCCTTCGAGCAGGAGTTCCAGGGGATCGAGATCACCGGGCCCGAGGAGGCGCCCACGGAGCGGAAGAAGGTGACGGCGGGCCCCCGGGTCTTCTATCTCCACAAACAGCGCCTGGACGGCGTCGCGGTGGAGCGCTTCAAGGACCCGCGCACCAACCAGCCCTTCCTGGTGCGCTTCGACTACGGCCTGCAGGACGTGGGCGGCGGGTACATGGTGGTCTCGGAGACCTACGCCTACACCTACGAGGGCTCCAAGCGCGAGCAGTCGCGCGTCCTGACGCTCGCAGCCTCCGGGGAGACCCCGGCGCCCGCGACCTACGCCTATCGCGAGCGGCAGCCGGGAGGCATCGAGACCGACGTCGCCTTGACCTTCGACGCGCCGGTCTTCGACCTGCCCGATCCCGTCACGCTGAGCGGCGAGGCCAGAGACCTCCTCAAGCAGGCGTGGGACCGCCGGGTCACGCTGCCGGACGGTCTCGCGATCTCGGCGGACTTCACGCGCGCGGCCGACCCGCGGGCGGGACGCTGGGTGACCCGACGCGTGGTCGGTTCGATGCGCTTCGTCATGCCGGCTACGGTTGAGGTGCTGCTCGACGAGCAGAAAACCGGTGTGAGCGACCGGGACCGGCTCGCGCGGATTCGCGAGGCGGTGGAGGAGGACCTGCGCTGGGCCTTCGGGCTCCTGCGGGCCCGCCCCTTCGAGGAGGAGTTCCTGGGATGCGGCTTCCAGCTCTCCCCGGCCGAAAAGGGAACGACGGTCGTCGTCCTCGGGTACAGCGAAGCCCTCGCCTTCCGCCTCGCCGACGGCCGCATCACGGCGCACCTGGAGAATGGTCCCGACGACGATGCGTGGTGGGAGCACAAGGGCAGGAAGCAGGCCGACGGCCGGTGGCTCCTCGACAGCCTCGTGCGCCGGATCGATGGCGAGACCTACAGCCAGAAGATCGCGTACGACAAGATGAAGGGGCTGCAGGTCCCCAAGGGGTTCGAGCGTTTCGTGGAAGACTCGGCGGCCCGGGGGCGCGCCCGCGGCGTCGACGAGTACGACCTCAAGAAGCTGAAGGCGGAGCCCACCGGGTAGGCGTCACTTGCCGGCGAAGAGGTGGATCCCCGTACGGATCCCGGCGTAGAGATCGTCCACGAAGTAGCGCTCGTTCGGGCTGTGGGCGCGCTCTCCCGGAGCGTAGGTCCCGAGGAGAAGCGGCTGGACCCGCAGGAGCTTCTGGAACAGGGCGAGCACGGGAATCGACCCACCCCCCCGACTGAGGGCGCAGGGCTTGCCGAACGCACTCTCCAAGGAGGCCCGTGCGATCTTCGCCCAGCGGGTCTCGGGATCGGTGAAGACCGGCGGCGCGCCGTGGCCCATGCGCAGCTCCATGCGCACCCCCGGCGGAAGGTGCTTTTCCAGATGGAGGCGGAGAGCCTCCTTGATGGCCTCCGGTTCCTGATCGGGGACGAGGCGGCAGGTGATCTTGCAGCCTGCCCGGGAAGGGATGATGGTCTTGGATCCTTCGCCCTGGTAGCCGCCGTAGATCCCGTTGATCTCGCAGGTGGGGCGCGCCGCCTCCCGCTCGGTGGAGGTATAGCCCTCCTCCCCGAAAAGGGAGGGAGATCCGGTCTCGGCGAGGAACTCCGTTTCGACGAAGGGAATCTTCGCCAAACGCGCCCTCTCGGGCGCGTCCAGCGGCTTCACCGCGCCGTAGAACCCTGAAATGGCCACCGTCCCGCGGCGGTCGTGCAGGGAGGCGATGAGGCGTCCCAGGGCGGTCGCGGGGTTGGCGACGGTGCCGCCGTAGCTTCCCGAGTGCAGGTCGCGGGTGGGTCCCGTGAGCAGGACTTCCGCCGCTACGATGCCCCGCAGGCCGTAGACCAGGGCCGGAACGCCCTTCTCGACCCCCGAGGTGTCGGCGATGACGAGGGCGTCGGCGGCAAGGGACTCCTTGTGCTTCTCGAGGTAGCTCTGGACCACCGAGCCGCCGCACTCCTCCTCCCCCTCGATGATGAACCTCAAGTTCGTGGGCAGGCCGCCCTCCCCCCTCGTCCAGCACTCCGCCGCAAAGACCATCGCGAGAGACGGGCCCTTGTCGTCGGCGCAGCCGCGCGCCCGGATCTCGCCCTCCTTCACCACGGGCTCGAAGGGCGGCGACTCCCAGAGCTCGAGCGGCTCGGGCGGCTGCACGTCGTAGTGCCCGTAGACGAGGAGCGTCGGCCTCCCCGCCCCCTCCCCGCAGCGTCCGTGCACGGTTGGCAGGCCGTCGCCCTGGAAGAGCCCGGCTTGAAGCCCGGCCGCTTCCAGCCGCGCGCGGACGAACTCCGCCGCACGTCGCGCGTCGGGGTGACGGTCGCGCTGCGCGCTTACCGACGCGATGCGCAGGTAGTCGAGGAGCAGTTCGAGGAACCGCTCGCGGTTCGCCTCGAGATAGCGGAGGGCGCCTTCCATCCGCACAAGCTAGCACCGCAGGTCGCCGCGAGCGAGGAGGCGCGCCCGGCGCGATTCCTCGTCGCCGGCGGCCGCAAGATCCTCCATCGTGTCGATGTCGAAGAGGACGTCGCCGGTCGCTACGGGAAGGAGGACGAGATCCTCGCCGGCCGCGCGGAAGATCTCGCGCGCTCCGTCGCTCAGGCCTGCCTCCCGGAAGGGCCGGCCGGAGTGGGCGAACGCGGGGTGGCCGCGGCGTCCGCCATGCACCGGCACGAGGAAGCGTCGCTTCGACGCGAGGAAGGCGCGGGCGAGGCGCCGCACGATCGCCGGCATCAGGGCGGGCATGTCGGCGGGAGCGAAGGCGAACGGACCTTCCGGAATCGCGGCGAGCCCCGACCGCAGGGTCTCGATCATCTGCCCCGTGGGCGAGGCGGGGGCGACTTTCAGGACTCGCCGGTCGGAAATGGGGACGGTGCCGACGAAGACCACCGGCTCGAGCCCTGCATCGAGGAGGTTCCGGCAGGCAAGATCCGCGAGGCTCACGCCCCCCAGTCGGGCAGTCAGTTTCTCCCCCCCGAACCGCCGTCCCTGCCCCGCCCCGAGGAGGATGCCCGCCACCGCCATGGCCAGAGGATACTCGCGAGGAGGCCGTCCGCGCCAAGCCGCGCGCCATCGCGGTCGCAGGGTACGACCAAACGATGGAGGCGGTCGAGCACTGCGCGCTTGCGATGTCGAGCAACGGGTCTCCCGGCTTGGAGTGGTGGCGCATTCCGCCCCCGCATCGCCGCAGGTAGATGCCACCGGCCGCCAGGAGCGCGGACATGTGACATCACATCAGGGGAAGCGCTCCATGGCAGCCATGCACCAGATAGGCATCCACACTGGGACTGCCAGAAACGCGCACCAAATGGTCGCTGTGCCCACGCCGATCAGCACGCAATGCAACGCCGGCTTGCTCGGAGACCTGCGTATCCCACGCGAGACGTCGCGTGCCGTCACTGCACACGCCACGAGCGGAGGTAGGAAGACAATCCACTCCCTGGAGGCCCATAGAAAGGCGTAATAGGCTCCCTCCACGCTTGTGATCGCAGCAGCATGCTGTCCTACGGAATGCCCGATGTAAGAAACGCGGGTTGCGGATGTTCTGACCGCAGTTCTTCCGGAAGTACTGGCCGGTCTCGCGAAGGAGGCGGGGCGTGATGGCAAGCGTCTCCGTAGCCGCGGGCCCGCGGCATCTGCCCATCGCGATCCTTCACGAGACCGTGCTCTGGGTGATGCAGGACCGCGCTCAACCCAAGCTGCCGTGGATCGACCCTGTTCCTCGCTCCATTCCGGCGCCCGTCCTGCGCGCGGCACTGGCTGCCCGCGGACTCTCCCGCCTCGAGCTGGAGGTGGCGGAGGTCCTCATGGAGAGGCCGCCCCCGATCGTCAGGACGATCCCCTCCCTGCTGGATGCGAGCGTGCGAACCGTCACGGGCGCCCGGTACGCCCTTGCCGTACGGTTCGGCGCCGCGGATCCAAGCCTGCTTCCCGTCCTCCTGCTCCATCGCGTTCTGGAGCACACGGCGGCCCTCGAGGCGCGAGACCACGCATCCCTTCGCCGTCAAGTCCCCACGGCAACACCGGCGATCGAGGAGGGTGTCACGCGCCGCGCTTCCCGCCCGGATTCGGCCGGACCATGCTGAGGGCGCGATGGACGCTCCCCGACCTCCCCTCGGCAGGCATGGCCGATTCCCCTCGACGGCGAGAATCCCCGGGGAGTCACCCCGTGCCGCACTGGGCAGTGGAGCTCGGGACGACCGCCGGGGAGCAGGATCTGAATGAGCAGCCAAGATCCGCAGTCCCAGGACGGTCGCCCCTTTCGTTCCAGCGCGTCGAAAGCGACGTTCCGCTTCAGGGTCGCCCGAGTGCCGGGAACGGGCGGGGTGGTGCGGGTGGTGGTGGAGAGCAGAAGCGACGAGGGGGAGGACTGGACGGGGTCGGGAGCGTTCTCGCCGATCGAGCGCCCGGGGACCTACACCACATTCTGCCGCGGCCTGAAGCGGGAAGTACGACTCCGGCTCGAACCGTTCGGGGCCGGGGATGGCGCGGGCTTCGAGATCGAGCGCATCGAGCCGATCTGGGACACCTCTGCGGATCGGCCGGACGCACCGCGCTCCGAGGACGCGCGCTACGGGGAGGCGGACTCCCCTGACCCAGCGACCCAGTGACCCAGTGACCCAGGAGGACTCTACCGATGGTACTTGGAACGACTCTTCTCAAGGGCGATGGAGCGGCCTATTACAGCCCCTCCTTCCCCCGGGGCTCGATGGTCGGCAGCTTCCGCGTCCAGGCGATGCACAAATGGGGGACGTCTCCCACCTTCGACGTCGACATCGAGCACCGCAACGCGGAGGAGACGGCATTCACCTCGGCGGGGACGTTCACCCAGATCACGGCAACCGGATCGCACACGCTCACCGTCAGCGGCCTCAAGGAGATCGTCAGGCTCAAGTACACGGCGGGCGGCACGGAGGTCTACGCCGGCTGGCACTTCCTGGCGCTCGCGCCGCAGTGGCTGCCGGACTAGGCGCCTCTAGCAAGCATCATGGCGTGTACGTGCCCGGCGAACTCCGCATGCCCGACCGAGAAAGCCGGGCATGTGGCCGACATGTTCTCGATGGCGCGCTGCCTGGACTGGTATGATCTCATGCTCCGCTGCTCGGGCGTCCATGGCCATTGGCATCTCGCCGCCCTCTTCGAAGCGTGTTGTTCGCTAAGTGGAGGTCGTGCATCCGCCACGCAGAGGAAGACACGTGAACTCTTGCGTGGGCTACTGGTGGAGAGCGAAGCAGGTGATGGACACGGGTTCAGCCTTTAGGTGCCCGCGCGACTGCGCCACTGGGTGGTCCAATGCCTCGTAAGGTGCGCTACGAGGACCTGCTCAAGCGTGCCCTCGAAGGGTTGGAGGCGAAGTACGGAAGGCAGAAATCGCGCGCGTGCAGGGTAGACACTACGCCCATTCCCTGCGACGCGAAGGTGCACGAGCGGACCTTCGGGCCTGCGGTGCCGTTCTGGCATCAAGACGACGCTCCTTGGGCTGACCGCCTCGCGAATCCTGGGTGGGACGGGTATCCGCGGCATTTCATCGAAATCGGGCATGAGGGCGCTCCGAAGGTGGTTGGAGGCGGTACATGGCCTCCTGAGGGACAGGATGACCGGCTGCGCCATCTCATGCCGTCCAGGGCCCGCGGCATGGGTAAGGCAGTGGACAAACAGGGATTACCCATTCGTTGGACGCCTGAGGAACAGCGTCAACGGGTCATTCGCCATGCGATTCGGGAGGACAGGCCGCTCTCCATCGAGATAGCCGCCTGGCGCAAGCAGATCGAGTGCAATCGCAAGCAGTGGAAGCTGTGTCTCGGCCCAATCGACGTGACTGAAGTGCCCGCAAACGAAGTTGGCAAGACAGAAGTCGGGTCAGATGTGTCCATGTACGCAACAATGAGAACCGCAATACAAGGCTATTGGTTGATCGGAACGTGCGTGAAGCAGAGATTCATGTGTGTGCCGTATAGATTCTTCGCGACATGGGCCGGCGGCGGAGATGTCGGCGCAGCGGGCGCGAGCGAACGTTCGGGCAGATCGTCCGAGACGGGTTTCGATCATGCGGGCGCTGCGGTCTGGGGGGGAGCGACGGGCCTGCAGTCCGTCCGTGTACCGTCTGTCGAATCGGCCCTGGGAGGCGGCAGACCTCGCACGCATCCCTTGCATGAGATCGAGGAGGACGTTTTCGGGAGTTGGAAAGCCCTGCTGTCGGAGAGGGCGTTCCCGGGATGGCCCAGCGCCAGCGTGGCGACTGAAACAGCTGATGGACCTGCGGCACAAGCGGAATGACCGTGGAGGAGGCAACATGACGACTCGGTGGTTCCCCCTGGCGGGAGGATTGATGGGAGTGATCGCCCTGGTGGTGACGTTGTGGCCGCAGGCCAGTCTGCCGGAAGACTCGTTGCGCGCCACGTCGCTCGTGCTTGTGGATAAACAGGGAGTCGAGTGCGTTCGGTTGGCCGTTGCGGGAGATGGCACGCCGAAGTTGAGACTGTCCTACGGGACGTCCTACGTAGAGTGCGGTGTGCAGCCCAGTGGCGAGCCCTTCTGCAACCTCGGTCTGGGAGCACCTGGCGTGAGCATCGGCATCATTGGCGATGGACTCACTAGTTACCGCTCGTTCCTGGTCGTCCACGACAGGCGTGGCGAGGCGCGAGGAGCCCTTCAGGCCAGTGGTGACCCCGATGGTCTGTCCGAGATCGTGCTCGGTGACTCCGCGGGGCGCCTGCGTCTCGTGGGCTCGGTTTCGGCTCAGGGCGAGGCGCGCCTGGCGATCCTTGACCCGGACGAAAAAGTGGTCTGGGAGGCTGCACGTTAGGACCGTCTGTCGACTGATCCGGATTCTTTGCCCTCTCGGGGTCTGGGATTCCCTCGACTGTCTCGCGAACCGGGACCCTGTAGCGGCCCACCGACCGATGGACGGACTCGACACGTGTTCCGCCGAGCTTCTCGAGAGTCGTGCGGACGCGGTTCACGCTCGATGGGGCAGAGCGCCGTGTTCTACGGGTCGGACGAGAGCGCGATGAAGACCACCGAGCTCACGCCCTGCAGCGCCAAGTATGAAGACCATCCGAACACCCCCACGTGTTCGAAGCAAGGCCACAGCGCGGAGTTGAGCCGGACCATCGTCGTGGTGATACGGCCCAAGAAGAACTGCAAGGGGAAACCGGCCGGCAGGATCTGCAGATTCCGGTTCAAGTGCGATTGGCCGATCGACGCGGTTGCATGCACCCAGATGGAGGAAGGGAGTTGTTGACCGATCGCGTGGGACCGCGCAGGCGGCGGGCCGGGCTGTGGCTCGGAGCTCTCCTGTTGTCTGGCGCGCTCGCCACGCTTGCGCTTACCGCTTGGTCACGCGCGGCCCTGCCTCGTCTGAGCGAGAGGGAACTCGGCGACCGCATCCGCGAGATGCTTGGTGAGGAACCGTATCCGACCCCGCCGGACGATCCGCTCAAGGGCAAGAATTGGTGGCGCGATCAGCAGAACGATAGGAGCGAGTACTGGTGGCGCGATGCGCTGTACGATTCGATCGACCAATGGTGGGGCGAACGGCCCGCGTCGGTGATCGACCTGGGATCCTGGACCCTCTGCGTGCGTTGGGGTGCCTATCGGAGAATGGATCAGATGCTGGCGTCCAGGGTGCCTCTGGGCGGGATCGTTGTGGCTGAGTTTCGTGGCGGCACGATACCCGAGGAGTGCCTTGAGTCATGGCCGTCGGGAAAGATGGCAATGATCGGCCACTTGTACGTGATCGCCGTTCCCACGAGCCTCTGGAGCAGGTTGCGGTGGGCGCTCCGTGCCGTGCCAGCCGACGCGGTCCGATCGCATGCGGGCGGCATCAGATCCTGGTAATGAGGAGCCCTGCGCGGTCACCCCCCGCCGTGGGGGGTGACACTCGCACGCACGCATCATGGCCGGGACCACACGAAGCTCGTGACTCCCGGCGCGCGCGGCGGTCGCGGCCTCTGACCAATCCCTGGCGACCGCGAGTCGTCCATCTTCCGATGGCGCCGCGCGGCGTAGCGACGCGTCTTCGAACCGAATGGCTCCGTAGCACTCGACCACCAGGGAGGTGCTCTGCCCGCAGGGACCGTGAACAGCGACACTGCGACGTTGGGGAACGCCCCCTGGGTCAGCGTGCCGCCGGAACCGGACTGCGTGGCCGCGACTCGCAGTTCGCCGGTTGCAGGCCCATGCGATGCACGGACTGGGGCACGCAACTACGCGGGCTGCCGATTCGCCGCGCGGGACCGCAGGCAGGATAGAATCCGAAGAGAAGATACAGCGCCTTCGCGGACGCGGATGGGGGGGAGGCAGGCGATCCCGCAGCCGATGGCAAGCGTCTCCGCGACGTCCACGTGCGGGCCTGCGGGCGGCGTTCGGGGCCCCTCAGCGCCGCGCGCCTACACGCGGCTCCACGACGCGCTCGTGGACGGCGAGGACCGGTCCGCCTTCACGCGCGAGTTCTCCAACGCGACGGTCCCAGCGCTCCACAACCCCCGCGACACGATGCCCGATGCGCTCGTCGCGAGACTGACCGGCCAGAACGCGGCGCGTGGTTTGCGGCCGAGCGCTTCGAGCGCGCGTCGGCGTGGGTGAGGATATGATAGGCTTTGCATCGATGAGGATGAGTCCGGAGGAGCTCGCACGCCGGCTCGCGGAGGCGGACCGGGTACGCGCCGTGCTGCGCCGCTGCACCCGCGAATGGCGGGCGGTCGGCGACTTCGTCTTCCGGCAGCGCGCCCGTGGACCTCAAGGACCCGACGACCGCCGCGCTGCTCGCGGCTGACGCCTTCGAGAAGGCCAACCTCCGCTACGCGTTCTACGGCGGCCTGCTCCTTGCTGCCTACGGCGAGCCGCGGGAGACAGGCGACGTCGATCTGGCGGTGGTCGACGTCGCAACCGGCCAGGCGCGCGATGCGCTCGCGAAGGGTGGGTTGGAGTCCGAGGTCTCCTTCGAGGAGACGAGGTTCGGCGGGCTCCTCGTGACGCGCCTCATGCTGCTCGGCGGCGAGGCGACGCTCGGGCTGAACACCGTGGATCTTGTCCGTCCCCGGAGCGCACGTTACGGCGAAGCCGCCCTGGGACGCTCCCTTCGCGCGCCGCTGCGCGAAGGGAGCGTGCAGGTCCTAGCCCCTGAGGATTTCGTGCTCTTCAAACTACTTTCGACGCGCGAGCGGGATCTGGAGGACGCGATCTCGGTGGTCCGGCGCGGCGGCCCGCTCGACGGGAGCCTGATTCGCCGCGAGGTCGATGCGCTGGCGAAGGAGATCCCCGACTTCGACCTGCACGCGCGCTGTCGCCGCCTCGGCGCGTGAACACCAGCCGCTCGCCCCGGGGTGCCGCGCTCTCTCCGCCCTGCCTTCGATTCCGTCCACGGAGAGGTCCTCCGCCTACGGATCGAGGCGATCGGCATGGGGCAGGGGCCCCGCCCGAAGCTGTCGCAGCGGCACCGCTCTTCCGGGTACGCTTGTCGCCCCCCGTGCCCTCACGCCTCCTCCTCCTCGTCTCCCTGGCTGCGGCCGCCTGCGGCGTCCCCGCCCCCCCGCGCCCCCCCGAGAGACCCGCGCGGATCGTCTCCCTGCTCCCGGCCTTTACGGAGATCCTGGCGGATCTGGGCGCCTCCGAGCGGCTGGTGGGCTGCACCGAACACTGCCGGCCCGGCCGGGAGGTGGTCCCGGTCGCGTGGCAGGGGGCTGAGGGGGCGGAGGCGATCGTGCGGCTCCGGCCCGACCTCGTGTTGAGGCAGATGCGGAGAAATGGCGAGGACCCCCTTCTCTGGGTCCTGGGGCGGGCCGGCATTCCCGCCTTGGCCCTCCCGAGCGAGACCGTGGCGGATGTGCGGGCGGCGATCCTCGCCATCGGCAGGGCCGTTGGGATCGACCCCGCCCCCCTCCTCGAACGGTTCGATCACGCGCTCGCGGCGGCCACCTCGCGGGGCGAGTCCAGAACCGACCGGTCGGTTCTGTTCGTCTATGGGCGCGACCCCGGCGTGGCCGCCAACATCCAGGCGGCGGGGCCCGGGTCGTTCCTCGATGAACTGATCCGGCTCGCGGGCGGGCGCAATGCGCTCGGCGAGGGTTGGCCGGCCTACGCGAGCGTGAGCCTGGAGGCGCTCGTGCGGCTGGCGCCCGCGGTGATCGTCGACAACGTGCCGCCCGAGAAGTCCGTCGAAGGTGCGCGGGCGGCGTGGTCGCGCTATCGTGACTTGCCCGCTGTGCGCGATGGGCGCGTGCACGCGGTCCTCGATCCTCAACTGCTCATCCCCGGCCCGCGGCTGCCCGACGCGGTGGCGCGCCTTGCGGAGTTGATCCATGGGGAGCCTTGAATTCGCGGGGCTTCACGTGCGCTATGGAGCTCGCGCCGCGCTCGCAGAGGTGAGCGGCGCGATCCGTCCGGGGGATCGCGTGGGGCTGCTCGGGCCCAACGGCAGCGGGAAGACGACGCTCCTGCGCGCGCTCTGCGGGATCGTCCGCCCGGAGCGGGGCTCCGTGCTCCTCGACGGGAAAGAGATCGGAACCCTCCCGCGCCGCGCGATCGCCCGGGACATCGCCTACCTGCCCCAGGAGGAGCGCTGGGAGTTCCCCTTCACGGTGGAGGAGGTGGTGCGTTGCGGGCGGTTCCCGCACGCGGGCCCGCTCGCCCGGGAGGGGGCGGGCGACCACGCCGCCATCGAGGAGGCGCTGCGGGCGGTGGATCTCCTCGCGATGCGGGAGCGTCCCATCACCGAGCTTTCGGGGGGCGAGCGGCGGCGCGCCGCCCTTGCCCGCTCCCTCGCCCAAGAGGCGCCCTTCCTCCTCCTGGACGAGCCCACCTCCGCGCTCGATCTCGAGCATCGCCAGGCGATCCTGCGCGTGCTGAAGCGGGCCCCCGGCGCCGTGCTGCTCTCCACCCACGATCTGGATCTCGCCGCGGAACAGTGCAACCGCATCCTCGTGCTCGACGCCGGCCGCGTCGCGGCGCAGGGCGCGCCCGGCGAGGTCTTGAACGAGGCGCTCCTGGAACGGGTCTTCCGCGTGAGGGCGCGCGTGCATCGATTCGAGGGCCGCATCCATGTGGTCGCGGAGAGCTAGGCTCCTTCTCGGCTCGGCCTTGTTCTGCGCCGGCGTGGTTCTGCTCTCGCCCTGGCTCGGGCCCACTCTCGACCTGGGCGACCGCGGGGACTCCTTCATTTTCTGGCAACTGCGCCTGCCTCGAGTTCTTCTCGCCTCGGCGGCGGGCGCCGGCTTGGCGTTGGCCGGGGTCGCCTTCCAGGCGCTGCTCCGCAACCCCCTCGCCACCCCCTACACCCTCGGAGTCTCGAGCGGTTCCGCCCTGGCCATCGTCCTCTTCCTGGTCGCGGGGCTCGACGCCAAGTTCGGCGGGTCCCTGGGCCGACCCCTCGTCGGCATGGCCGGGGCGCTCTTGGTCATTGGGATCACCTACCGCGCGGCGCGCGTGCGCGGCCACCTGCCGGCGCCGACGCTTCTCCTCGCCGGGGTCACGCTCACCTACGTCTTCAGCGCGCTCATCGTCGCGGTGCAGTACACGGCGACGCCGGAGGACGCCGCGCTCATCCTGCGCTGGCTGGTGGGGAGCGTCGAATCGGGGCTCGGATTCCTGCCTCCGGCCGCCGTGGGAGTAGTCCTGGCGGTGGCGCTCACGGGATTGCTTCCTCTCGGGCGGGCCTACAACGCGCTCTCCGGAGGCGAGGAGGCGGCCCAGGGCGTCGGCGTGGACGCCGCCCGCGTCGCGCGCCGCAGCTACCTCTTCGCCTCCCTCCTGGTGGGCGCGATCGTGGCGTTCACCGGGCCCATCGGCTTCGTGGGGCTCATCGTGCCGCACTGCCTGCGCCTCCTCGGGGCGGTGGACAACCGCACGCTCCTCCCCGCCGCGGCCTTCGCAGGGGCCGGGTTCCTCGCGCTCTGCGATGGGCTGACCCGGCTGCTGTTCGCCGGACGCCTCCCCGTGGGGGTGATCACCCAGCTCCTGGGGGGCCCCTTCTTCCTGGTGCTTCTGCTGCGGGAAAAGCGCCGCCTTTATTGAAACCCGGCGCCGTTTGCCGCTCTAATAGGGGCGTGTTCACCCTCGACTTCCTCGCCAAGCTGAAGGGGCTGGTCCCGCTCTTCCTGCGGGCCATCCTCGGCTACTCGTTCTTCCTCGTGCATGGGCTCGACAAGCTTCGGCCCGACGGGAAGTGGGACTACGGCAAGGCGTTCGTCGCGAATACGGCGAGCCTCGCCCCCGAGGCGCTTCTCTACGTCGCGGCATGGACGGAGTTCCTTGCCGGACTCGGGATTCTCGTGGGCCTCATGACGCGCTGGGCCTCCCTCGGCATCTGCTGCGTGATGGGCTATGCGGTCGCGAAGGTCCACTGGGCCGCGGGCTTTCCCGCCGACAAGGGCGGGTACGAGATGGCCATGGCCTACGGCGCCGCGGCCCTCTCCCTCATGATCGTGGGGCCCGGCTCCGTTTCCCTCGACCGGCTCTTTTTCGGTCGCAAGGTGGTCGGCTCGTAGCACGCGTTTAGGATGGGGCGATGCGACGGGTGAGCCCCCTCCTGCTCCTCGCCGGGCTGGCGCTCGGCGCGGATCCTATCGTCTTCGACGCCGAACCGTTCGCCTGCCCGCCCTTCGAGGTGAAGTTCGGAAAGCCGCAGGGGTGGGAACCGGTGATCGAAGGCGGCGTGCTCGTGCTGCACCGCGCCGGGTCGGGCGTTCGCGTGACCCGCGAGCCGTTCCTCTACGAGATCAAGGAGTTCCAGGCCGCCTGGGAGAAGGAGCTCGCCGCGGGCGGCGTCGCCGGGTCCGTGAAGGCGCTCAAGGTGGGCCGCAACGAGGCGGTGCGCGCCTCCTACGAACTCGACCGGGAGGGCAAGCGCGGCATCGAGATCTGGCGCGTGCGGGTGCCGGAGAGCGAGATGCTCTACAACTTCACCTTCAGCCTGCCCTCCGGCGGAGACATGAAGACCCTCGTGGAGGGCGTGCTGAAGCCCTTCTCCTGCACGGCCCCGCCCCCGAAGCTGGAATTCCAGGCGACGCCGACCTCCATCGGCGCGGGCCTCGAGTTCAAGCTGCCGGTGGGCTACGCCAAGGCCGACGGGGGCTACGTCAAACTCATGCCGGGGTACGGCGAGCAGCCGCGCGAAGCGGGGCGCATCTCCCTCACGCTTTTCCGCCACGACACGCTCTACCGCACCACGGACGGCAAGGGGGTCACCGGATCGTCGGTGGACGAAGTGACGGAGCTCCCCTGGGCGCAGGTTTCCGAGGAGCTCCAGCGCGCCGACAAGCTGCGCGGCAACGCGGCGCGCTACGGCGTCCACAAGGGGCACCTCGCCACCGCCGGCGGGCTCGCCAAGGACGGCTCCGAGAAGGCCTACTTCGCCTTCGGAACCAAGTTGCGGGGCGTCACGCTGGTGTTCACGCTCCTCGTGGATGCGCGCGAGACGCGGCTCCACAAGAACCTCTTCAAGGAGTTCTGCGAGACCGTCAAGGAGCGGAGCTAGCCGTGGCGCGGGTCGCGATCCTTGTCGAGGCGCTCTACCAGGACCTGGAGGTCTGGTACCCGTTCTACCGGCTCAAGGAGGCGGGCCACGATGTGGTGACCGCCGGCTGCGGCGCGAAGAGCTATGTCGGCAAGTACGGCTACCCGATCACCGTGGATGGCGACGTGCAGGACCTGGATGCGGGGGGGCTCGGGGGGGTGGTGATCCCCGGTGGCTGGGCGCCCGACAAGCTGCGGCTCTCGCGGCCGGTCCTCGATCTCACGCGGGCGATGATGGAGAACAACAAGGTCGTCGCCGCGATCTGCCACGCCGGCTGGGTGCTCGCCTCCGCGGGCGTCTGCCGCGGACGCGCGATGACCAGCTTCGTCGCGATCAAGGACGATCTGGTGAACGCCGGCGCGCGCTGGGTCGACCGCGAAGTGGTGCGGGACGGAAACCTCATCACCTCGCGCACCCCCAACGACCTTCCCGCGTTCCTGCGGGCGACGCTCGCGGCCCTGGCCGAGGCGTGAGTGCTGCGCCTCGCGCTCCTCTATCTCGCCCTCATCAACGCCGCCACCTACGTGGTCTTCTGGTTCGACAAGCGGCGCGCGGCTGGCGGGAGACGTCGCGTCTCCGAGCGCGAGCTGCTCTACTGGGTGGCGGCGGGCGGGGCGCCGGCGGCGCTTCTCGCCATGCGGCGCCTGCGGCACAAGACGCGGAAATGGAGCTTCCGCTTCGCGGTCTACGGGATCGTGCTCCTGCAGATGGCGCTGCTCCTCTTCCTGCTCAGGACGTAGCCTTGTTCCGCGCGAGCCCCGGGCTGTGGGGCCGCGTCGCCTCGTGCGGAGCGGCCCGCTCCGCTTCGTCGAGGACCCGCAGGTTGCGCGCGACGTGGGCGGCCGATCCCACGCCTGCGGCGGCTCGGTCGGGACGCCATAATGGGTCCTATGGCCTACATCGAACTCGTGCCCGTCGAAAAGGCGACCGGTCTCTTGCGACAGCTCTATGACGGCGCCATCGCACGCGCAGGCAAGGTCTTCAACATCGTGAAGACGATGAGCCCCAATCCGCCGGTCATGGATGCCTCCATGAACTTGTATCTGCGGATCATGCGCGGCCCTTCGGGCCTGAGCCGCATGGAGCGCGAGATGCTCGCCACCGTTACGAGCCGGGCCAACGAATGCCACTACTGAATCCGTGCCCACGCGGACGACTTCCGGTCGGAAGGCGGAGACGAAGCGACGGCGGCGGCTCTGGAGGAGGACTATCGCGATGCGCGCCTCGCTCCGCGCGCGCGCGCCCTTTGCGAATTCGCAGCGCGGGTCACGCTCACCCCCCAATCCCTGACCGCCGCCGACCTCGCGCCCCTCCACGCCGCCGGCCTCACCGACCCCGAGATCCACGACGCCACCCAAGTGATCGCCTACTTCAACTACATCAACCGCATCGCCGACGCCCTGGGGACTGACCCTGAGCCCTCGGCGTCTCTCTAACGCCAGAATTCACAAAGAGTTACGCAATCCGCATGCGGCAGCGCTGCCGCAGAGCGTCAGGGCCGCGAGCCCTGCCTCCTCCAGGAGTTGGCACAGGCGCGCGCGGCCCTCCGGCGTGTCCCGACGTAGCTGCTCCTTGGCCAGGCTCTTGAGGGCGTCGTCGAGCTCCCGTGCGTTCTGATACTGCCGCACCGCCTGCCGGAGCTCCGCGTGGTCCAACCCGAACGGGAGTGCGCTGGCGCCCAGGAGCGGAATGGCCGCTGCCCCGCTCCCGGCCCACCACGCCGCCGAGCTGCGAGGATACTCGTCGGGGAACAGCGTCATGCCCGCGCGTACCGGGTTCCGGTGGTCGTAGGCAATCGCGGTGACGAGATCGAAGGGATCGAGGAGCCTGCGTGCGTGGAAGTTCCTCTCCCAGAAGTGCCCGCGCAGCCCCAGCTCACGCTGGGCGCGAGCTGCGACCTCGTGCAGGAAGCCGCGCATCGCCTGCGAGAGGACGGAGGCGTTCGGGTGGCCCTGCGGCCACGGACGGAAGTGGCGGCAGCGCGTGCGCCGGCCGGTCAGCTGCCGGTAGCGCTCCTCACCCGGGCTTCGCACCGCCGCGTGGTAGTGGTTGGACATGATCACGTAGCCGAAGGCGTCCATGGAACGCAGCTCGAGGTGGCGTCCAAGGCAGGCCAGGACCCAGTCTCCGCGCTCGGGGTCGTCGAGATGCCACGCCTGCCAGTTCACGCGGCCCGTGGTGTGGAACAGGGCCCCAGGGGCGTCGTAGGTGGTTCGCATCAGGGATCTCCTCCTTCCCTACGACGTGGCCGGTGTCACTCGCTGCGGCAGCGATGCCGCACCCGTCGGCCCTAAAGCATTGATACAAAAGAACTTGCACGCGGAAACGTCCAGACAGTCAACCGAGGGGGGCGCGAGTACACTGGGGGGCTTCGATGCAGGTCGTGCGGAACGTTGCGATCGTGGCGCATGTCGACCACGGGAAAACCACCCTCGTGGACCAGCTCCTTCGTCAGTCGGGGGCTTGGCGGTCCAACCAGGAGGTGGGCGAGTTGGTCATGGACAGCAACGAGATCGAGCGGGAGCGGGGGATCACCATCCTCGCCAAGAACACCGCGATCTATTGGAAAGGCGCCAAGATCAACATCGTCGACACCCCCGGCCACGCCGACTTCGGCGGCGAGGTGGAGCGGGTGCTCGGGATGGTGGACGGCGTGCTCCTCCTCGTGGACGCGTTCGACGGGCCCATGGCGCAGACGCGCTTCGTGCTCCGCAAGGCCTTCGAGCGCGGGCTCAAGCCGATCGTCGTCGTGAACAAGGTGGACCGCCCCAACGCGCGCCCGGTCGAGGTCCTGGACGACATCGTGAGCCTCTTCTGCGACCTCGACGTCGCCGATCACCAGCTCGATTTCCGCACGATCTACGCCTCGGGACGCGAAGGCTGGGCCGCCCGCTCCCTCACCGACGAGCGCACCGGCATGGGGCCGCTCCTCGATCTCATCCTCGCGGAGATTCCCGCGCCCCGCGGCGATCCGGCGGGCCTACTCCAGATGGCGGTCGCCGCCGTGGACTACGACAGCTACGTCGGCCGCGTCGCCATCGGCCGCGTGAGGCAGGGCATGCTGCGCAAAGGCTCGCCGATCGGCATTTCCGGCCGCGACGGCGTCCTGCGCAAGGACAGGCCGGAACGCATCCTCGTCTTCGAGCACCTCAAGAAGAAGGAGGTGGAAGAGGTCTCCGCCGGCGAGATCTGCGCGCTGGTCGGCCTCGAGCGCGTCGAGATCGGCGAAACGATCACCGACCCCGACGATCCCCGCCCCCTTCCCGTCATTCCCATCGAGGAGCCGACGATCGCGGTCCTCTTCACGATCAACTCCTCCCCCCTGGTCGGCCAGGAGGGCTCCATCGTGCAGGGGCGCAAGATCCGCGAGCGGCTCTACCGCGAGACGGAGTGCGACGTGGCGCTCCGCGTGGAAGACACCGACTCCGCCGACACCCTCAAGGTCTCCGGCCGCGGCGTCCTCCACCTCGGCATCCTCATCGAGAAGCTGCGCCGGGAAGGCTACGAGTTCTCCGTGGGCAAGCCCCAGGTGATCATGCACGGCGACGAGGAGCCCCTCGAGAAGGCCTTCATCGACGCGCCGGTGGACTGCAGCGGAACGGTCGTCTCCATGCTCGTGAAGCGCAAGGGCGAATTGGTCGCGGTCGTCAATCGCGGCGGCCACGTCAGACAGGAGTTCCTCATCCCCTCCCGCGGCCTCATCGGGCTCAGAACCAAGCTCTTGAGCGCGACCCGCGGGGAGGCGATCATGCAGACGCTGTTCGCCGGCTACGGCGCGTGGCGCGGGCCCATCCCCGGCCGCTCCATGGGGGTGCAGATCTCGATGGAAGCGGGCAAGGCGGTGCCCTACGCGCTCTTCGGCCTCAAGGACCGCGGCGCCTTCTTCGTCCGCCCCGGCGACCCGATCTACGAGGGCATGATCGTGGGCGAGCACAGCCGCGGCGACGACATCGTCGTCAACCCCTGCCGCACCAAGCGGCTCACCAACATCCGCGCCTCCGGATCGGACGAGAACGTGATCCTGTCCACCCCCAAGGTCTTCAGCGTCGAGGAGGCTCTGGAGTTCATCGAGGATGACGAGTTCGTCGAGGTGACGCCCAAGTCGATCCGCCTGCGCAAGCGCGTCCTCCTCGAGTCCGAGCGGCGCAAGATGGCCCGCACCGCGCGGGAGGAGTAGCCCGGTTCCGGGCGGGCCCGGGGCCCACGGGCGTGCGATCCCGCTCTGCTGTATGGAAGCGAGGCAGGGGGGCGGGGGCGCGGTTCTCCACGGACGAAAAAAATCCAGATTGTGGAGAAGCGGGCCGACCTGCGCGGCTTCACGATCTCCATCCGCAGGACCCGTGCAAAGGCTGTGGAAAACCCGGCGCGAGCGGGCGGGGAGACGGAGCGGGCACCCAGCTTGCGAAAGGGTCATGGGTAGCGGGGCTGTATCGGTTCCTTGAAAAAGTACGGGTTGGGTGTCGGGTGCGATCGAGTCCACCGAGGCGGCAGGTGCGCCGAACTCCGGTCGGTCCGCTGCAGGTCCCAAAGAGGCCAGTGGGGAGAGCTCCCCTACGGCCGAGGCAAATTCATAGGCCCGGGGCTGGCACGGTCCAAAGAGGCGCGCAGTGTCGGAAAGGTGGCAAACCCCAGGAGGGCCGGCAGTCTCGAGAGAGACAAGCCGATTTCGCCGCATGAAAACCCCTAAGCCGCGTCCGGGAGAGCAACCGTAGGGAGCTGTCCCAGTCGAGTGGCAGGAGGGGCCGGGAGCGGGAAGCCGTTTCTACGGCGGCGAAGGCGAAAGCCCTGGAGGGGCGAACACCCAGGAGGGCAAGGTTTGTGGTCGCTGCCTTCGGGCAGCGGGCACGTTCCCCTTCCCGACGCGAGTCATCCTCTGGAGTCGAGGCCGTGCGGCGAAAGCTGCGCGGGGAAACGACAGGAGAGGCGAGGCCCCGAGAGGGGTACCGCGTGTCGGGAGGAGCAAGGCCCTGAAGGGAGAACCCCATGGACGCTGCGGTGGTCGACGGGCCGCTGCCGGGCACGGGGGGGAGCAAACCGCCGAGAGGGTAGAGAAACCCTGAGGGCGGAAGGTGCCGGGGCGTGGAAGCCCCGGGTGATCCGGATCCCCCATGCCGGTCTGTGTCGTAGGGGAGGAAACCCCAGGAGCGCCATTTCCGTGCCTGCGGGCGCGGGAGGGAGCCCTGCGATCCGACGCTCCAAAGGTGGGCCAAGTGCATGATAGGGCGGCCCCCGCGCTTCGGCGCGGAGGGTAGCCGGCGGTCGGGAAGACCCCAAGGCGGGAGAAACCGCGCAGGGGGGGTCGCTGAACCAAATAGGCGATACCGGTTGCCGGAGTCCTTGAAGCACGGGCCAACGTCAAAGGAGCGCGCCCCCTGTCCGGCGACGGACGGGAGGCGGTCGCTGGGAGACGCCAAGCGCTGGAGGGGTACTACCGGCGCATCCGCCCCAACCCGTTCTCATAGATCCCTCACTGTCCGACGCGGCTGTGGCGAGCCTCTTCCGCCGTGGCCGCGTCATTTTTTTTGCCCTTGCGCGCGAGGCACGGGATCTTCTTACGATAGCGGCATGGCGGACCCGCTCCTCGCGCACCGTCCCCTGTTCCCGATCCTCCAGGGGAGCTGCTACCTCATCAGCAACTCGCTCGGGGCGATGCCGTCGACGGTGGCGAGACGGATGCAGGACTACGCCGCGATCTGGGCGGAGCGCGGCGTGCGCGCCTGGGCCGAGGAGTGGTGGGCGATGCCGGTGAAGGTGGGGGACGAGGTGGCGCCGCTCCTGGGGGCGCCGCCGGGCAGCGTCTCCATGCACACCAACGTCACCCTCGCCACGGCCGTCTTCTTCTCCTGCTTGACGCCGGGGAAGGGGCGCGATCGCGTGGTCACCACGGCGCTCCAGTTCCCCTCCATCCTCTACCTGCTCGAGCGCTGGTGCACCGAGCGCGGGGCGCGGCTCGAGATCGTCCCCTGTCCGGACGGGATCGGCGCCGATCCGGCGCGCCTCCTGGAGGCGATCGACGAGCGCACCCTCGCGGTCTCCGTGAGCCACGTCGAGTTCAAGAGCGCGTACATCAACGACGCGGAGGCGATCGCCCGCCGCTGCCGGGCGACCGGCGCCCTCCTGCTGCTCGACGTCTTCCAGTCCGCCGGCGTGGTGCCCATCGAGGCGCGGCGCTGGGGCGTGGACGCGGCGGTGGGCGGCTGCCTCAAGTGGCTCTGCGGCGGGCCGGGCAACGTCTTTCTCTACATCGACCCGGATCTCGCCCCGCGACTCGCGCCGCGCCTCACCGGCTGGATGGCCCACCAGGCGCCCTTCTCCTTCGAGCCGCCGCCCATCCGCCCGCGCGGCGACGCCTACCGCTTCCTGAACGGGACGCCGCAGATCGCCTGCCTCTACGCCGCCTCCCCCGGGCTCGCGATCCACCGCGTGCTGGGAATCGACGCGATCCGGCGCAAGTCGATGCGCATGACCGCGGCGATCGTGGAGGGGGCGCGGGGGCGCGGCTGGCGCGTGAACGCGCCGGACGACCCGGCCCGGCGCGGCGGCAGCGTCGCCCTGGACGTTCCCCACGGCGAGGCGGTGGCGAAAGAGCTGAACGCCCGCAACGTCGTGGTCGATTTCCGGCCGGGGGCGGGGATCCGGATCGCGCCGCACTTCTACAACCGCGATGAGGAGTGCGCGCAGGCCCTGGAGGAGATCGACGCCATCCAGGCGAGCAAGGCCTACGAGCGCCACCGGTCGGTGGCGGGAACGACGCCCACGTGATCTACGACGTCTCGCCCCTCGTCGACGAATCGGTGGCCGTCTGGCCCGGCGACACCCCCTTCTCCGCGCGCGATCTCCTGCGGTTGGAGGAGGGCGCGTCGGTCCACCTCTCGACGATCACGCTCTCCTGCCACACCGGCGCCCACGCCGATGCGCCCTGCCATACCGCCCGCGGCGCTCCCGGCATCGACGGCGTCGCCCTCGAACGCTACCTGGGGCCCTGCGCGCTGGTGGATGTGCGTCCGCGCGATGGCGTGATCCGCCTCTCCGATCTGGACGAGGCCGCGGTCGCGGGGGCGCCGCGCATCCTCTTCCGAACCCGGGAGAAGGCGGATCGCACGAAGTTCCCGGCCTCCTTCGCCAGCCTCGATCCCGGGCTCGTCGATGTGCTGGGTCGCCGCGGCGTGGTGCTGGTGGGACTCGACACTCCCAGCGTGGACCGCTTCGACTCCAAGGAGCTTCCCTCCCACCACGCGCTCTTGCGCCACGGCATCGCAAGCCTGGAGTGCCTGGAGCTGACGGGGGTGCCCCCGGGCAGGTACGAGCTGATTGCGCTCCCCCTCAAGCTGAGGGCCCGCGACGCGAGTCCCGTGCGGGCGGTGCTGCGCAGCCTTGGGTCGGGCTCGGGGCTGGACGATAGAGGGATAGCGTGACGGTGGGCCGGGAGAGTCCGCGCCGCCGGCCGCAACCGAAATCCATGCGCCGCCCCCCGCCCCCCTCCCCCTGGCCGCCGCGCCGCGTGGCGTGCCACCCTTCGCTCGCGCGAACCGGGTGCGCATGAGCGCCGAAGTGCTCTGCGTGGTGGGCGCGCGGCCCAACTTCATGAAGATCGCGCCGATCATGGCGGCCTTCGCGCGCACGCCCATCCACGCCAAGCTGGTCCACACCGGGCAGCACTACGACCCCGCCATGAGCGACAGCTTCTTCGAGCAGCTGGGCATCCCCCGCCCCAGCGTCAACCTGGAGGTCGGCTCCGCCAGCCACGCGATCCAGACTGCCGACATCATGCGCGCGTTCGAGCCGGTAGTGGACGCGGAGAAGCCCCGCGCCGTGCTGGTCGTGGGCGACGTCAACTCCACCATCGCCTGCGCCCTGGTGGCGGCGAAGAAGGGGGTCGCGGTCATCCACGTGGAAGCGGGCCTGCGCAGCTTGGACCGCCGCATGCCCGAAGAGATCAATCGGGTGCTCACCGACCAACTCTCCGACCTGCTGTTCACCACCGAGCGCTCGGCGCTGGCGAACCTGCAGCGGGAGGGGATCGCCGCGGAGCGCGTGCATTTCGTCGGAAACGTCATGATCGACACGCTGCGCATGCATCGGGACCGCGCCGTACCCGTGGAGCGGACGCTCGGCGCGAAGCCGGAGGGCGGCTATGCCGTGGTCACGCTCCACCGCCCCTCCAACGTGGACCGCGCAGAGACCCTGCGCCCCCTGCTCGAAACCCTCGCGAAGATCGCCGAGCGGGTCGCCGTGGTCTTCCCGATCCATCCGCGAACCAAAGTGAACGCCGAGCAGTTCGGGATGGGCGCCCTGCTGGCCAAGCCCGGCATCCGTCTGCTGCCCCCCCAGGGCTATCTGGAGATGCTGGGCTTGACCCGCGAGGCGACCGTGGTGCTCACCGACTCCGGGGGCTTGCAGGAGGAGACCACGGCTCTTGGCGTGCCCTGCATCACCCTGCGCGAGAACACCGAGCGGCCCATCACGATCCGTGAGGGGACGAACACGCTCACCGGGCCCGTGCCCGCGGCGATCCTGGAGTGCTTCGAAGAGATCCTCGCCTCCGGCGGCAAGCGCGGCCGCATCCCGGAGTTCTGGGACGGCCGCGCGGCCGAGCGTATCGCCGCGATCCTGCGCCGCTGGCTGGACGGGAACTGAGCCGCGCGGGCGGCCGCCCTACCCCGTCCTGCAGAAGCAGGATCCCGGCGGAGTCACGTCGGCGCGGGTCCAGGCTTCGCGGAAACGCTGCTCCGCGGCGGCGGCTTCGTCGAGGCGGCCGAGCGTGCGCAGGCACTCCGCGAGGCCGTGCAGCGCCCACCCGTTGGCGGGGTGGCGCGCCAGGTCGGCGGTGTAGACCAGGAGCGCCTCCTCGGCGCGCCCCTGCTCGAGCAGCAGCGCCCCGAGCGCGTGCCTTACCGGCTGCATCCAGCCCCAGGGCTCGTCGTAGCGCAGCGCCTCCTCGCGCTTGACCCCTTCGCGCATCAGCGCGAACGCCTCGTCGACGCGCCCCTGCCGGTAGGCCAACTCGCCCGCGAGCATCCCCTCGGCGATGTCCAGCACGACCCGCGTGGAGTTGTTGCCGATCGACGCGCTCGCCGGCACCGCTCCCCGGGCCTGGAGGAACGCCTGCTGCTCGGCCACCGCCTCCTCCAATCGCCCCAGCGTCGCGAAGGCGACCCCGCGCGCGTAGTGGCGGAACGCCGTGGTGGCGGGCCGGTTCGGACCCGGTTCCGGCTCGGCGAGGATCTCCTCCCAACGGCCGAACCGCACGAGAACGTGGTAGGGCGCGGCGAGGAACCCTTCCAGGTAGTCGGGGTAGGCGTCCACCACCGCGGCGGGCATGATCGCGGTCACCTCCCGCCCCGCGCGGATCGCCACGGCGCCCCGACCCTGGAACATCGCGGCATAGGCGAGGAAGTGCAGGTTGTGGGCGCGGTAGAGCGTGTAGAACCCCTGGCCCTTTCCCGCCGCGGCCATCGCCCGGTCGAGGGCCACGGCGCGCTCGTTGCACGCCTCGGCGTCGGCGTAGCGGCCCAGGCGGAGATCGATGTGGGCGGGCATGTGGACCAGGTGGCTGGTGCCGTTGCGCGTGGGCCGCAGCCGGTCGGCGGCCTCCAGCGCGCGGTCGGGAAACGGCGAGGCCTCGAGGGCGTGGATGAGATAGTGGTTCGCCCCGGGGTGGTGGGGGGAGATGGTGAGCACGGAATCGAGCACCGAGAGGATCTCCGCGGTGCCGGGTTGCGCCTTCCCCTCGGCGGTCCAGTGGTCCCACGGGCGCAGATTCATGAGGGATTCGGCGAAGAGCGCTCCCACGTCGGCGTCCCGGGGGTGGTTGCGATAGACCTCCCGCATGGCCGTCGCGTAGGCCTCGTCCAGGGAGGCGCGGGAGGGGGGCGGGGGCCAGGCGTAGCGCCGCGCCAACGCCTCGATCAGCTCCACCTCGAGGGGCGTCGCGGAACCGAGGAGCGCCTTCGCCTTCTCGACGTTTTCCGCGGCGGCCTTGGCCGCGGCCTGCTCCATCGCAGGGTTGTTGATGTGGGGTCCCGCGGCCAAGGCGATCCCCCAGTGGGCCATGGCGCAGCCCGGATCGAGGGCGACCGCCCGCCGGAACGATTCGATCGCGCTCTCGTGGTCGAAGCCGAACAGGCAGACGAGGCCTCGGTCGAATGCCGCCTGCGCCTCGGGGGAGGAGGTGGTGACGCGCCGGTGGAAGCGGCCGAGGTCGGCGGGATCGGCGGGGGGGGCGCTCTTGCACCCCAGCAGGGCTCCCGCGAGGAGGAGAATGGTGCCGGATCGCATGAGTCCCGGATTCTAACGGTCCCGCTCCCCTCCCGCCCCCTCCCCTGTCGGTCCAGCCCTGCTGCCGGTTATCCTTGTAGGGGATGCGTCGGCTCACCCTCTTCACCCTCCTTCTCCTCCCCCTCGCCTTGGCGCCCCTGCGCGCCGACGACGGGGAGGGGGGATCCTCCATCGAGGAGAGCGATCCGGGCAAGGCGCCGCCCGAGGAGGGGAAGGAGCCGGGCAAGATCAACGCCCCCGAAAGCGCCAAGAAGCCTGCCGAGAGCGGCGACGACATCGACGCTCCGGTGGTCGCCGGCGACCTCCAGGCGCGCATCAACAAGGCGATCGAGATGGGAGTGAAGTGGCTCAAGAGCGCCCAGGGCAAGGACGGATCGTGGGGCCCCTGCAAGGCCAACCGCATCTACGGCAGCACCGAGACCGGAGACTTCACCCGCGACCCGACCGGCCCCACCTCCTTCTCGGTGTTCACCCTCTCGAAGTGCGGCGTGCCCGCCTCCGACGCGGCGGTGCGGAAGGGCTTCCTCTGGGTCAAGGAGCAGACGCGGCTCGCGTGGGACCAGTCGGGCAACGAGGCGCACGCCAAGACCAGCACCTACGAATCGGCCTCCATCCTCATGATGCTCGAGGCGATGTACGGCCGGAGCGCCAAGCTGACCGGCAAGCACAGCAGGCGGCTCCTTACCGACAATCCGCGCTCCCCTCCCGATCGCAGCCGCATCCCCAAGGATGACTGGAAGTGGATGCACGAACGGGTCATCTGGCTCACGACCGGCATTCGCGCCGGGGGCAAAGACAAGGGGCGCACGATCAAGGGCTGCCAGAATCCCAACGGCGGGTGGCGATACGGCCAGGGCAACGGCGACCAGGATCTCTCCGCCACGCAGTTCGTGATCCTGGGGCTGCGCGCCGCCTCCCAGGCGGGCTACCCCTTCGACGAGACGGGCAATCCCGACTGGCGCAACGCCACCGTCTGGGACCAGGCGCTCAACTACGTCAAGAGCATGCAGAACGGCGACGGCTCCTTCTCCTACCAGGCGGGGCAGCAGTTCAGCGCCGGGATGAGCGCGGCGGGGCTCGCCTGCCTGATCATCTGCAAGGAGCAGCTGGAGTTGATCGCGCGGCCCGTCCCCTCCTGGGTGGACGGCGCGATCGAGAAGGGGTTCAAGTTCCTCGACTCCGTCTTCGAGGTGGGCGTCAACCAGGGGCTGCACGAGGGCGTGCCCTACATCTACTACTACCTGTACGGGATCGAGCGGCTGGGGGACCTGACCGGGCGCAAGGAGTTCAACAGCAAGGACTGGTACGTGCGCGGCGCCGAGTACCTGCTCGCGCAGCAGGAGGCGGACGGCAAGTGGACCGACCAGACCTGCATGATCCCGCGCGACGTCCTGGGCACCTGCTTCGCGCTCCTCTTCCTCAAGCGCGCGACGCCGCCCACCGTGACGATCACGACGGACTGACCCGCCACGGGATCAGGCGACGATCGAGCAGCCGCCGTCGACGATCAGCGTCTGGCCGTGGATCATCCGCGCCAGGTCGGAGACGAGGAAGAGCACCGCGTCGGCCATGTCGTCCGGCGTGACGAGCCGCCCCGCCGGGGTGCGGGCGAGGGAGTCGCGCAGGATCTCCTCCCGGTTGGGGAAGAACTTGAGCGCGTCCGTATCCACGGCGCCGCCCGAAACGACGTTGACGCGGATCCCTTTCGCGGCGTTTTCGATGGAGAGATGGCGCACGAGCGCCTCGAGGGCCGCCTTGGAGGCGCCCACCGCCCCGTAGAAGGGGATCGCGTGGGTGGCGCCGAGGCTGGAGACGGCGACGATCGAACCGCCCCGCTCGCCCATCAACTCGATGGTCCCGCGGGCCAGCCCGATCAACGCCCGCGCGTTGATGTCCATGGTCCAGCGCCAGTCCTTCTCGCGCAGCTGGGTGACGGGCTTCAGGACGCCGAGGGCCGCGTTGGAGACCAGGATGTCGAGCTTGCCGAACTCCTTCCGGATGGTCTCGAACATCCCGGAGACATGCTCGTCGTCCGCGACGTTCGCCCGGATCTCGAGGGGCTCGGGCCCGACCGCTGAGATCTGGCGCACCGCTTCCGCGGCCGCCTCGCGGTTGCGCAGATAGTTGAAGCAGATGCGGCAGCCCCGCTCGGCCAGCCGGAGGCAGATGGCGCGCCCGATGCCGCGCGATCCGCCCGTGACCAGGGCGTGCTTGCCGGCGAGATCGATGGGCGAAGGGGAAGGCATGGCGTGCTGGGAGGTCGCATCCTATGCCAAGCCCCAGGCGTTTACAATTCGGCCAATGGAGGAGGAATTTTCGAGCTCCGTGACGCTCGGGTCGCTCGTGCGCGCGCCCCGCGTCCGCCCGCGCGCCCCCTTGGTCCTCGCGCTCCACGGCATGGGGATGACGCCGCGCTCCTTCGAGCGCTGGCTCGCGCCCGCCCTCGACGCGAACGAGCTCTCCTGGTGGATCCCGCAGGGGATCCTCCCCCGGGAGGAACCGGGGCGGCGCGTCGGCTACGCCTGGTACGTCTTCGACGGCGACCAGGAGCGGCTGCGGCGCAGCATGGACGAGGCGCGCGCCTACCTCGTCGGCCTCACCGAGATGGCGTTGCGCGCCCTCCAGCCGGCGCGCGTCGCGATCCTCGGGTTCAGCCAGGGCGCCTATCTCGGAAGCTATCTCGCGCTGTCGCGCCCCGATCTCTACAGCGGGCTGGTCTGCTGCTGCGGGCGTCCCAAGAGCGAGTTCGTGGCCGATCCCGCGGGGGCGCGGGGGGTCAAGGTGCTCATCCAGACGGGCGACGAGGACGCGGCGGTGCCGGCCGCGCTCGTGGCCAAGGGCGTGGCGCCGCTGCGGGCCGCCGGGCTCGAGGTCACCGAGCGCTCCTATGCCGGCGGGCACCGGCTCACCGCGGAGATGGCGGCGGATGCAGCGGCGTTTCTCGCATGATCCTGCGCGGCCACAACCTGCTCTGCATCCAGGGGTTCGTGGGCAAGGGGTACGACGCGGCATTCACCCGCAACATGAGCGCCATCGTGGAGGCGCTGCGGCGCGACTCCTCCCTGCGGGTGACGGTTGCGGACGCGCCCGATCGGCTCTGCTCCGCCTGCCCCAACCTGACCGGCGCCGGGTGCGCGCTCCACGGGCCCGGCACGGAGCGCGGCATCGTGCACCAGGACCGCGACGTCCTCGCGCGCCTGGGCCTCGCGGTCGGGGCGACGGTGCCCTGGCGGGAAGTCCTCGAGAGGATCCTGCGCTCGGTGGCGCCCGATGACCTCGACGCGATCTGCGGCGCCTGCCCGTGGCTCCCGCTGGGGCACTGCAAGGAGGGGCTGCAGCGGCTGCGGGCTACTCCTCCGCCGGGGTGAACGGGGCGCGGGGCGGGCCCCCCGCCCAGGCTGCCGCCACGGCGGCCATGCCCGCGATCGAGCGCGCCACGGCGATTTGATAGGGCCGGGTTTCCCGGACCTCTTCGGGCACCTCGACGGGCGCGCCGATGCAGACGAGCACCGGGGAGAAGGGGAACGTGAAGACGGAGCGCGCCCAGGAGCGGCGGAGCTGCACCCGCGCGAGTCCCCAGGCGCGCGTGGGGAGGATCGGGACGCGCGCGCTCGCCGCGAGCCGTACGACGCCCGGCTTGACGTCCCCCAGGGGCGCTCTCGGCCCGTCGCAGGAGAGAACCGCCGACTGCCCCGCCGCGAGGGAGGCGCGCAGCATCAGAAGCCCTTCGCCGCCCCCGTGCGACGAGGAGCCGCGCGCCACCTCGTATCCCATGAGGGTGAGCGCGTAGGCGGCCATCCCGCCGTCCCGCGAGTAGGAGGAGAGCGAGACGAGCCGGCGCGAGGGAAAGAGGCGCGGCAGAGCGAGGAAGCAGTCCGCCTGGTCCTGGTGGAGACAGGCGAAGATCGCCGCCTTCCCGCTCTTCAGGAACGAGCGCGTCCCAGGGGGGGCGCGCAGGATGTACCGGTAGAGCGGCGCGCGCGCGATGATCTGAGCGACTCCGCGGGCGAGCGGGCCCCAGAAGCGGTTCATCCAGTGCCCGTGCGGGAAGGTGGGCGGGCGCACCGTGAAGCCGGTGACGACAGGCTCGTGCGGTGTCACGGCAGCTCCCTCGCCAGCGCCGCGAGCTCATCGCGCACCTTCCGGTTCGGGTAGATCCGGAGGATCTTGCCTTGGCCTGGCCGGCGGCACAGCGCCGCGGCGAAAGTGCCGGGGCGCACCGCGGTCACCTGCGGCGGCCCCAACACCAGATCGCCCCTCCGGAGGGAGGCATACGAGGGGTTCGCAGCGGCGAGGGCGCGGTCGAGGAGCGCCGTCGCGTCGTGGGGCGGGGGCTCGCTGAACTCCACCACCCACTCGTGGGCGGCCTGCTCCCCCGCCGCGGGACAGACCGTGAACTCCACGCAGGAAAGCCCCGCGGCCCGCAGCGCCCGAGCCGCCTGCGCCCCATCCAGCTTCTCGGTCGCGAGGTTGAGGGCCCCGTCCACGCGCCCCGACACCTCGAAGCGCGGGGGATCGCGCGACACGACGCGCACGACGTCGCCGAGCGAATAGGCGTAGAGGCCGCCGGGCGTCGTGACGAGGAGGATGTAGGCGACGCCCGGTTCGGTCTCCTCCAAGGGGAAGCGGGGGGGGCGCTCCTCCCCCCAGCGCTCCTCGGGAACGAACTCGAAGTAGACCTCTTCGAGCATCGGCGTGAGCGGCGCGCCCGGCTCCCCCTGGAAGGCGAGGGGCGCCTCCGTGGCGAGATACATCTCGAGGAGTTCCGCCCCGGGACAGAGCCGCGCGAGCCTCTCGCGATAGGGCGCGAGCGCCACCCCGCTCGTGAGGACGAGGCCCAGATGGGGCCAGACGGCGCGCGTGTCCGCGGAGGCGGCGCCCTCGAGCAGCAGCCTCAGGAAGGCGAGGGCGTAGGTGGGCACGCCAAAGAGCATGCGCACGTCCGTTCCCGCATGCCGTTCCGCGATGCGCGCGAACTTCTCGGCCCAGTCCGGGATCGCGAGCAGATCGGCGGAGGGGACGCCGATGTTGTGATACGGATAGGCGCGGAGCGCGCCCATGATCCCGGTCACGTAGCCCACCGGAATCCCGGCGGGGGTGCGCCCGACCTCCGGTGAGGCGGCCAGCTGCAGGGCATAGCCGCGCAGGATCGAGAAGTTTCCGATCCGCCCCATGGAGGAGGCGAGGCAGTGTCCCACCACGCGAGTGAGCCCGCGCACGACCGGCTCCGTGAGCGGCACCCGCTTCGCCTCGCCGGTGGTGCCCGACGAGAGGGCGATGGCGCGGACCGGATCGGCGAAGAGGACGTTGGTCGCCCCGGCGGCGATCCGCCTCCACGCGGAGGCGTAGTCCGCGGCCGTGCTGGGCGGGACCGCCGCCGCGTAGCGCTCTGGAGTGTCGATGGCCGCGAAACCATGCGCCTCGCCGAACTCCGTACCGGCGTTCCGCGCGAGGATCGCGCGCAGAAGGCCGCGCTGGATCTCGCCGGCCCGGGCGTCGGCATCGCGCAGCGCCGCCAGGCGCTCCAGGACCCCTTCGCGGACCAGGCTCTCGATGTCGGGCACCCGCGGCTTGATACCGCCTCCCCGCGGCGGCGGCAAGTCCTGGTCGCTTGGGCCGTGGCGCCTCCTCCCGGCGCTCCTGCGTCGTGCTGGAGAACTGGACCTGGCACGGGCCGACGGAGGACCGCGTGGTGGTGGAGTTGGAGGCGGGAGAGCGCGCGTTCCTGCTCGAGCACTTCGAGCTGGACGGCTGGGCCGCGCTGGCGTTCGATCTGCGGCCCGTGCGGGGAGGGCCCGCATCCGGAGCGCCGCTTCAGGGCCGCGGCGCCGGGGAGCGGGGGGCGGGGCGATCGGGGTGAGCGACGCTCTCGGGAACGATGGGGGGGGGCAGGCTCGAGGGTCGGCTGAGCGTCGTCTGCGAGGCGCGCTGCAGGCGCGCGAACTCGCCGTTTTGGGCGGAGAGTCCCCCCGCGGTACCCTCCTCCGCGAGTTGGCCTTCGCGGAGCACGAGGACGCGGTCCGCCACATCCGCCAGGCTGAGCCGGTGGGTGACGGCGAACACGGTCCTGCGCCGCGCGGCGTTGACCAGCCGATGCAAGATGCGCTGCTCCAGCTCCATGTCGAGCGCGCTGGTGGCCTCATCGAGGACCAGGATCCGGGAGTCGACCAGGAGCGCGCGCGCGAGCGCGATCCGCTGCCGCTGCCCGCCCGAGAGGCGCACGCCGCGCTCGCCGACGATGGTCTGGAGGCCGTCGGGGAGATCGGCGATGAACTCGTCCAGGCAGCTCGCGTGGAGCGCCGCTGCGAGCTCTTCCGCGGTCGCCTCGGGCCTTCCGATACGCAGGTTGAATTCGATGGTCCCGTTGAAGAGGAAGACATCCTGGCCCACGTAGCTCATGGCGCGATAGAGATCGGCCCTCCGCACGTCCCGGATCGGCACGCCGTCCAGCAACACGGCGCCCTGGGCGGCGTCATAGAACCGGAGAAGGAGCTTGGCCACGGTCGACTTGCCTGCCCCGCTGTCGCCCACCATCACCACGATTTCTCCGGGGTGGACGCGGAAGCCTAGGCCCTTGAGGACAGGGGCTCCGCCGTAGGCGAACCCGACGGAGCGAAACTCGATGCTCCCGCCCGCGTCCGGGAGCGGCACGGGATGCGCCGGATCGCTGACGCTCGGGGCCGCATCGAACAGTTCGAAGGCGCGCGCGGCGCCCGCGAGGCCGCGCGAGATCTGCGCCACCCCCTCGCCGATGCCGACCGCCGGCGCCTGCATGAGGTAGATCGTGGCCAGGAACTGCATGAACGCACCCACGGTGAGTTCGCCGCGCAGAAGCGCGCTCCCGGTCACGAAGAGGATCGCGGCGAGGCCGACGGCGATGACGATGACCACGAGGCTCACCGCCGTGGCCGCCATGATCTGGCTCTTGAGCTGGACCTTGTAGTGGCCGCGGTTGACCTCTTCGAACCGCTCCTTCCACTGCTTTCCCATCCCGAAGCTCAGGATGAGGTCGATGCCTCCGATCAGTTCCGTGAGCTGCGTGGCCACCTTGGAAAGCGCCTCCTGGCCGCGGCGCCCGAGCGCCTGCACGCGCCGCGCCATGAACCGCAGGATCAGCCCGACCACGAGGACGATGCCGACGCAGATCGTCGCGAGGCGCGCGTCTTGGAAGAGGATGACCCCCAGGAGGAGGAGGACCGTCACCACGTCGCGCACGAGGTTCTGGAAGGACCGGATCGCGGTGTCCTCGAGGGAGGCGACGTCGTTCACGACCCGGCTCGTCAGGTCGCTGGAGGAGTGCTCTGTGAAGTAGCCGAGGCTCTGGCTCATGAGGTGCTGGAACAGATCCTCCCGGACCCTGCGCACGATGCCCGCGCTCGCCACGCGGGCCACGACGAGGTAGCACCAGTTGAAGACGCCCTGGATGCCGAACACCCCAGCGACGACGGCGCAGAGCAGGACCAGCTGGTCGTGGGTGGGGTTTCCCCCCTTCATCGCGTCCACGACCGGCTGCACGAGATAGGCCTTCGCCGCAGTCATGGCCGCCACGAGGATGAGCAGGCCGAGCGACCCCGCAAAGGCGAGGCGAACGTGCCGCACGTAGTGCATCAGGCGGCTCGAGACACGCCGCTTGGGCAGGGGATTCATGGGGGGTAGGCGGGTCCTGGGTCGGTGGGTTCGTTGACTTTCTTCGACATCCCGCTGACGGAAGCTCCACTTTCGCAAAGCGGATGCCGGGGGACGAGTATACGGCGGGCGCCTCGCGGGGATCGCGGCGGAGCCGATTACTATTAGGAGCCTATCCGAAAACCCGGCGTCAACACCGAGGCCGAGCGGGCGGGCCGCGCGCGAGCCGCGACGACGAAGCCGGAGGGGCGAACTACGGCGATGGAGGAGAGGCGCAGCGATCGGC
>JBQTIG010000137.1:0-7413 GCA_052388375.1 Planctomycetaceae bacterium | reverse complement strand
GTGCGGCTTGTTCGAACGTCTTGATGGTTTGGCGGCCGCGCTGGATGGCGCTGTGGGCGGGTACGTTGGGGCGGCGGCGCGCCGCCGCGCTCGTCGCGGCCTCCGGCGCGGCGCGCCAATCCTCCGCGTGGAACGCCGCCAGCGCGCGGTTGTAGCGGTGGGGGGCGGGGAGGTCGTCGCCGGATCCGGCGCAGCCGGCGAGCAGGAGGAGCAGGGTGAGGCGGGGCTTCATGCGCGCCTCCGTGCCGCGAGGAGGGGTTCGAGGGCGAAGGCCAGCAGCGCGGCGAGGAGCGGCCACTGGTAGCGGTTGGGCTGCTCGCGCCGCTCCCGCGAACGGAAGGCTTCGCGGGCGCGGGGAAGGATCGTGCGTTCGTAGAGCTCGCGCAGGGTGCCGGGGCCGCCGGAAGCGTCCGCGAAGCCGCCTCCGGTGGCGCGGGCGATGCGTTGGAGCGAGGCGGGGTCCATGACCGAGATCACCTCGGCGCCGGATCGGTCCTTCACGTAGCCGCCCTCACCTTCGAGGGGGATCTTCGCGCCCCGGGCGGAGCCGAGGCCGACGCCATGGACCGGCACGCCGCGCTCGCGGCAGGCTTCCGCCCCGCGGAGGCCGCGCCCCTCCAGATCCTCGCCGTCGGTGAGGAGGAGGATCGCGGCGTGCTCCCCGGTGCCGCTCTCGAGGGCGCCGAGGGCGGCGGCGAGCGCCGCGCCGAGATCGGTCCCGCCGCGCGGGATGTCGAGGGGATCGGCGCGCGCGGCCAGATCGGCGAAGGAGGCGAGATCGCGGGTGAGCGGGACCGCGAGCCGCGCCTGCCCCGCGAAGAGAACCAGCGCAATCCGGTCGCCGGCGGCGCGGGTCGCCAAGGCGCGGATCTCCTCGCGGGCGCGCTCGAGCCGATTGGGCGCGAGGTCGCGAGCCAGCATGGAGCGGGAGACGTCGAGACAGACGACGAGGTCGGCGCCGCGCGGCTCGAGGGGATGGGCGCCGGCGCCCCAGAGCGGCTGTGCGAAAGCGAGGAGCGCGAGGAGAAGCCCCCCTGCAAAGAGCGCCCGGCGGCGGCGGCCGCGGCTCGTGCCCGGCGCGAGTTTGTCCGCCCGCGGCCCGACCGCGAGTAGGAGGCGGCGCCTGCCGGCGCGGTCGAGCGCCCAGAAAAAGAGCCACACCAGCGCCGCGAGGGGCAGGAGCGCGAGCGTCTCCGGCTCGAGGAACGTGGCCGCGGCGATCACGGCAGCACCCTCAACGCCGTCGCGCCCAGGAGCCGCCCGAAAAGCAACAGCGCCAGCCCTACGATCAGGAAGGCCTGGAACCGCTCCTCGATCCGGAACCGCGCCTCCTCGAACTCCACCCGCTCCAGCGCGTCGATCTCCGCGTAGACGGCGCCCACGGCGCCCGCGTCGCGCGCGGTGTAGAAACGTCCGCTCGTCCGTTCCGCGAGGCGGCGGAGCGGACGGGTGTCGGCCCCCTCCCCGCCCCCCTCCCCCGCTACCGGCAGCGCGGCGATGGCGTAGACCCGCACGCCCAGCTCCATGCAGAGCTGCGCCGCGTGCAGCGGCGCGATCTCGCCGGGCTTGCCCGGCGTGGCCACGTTCTCCGCGCCGTCGGTGAAGAGGATGACGACGCGCGCCTTCGCGCCGCCCCCGGCCAGCACTTGCGCGGCGCGCGCGGCGGCGGTGCCGAGTCCGGTTGCATCCTCCGGCCCGTCCCCGGCGACCTGCTCCACGCCTTGCAACAGACGGAGGAGCGCGGCGTGGTCGGGAGTGGGCGGGCAAAGCAGGTCGGGAAAGCGCGCGAAGGAGAGGATGCCGATGCGGTCGGTGGGGCGCCCCTGGATGAAACGCGCCGCCGCCTCCTTCGCCACCTCGAGGCGCGTGCGGCGCGGATCGAGATCGGTGGCGGTCATGGAGGAGGAGGTGTCGAGGCAGAGGAGGATGTCGATGCCCTGGGATAGGTGCGGGAGGGGGACGCGCTCCACCGGGCGCGCGAGGGCGAGGGCGAGGAGAGCGAGCCCGGCGGCGTGGAGCGCGCGCGGCGCCGGGAGGAGGCGCGCGCGCAGCGATCGCGGCAGATCGAGGGCGAGGGCGCCGGGTCCGAAGAGGAGCGCGGGGGCGGGGCGGCGGCGGCGCAGGAGGAGCAGGAGCGCCAGCGCGAGGAGCCAGGGATGCAACAGCGTCATCGCATCGACTCCCGAACGAAGGCCTCACCGGCGTCGAGGAGGCGGCCGCGGGCGGCGCTATCGGGCGGCTTGCGCGCGAACTTCGCGAGATCGCAGCTGCCCAGTGCCCGCGCGAGGTGCTCGGAAGGAACCGCGACCAGCAGCTCCTGCGTGGTCTTCTCGCGCACGCGGAGTTGGAACCGCTCGGCCGCGTAGTCGCGCAGGAGCGCGGCGGCTTCGGTACAGAAGGCGACGGTTTCCTCGTGGCTGCGTGGCGTGCGGGCGCGCAGCCGGGCGATTGCGGCGAGGGCGTGCGCATGGGGCGCGGGCGGCGGCGGCTCCGTGGATGGGGGGGAGGGCCGCGGGAGGGGGGGCGCGCGGCGGCGGGCGCGATAGAGAAGGAAGAGCGCGGCGAGGGCGAGCGTCCCCAGCGCGGGCCAGGCCCACGCGGGGAAGGGGGCAGGGAGCGGGCCCTCGGGCGGCTCCACGGCGCCGGGGCGGTCGGGATCGAGGAGCGTGTCGACCCGGAGTCGGAGCGGTTCGGAGCCGGCGGGCGCGACCGAGAGCTCGCCGGAGGTGAAGGCGTAGGCGGCGTAGCGACGCGTCTCGGCGATCCGGCCCTCCTGCTCGCGCCGGCGCGTTTCGAGCAGCCGCACGCGGAGCGGCGCCAACGCCGCGTCGCTCCAGGGCTCCGGCGCGCTCGCGGCGCGCCAGACGCGTTCGACGGTGAGCGGGAAGGACTCGCCCAGGGCGACGCGCCGGACCCCGGCGGTCACGCGGACCGGGGTTCCTTCCGTCGGGAAGGGTTCCCGCTCGCCGCAGGCGGCTAGGAGCGCGACGAGCGCAAGCCGCCTCATCGCTTCTCGCCCCGCCGTTCGCGCATGGTGAAGAATCGAAGGATCGGGCGCGCCACCGCGTCCTTGTCGGGCTCGCGCGGGATGGGGACGTCCATCAAGTCGACCCGGGCGCGGCGCAGCTCCTCCTCGGTGCGCGCGCGCTGCGCCGCCACCCGGGCCGCGTAGGCCTCGCGCACGCGGCGGCTCCCCCAGTCGACCACCGCCTCGCGGCCGGACTCCGGGTCGCGCAGCCGCATCAGGCCCGTCGCGGGGGGCGTCAGCTCGGGGGCGAGGAGCCGCACGGCGATGACGTCGTGGCGCCGGGCGCAGAGCGCGAGGGCCTTGCCCCAATCCGACGCGAGGAAATCCGAGACGAGGAAGAGGATGGCGTGGCGCCGCACCGCGCGCGAGGCGAACTCGAGCGCCGGGCGGAGATCGCTCCCCGCCCCGCCCCCGGGGAGCGCGAGGCAGTCGCGCACGATGCGCAGGGCGTGCCCCGCCCCCTTCCTCGCCGGGACCACGGACTGCGCGCCCGGCCGGAAGGCGATGAGCCCCACCTTGTCGTTGTTGCGCACCGCGGAAAAGGCGAGGCAGGCGCAGACCCGCGCCGCCGCCTGCCGCACCGACCAGCGTGCGAAGCCGCCGGCCATCGACCCCGACAGATCGAGCAGGAAGAGCAGCGTCCGTTCGCGCTCGTCCACGTAGGTCTTCACGAAGGGACGGCCCATGCGCGCGGTGACGCTCCAGTCCACCGCCCGCGGATCGTCCCCCTCCGCGTACTCCCGCACCCCCTCGAACTCGAGCCCCGAACCGCGGAAGACCGAGCTGTAGCCCCCCGCGATGAGGTCGCTCACGAGGCGCGTCGCCTGGACGTCGATCCGCCGCACCTCCGCGAGGAGTTCCGCCAGCTCGAGCTCGTTCTCCCCGGTCATGCGCCCCGCCCCTCAGGGCACCGGCACGGTGTCGAGCACCTTCTGGATCACATCCTCCGACGTGAGCCCCTCGGCCTCGGCCTCGTAGGTCGTGATGACCCTGTGGCGCAACACGTCCATCGCGACCGACTTGATGTCGTGCGGGGTTACGTAGGAGCGCCCCTCCAGGATCGCGCGCGCCCGCGCCGCCTGCGTGAGCATGATCGTGCCGCGCGGGGAGACGCCGTAGAGGATGAGCGGCTTGAGCTCCTTCAGCCCCGCCTCCTCCGGGCGGCGCGTGACGAAGACCAGATCGATGATGTAACGAAGCACCTTCTCGTCCACGTAGACTTCGTCGAGCAGCGCGCGCGCCGCAAAGACCTGCTCGTTGGTCGCGATACGCTTCACGGGGGGGCGGGGGCGCGTCGTGGCCATGCGCTCGACGATGCGTCGCTCCTCCTCCTTGGTGGGATAGCCCACGACGATCTTCAACAGGAAGCGGTCCACCTGCGCCTCGGGGAGCGGGTAGGTGCCCTCGTGCTCGATGGGGTTCTGCGTGGCGAGGACGAGGAAGGGGGCGGGGAGCGGGCGCGTCTCGCCGGCCAGGGTCACCTGCCGCTCCTGCATCGCCTCCAGGAGCGCGCTCTGCACCTTTGCCGGGGCGCGGTTGATCTCGTCGGCCAGGAGGAAGTTGCCGAACACCGGCCCCTCGCGCATCGACCAGACGCCGGTGCGCGGGTCGTAGACCTGCGTGCCGATCAGGTCGGAGGGGAGGAGATCGGGGGTGAATTGGATGCGCCGGAACGTGCCCCCCAGGGTGGCCGCCAGGGTCTCGACCGCCAAGGACTTGGCAAGCCCGGGTACCCCTTCGATGAGGATGTGGCCGTCGGCCAGGAGTCCGACGAGCAACCCTTCGAGGAGGGAGCGCTGGCCGACGATGACCGTCTCGACCGCGGCGAGCACCTCGCGCAGGAATGCGCTCTCCCGCTGGATGCGGGCTTCGGCGGCCCCGGTGTCGGCCACGCGCTAGCGCTCCGTGAGACCCCAATCGGGGGTGAGGAAATCGGGATCGATCCCCGCCAGCGCGGTTTCGAGGGAGCGCGCCTCCGTCCCCTTGCCGCGGTCGCGGAGCCGCGCGAGGAGCATCTGGGCCGTCTCCACCGGCGTGATCCCCATCGCGTCGCGGGTGCCGGCGGAGCCGGGGCCGCGCGCGAACGAGGCGAGCGTGTCGCGAAGGGCGGCCTCGTCGTCCCCGAGCTCGTAGGCCACCCGCGCGCGCGACGCAAGGAGCAGCGCGATGGCCTCGTCGGAGGCGTCGCGGGACGCGGCGTCCAGCTTCGCGGCGGCCTCGTAGTGCCCCAGGGCGCGCGCGTAGGCCGCGAGGGACTTCTCGTAGGCGCGCACGCGCCGGTGCTGGTCGGCGGCGGCCACGCTTGCGGCGCCGGCGAAGCCATGCAGGGCGGTCGCCTCCGCCCGCTCCTTCAGCATCGCCTCGTAGGAGGCTTCCAGCGCGTCGGGTCCGCGCCAGCGGAGCAGCCGTTCGCGCCAGAGCGCGTGGAGCGCCTGCGAATCGGGGAACCGCCGGATCCCCTCCTCCAGCACGCGCGAGGCGCGCACCTGGGCGCCGAGCCAGTCGAGGAACTCGTAGTGCCAGACCACCTGGCCGTCCGTGCCGAGCGGGTGGCGCAGGAGAAGCGTGTAGGCCGCGTGGAGGTCGGAGAGGTACTCGGGAGGCCACTCGCGGCTCTCGCGCACCGCCGCCTTGATCGCCTTCCAGCGCGACTCCGCGAACACGGTCACGACCGCCATGGAGCTCCAGCCCGGGTCGCCGGGGGGAATCGCCTTCACCGCCTCGGCGGCGCGCGCGTAGGCATCCTCGGTGTCGCCGCCGTAGTAGGCGGCGAGCGCGAGCACGGTCTGGAGACGCCAGCCGTTGGCGCCCAACGCCTCCGCCTCCTTCGCGATGCGGCGCGCCTCCCCGAGCATGTGGGCGGTCGCCATGCGCGCCATGCGCGGATTGGTGGCGTAGACCTCGGCGGCCTTGAGCGCGAAGGCGAGCGTCGCCTCGGCGAGGTCGAGGTGCACCTCGGGATCGGTGGGGCGCGCCTCCGCCGCCGCCGCCCGCTCCTCCACGTGTGATTCCCGCCCCCCGCCCCCGAAAAGGACATCGGGGTATTCCGCCCCTCCCCGCTCCCCTCCCCAGGCCTGCGGGTCGAGGGCGGTCGCGCCGCCCGCGAGGCCCTGGTGCACGCCAGCCAGGTAGCGCGCCAGCGGCGACGCTTCCCCCAGCTTGCGCAGCGTCGCCACGAGCGCGGCGCGCTCCTCGGGATCCATCGGCACCTGGAGCGCGTCGGAGACGAGCTGCGTGGCGTCGGCGGTCCGCATCGCCGCGAGCGCGCGACGCGCGAGGCGCGCCTGGTCGACATCGAGGCCGAAGATGGCGAGGCGGAGTAGATCGAGCTGCTCCGTCGCGCTGTGGCGTACGGCCGCTTCCAGGAGCGCCTTGCGCGTCGCCGCGTCGCCCTCGCGATAGGCGCGCTCCACCGCGCTGCGGTCCTCGACGGCGCGGCTCTCGACGCGGTCGACGATCGCGCGGTCGCCGCGCACGATGGGGGGGTTGGGCGCCGGAAGCTTGTCGGGTCCTTCGCGGATCGCCTGGAAGACCGAGGCGGTGTCGTTGGCGTAGTAGACGTCGTAGAGCTCCTTGCCTTCGAGGTCGACGCAGATGTGGCGCGGGGCGACGCGCTGGCCGTCGCAGAACTTCTCGAAGAGGATCGGCTCGATCCAGATGTGCTCGCCGCAGGTGACGCCGCCGAAGCGCGGACAGGGGATGCGCCGCCCCTCGTCGTCGTGGTCGCGGGGGTTGTGGCGGTAGACCGACGCGATGACGGTGACGTAGGGTTCGTAGAGCGCGGTGATCTCCGGATCGCGGTAGCGCACGCCGGCGTAGTGCTCGCTGGCGATCTCGCCGTCCATGTTGATGCAGATCAAGATGGACTTGCCGGACTCGCGGGAGACGGCGAGGGCGTCCTCCCAGGTTCGCTGCCAGGTGATGAGGCAGGGCTTCTTCCAGTCCTCTGCGGTGGGGGCCGGCCACATCGCCTCGCGCGCGGCTCCGCGGGGCGGGGTGTCCTGTGCGGCGGAGGGCCACGCCGTCGCGAGGAGGGCGAAGAGGAGGGGCGGGAGGAGTCGGGTCATGGCGGTCTCCGTCAAGATACCGGCCGCGGGCACCCCGGCTGAAGAACATTCCCAAGGGTCCGGCTTCGAGCCTATCCGAAAACCCGGCTACATTCGGCCCGCTGCGCGGGCCGATCGCTTCGCCTCTCCTCCGTCGCCGTAGTTCGCCAATACGGCTTCGTCGTCGCGGCTCGCGCACGGCCCGCTCGCTCGGCCTCGGTTTTGACGCCGGGTTTTCGGATAGGCTCTTAGGATGGGGCCCGCATGTTCGGAGGTATCGCGGCGCTCGATGCGGAGCGGTTCGTCTTTGCCGGCCTGGAGGGAACGGTCACCACGTTC
>JBQTIG010000136.1:0-14047 GCA_052388375.1 Planctomycetaceae bacterium | reverse complement strand
GCGCCTCGCGCGCCACCCTTCAGCCCCGGTGGCGCGCGGACACGCGCAGGAGAGGGCCGACTTTCGAACGCGACCTCAGGCCGTTTCCCTCCGCATCGAAAGCGCTTCGAAGGGTCTCGTTCATCGTGCTCTCCCGAGGAGGTAGTGGGCGATGAACCATTCCCAGCCCTCGCGGTAGCCGAACAGCTCCGCGCAGGCCATGAAGAAGATCCGCCAGCGGTGAAACCAGCGGCGCGCTTCGGAGGGCCCGTACGTCGAGCGCAAGATCGGCAGGATGGCCTCGCGCCGCGCGTCGAGGTTCCTCAGCCAGGCCTCCGCGGTGCGACGGTAGTGCTCGCCGCTGAAGCGCCAGCGCCGCTCCTCGACGAGGTCGCGCGCGAAATGGGAGAACAGGTTCTCCGGCGGCATCTGGCCGCCGCTGAAGAAGTGGCGTCCCATCCAGTTGTCCGGGCCCTCCGTTTCGAACGGATAGGCGTGGGTGCGGTGGCAGAACAGATGAACGAACAGCTTCCCGTCGGGCTCGAGCCAGCCGGCGATGCGCTCCAGGAGTTGCTCGTAGTTGCGCATGTGCTCGAACATCTCGATCGAGACGACCCGGTCGAAGCGACGGGGCGCGCGAAAGACGTTCACGTCGGCCGTGGTGACCTGCAAGTTGGGCGGAGCGCTTGCCTCGATGCACTCGCGTTGCGAATGGGAGTTCGAAACCGCCAGGAGGCGGCTGCCGGGATAGCGACGGGCCATCCAGAGCGAGAGCGATCCCCATCCGCAGCCGAGTTCGAGGATCTCCATCCCGTCCTCGATCCCGGCGTTCCGGCACGTCGTCTCGAGCATCGCGGCTTCCGCCGCGTCGAGATCGGAGGTGCCACGCTCCCACAGCGCGCAGCTGTACTTGCGGTGTTGGCCCAGGACCTGTTCGAAGAATGCCGCGGGCACCTCGTAGTGCTGTTGGTTCGCCAATTCCGGGACGATGGCGATCGGGCCTTGGCGCAGCTCGGAGATCCGCGCTCTCTGCCCAGCCTCTCCCGCGGCTTCCACCGCGCGCAGCCGCGTGCGCATCAGGCGCCGCATCTCCCAGCGCATCATCGCGTCGGGAACCAGCCCCAGCTCGGCCAGTCGGACCCCCAGCGTGGTTTCCGATGTGGCTCTCATGATCGTTTCCTGGACGGGAACCACGGGAAGAAGACGCTCGTCGTCTCCTGGTAGGCCCGGTAGTCGTCGCCGCGGCTCTTCAGCGCCTGTTTCTCGGTGTAGGGGATGCCGGTCAGCTTGAACAGGAACAGCAGCATCAGGATCGGCCCCAGCCAGGTCACCCACGCCCCTCCGCCCAGCAGCACGTAGGCCCACCAGTGGACCCATTCGAAGAAGTAGTTCGGGTGCCTCGAGGTGCGCCACAGGCCTGCGCGGCAGGTGCGCCCCCGGTGCGCGGGGTTGGAGCGCCAAGCGGCAAGCTGGCGGTCTGCGATGCCCTCGCCGAACACGGCGACCACCGCCAGCGCGATTCCCGAGACGTCCCATGCGTCCAGCGCCCCGGCACGGCCCATGGCCGCGAGAAACGGCACCGAGAACAGCACCGCGACGAGCGCCTGGCCCTGGTAGAAGAAGAAGAAGTTGCGCTGGGCGCGCTCGCCCCAATGGGAGCGCATCGACGCGTAACGACCATCCTCCTCGATCGCGCGCCGCACGCGGTGGCTCCAGAGGTGGAAGGCGAGGCGCATGGCCCAGACGCAAGCGAGGCAGCCGACCACGAGGCGGCGCGCCTGCGGCCCCGGCGTGACCCCGGCGTACAGGATCGCGAGCCCGCCGAGCACGGCGGCCCACGCGACGTCGACGCTCGTGGCGTTTCGTGTGCGGCGCTGCACGGCCCACAGCGCGGCGAACACCGCCGCCGCGCCCGCCCAGCCGAGAAGGATCGTCACCGGAGCGGCTCCCTGTCGCAGCCCGGCTTGACAAGGTGCATGTGCACGTTGCCGAGAAAACGCTCGCGGAAGCCGCCCTCGCAGTAGCAGAAGTAGAACTCCCACATCCGCAGGAGTTCCTCGGGGAACCCGAGCGCCGTGGCCGTCTTGCGGTTGCGCAGGAGGTTGCTCCGCCAGCAGGCGAGCGTCTCGGCATAGTGCGGGGTCAAGTCCTGCAGGTGCGAGAGGCGCAGGTCGCCGTGCCTCGCCACCGCAGTCGACAGGACGGAGACCGACGGGATGCAGCTGCCCGGGAAGATGTAGCGCTTGATGAAATCGACTTCGCGGCGACAGGTGTCGTAGTACCTGTCTCGAAGCGTGATCGCTTGCAGCAGCATGGAACCGGTAGGCTTCAGCAGCCGGCTGCAGGTCGCGAAGAACGTTCCGTAGTACTTGGCGCCGACGGCCTCGATCATCTCGATCGAGACCAGCTTGTCGAACTGCCCCTCGAGGTCGCGGTAGTCCGCCTGCAGGAGCGTGACCCGGCCTTCGAGCCCGGCCCTCTCCACGCGCTGTTTCGCCAACCGGTGCTGTTCCCGCGAAATCGTGGTCGTCGTCACGCGGCAGCCGTAGCGTTCCGCGGCGTGCAGCGCGAACCCGCCCCAGCCCGTGCCGATCTCGAGCAGATGGTCCTCCGGCCGCAGGTCGAGTTTGCGGCACACGAGGTCGTTCTTCGCCGCCGACGCTTCCGCCAGCGTGCTGCCGTCGCGTTCGAAGTAGGCGCACGAATACATCAGCGAGGGGTCCAAGAACAGCCCGAAGAACTCGTTGCCGAGGTCGTAGTGCGCCGCGATGTTCCTCCGGCTGCCTGCCTTCGTGTTGCGCCGCAGCCAGTGCGCGAGGACGCGCAGCGGCTGCGCGAGGCGCGCCCAGCCGGTCTCCAGGCCGTCGAGCACGTCTCGATTGCGCACGAGGATGCGCACTAGACCCACGAGGTCGTCGGCGTCCCACCAGCCGTCCATGAAGGCTTCCGCGGCGCCGATGTGGCCGCCCCAGACGAGGCTCCTGTAGAGGCGCGCGTCGTGGACGTTCAGCGTGGCGTGGGGGAGGCCGGACCCGACGGTGGTCCAGGCCTCGGCGTCGCGGATCGTGAGGGTCCCGGATTCGATGCCGGAGAGCCGGCTCCAGACCAGGCCGCGCAGCCCTCCCGCGCTGCGTTGCTTGCGCGCGACCGCTTCCTGGTTCATCGCGCGACCCCCGCGGCCTTCGCGCGCTTGTCCGGATGCACGTGAAACGGCGCCCGCTTCCACCAGAGGCGGACCGCCTGGAGGTAGATCGCGAAACTCACGCGCAGGGTCATGAAGGGATGGCGCAGCAGAGCCCACGCCAGAGTGCGCCCGGTGATCGGCTTGCGCCGAAGCGCGAGCGTCGCATGGAAGTGCGAACCGTCCGGCCGCCGGTTGTCCATGCGGACGCGCAGCCGCTCGGCGGGCTCGCCGACGCGCCAGTCGTATACGTAGTCCATGCCGAAGAACGGGGAGACATGGAACTGCTTGTCGAAGCGGAAGCGCCGCCCTTCGCGCGCGTCGAGCACATAGGCGTGGCGTTGCTTCCAGGGTGTGTTGGTGATCTCCGCGACGACGGCATCCAGCGCGCCGCGCTCGTCGAAGCAGTAGTAGAAGCTGACCGGATTGAACACGTAGCCGAAGTATCGCAGGTGGGTCAGGACCCGGATGGCGCCGGCCGGCCTCCGCCCGAGGCGCTGCTCCACGAGGCCGCGGACAGCGTCCGCCAGCGGCTGCGCCGGATCGCCTAGGTAGTCCTTGCGCCGGAACCACGCCGGCGCCAGCCGGCGCGCCGACCAGAACCAGCGCCGGTCGAAGAGCTCCGGCAACTCGTCGAGGTCGAGATACATGAGAAACAGCCCGTAGCGGAAGCGATGCTCGATCGGCCGTCGCCGGCAGTGCAGCACCTCGCCCGCGTAGAGGCAGCTGTTCATCGTTGCGCTCCAAGCGTCGCGGACTCGCCGGACACCCGCGTGAACGGCTCCAGCGCGAACGCGTCGCACACGCGCAGGGCGCTGACGACGCCGTCTTCGTGGAACCCGTGGCCCCAGTACGCGCCGCAATAGTGCGTGCGCTGCCGGACGCCGCTGATCTCGCCGTGCCGTCGCTGCGCCGACGCGGCGGCGACGTCGAGCACGGGATGGTGGTAGACGAACTCGCGCAGCCGTTGCGCCGGATCGATGTCGGGGCGGTTCAGCGTGGCCAGGAACGGCTTCGGCGCCCGCAGCGACTGCAGCATGCTCAAGCCGTACGTGACGGCGACGCGCTGCGCGCCGTCGCCCGGAATGTGATAGTTCCACGCAGCCCACGCCCGCTTGCGGCGTGGCAGGAAGCGCTGGTCGGTGTGGAGGACCACGTCGTTCCGCTGGTAGCCGATCGCTCCAAGGACGGCCTTCTCGGTCGGTGTCGGATCCGCGAGCATGCGCAGCGCCTGGTCGCTGTGGGCCGCAATCACGACGTGATCGAACCGCTCACCGTCGACCGTCACGGAGCCTTCGTGGCGCCGAATCTGCCGCACCGGAGTGCGGAAACGGATCCGGCTCTCGTAGGACCGCGTCAGCGCGTCCACGTAGCTGCGGGAACCGCCCGAGATCGTGCGCCACTGCGGCCGCCCGTTCCCCTGCAGCATTCCGTGGTTGTGGAAGAACTCGACGAAGTGGCGCGCCGGGAAGTCCCGCACTCGGGCGGGATCCGTCGACCATACGGCCGCGCCCATGGGCACGAGGTAGTGCTCCTCGAACTCGCGCGAGAGGCCCTGCCGGCGCAGGAACTCGCCGAGCGTGAGCCCACTCGAGGGTTCGTCCAGCAGCTTCGGCGCGTGCTTGTGGAAGCGCAGGATGTCGCGCAGCATGCGGTAGAACGACGGTCGCAACAGATTGCGCCGCTGCGCGAAGAGCGTGTTGATCGAGGTTCCGTTGTACTCGAGGCCCGTCTTCTCACAGCGCACGCTGAAACTCATCGTCGAGGGCTGCGAAGCCACACCGAGCGTGCCCAGCAGGCGGGTGAAGTTGGGGTAGTTGCGCTCGTTGTAGACGAGGAACCCCGTGTCGACGGCGTACGGCGCGCCCTCCTGCGCGACGTCGACCGTATGCGCATGGCCACCGGCGCGGTCACTCGCCTCGAACACGGCGATGTCGTGCCGCCGGTGGAGCGCGTACGCCGCCACCATGCCCGCGATTCCGGTGCCGACGACCGCGATCCTCATCCCCGCCGCAACCGCTCGGGGAGCGGACGCAGGTCACGGATCACGCCCAGCCGGGCCAGCACGCAGAGGCCGTAGTAGGTGATGTCGATCTCCCACCACCGGAACCCCTGGCGCGCCGAGCTGGAGAAGTGGTGGTGGTTGTTGTGCCAGCCCTCGCCGAGGGTGAGCAGCGCGAGCAGGAAGCTGTTCCGGCTGTCGTCGTTCGTCTCGAACCGCTTGCGGCCGACGCGATGCGCCAGCGAGTTGATGCAGCAGGTCGCGTGGAACAGGACGACCGTGGAGACGAAGAAGCCCCAGAGCAGCATCGGCCAACCCCCGGCGGCGAACAGCGCCCCGGCCAGTGCGACGGGGACAAGCGTGTCGAACCGGTCGAGGAAGCGAAGCTCCGGGTAGCGCGCGAGGTCGGCAACCTCCCCGTAGTTCGTGGCGAACGCCTGGCGCGACGTGAACCAGCCCATGTGGCTCCACAGAAACCCATGCGTGCGCGGCGAGTGGAGGTCCGCCGCCGTGTCGGAGTGCCGGTGGTGATGGCGGTGGTGCGCGGCCCACCAGAGCGGGCCACGCTGGACCGCGGCGCTGCCGAGCAGCGCGAAGAGGAACTGGAAGACGCGATTGGTCTTGAATGCGCGGTGGCAGAAATAGCGGTGATAGAAGCCGGTGATGGCGAACATCCGCACGAAGTAGAGCAGCGCTGCGACGGCGACCGCGCGCGAGTCCCAACCGACCCAGAAGAGACCGAGGCAGGCCAGGTGCATCAGGGCAAACGGGATCACGCGCATCCAGTCGGGGCCCGGCACGTCCGACGCGTCCGCCTCTTTGGAGTCGAACCATCGGAGGATCGACCGCCAAGGCGTCGCATTCGCCGAAGCCGGTCCCCGGGTAGGCGAGGAGGCCGTTTCGGTGAACTCAGCCCTGAGTTCCTTCCGACACGCGCCGGGGCGGCCCGGAGTCGCCTCAGCGCCCGCAACGGAGAGTTCCTGATCTTGAGAAGACATCACACGACCTCGTTCGCCGCGCAGGACATAGCTTCGAGGCAGTCTAACGCGAGCCGGAAGTCGCCGGGAGCGGAGGAAGCGTGGCTTGCGGGGGGCGCCGGAGGGTCAGCGCGGAGTCCGGGTGTCGTCGCGGCGGGCTCCCCGACTGGCTCTCCCTCATTCTCTGGTTCAATGTCAGTCCCTCAGCCGTCGCAGGGGCTGACTGGGCCCGTCGGAGCCGAACGGAGCCGGGCCCAGCCAGCGGCGCCAATGTCCTGCCCGAGGGATCGTTGCGCGGAGAGCTCACCCTAGGCAACCTGCTTCTGGAGCTGGCGCCCGTCCAAACGCTCGAGGAGGCGATCGCGCGGCTCACGGGCGGCATCGAGCGCGGCGTTGTGCACGTCGTAGAAGCGGCCGCGGTGCTCGCGGCAAGCGCCTCCCCCGCTTCGCCATCCTCGAGACGTCGAGGAGATCGTGAAAGGCTCCCCTTGCCGCCGGGATCACCGCCAAGGTCGCCTGCCTCCGGCCCATCGCGCGTCTCCATGGATCGTGCCGCAGAGTAGAATGGGCCGCGACGAGGAGGCGACCATGAAAGCTCTCAAGGCCAAGGCCCAGGACATCATGACGGCGGATCTCTTGACGGTGACGCCGTCCACCACGCTCACGCAGTTCGCGCGGATCCTCACGGAGGACAACATCTCCGGCTGCCCGGTCGTCACGATCGGCGGTCGCCTCGTCGGGATCGCGAGCAAGACGGATCTCATCGCGCGGCTCCTCGAGGGCCGCCACGACTACGGGTCGAGCCCGGTCTTCCGCGGGCTGCTCGGCTTCGGCGAGGAGGGCCTCGTCGCCTCGCCCGGCACAGCCGAGCAGTCGGAGGAGGAGATCTACGGGACGGTCGAGGACATCATGGAGACGGTTCCCGTGACGGTGCTCCCCGACGCCACGGTCCTCGACGTCGCTCGCTCGCTCGCGGAGCACCGCATCCACCGCGTCCTCGTCCAGGACAAGGGGAAGCTCAAGGGGATCATCACGTCGCTCGACGTGATCGCCCACTTCGCGAGCGCGGGCGAGTAGCGATCCTCCGCGAGGGGGCTGCGGGGGCCGAAACCGCGGGAGGCGCTTCCCTGCACTCTCCCGCGACCTTCCGCACATCCTCTCCGAGCGCTCGACACTCAGACAACGCCGCAGGAGGGCCGGTTCCTTGCCCGCCTTGCACCCTGCATGAGGGGCAGTGCGGTCAAGCGCACTCCGCGAGGCGACGACCTCCGCCTCGGCCGCTTCATCCAGCCAACGGGCGAGCCGGTCACCGCTACCGCGTCGCGGCGCTCGTGCGCCGCGTGACCCACCCTGCGTCGCGCTGCGCCGTCTGTGCGTGAACTCGGAACGCCTCCGGCTCTTCCCATCGACGTGCGATCGGCGCTCCCCCACCGGCGGCGGCGGCCAGCCCGCCGCGGGGATCACGCGTCGGGGCCGGCTTCGGACGGAGCCGGTGGGCGATTGCGAGCACCCTCCCTGCCGCAACGCAAGTCTCCTCCCTGTCGGGTACTCGAACAGCATGTGCACGATGTCGTGACCGAGAGCAGGGCTGAGCGCCCGAGTCGCCCCCTGCCCTGCTTTCGCGCGGAGCTTCGCGCGGCCGTCCACACACCCAAGCCGCTCGCGGCGGCATTCGCGATGCGACACGCTGGCGGGGCGCTTCACGCCCCAAGAATCCGCCGAATGCTCTTGCGAGAGTCGCTGTCACGATGGAATTCGCGCAGATACCGCCTTAGGAGAGGATGCACCTCCCTGGCAAGCGACCCCATTTCTCGGACCAGAGAGAGATAGGCGGGCATCGTGACCTCGCACCCCGCCTCCATCTCCATGACGAACATGCGCGTCGCCTTGTCCAGGGTCCGCATGGGATCGCCGCCGACCGCTCGCGCTGCCCTCGCCGCCAGGACCGCCAATTCGTAGAGTGAAGCATCGATGAGCCGCTCCAGGGCGGGCAACGCCTCGCGCGCCTCGACCCCATGTTCCTGCAGCAGTCGTACCGCAGTATCCAGCGTCCGTTCGTCCTCCAGGGCGCGCACGACCTGCATCAAGGCATCGCGATCGCGAGGATCGTTGCGAAACAGTGAGTCGGCGCACGCGATCGCGACCGCGCCGGAATCGCGCGCCCGCGCCGCACGCAGCGCCTCGACGGCATTACCGGGAAGCGGGACGAGGCGTCCCAAAGTCACGGCTGCTTCCAAGGCGACCCACGCTTCGCCGCTCTCCAGGGCCGCGATCACGTCGGGAATCGCCTCGCGCGCCCGCTCTCCGATCGCTCCCAGAACGGCCACGCAGAGGTCACGCGCAGCGTGATCGGGATCCTTCACGTACCGACGAAGGGCGGGCACCGCCGCGACGCCAAGGGGACCGAGGTCGGCAATCGCGGCTCCAGCAGTCCAGCTCAGCCCCTCATGCCAATCCCCGACGTACCTTGTGAGGCGGGGGACCAGACTTGCGTAGATCCTGGAGTTGTACCGCAGGGACGAGAGGAGATTGTGGCGTCCGCCCGAGTCGAATCCGTCCAGCGCCTTCACGATCCGCGGGAGCAGGAAGGCACTCGGTGCGTCCGCGACGCTCAACAGGTCCGCATAGCGATCGGCCGGAATCGGCTCGCCCGCCTTCATCCGCGCTTCGATGGCGAGCAGGTCGTGCTGCGTCAAACCTATCTCGTCAATCGCACTGCCGTAGGAATGGAGATATGCAAGACTGAAATCGCGTGGTTGGGCTATCCATAGATCGATCAGGCGCAGAGCCCCCTTCCGGCCTTCCTGCCCGAGCCGGCTGATCGCACGCGTGGCCTGTTCCAGCGTTTCCTCGTCGTCGCTGCGCAGCCCCTCCAGGTAGAGGGGGAGCACCTCTTCGGCACGTCCGCGGACGGCCCAGAGGGCTCGGGCGTGGAGGATTCGATCCTCCAACGGTCCTTGCCGGATCGCGTCCGCGAGGAATTCGGTGCACGCGCCGGCGGCGGGGCCAAGGGAGGCGATGCCCGCGAGCAGTTCCATCTTGCGGTCCCAGTCCGATGCTTGCAACCCCTCCACGATCAATGCGCATACGCGGTCGTCCGCGTACCCGATCCGAGCGAGCGCCAGGGTGGCCTCCACGCGCAGTGCGGAATCGCCGTCGAGAAGGGCCTTGAGGTGAGGCACGGCATCGCTAGCCAGGGGTCCAAATTGCGCCAGTGTGCGCACCGCCGCCAGCGCCCGAGGTGCATCGGTGCCCTGCAACGCGGCGCAAAGGGCGGGCACCGCCGCCTCCGCGGCGCCGTGGAGCAGCCCATCCGCGGCGCGCCAGCGAGTGGTCTCCTCTTCACCGTCGAGCCGCCGAACGAGCGCGTCAATCCCGCCCCCTCCAAGTCGGGCGAGCGCGATAGCCGCCGCTTCGCCCTCGATGCTGTACGGGTCTTCGACGAGTTCCAAGAGCTGCTCAAGCAGCTGTCCGTGGTCGCCATCGCGCGCGCGCACGGTCGAGGCAAGGCGATCAAAACTCAGAAAGCACTCCTTCTCGGTCCGCCCCAGCAGCGCCTTGAGCTGTTTCGCCTCCTCGACCCGCTCGTCCTCGTCCCCGTCCGGGCGGGCCCGCACGGCTTCGACCGCGAGCAGGATGCTGAGGATCATCGGGACGATCGAAGCGACGGGAGAGACGCACCGCGGCGGACTGGGAGCCGCGACCGCTTCGGCTCGGACCGGGGGATTGCGGGAATCCGAGGTCTCTACGGGGTCCCACATGCTAAGGCCCCCTCACCCAATCGATCCCTCTTCCACCGAACGTGGCCTCCGCAAGCGCGAGGATTTCCGGAGGGGGGAGGGCGGTCGCGATGGGTGCGCGAGTTCCCGAAAAGGGACTCCAGCCTGCCATCCCCCCTGCATGGGTCGCGTCCACCCCACGAAGCCTGGCGAGGCTTGCGTACCTCGGGGGCTCGGCGATTCGCCCCCGTCGCTCTCCGGCGCAGCGGAATTGAGCCAAGAACACGTAGACGACGGTCTGAATGCCCTTCTCAAGGCTCGAGCTGCTCTCCTTCAAGTAAGGGGACGGCAGGCCATCCCCGTCGAGTTTCATGGCCCACTCGAACGCGCACCCTGGGGGACAAAGGGTCGCCTCGGGACGTACAAGCAGGAAGCTCCGGAGCGCGCCGCGCGCTTCTCGCACGGCAGCCTCACGCTGCTCTCTCTGTCTTTTTGACTCTGTCGTCGCCGGGGTCTGCGAACGGCCTTTACCCTCTCTCTTCTCGTACTCGTGCCGCGTCCTCACATCCTCCTTTGCTCCTGTCAAGGTCACCGTGACCGTGATCTTACCCTCTGTCTTGGTGCCAGGCGGGCAGACCAAGGGCGCATCGAACTCCACCGAGGTTGTAAGCCTGATCCGGGACATCGAGGTCTCCTCCGCCGCGGCCGCTCCTCCGCCTGCGCGCTTACGCTTAGCCGGCGGACCGCAGGGCTGGACCGCACGCACCCTGACGCGAATCAGGTATCGGGCGCCGCGCCGTTCCACGGTCATCGTCCGTGTCACGGCGACCGCGCCTTCGCTCGGACAGGGTGCCTTGCATGAGGGCTGTTCGCCGGGGACTCCGATGCCCAGACTCTGCATGTCGAAGGGCGAGAGGTCCTTCGACCCGGCAGCAAACAACAGGGGCTGCGTCGCCATGCCGCGTGCCGCGCGCCCGGCGCAGTGCCAAGTCCATTCGAGAAACGCACTGCCCGGACACCCGGGCGAGCTGTTCCTGTTCGTGAGGGCGCAGGTCATGGGGCGGGTCCTCCTCTTCCGCAGAACTCCTTCGACGGCATGGATGACCTCCTAGCGGTATGCATCCGGCGACAGCGCCCACGGAACGTGCGCCATGAGAGCACGGAACACCTCCATCCTCCGCTCGGGAGATGTCCCGGCCACCGCGGACCGCACCTCGTGACAGACTCGATGAAGACGCCAAAACGGGCTGCCGCCGGACGCGGCATCGCCGGAGGCCGAGGCAAACAGAACGACCGACTTTGCCCAGGTCCGACCGTCGCACGCTTGGCAAGCGCAGGACGTTTCACGCGCGGCAGCGGAGTCGCCGGATGCTGCGAGGGCTCTTGCGCACCCGCTCATGGAATTCGTCTCCTTCCGTCGGCGGCATACCCGTCCTGCAAGTCCCCCTCCCGCCTGCCGACTGCCGCAACGACAGGCGAGCGCACCGGGGAGACAATCGCGCGCGGTCCGAGTCAGGGATCTCGAGCAACCCGGAAGCCGATCATGTAGCATCGTCCATGCGGAACGGCGGACATGCGTCGCCCAGCTACGCATACCCATTCGGTGTCGACGAACGAGCCGCCGCAGAAAACACGGAGGGGCACCCCCACAGGAGGAGCCCAGGCGTAGGTCGCATCGAACCAGCGCACGCCCGGCTCGTCCGTGGTCGTCACATCCGCGCACCACTCTGAGACGTTCCCGAGCATGTCGTGGAGCCCGAACGCATTGGGCTTCTTCTGCCCGACCAGGGGAAGGCCAGCTTCGCTCTCCATCCAGGGCTCGTCGTACCACGCAATCTCGTCGAGCGCCCCGTAAGTCTCCGTGATCGTCCCCGCACGGCATGCGTACTCCCATTCGTTCGCGGTGGGGAGCCTTGTTCCCGTAGCTCGCAGGAAGTACTGGACATCCCACCACGAAACGCAAGACATGGGGTGCCGTGGCTCGCTTGGAACCTCCCCGGAGGCATAGACGTTATCGCACGTAAATCCTGGATGCACGACCTGCCATTCGGCGAACGTGACCTCGAACTTGCCGAGGTAGAAGGGATGTTCCACGCGAAGCTTCCTTGTTGCCACCGGAGAGGAGGGGTCCGCTTCTTCATCATCCTCAACAGGTATCTCGAGCGTGCCGGCAGGAATCAGTCGCATCACGATTCCCGAGCCGATGGCTACGATTTCGAGAGGCAGGTTCGACTCCTCATCGGTACCGCATCCCTTCACCGGCGTCGCCCAGGCGAGAACTCTCCCGAGCATCCCAGCCGTCTCGCTTGGCAACCGTTGCTCGTCCGAGACTGCTCCGGGCGGGTCACTGCGGCTTGAACAGCCCGCACAGACGGCCAGCGCCCAGGCAGTGCGCAGCAGGAGCTTCTCTGCCGCGAGCATCTCAGAATTGCTCCGCTATCCCACGTGCAAGCTCGGCCTGCACGGCGCCGTCCTCGAGATTCAGCATGCTCTGAATCGTCCAGCTCGGCCCCCACTCCGCTCCGATCAAGTCATTCGCACGCGCGAGAGGCTCGAGGAACGGGCTAGGCGGCTCCAGGCCGACCGAGGCGCGAGAGGGCGCAGGCCCCTGAGCGCGTTCCCTCATCGCGCCCGGAGGAGCCACCCGGCCTCCACCCTGGCGAGGTCGCGCGCACTCGACGTCCCAGCGAAAGCACATCGACAGCGAGGAGCCAGAGTCCCCCGGGAGCCCGAAGGGAGATGGGGTGTGGTGCGGGGCCCTTTCTGGATAGGGTGGCAAGTACTTGGTAGTGCACGGGGCATCGCACTTGAGATCCCCCTTGTGCTTCTCGCCGTGCTCGAGAATCGCCGGTTTCAGGAGTTCTTCCATTTTCGCCTTCCGTAGGCGCTGAGAGGCTTCCGCGTAGCCGCAAACCACGAGCTTACCAGGTCGGGGGACCGGCAGGCAGATGGGCGTTTTGGCCTCGCTCTGGATGGCGATCGACACTCCCGATGACTCGATAACCTCCCACGGGCTCGATCGGAAAAAGGCGCACTCCAGCACGACTTCGATGCGCCCATCGACTTCGCCCGTGTCAGGGTCAGGCTCGCCCAACTCTGAGGTGATGACCGGTGGAGACCGCAGCACGGGACACGGCGTCGGACAGCCCCGAACCTTGAATTCGCGGAAGAGGGCGCCGCCCAGCGCTGCATTGTACGTGACGCGCAGGAAGCGACTCCACCACTCCTCCACACGGCGTTGCACCACGACCCACTGGCCCAAGTTGCGTTCGAAGCGGGGCGCGTAAAAGAGCCGCTCCACCCGTTTCAGCGCACCTTTCGACGTCGGGCTACAGCGAACGCTGTAGACGCGAAGGATCCGCCTGCAGAACCCGGACTCAGAGATCTGCTTGACCCTACACGAGTAGCTGAGGGACTCCCCCCTCCACCGCATGTCGCGAGGGTAAGTCGTACGGAATGGGTCGAACAGCTCTTGGAACGCTGTCCGCGAACCCGGGACAGGATCATCCCATACCTGGCCCTTCTCCCAAGGATACTGCGGCGACGACAATGCACTCCCCCTACGCCTAGGCGAAAATTCTGTCAACACTCATTCCGCACCTCTCGCAGGCATCTTAGGAGTAGAAGCTGCCCAATCTCGGATCACCTGGTCCCTCATCCACCGTGCCCACACGAGGGAGCCACCGCAGGAGCGCGAGGCCGAGAGAACTGCGAACCGACTCACGGCGCCGCAGGCTGCCTCGTGAGATGTGCCAGGGGGCTCCCCATCCTCGGCACTCGCCCCCCCACCGCATCCACAGTGTCTCGTGCCCGTGCAGCCTGAGTCGGACGTCATCGCGCTTCTTCTTCCGCAGTCCAGCGGAGTGCTCAGTTCGGCCTCCATGCCGGCGCCGGCAGGATGAAGTGCACCGCCGCCGCGGCGGTCGCGCCGGAGACCGTCAGCTTGAGCCGCACCAGCTCCTTGCGTCCCGTGACGTCCTTGGCCGCCACGCCCACGGCCGTGATCGCGTCGAAGGAGGCCGCCACCGTCCGCGTGGTATCCTCCTCGTTGCGCGTCTCCAGGTCGACGTTGAGCGTGGGGCCCGCGGAAACGTGCGTCACCTGGAGCGTGAAGTAGGCCGAGAGGCCGCCTCGCGGAAACTCAGGCGTGGTGTAGGCGCTCCCGTCCAGCTTGAAGAGCGTCGTGCCG
>JBQTIG010000135.1:0-6912 GCA_052388375.1 Planctomycetaceae bacterium | reverse complement strand
AACTCGCCGCGCCGGTCACCCCTCCGACGGTGCCCGCGCGTCGTCGCCGCCGCCGGTGCGCTCGAGGTGGACGAGGATCTTGTCGACCACCGCCGGCTCCGTGATCACGGCGACGACCTTCATCTCGGCGCCGCACTTGAGGTCGTGCGGTTCCTAGTGCGTCACCTCGAGATCCGAGTGCGTCGAGCAGCACGGGCTGGCGGTCTCGATCGTCGCAACTCGTTTGCGGAGCCCGGATTCGCCAGCCCGATCGGCGCCCGGCGCGCACCCGGACGCCTTCCAGGCGACCGGACTCGAATCTTCTCCTGAGCGCCAGGCTCCGAATCCTCATGGCGCTCGAGCAGTTGCGTGGCTTCCTGGACGGACGAGGTGACGGTCCGGGCCTACAGGGACCTCACCGGCGTGGAGCGCGCCTTCCGCTCGATGCAGAGGGTCGCTCTGCAGGTCCGCCCGATCCTGCACCGGACCGACGATCGCGTGCGGGCGCACATCGTCCCATGCCTGCTCGCCTACTACGTCCAGTGGCACGTGCAGGAGGCATGGCGCGAGCTCCTCCTCTTCGACGAGGATCTCGAGGCGAAGAGCCGCAGCGACCCGGTCGCGCCCGCGCGACGCTCCGAGGCGGCGCGGTGCAGGCGGCCCTCCGGACCCTGGCGGACGGGAGCGCCGCGCACGGTTTCCAGTCGCTCCTCGCCGAACTGGCCACGACCGTCCGCAACGAAGGCCGCCGCAGGGGCGCTCCCGATGAGCCCACCTTCGATCTCGTCACCCAGGCCAACGTGAAGCGGATACGGGCGCTCGACCTGCCCGGATCGATTTCGGTGTAGACACGCACGGGACGAACGGATTCGTCTGAGGCCCCTGCACCACGACGATGAGCGCTTCACGGGCTTGGAACTTCGGTCTAGAGCTCGGTGCCGCAGGAGCGGTCGCCCGCATCCCCCAGGCCGGGGCGGATGTAGCCGCGCGCGTCGAGTTGCCGGTCCAGCGCGGCGGCGAGGATCGTCACTTCCGGGTGCGCCCTGCGGAGCACGGCCACGCCCTCCGGGGCGGCGAGGATGCAGGCAAGGAGGATGCGGGAGGCGCCGGCGGCCCGGAGCGTACGGATCGCGGCGAGGGCGGACCCTCCGGTGGCGAGCATGGGATCCAGCAGCACGACGAGGGAGTCCGCCAGATCCAGGGGGACGCGGGCGTAGTACTCGACGGGACGCAGCGTCGCTTCGTCGCGCCGGATGCCGAGATGCGCCACGCGCGCGTCGGGCACGCAGGCGAGAAACGCCTCCACCATCCCGAGACCGGCGCGCAGGATCGGGGCGAGCAGGACGCGCCCGGCGAGCGCGTGGCCGCCGGCCGCCTCCAGCGGCGTCTCGATCCGCCGCTCCGCGAGCGGGAGGGAGCGGAACGCCTCCACCGCGAGGATGCGCGAAGCGCGGTGGAGCGCGGCACGGAACTCCGCCGAGGGCGTCGCGCGGTCGCGGAGCCGGGTGAGCTCCACCGCAAGGAGCGGGTGGGCGACGATCGTGAGCGGATCGCGGTTCACTCGGGGAGCCCCCAGATCTGCCAGGCGGCCCAATAGACGGGCGCGCTCCATTTCGGTTCCTCGCGAACGCTCGCCTGCGCGGCCCGCAACGCCGCGGCGGCCCCCGCCCCCTTCTTCCACTTCCCGCAAAAAGCGGTCATCAACGCCCGCGTGGCGTCGTCGTCCACCTTCCAGAGGCTCACCAGGACCCGATCGCCCCCGGCGAAGAGGAAGGCGCGGGTGAACCCGACGAGCCCCTCGCCGCGCAGGAACCGGCCGCGGCCCGATTCGCAGGCGGAGAGCGCCACCAGGTCCGCGGGAGCGGCAAGGCGGAAGATCTCCGAGGTCTCGAGCAAGCCGTCGTCGGGCGGCGCCGCGGCGAGCGCCAGGGAGGAACGCATGGGGAAATCGGGGTCGATGCGGGCGTGGCAGGCGAGGTGAACCGCGCGCCAGCGGGGGCGCTCGGCCAGCGCCTCGCGCAGGCGGGGTTCCGACGCGTCCTTGCCGAGGAGGAGCTGCGTGCCGACCGCTCTCGCTTCCGCCGCGCTGGCCGGCAGCGGCGTAAGGTCCGGGCGTCCCGCGATGTCGGGATCGCCCAAGGCGAGGACGCCTTCCGCATTCGTCCGCGCGCGCGCCTTGAGGTGGAGGTAGGTGGAGGCGGAGGGGACGCAGGCGACCTCCCGATCCGGCGCGAGGGCGGGGAAGGGGACGGAGAAGAGCGCGCCATCCGGCGCTACGAGGAGACGCCGGATCGACTTGGGGAACGCCGCGGGCTCCAGGAGCAGCGCGGCGAGACGCGCGAGGGACTCGGCGTTCCGCGCGCCGCCGTCGAACGACGCGCACGCCTCCTCCAGGACGCGCGTCGGGCCGAGGGGGACGACGCGGGACGCGTCCCGTGTGACCGCGAAGGCGAGCGCCTCGCTCGCGGCGAGCGCGTAGACCACGAACGCCTCCTCCGGGGAGAGCGAGGCCTGGAAGGCCTGGAGCGTGGGGGTGGAAGGGTAGATCAGGTCGGCGCCGGCCCGCGACTCGAGCTGGATGCGCCGCACGGCGGCGTCGAGGGCGGCGCGGGCCTTCTCGTAGTCCCGGCGGGCCGCCTGAATGGCCGCGCGGGCACCGGCGGCGAGCGCACGCTGATAGACCGCGAAGGAGGCGCCCTCCGCCCGGCGCGCTTCCTCTTCCCGCTGGCGCAGCGCCGGGGGCAGCGCGGTCTCGCGCAGCGACGCGCGGCCCTCGAGGGACTCCAGGAGCGCGCGCGCCCGACCGCGCTCCAGGAACTCCCAGACGGCCCCGCGGTCCTCCAGCGCCCGTGCGGCCTGGAGCCCGAGCGCGTAGAGCCTGGCGTGCACGGTGCGGGCCTCGGCGCCCTGGCCTTCCGCCAGCCCCCCGGTGAGCCGCTCGATCTGCAGCGCCGCCTTGCGCGCATGCTCCAACGCCTCGCGCGGCGCCCCGGAAGCCAGCGCGCCCGCGGCGAGACCGGCGGATGCCTCGATGGCGAGGCCCGCCGAGGCCAGCCGCTCCGCGATCGCCGCGCCCGCGCTCCACGCCTCCCGGGCGGGCGCCGACTTGCCCTGGAACGCGAGCGCCTGCGCCAGGTTGAGCAGCACCTGGCCTTCGAGCCAGGGGTCTCCCGCCTCCCGCGCGGCCTCCAGCGCCTCGCGGTGCTGCGCCTCGGCGGGCTCGCCGTGGCCGAGCCCCGCCTCCGCCAGACCCGCGTTGGTGAGCGCACCGGCCAGGAGGGACGCGCTCCCGCTCTCGCGCGCCAGCGGCAAGAGTTCGCGCGAGAGCTCCGCGGCGGCCTCGTAGTCGTGACGGTCGAGATGAACCGCCCCGAGAGCCCCGAGGCAGCGAAGGAGGAACCGCGGCTCGTCCAGGGACGCGAAGTGCGCCCGCGCCTTCTCGAGTGCCTCGATCGCCGCGGCATGCTCGCCGAGCTCTCGCGATGCGGCCGCCAGGTTGAAGAGCAGCTCCGCGCGTCGTCCTTCCATCCCATCCGCCGCGGCCAAGTCCAGCCCGCGCAGGAGGGAAACCTGGGCGAGGCGGTGGTCGCCCAGGCGCGTGTAAGCCAGTCCGAGGTTCTGGAGGAGATAGGCGGTGAGGTCCGGTTCGGGGGCGTCCTCCAGGAGCAGGAGCGCCTGGCGATAGAACTGGACGCAGGTCGGGTAGTCGCCGACCTCGCCATGCACGCTGCCGAGATTGAGGAGGGCGTGGGCCATGTCGTGCGGTTGGCCGCGCCGCCGCTGCAACTCCACGCGCCGGGTCCAGTCCACGATCATGGCGGGAAAATCGGGGATCTGGTGCGCCAGGAGTCCGGCCGCCAGAAGCGATGAGTCCGCCTGACGCAACCAGCCCAGCTCCTCGGCGGTCTTCGCGCAAGCGCGGTGCGCCGCCGCGCTCTCCGCGAAGCGCTCGTGCGCCGCCAGGGCGAGCGCGATCTGCTCCTCCACGAGAGCCTGCTCGAATCCATCCCCGCGCCCCCGCACCCCCTCGAGCAGCGGCACCGCGACGTCGGGAGCGACTTCCGCGGCCAGCGCTTCCCGCACGGCCGCGTTCCCGCGCCCCGACCCCCGCGCGGCGACATAGCCGCCAAGGGCAGCCGTGTCGGCCCCTTGGACTGCGGCCGCGGCTGCGAACGCCGCTGCCGCCGCGGACTCGCCATGAGAGAGGAGGTGGCCGGCCACGAGCCAGGGATCCGGCTCGGCGCGCGCGGCGATTTCCGCGAGCGCGGAGGCATCGGCGAGCGACGCGAGAACCTCCGACGCGGCCTCGTCCGCGCCGGGCTCCTGCGCCGCTACCGCGGAGGCCAGGGCGAAGAGCGCGAGGAGACGCAAGGGATGGGGCCCGGGCGCTCCCATCGAGAAGCGCACGGGTCGCACGCGCACGCGACTACGTCGGGGCCGCGGACTGGTAGGTTTCGGTGGTCGTCCCGTCCGACTTCGAGGTCACGCTGCAGGACTTGACTTGGTTCGTGGAGGGGCTCACGGGATTGTCCGGCCCCGTGACCCGCTCGCCCTCGGCCGTGTCGTACATCGAGACGGCCACGTTGGTGATGCCCGCGACTCCCGTGATGTTGTTCTGGGTCGCCTGGCCGTTGGCGTTCACGTTCAACGTGTTCGTGTAGACCGAGGTGCCGCCGGACTTGGCATCGAACTTCACCTGGCTGTACTTCTTCGGGCTGTTGTTATCCGCGTAGCCGAACTGCGTGAAGTTCACGGCTCCGCCGAGCGGGCGCCTTCCCTTGTCCCGAGGCTGGTGACTCATCGTGTCCTCCCGATTCGTTGGGGCTGGCCCGGCTCTTCGCGCCAGACCTCCCGGCGACCAAGAACGGTCGAGCACGTGCGGCACCGCGCCGCGCCATGAACTCAACTCCTCCAACCGCAAGGCTGTGCAGGCATCGCTGCGCCCTTGCTGTACGTGAAACCCGCGGCGGGATCAAGTGCTTTGTTCAGGTCGCGAACCGCAGCGTCCAGAGCGAATGGGCCAGGTCGGAGTCTTCCGCGAACGCGAACGGGAGCCAGCCGTAGCCGTCGCGGCCCCAGCTCGGGCCGAACGAATTGCGCACGATGTAGCCGAGCTTGGAATCGTAGCCCACCACCAGGAGCGCATGACCGCCCAGGAAGACATCGCGTTTCAGGTCGGGCACGGGAATCATCCCGGTGCGCTTCGTCTCCATCCCCTCGTAGCTCGAATAGAGGTCGATGCCGATGGTGAAGGGGAACCCCTCCGCGAGGCAGGCCCGCATCGCCTGCCGCTGCTGCGTGACCGCCGCGTAGCCCACCGCGCGGTGCTCGTTCGCTTTCCAGTAGCAGGGCGGGTCGGGCTTGTCCGCGTAGCGGGTCTCGATGTAGGGCCAAAGCTCCTCTCGGCAGGCCCCGTTCCGCGCGACCGCCTTGATCCCGTCCCTCATGGTGACCGGGGCGTTCCTGTCGAGGGTGCCCTCCCGCGCGCGCTCGTTGTAATAGAGGAAGAGCCGGGAGGGGTCGAAGCCGGGATCCCGTCTCTGCCGCCGCACGATGAATTGGAGCGCGGCGCAGAGCGCGTGGGCGGTGCAGCTCTCCAGATTGCCCTGATCCCAGACGGGCCAGGGTTCCGACCGGATGTCGAGGGAGGGGGGGAGGGGGGCCGGGGCCCGGGGGACGTGGCGCAGGTCGCGCGGGTCATGCTTGTCGCGCAGGAGGAGGTAGCGGCTCGGCTTCACGGGCACGGGGCGCATCCTAGCGGCCGCCGCGCTCGGGCTCAATCGCTCCATCGCGGCGTGAGCGGAGCGTCGCGATCACGGGGCGTGAGGGTGGCCCTCGTGCTGCGCGTGAGGAAGAGGAGGGCGAAGCAGGTGGCTTGGAGCGGCTTCTCGGGGTTGCTCCAGGAGCCGTCGTCGCGCTGCGCCCCGAGGAGGAAGGCGGTGCCGAGGGCGTGCCAATCGCGACCCCCGATCTCCTCGGCGCCCGCGGAGGCGGCGGCGCGCTCCAGGGACCAGAGCCAGTAGGTGCGCCAGAAGGCGTCTCCGACGTTCGCCTTCTTTCCCCCGAATGCCCGGCCCGCGCCGGCGTTCTTCGTCACGTCGAGATCGCGGCCCAGCCAGTCGAGCGCGCGCCGCACCTCGGGCCGCTCCCCGGCGAGACCCTCCTCCGGCGCCGCGAGCGCCAGGACCATGGCGCCGCCCGCGGTCATGCTGCCGTAAGAATTTGACCGCTGCTTGTCGCTGTACCCGAAGCCGCCGTCCGCGTTCTGGGTGGCCAGGAAAAAGGCATGGCAGCGCTGGAAGGTCGCCGCCGGCACCTCCAGCCGCTGCGCCCTCGCGGCGGCGAGGGCGAGGATTGCAAGCTGGGTGTTGGAGTTGTCGCCCCCCTTCTTCGTCGCGGTGGAGCGGTAGGCGTAGGTCCACTGGCCGTTGCGGCACTGGCCGGCGACGAGATCGGCCACGAGGCGTGCAACGGTCGCCTGGTGCCGTGCGCGGTCCTGCGCGAGGAGCGCGAGGATCCCGAGGGAGGCGCCGTAGACCGTGCCGTCGGGCAGGAGCCGCTCGAGGCGTGCGGCGGCGCGGAGACAGGCGCGCTCTCCGGCCGGCGCCCCGCTGTGCCGCAAGGCCAGGAGTGCCAGGGCCGTCTCCCCCGCACCCTGCCCGAAGGACCCGTCCGCCGACTGCTCCCCGCGCAGCCAGGATGCCCCCCTTGCGATCGCGCCGTCCGCCGCCTCCTCGGGGAGGGCGTGCAGGCCCGGCGCGACCAGGAGGAGCGCCGCAAGCCAACGCACCTTCTTGAGAACGCGCGGCAGACGGGACACGCCGTGGGAGTGTGCGTTGCGCCCCGGCGATTGGCAAGCGCGGGCGCGGAGGGGCCCAGGCGGATCCTCCGCGCGGGGCCGAGCGGCCGGGAACGCGCCGCGCAGGATGAGCG
>JBQTIG010000134.1:0-3610 GCA_052388375.1 Planctomycetaceae bacterium | reverse complement strand
CGTCAACACCGAGGCCGAGCGAGCGGGCCGAGCGCGAGCCGCGACGACGAAGCCGTAGTGGCGAACTACGGCGATGGAGGAGAGGCGAAGCGATCGGCCCGCGCAGCCGGCCGAATGGTGCCGGGTTCTCGGATAGGCTCTTAGGAGCAGGAGCGCGCAGCCGACGCCGACGAGGACCGCCAGGCCGGAGACGGGGAGCAGCCAGCCGCGGATGCGAAGCCGCGCCTTGCAGGCGGGGCAGCGGATGCTCCAGGGCGTGAACGAGAGCGCGATCCGGCCCATCGTGAGTGGTCCGTCGCAGCTAGGGCAGTCGGTTCGCGCCTTCAGCCGCCGGCCCTCGCCGCCAGCCGCTCCCGCGCCTCCGCGGCCGCGCGGCTTTCCGGATAGCGCTCCGTCACTTGGCGATACAGCTCCACGGACCGCTCGGCTTCGCCCTCCGCGGCCTGCAACGCCGCATCGAGCAGGAGCTGCCGCGCGCGCGCCTCGGTCTCCTCGCGCCGGACGAGATCCTTGAGCGCCGGCTCCTTGAGCAGCTCCTTGAGATCCTTGGCCGCCTCCTCCTGAACGCTCAGCCCCTTGAACTCCACCGAGACGAGCACGATGAGCTCCACGCCCTCGGCGATCCCGTCGGGAGCGGAGGAGCGGAGCAGGAGTCGCCCCCGCCCCAGCCGCTCGGTGCCCTTGACGTCGAGCCGGTGCAGCTCGTCGGCGGCGAGCTGTTTCCCGGCGTCGCCCTTGATCGTCTTCCTGAGTCGCTTCAGCTCGGCGATTGCGGCGGGGACATGCTGCACGTCGAGCATGCGCCGGACGCGGCGCATCGCGTCGCGATCCGACTCGCGCTCGAGATCTTTGACCTCCGCGGCCTCCTGGAGGAACTTGAAGCCGTTGCGCGCGTAGGTCACGCCGGTGTCGTTTCGCGGCCCGCCGCCGCGGGGGTTGATGTGGCAGAAGCCGCACGCCTTCCCCTCGCGTTGGGCGAACTCCGGTCTCGCCTCGACCGGCGTCCGGGAGGGGAGCAGAAGGGCCGCCGCCAGCGGCAGGAGGGGGAGGAGCGCGCGCGCGCCCATCTGCGGTCAAGTATAGCCCTGGATTCGGGGGGTCCGGGTGTGCGAACCTGCCGAGCATGGAGAGCCGGTGGGAAGCCGCGGCGGCGCGCGGCCTCGGCGAGCTGGAGCTGCTCGCCTACGCCTCGCGTCTGCTCGGCGGGGAACCCGACCTCGTGCGGCACGGCGGGGGCAACAGTTCCCTCAAGCTGGTCGATCCCGACCCGCTCGGCCGCCGCATCAACGTGATGCTCATCAAGCCCTCCGGGGCCGACATGGCCGAGATCGCGCCGCGGGACTTCGTGACCGTGCGGCTGGCCGATCTCGAGCCCTTGGCCGAGCGGCGCGACCTTGAGGACGACGCGATGGAGGAGCTGATCGCCTGGGCCACCGTGGCGCCGAGCGAGGGCCACCCCAGTCTCGAGACGCTGCTCCACGCCTTCCTGCCCGACCGCTGGATCCTGCACAGCCACGCCGACGCGCTCCTGGCCCTGGGGAACCGCTCCGACGGCGAGGCGCGGCTCCGCGAGGTGTTGGGCGGCCGCGTGGCGCTGGTGCCCTACCGCCGCCCCGGCTTTCGCCTCGCGCGGGAAACCGCCGCGGCGCGCCGCGCCCATCCCGCCGCGATCGGGATCGTCCTCCTGCGGCACGGTCTCGTCACCTTCGCGGGCGACGCGCGCGAGGCGTACGAGAACCATCTCGCGCTGGTGACGCTCTGCGAAGCGGCGGCCCCCCTCCCGCCCCTTCCCCCGGCTCCGCCCCTCGACGGCCCGCGCGCCGTCGCCCTCGCCCCGCTCCTGCGGGGCGCGCTCGCATCCCGGCGCATCCTCCTCTTCGACGGTGCTCCCGAAACGCGAGCCTTCGTCGCGGACGACGCCCTCCTCGCGTTGACGCAGCGCGGCCCCGCCACCGCCGACCACAGCCTGCGCACCCGGCGCATCCCCTGCATCGCGCGCGGGCCGGAAGAGATCGCTCGGTTCCGCGAGGCGTCGCGCGCGTACGCCGACGCGTACGACCGGGCGGGGCTCCACCCCCTCGACCCCGACCCGGCGGTGCTCCTCTGCCCCGGCGTCGGCATGTGGACGGCCGGGCGCGACTGGCAGGAGGCGGCCGCCGCGCGCGACGTCGCCCGGCAGACGATGCGGATCCTGCGGCGCGCGGGCCCTGCATGGGAGCCGATCGACGCGAAGGAGCAGCACCACGCCGAGTACTGGCCGCTGCAGCTTCGCAAGAGACGGGAGAGGGGGGCGGGGGCGCTGGAGGGGCGGATCGCCTGGATCAGCGGGGCGGCGAGCGGGATCGGGCGCGCGATCGCGGTGCGGTTCGCGGCGGAGGGGGCGCACTGCCTCCTGGTGGATCGGGATGCGCGCGGCGTGCAGGCGACGGCTCAAGCCATCGGCGTGCGCGCGGAGCCCGTGACCTGCGACGTGACCGATGAGGCGCAGGTGGAGGAGAGTTTCTCGCGGGCCTGCCTTGCGTTCGGAGGGGTGGACCTCGTCGTCTCCAATGCGGGCATCGCGGAGTCGGCGCCCATCGGGGAGCTGACGCGGGAGCAGTGGGAGCGCTCCATGGCGGCGAATGCCACGTCGCACTTCCTGGTGGCGCGCGCCGCCCTGCGCGTCCTGGCCGCGCAGAAATCGGGCGGCGCGTTCGTCTTCGTGGCGAGCAAGAACGTGCTCTTTCCGGGGAAGGGGTTCGCCGCCTACAGCGCGTCGAAGGCCGCGGAGACGCAGCTGGCGCGCGTACTTGCGCTGGAGGCGGCGCCGCTCGGCGTGCGGGTGAACGTGCTCCACCCCGACGCTGTCTTCGCCGGGAGCCGCCTCTGGAGCGACGAAGTCCGCCGCGAGCGCGCCCGCGCCCACGGCGTGGAGCCGCGCGAGCTGGAATCCTTCTATGCCGGCCGCAACCTGTTGAAGCTTCCGGTCCGCGCCGAAGACGTCGCCGCTGCCGCGCTCTTCTTCGCCTCCGACGAAAGCTCCCGCATCACCGGCGCCTCCCTCCCCATCGACGGCGGCCTCTAGGATTCGCCCGAGGGGATTCTCGAATCCGAGATCACCAGGAACCACGACCAGACATCCTTCCGTTGGACCCTTGGACCGTCCGCGGAGGCGTACGCAGACGGCTGCGAGCTGGAGATCGGCGATGACGCGGCGGCCGCCTCCCACGATCTCTACTCGGTTCTGTTGCACGAGATCGGACATGGGCTGGGGTGCAGCCATCCCAACAACCGCTGCAAGGCCAACGATCCCTGCTCCTTCGAGACGATGTGCTCTTGCACCGATTCCGGGGAGTACGGCAGGAGGGCGCTCGATCCGGGTGATCGGCTCTCCATCAGCAGGCTCTACGGATCCCAACCCTAACCCGAATTCTTCAAGAGGCTCGCGGTTCCGGGCCGTCCGCGACGTCGATCTCTGCGTCGCTCGTCGTCGCAGTGGCCCTCGGCCACAGCTTCCTCCTCGCTCCTGGATCTCGACGTCGCGTCCTGGCCCAGAACGAGTGGCCGGAACGGTCGAACGTGGCTCTTGCCGAGCAGCACGACGCTGGTTCGGCCGACTCGTGGCCGATTC
>JBQTIG010000133.1:0-34792 GCA_052388375.1 Planctomycetaceae bacterium | reverse complement strand
GAGAGGCGAAGCGATCGGCCCGCGCAGCCGGCCGAAGGTTGCCGGGTTTTTGGATAGGCTCTTAGAGTGGGCGTGTGGAAGACGCCTCACGCATCCGCATCGGGATCAGCTCCTGCCTGCTCGGGGAGATGGTCCGCTTCGACGGGGGCCACAAGGAGGACCGCTATCTCACCCAGACGCTGGGCCGCTATTTCGAGTGGGTGGCGGTCTGCCCCGAGATGGAGATCGGCCTCGGCGCGCCCCGGGAGAGCCTTCGGCTGGTGGGCGACCCGGAGGATCCGCGCATTCTTGCCCCGCGATCCGGCGTCGACCACACGGAGTCCATGAGGGCCTACGCCGACCGGCGGCTCGACGAGCTGGCACCCCTCGGGTTGTGCGGCTACCTGCTCAAGAAGGGCTCCCCCTCCTGGGGCATGGAACGGGTGCGCGTCTACCACGAGGGCGGCGGGTCCGCGGTCCGTCAGGGGAAGGGCGTCTTCGCGCAGGCGTTGCTGCGCAGATTCCCGCTCCTCCCCGTGGAGGAGGAGGGGCGTCTCCACGACATGGCGCTTCGCGAGAATTTCATCGAGCGGGTCTTCGCCTTCCGCCGCTGGACGCTCCTTCTCGAGAGCCGCCCGCGCGCTCGGGACTTGGTCGCCTTCCACGCCGACAACAAGTTCTCCCTCCTCGCGCATTGCCCCACGACCTACGGCGAGCTGGGGCGGCTCGTAGCGAACGCGGGGCGGCGCCCGTTCGCGCGACTCCTGGAGGCCTACGGCGGGGGTTTCCTGGGCGCCCTGCGGAAGCGCGCGACGTCCCGCAAGAACGCCAACGTGCTCCAGCACCTGCAGGGGTTCCTCAAGACAAGCCTCGACGCCGACGCGAAAGAGGAGCTCTCCGGCGTGATCCGCGAGTACCGCGAAGGGCTCGTGCCGCTGGTCGTGCCCCTCACGCTGCTGCGCCACCACTTCCGTCGCAGCCCCCACCCCTGGGTGGAACGCCAGACCTACCTCAATCCCTATCCCGCGGAGCTGATGCTGCGGAACCACGTCTGACGATGCCGCGCAGCATCCCGGCGAAGAGCCAGGCGTGGATGGGTTAGAGGAGGAGCCAGGTGAGGCGCCCGCCGAGGCCCCGCGGGTCGAAGATGGCGGTCTGCCGTACCTTCGACCCTTCGCCGTCCGGTTCCACCTCGAATTGCAGCCAAGCGCGTCCCGGGAGCCGCATCTCCGCGGCGAGCCGGAGCATGCGATCGGGCTCGCAGGCCTCGACGCGCCAGAAGTCCACGGTCTCTCCCGGCAGGAGATGCTCGGGGTCCCTGCGACCGCGCCGGAGCCCCACGCCCCCAAGGAGCAGGTCGAGGAATCCGCGCACGCGCCAGAGGAAGGTGGCGAAGGTCCAGCCGTTTCTCCCGCCGATGCGCCGGATGGGCGCGAACGCCGCGGAGGGAGGCGCCGCGCATCGTCGGCTCCGCGAATCGACGATGCGGGAGCCGAATCGCATGCCCGCCACCCCCTTCGTGCGGCCGCCCGAGCTGAGCGCATCGGACCACCGCGTCTCCGCGAACTTGCGGTCCTCGTGGAGGAGCGCGCGCGCAACCGCCTCCCGCATGCCCCGCGGGCGGATGGAAAAGCGCCAGGGCGCCGACGGATCGCGCACGACCGTCTCGTTGCGCACGCCTTCGATCAACGCGCGCCCCACGCGGGCGTAGAGGGGCGTGACCAGTCCCAGCCAGAGGCTCGAAAGGCGCGGCGTAAGGAAGGGCACGGGGATCAAGAGCCGCCGGAGCCCGCGCTGGCGCGCGTACTCCCGCATCAACTCGAGATAGGTGGCCGTATCGGCGCCGCCGATTTCGAAGATCCCGCTCTCCCCGACGGGCAGCTCCAGCGCCGCCACGAGATAGGCCAGGACGTCTTCCACTGCGATGGGCTGCGTGCGCGTCCGCACCCACCGGGGCGTGATCATGATCGGGAGGCGGTCCACCAGCGAGCGGATCATCTCGAACGAGAGGCTGCCCGATCCGAGGATGATGGAGGCGCGGAACTCGACCGTGGGGACCCCCGAGGCGGCGAGCATCCGCCCCACCTCGTGGCGGCTGGCGAGGTGCTGCGAGAGGTCGCCGCCCGCCCCGAGTCCGCCGAGGTAGACGATGCGGGCCACCCCCGCGCGCAGGGCCAGAGCGCCGAAGTCGCGCGCCGCGGCCCGATCCTCATCGGCGTACGAGCCGCCGCCCGCCATCGAGTGGACGAGATAGTAGGCGGTGGCAACACCCCCCAACGCGCCGCCGAGGGAGGCAGGGTCGAGCAGATCGCCCGCCACGACCTCGGTGGAGGCGGCGCATCGCGGGCGCAGGTGCTCCGGCCTCCGCGCGAGGCAGCGGAGCGGGACGCAGCGCGCCTCGAGGAGTTTGAGGAGCCGCCCCCCGATGTAGCCGGTCGCTCCCGTGAGGAGCACCCTCCCCCGGTCCCCGTTCACGGCTCCCTCCCCAGGCAGGCGCGCAGCGCGGGTTCGAGGAGGGGATGACGGAAGCGGTAGCCCGATGCGATCAGCCGGTCCGGAACGGCGCGCTGCGACGCGTAGAGGAGGCGGCGCTCGCCGAAGGCGGGCCGCCGCAACCAGCAGGGACGCGAGAGGACGCGGGCAAGCGCGCGCCCGAACTCCCTCGCGGAGAGCGGGTGCGGCGCCACGGCGTTGATCGCGCCCGCGAGTTCGGGTGTCAGCAGCGCGTGGTGGATCGCCCCCACCGCATCGTCGAGCGCGATCCAGCTCACGTAGCGACGCCCGCTCCCCGTCCAGCCGCCGAGTCCCCTGCGGAACTGGACGAGGGCGGAGCGCAAGAGGCCCCCTGCGGGACTCAGGATGCGGCCGAAGCGGAGGTGGACCACGCGCACGCCTCCTCCCACGGCGGGAGCGGCGGCCTCCTCCTTATCCCGATAGGCGCGCGCCAGGAAATCGTCGCCCGCGGGCTCGTCGCCGCGGAGCGGCGTATCCCCCCGGGACCCGTAGATCGCCGTCGAGGAAGCGCTGACCAGGACGCGGGGGGGAGAGGAGAGCCGGGCGATCGTCTCGCAGAGGAGCCGCGTCGCCCCTGCCCGGCTGGCGACGAGGCGCGCACGTTTCGCGGGGGTCCAGGCCCCCTCGTACTCGCTCTCCGCCGCAAGGTGGACGATGGCGTCGAACCCCTCGAGGACGCCCGGATCGAGCCTGCCCGCCATCGGCTGCCAGGCGCGAAAGCCCTTGCGCGGCTCATGGGTAAGACGAAGAACGCCATGGCCCCCTGCGCGCAGGAAGTGCACGAGGGTCGACCCCGCGAGTCCCGAGGAGCCGGTCACGAGGACGCGCTTTCGCTGCGCCTCCCGGTGGAACCGGTGCGTCGCGAGGTCGGCGGCCGTCACGGCGTGGCGGTAGCGGAAGAGACGCTGCAACTCGCGCTTGCAGAGACGGCTCAGGAGGAGCCGACCCGCCCATCCGAAGGGCGGCGCATAGGCGACGCGGTCCTCGAGAAAACTGTCGCCCCCGGCTTCCGGCAGGAAGAGGTGCGTGTGGTCCCAGTGGCCGAAGGGCCCCTTCACCTGGACATCGCGATACGAGGCGTCCGGCTCGCACTCGCGGTGCTCGGCGACCCAGCGCCTCCAGAACGGGCCGATCTTCACGCGCAACTCGACGCGACCACCCGGCTCGATCCCGCCGTGGCGATCCAGGATGCGCACCTGCTGCCATGGAGGGCTCAGCCGTTCGAAGGCGCCCGGGTTCGCGTGCCAGCGGAACGCTTCCGCCGCCGACGCGGGGAGATGCGAGCGGTGGACGAACTCCTCCAGCTTCATGTCCCGTACTTCTCGAGGTAGCCGCGCAGGGAGTACTTGCGCGCGGCGTTCGCCGAGCTCATGAAGCGGATCTTGCCGAACACGGGACGTTCCGGCCCCCAGGGGCGGTCGAAGCGCCCGAGAATCCAGAAGATCCCGCTCAGCGAGTTGGGATCGCGTCCCTCCAGCGCCCAGCGGTCGTTGAGGGCGAGCATCGACGCGAGCGCCGCACGCGGCGACCGCGACCAGGCGAGGATCTTCTTGCCCCAGAGCATGCGCAGGCTGTTGGCGATCCGGCCCTCGCGCAGGAGCTGCCGCTGCGCAGCGTTCCAGAGCGGATCGTGAGTGCGCGCCTCCTCGAACTCCCGGCGCGTGTAGAGGAAGTCGCGCGGGTCCCGGGCATGCGTCGCGAGCGTCCTCCGTGCCCAGGCCGGGAGCGAGGCATACCGGTCCGCGTCCTTGCGGTGGACGCAGAAATGGAACCCCAACTCGCGCCAGGTGACCGCCTGGTCGAGAAACGCCTCCGCCGACGCCCCCATGCCCCACCAGCCCGTGCGGGTCCCTCTGGCCTGGGGGGAGAGCGCATGGGGCGCCCACCCTTCCGCCGCCGCGATCGAGGAGAAGATTTCGTGGATCGAAAGGTGGCCGAAGTGGAGATAGGGGCTGAGCCCGCTCGTCGCCTCCAGCTCCGGCTCGGCGCGATCCTGTGCGTAGCGGGCGAGGCGCTGGCCCACGAAGGCGCGCAGCGCGGCGCGTCCCGCCCGGGCCCCCCCCACGACCGGGACGGCGGAGACTTCGTGGTCGATGGGAAGCGCCGCGACCATGCGGGCGCCGTCGCGCAGCGCGCGCGCCTCCGCGGGGGGCCAGCGCCGCCGCACCGCCGCGGGCAGGAGGTCGGGGGGGGCGGGGGCCGCCGCGCGGAACGGTCGGGCGGACGGGAAGCTCGCGAGATGCGGCGCGAGGGACTTCTGGAGGAACCGCCGGAACGCATAGGCCGAGGGATGCGCGCGCTCGGAGACCGCGAGCGGGAGGAGCCCGTTGGAGTCGACCGCCTCCATCGCGACGCGGACCTGGCGCGCCGCGGCCTCGATCATGCGCCTGAGAAACCCGACGGGAGTGTCGTCCGTCACCACCGCGCAGGCCTGCCGCGCCAGGGCCCGCACGAGCCCCTTGCCCGCTCGCGGCCGCGGCTCCACGTAGGGGTAGTAGGTGACCTTTGCCCGCGCGAAGGCGATCGCGTTGTCCGCCATCCCGTCCAGGACGAACCGATGCAGCCGGTCGCTGGCCCAGGGATAGTCGCACGCGAGCGCCTCGAGGACGACTACCGGCCGCCGGAGTTCGCGGCCGATCTCGAGGGCGCGGTCCAGGGCGAAGTTGTGGGAGGCGCGCCGCGCGGAGGTCATCCAGTAGAGCACGGTACCCCCGTTGCGCGACGGGGGATGGCCGTTGAGCGCGCGGATGCGTACGGTGGGAGTCCCGGTCATCGCCGTCAGGATTCGGGCAGGGAGGGCGAGGGCGTCCGGAGCCGCCGGCTCCGCCGCAGGGACGCGGCGACGCTCCCCGCCAAAAGGAGGAGGATCACGAGCAGGGAGAGCCCGATCGGGATCTTGACGACGTCGGTCAGGATCATCTTGAATCCGACGAAGAGCAGCACGAGGCCGAGCCCGAGCTTCAGGTAGTGGAACTTGTCGATGACGCCGGCGAGGAGGAAGAAGAGCGATCGGAGGCCCAGGATCGCGAAGATGTTGGAGGTGTAGACGATGAAGGGGTCGCGAGTCACCGCGAAGATCGCCGGGATCGAGTCGACGGCGAAGACGAGGTCGGTGGCCTCGATCGTGACCAGCACCAGGAGGAGCGGCGTGGCCATGAGTCTGCCCTGTTCCCGCACCAGGAAACTCGACCCCCGGTAGTTCCCCACCGAGGGCACCACCCTGCGGAAGAGCCTCACGATCGGATTCCGCTCCGGGTGCACCTCGGCGCCCGTTTCGCGGAGCAGCCGGATCGCGGTGAGCACGAGGATGCCGCCGAACAGGTACATGACCCAGTGGAACTTGGTGAGCAGCGCGGAGCCGGCAAGAATGAACCCGAGCCGCATGACGAGGGCGCCCAGGATCCCCCAGAAGAGCACGCGGTGCTGCAGCTCCGGGGGCACCGCGAAGTAGCGCAGGATGACCAGGATCACGAAGATGTTGTCGACCGAGAGCGCCTTCTCGATCACGTAGCCGGTCAGGAACTCGAGCCCGACCCGCGGGCCGGAGAGCGCCCAGACCCCCGCTCCGAAGATCAGGGCCAGGAGGATCCAGATCGCCGCCCAGACCGCGGCCTCCTTCATGCCCACGCGATGCGCCTTCCTGTGGAACACCCCCAGGTCGAGGGCGAGCATCGCCAGCACGAACAGGGTGAATCCGACCCACAGGAGGGGGGACCCGATGGACTGCGCGGTCATCGCGCGGAAGAGGATCGCCTCCCCCGCCCCCCTCCGCAATGTTTCCTGGCTACACTTCCGCGATGGAGCGGCGTCTCGTGGATCTGGCGGTGGTCGGCGCCGGCGCGGCGGGGCTCATGGCTGCGATCTGGGCCGGCCGGACCGGCCGCTGCCGGAGCATCGTCCTGTTCGACGGCGCGGCGCGGCTCGGGGCGAAGATCCTCGTCGCCGGGGGGGGGCGTTGCAACGTGACCCACCATGCGGTGGACGAGACCGCCTTCGCGGGCGCGTCGCGGCACGCCATCAAAAAGGTGCTGCGCCGGTTCGGCGTGCCGGAGACCGTGGCGTTCTTCCGCGAGCTGGGCGTGGAGCTGAAGCGGGAGGAGACGGGCAAGCTCTTTCCCACAACCGACTGCGCGCGAACGGTGTTGGAAGCGCTCGTCGCGGCGGCCGGCGCGGCAGGCGCGGAGCTGCGCTATCCCTGGCGGGTCGAGTCCATCGTGCCGGACGGCGGCGCGTTCCTCCTTCGCGGCCCTTCCGGGGAGTGCGCGGCGAAGCGGGTCGTCCTGGCCACGGGCGGGAAGAGCCTGCCCAAGTCCGGCTCGGACGGGGGCGGCTACGACCTCGCACGCAGCCTGGGCCACTCCATGACGCCGCGCCTCTTCCCGGCGCTGGTGGCGCTGCTCCTCGAGCCCGCCTGCTTTCTGACGCGCCTGAGCGGCATCGCCGCCCCGGCCACCGTGGAGTTGCGCGACGGGAAGGCGCGACGCGGGGTCTCGTTCTCGGGGGCGGTGCTCTGCACCCACTTCGGCGTCTCCGGCCCGGCGATCCTCGACGTGAGCCGCTACTACCTGGAGGCGCGTTTCGCGGACGCGGGGGCGCGCCTCCACGTGAACTGGCTGCCGGGGGAGACCGAGGCCGGCGTCGACGCCGCGCTGCGCGACCTCAAGGCTGCGTCGCCGGGGCGCTGGCTTGCGGCGCGGCTGCCGGAGCGGCTCGCCCGCGCGCTTTGCGAGGAGGCGGGCATCGACCCCGCCGCTCCCGGGCATGCGCTCGCGCGGGAGAGGCGGCGCGCGCTCGCGGCGCTCTGCACCGGCATGCCGCTCCCCGTCACGGGCGACCGGGGCTGGAACTACGCCGAAGTGACGGCCGGAGGGGTGCCGCTCGCGGAGATCCGCCTGGAGACGATGGAGTCGCGCCTGCGCCCCGGGCTCCATCTGTGCGGCGAGATCTGCGACGTGGATGGCCGGATCGGCGGTTTCAACTTCCAGTGGGCCTGGTCGAGCGGCTACACGGCCGGCGTCTCCGTCTACCCGGAATCCGCCACGCGGGAAGCGTAGGATAGGGGCATGTTGCGCCGATCCCTCCTGCCCTTGACCCTCGCCGGCGGGGTGGCCCTCGCCTGCGGCGTGGCCGTCGCCGGCGGCAAGCCGGGGCCCAGCGTCCGCTACGCGGCCTCCTGGGACGAGGCGGTGGCCGAGGCGCGCGCCCTCAACCTGCCCTTGGTGGTCCATCGCCACGGCTTCTACTGAGGCCCCTGCTGGAGCATGCACCGGGATGTGCTGCGCCACGCCGACTACGTCCGCTACTCGGGGGAAAACACCGTCGAGGTGCTCGCCATGGAGGAGATGCCGCTCGCCCTGGAGCGGAAGGATCGCAACGTCGCGACCGCCGGAGCGAAGGACCTGCACGGCCGGCCGGTCGAGCATCTCGTCGAGTTTCCCGGGCTCACCGTGGAGGCTCTCCTGGCGCTGAGCAATTCCCCTGCGATCGGCTACATGCGAGGCGGGCGCATCCCCTACACCGCCATCGTGGATCCGCACGACCTCGAGGAGAGGGAGGGGATCGAGGGGCGGCGCACCGCCAAGGAGCTCATCGCGGCCATCGAACCGCACCGGAAGGCGCTCCTCGAGCGCCACGGCAAGGGCATGGCGCGCAAGGCGTGGGACTCCATGATCCTCCGTCGCGCGGAGATCGAGCGGCTTTTGGGGGAAGGGAGGATCCGCTCCGCGATGGAGGCGTACCGGCTGCTCCTGCGCGAGACCGCGGGCTCGGGCGAGATCGCCGAGCGCAAGGCGAAGATCTCCCTGGAGCTGATCCTGGACGACGCGGCCGAGGCGCTGGACGCGCTCGAGGCCGCCCTCGAGGGGGGCAAGGCGGCCGACGCGCGCGCGCCGCTGCGCGAGCTCGCGGCCGCCCTGCAGGGGACCGCCCTCGCCGAACGCGCCGCCGCGCTGCTCGCCCGGGCAGGCTGAGCGTTCGCAGAATCCTCCGCGGGGCACCCGGCGCAGGGGAGAATGGCGGCCTCGATGTCCCCTCTCCGGCGCGCGCTCCTGCTGCTGCCCTTTCTCGCGGTCTCCGCCCTCCTGATCCTCTGGCGCGTTCCGGGCGCGATGAAGACGCCGCCGCCCAACGACCGCCCCAACGTCCTCATCGTCACGCTCGACACGGTCCGCGCCGACGCGGCGGGACGCGACCGCGGCACCCCCGCCATCGCCGAGTTCCTGCAGGAGGCAACCTCCTACCCGCGCGCCCGCACGCCGCTGCCCCTCACGGTGCCCGCCCTGCTCTCGCTCTTCAGCGGGCTCTTGCCCGCTCGCCACGGCGTCCACGACAACTCCGGCGTCCTCCTGCCCGGCCAGCGCGGTTTCCCCCTCCTGGCCGAGGAGTTCCGCGATGCGGGTTACGACACCGCGGGATTCACGCCGGTCGGCGTGACGGGGCGCCACACCTCGCTGGATGCGGGCTTCCTGGAGTTCGATGGGTACACCGGCACGGGAGGGCCCGCCCCCTACCTCCAGGCGGAGGAGCGGGTGAAGGCGCCGCTGGCCTGGCTCGCAAGCCGGACGGGGAAGAGGCCGTTCTTCTGCTGGGTCCACTTCTACGACCCGCACAGCCCCTATCTGCCCTACCCGGGCGACGACCGCCGCGCCGGCACGAAGGCCGGCGATTCCGCGCGGGAGATCTACTTCGGGGAGATCCGCCGCACGGACGCGGTTTTCGAGCGGCTCCTGGCCGCGGCGGGCAAGGATGCGATCGTCGTGCTCGCCTCGGATCACGGCGAAGGCCTCGGGGAACACGGCGAGCCGGAGCACGGCTATTTCGCCTACTCCTCGACGCTCGACATCCTGCTCGCGGTTCGGGCTCCCGGCCTCGCCGCCGGCGCGGAAGAGGCCGCGCCGCGCACGCTCTGCGACCTTGCCCCCACCTTGCGCGCGCTCTGCGGCCTGCCTCCCCGGGAGAGCGACGGCCGTTCGCTTCTCGGACCGCCGTTGCCCGTCGCGGTCTCGGAGTGCATCTTCCTCTGGCGCGCGCACGGATGGGGCCAGTGCCTCACCGCGTTCGACGGGCGCTACTCCCTCGTGGAGGCGGGGCCCCGGGTGGAGCTCTTCGATCGGCAGTCCGATCCGGGCGAGACCCACCCGCTCGATGCCGCGGGCCATCCCGCCTATGCGCAGCTGGATCGCGCGTTGGACGCGCTCCGGCTGCTCGGCGCGCGCGGCCGCGACCGGGAGTTCCTGCCGCGCTCGGAGACCCCCTATGCCGTGGCGAGTCGGCCGGTGAGCAACCTGCTCGCCCGTCCGGAGAACGCGAACCTCCTCGATCCGACCTCGCGCGCGGCGCTCCTCGCCCGCCTGGAGGCGATCTCGGCGCGCGCCCAGGCGGCGCTCCTGCGACGCGACAGCCAGGCCCTCGTGGGCCTCGTGGTGGAGCTGGAGGAGATCGCGGCGCTGGCCCCGGAGAGTCCGGCCCCCATCTATCTCATCGCGGAAGCGCAGCGGACCCTGGGCGACCTCCTCTCCAGCCGGGAGTGGCGCCGCAGCGCCGCCCGCTCGGCGCGCGAGTCGGTGGAGCGCGGCTACGTCGTCTCCTCCCCGGTCCAGCTGGCTCTCGAGGCGAGCCGCGCCGCCGGCGACCCGGAGGAGTGCCGGCTCTCCTTCCTGCTCCTCGCCCGTCCCGGGCTCGTGCCCGATCTGGCCTGCCTGGAAGCCGGGGTGGAGGTGGCCCACGTGCTCCACGTGGGAGGGGACGCCACGGCCCACCCCCGCATCCGCGCGCTCCTGGAGCGCGGCTTGGGCTACCTGGCGGACCCCGAGAGCCAGGCACGCCTGCGAGGCTGGATCTCCTCCCTGGACGCCCCCTGACCCCCCGTCGCTTCCCCCTCCTGGGGCCGGCGGTACAATCATCCGATAATCCGCATTAACGGATGATCTCCATGCCGGGTCTGGACGCCGCCACCTCGCTCCTTCGCCTCCTCGGGGACCCCTCACGGGTGAGGCTCCTCTCCCTGCTCGCGCGGCAGGAGATGAGCGTCGCGGCGCTCACGGCGGCGACGCGGTTGGCGCAGTCCCGCGTCTCCAGCCATCTCGGGCGCCTCCGGGAGGCGGGGATCGTCGAGGACCGGAAGGAGGGGGCGGCCTGCTTCTACCGGCTGCGGGAACCGGGGATGCCCGGGGAGGCGCGGGAGCTCTGGACGCTCCTGCGCGCGGCGGCCAAGGATCCCCTGCTGGAGGAGGATGCCGCCCGGGCGCGCGCCCTCGACCGGGCGCCCGCAGCGGCCTCGCCGCTCGAGCGGCCCTACTCCCCGGGACGCACCTGGGAGGCGTTGCAGCGCGGGCTCCTGGGCCTCGTGCGGCTGGGCGATGTGCTGGACATCGCCTGCGGCGACGGCGCCGTCTCGGCGCTGCTCGCCCCGCACGCCGCTTCCGTGGTGGGCCTCGACCGGGACGAGACGCTGCTGCGTCGCGCCGCGGCGCGCTGCGCTCCCAACCTCTCCTTCCGCCGGGGGGACATGCACGCGCTCCCCTTTCCCGAGGGCTCCTTCGACGAAGCGCTCCTGCTCAACTGCCTCACCTGCACCGAGAAGCCGGGGCGGGCCCTCGCGGAGGCGGCGCGCGTTCTCCGGCCCGGCGGGCGCGCGGTGGCGGTCACGCTGGCCGAGCACGCGCACCGTTCGGAGGCGGCGCGGTTCGGACACATCCGCAGGGGATTCCGCCCGGCCGCCCTCCGGGCCGCGGCGGTGCGTGCGGGGCTGCGGGTCACCGCCTGCGCCGTCACGTCGCGGGAGCCGCGTCCCCCCCACTTCGAGATCGTGACCCTGCACGCCCACAGACCGGAGGAGGCGAACCGATGACCCCGCTTGCCGAACGCGCCCGCGCTCTGGAGGAGCAGCTCGAGCGCCGGATCCTCTGCCTCGACGGCGCCATGGGAACGGCGCTGCAGGCGTGCAACCTCACCGCGGCCGACTTCGGCGGGGAGGCGCTGGAGGGGTGCAACGAGCATCTCAACCTGACGCGTCCCGACCTTATCGGGGCGATCCATGACGCCCACCTCGCCGCGGGCGCCGACATCGTCGAGACCAACACCTTCGGTTCGACCGATCTCGTGCTGGCGGAGTACCCGCCGCTCGACCGGCAGGCCCACGCGATCACCGTGGCCGGCGCCCGCATCGCGCGGGAGGCGGCGGACCGCCACGCGGCGGCCGGGCGTCCGCGCTTCGTGGCGGGGTCGATGGGCCCGACCACCAAGGCGATCTCGGTGACCGGGGGGGTGACCTTCGAACGGCTGGTGGCGACCTTCCGCGCCCAGGCCGCGGCGCTCATCGAGGGGGGCGTCGACTACCTGCTGCTGGAGACCTGCCAGGACACGCGCAACGTCAAGGCGGGGCTCCTGGGGTGCCACGCCGCCATGGAGGAGGCCGGCGTGGAGCTGCCCCTCGCGGTCTCCGGCACGATCGAGCCCATGGGGACCATGCTGGCGGGCCAGACCGCCGAGGCGCTGGCGATCAGCCTCGCCCACGAGCGCCTCCTCTACCTCGGCCTCAACTGCGCCACCGGCCCCGACTTCATGACCGACCACATCCGCGCGCTCTCCGAACTGGCGCGGACGCGGGTGGCCTGCGTTCCCAACGCGGGCCTCCCCGACGAGAACGGCCTCTATCTCGAGACTCCCGCGACCCTGGCGCGCATCGTCGGCCGGTTCGTCGATCAGGGCTGGATCAACCTCGTGGGCGGCTGCTGCGGCACGAGGGCCGACCACATCGCGGCGCTGGCGAACCTGGTGGAGGGGCGCGCCCCGCGCCGGATCCCCACCACGCGTCGCAGCACCGTGAGCGGGCTCGAGGCGGTCGAGCTGGAGGAGAGCAACCGCCCGCTCCTCGTCGGGGAACGGACCAACGTCCTGGGCAGCCGCGTCTTCAAGGGGCTCATCGCCGCCGGGAAGTACGAGGAGGGGGCGGAGATCGCCCGGCGCCAGGTGAAGGGGGGCGCGCAGATCCTCGACGTCTGCCTCCAGGATCCCGACCGCGACGAGGCGGAGGACGTGCGGCGCTTCCTCGAGCAGCTCATCCGCATGGTCAAGGCGCCCCTCATGATCGACTCCACCGACGCCCGCGTGCTGGAGCTGGGCCTCACCTACAGCCAGGGAAAGGCGATCCTGAACTCCGTCAACCTGGAGGACGGGCTGGAGCGGTTCGAGCGCGTGGTGCCCCTGGCGAAACGGTACGGCGCGGCGCTCGTCGTGGGATGCATCGACGAGGACAAGGCGCAGGGGATGGCGGTCACGCGGGAGCGCAAACTCGCGGTGGCGCGCCGCTCCCACGAGATCCTCACGAGGCAGTTCGGCATCGAGCCGGAAGACATCTACTTCGACCCGCTCGTCTTCCCCTGCGCCACCGGGGACGCCAACTACCTCGGCTCGGCGCGCGAAACCGTGGAGGGCATCCGCCTCATCAAGGAGGCGCTCCCGGGCTGCAAGACCATCCTCGGCATCTCCAACGTCTCCTTCGGCCTGCCCGCGGCGGGCCGCGAGGTCTTGAACTCCGTCTTCCTCTACCACTGCACGAAGGCCGGCCTCGACCTCGCCATCGTCAACACCGAAAAACTGGAGCGCTACCCCTCCATCCCCGAACTCGAGCGGCGCCTCTCGGAGCGGGTCCTCTTCGACACCAGCGACGAAGCGATCGCGGAGTTCGCCGCGCTCTTCCGCGACAAGAAGCCGAGCGCCGCGCGCCCCGCCTCCCAGCTCTCCCTGGACGAACGGCTCGCCGCCTACATCGTGACCGGGAGCAAGGATGGGCTCATCGCCGATCTCGAAGCGAAGCGGAAGGAGGCGGCCCCCCTCGACATCATCAACGGGCCCTTGATGGCGGGCATGGACGAGGTGGGCCGCCTCTTCAACGCCAACGAGCTCATCGTGGCCGAGGTGCTGCAGTCCGCCGAGGCGATGAAGGCGGCCGTGGCGCACCTCGAGCGGTTCCTGGAGAAGGACGAGGCGTCGAGCCGCGGCACCGTGCTCCTGGCAACGGTGAAGGGGGATGTCCACGACATCGGAAAAAACCTCGTCGAGATCATCCTCGCCAACAACGGCTATCGCGTCGTGAACCTGGGGATCAAGGTCCCTCCCCACGAGCTCATCGAGGCGATCGAAAAACACGATCCCGACCTCGTGGGCCTCTCGGGCCTGCTGGTGAAGTCGGCCCAGCAGATGGTCATCACCGCCGAGGAGCTCTCCGTCCACGGGCGCTGCCCCCCCCTGCTGGTGGGCGGCGCCGCGCTCACCCGCGCCTTCACCCGCCGCCGCATCGCGCCCGCCTACAAGGGGCTCGTCGCCTACGCGAAGGACGCGATGCAGGGGCTCGCCCTGGCCAACCGCCTCGGCGCGCCCGCGGACCGGCCGGGCCTGGAGGCCGAACTGGAGGAGGAGGAGCGCCGCTTCGCGCGCGAACAGGCCGAAGCCCCCTCCCCCGCCCCCCTCCCCCCGGATCTGCGCTCGTCGGTGCGCGTGCTGGAGGAGACGCCCGCCCCTCCCGACACCGAACTCCACGTGATGCGGCGCCTTCCCCTCGACGAGGTCTGGGCCTACGTCAACCCGCTCATGCTGTACGGGAAGCACCTCGGGCTGAAGGGCCGCTTCGAAGAGCTGCGCGAGCGCGGGGACGCGACGGCGCTGCAACTCGGCGAGCTCATCGACGCGATCAAGGCCGAATCGCGGCCCGGCGGCGCCGCGCCGATGCAGGCGCGCGCGGTCTGGCGCTTCTTCCCGGCTTCGTCGGAGGGCAAGACGCTCACCCTGCACGAGCCGTCCGCCCCCCACCCGCCTGCCGCGCGGTTCCTTTTTCCGCGACAGGCCAAGGGGGACCGCCTCTGTCTCGCCGACTTCGTGCGGCCCAAGGAGGGGGACGCGCCGCCCCGCGACCATGCCTGCCTCTTCGTCGTGACGGCCGGGGAGGGTGTGCGCGCGCGGGCCGAGGAGCTGAAGGCGCGGGGGGAGTTCCTCAAGAGCCACGCGGTGCAGGCCCTGGCGCTGGAGACGGCGGAGGCGGCGGCGGAGTGGCTGCACCATCGCCTGCGGGAGCAGTGGGGCATCGGCGATCCCGCGGGGACCACCATGCTCGATCGCTTCCGGGCACACTACCGCGGCAAGCGCTACAGCCCGGGCTACCCGGCCTGTCCCGATCTCGGCCTGCAACGCGACCTGTTCCGGCTGCTCGGGCCGGATGCGATCGGCGTGCAGCTCACGGAGGAGTGCATGATGGACCCCGAGGCTTCGGTCTCGGCGCTCATCCTCCACCACCCCGACGCCCGCTACTTCACCGCGGGGCGGGACGAGGCGTGACGCGGCTACTTTCCGACCATCTTCAGGAACGCATCGACTGCGGCGCGCTTCGCCGTCTTGTCGGTGGCGGACTTGATCTTCGAGACGTGCCCCTGGGCATCCACCTTCCGCATGCACTCCGAGCAGAGGTGCACTTTCACGGGTTCGGTCCCACGAAAGAACGTGTGCTCGAACGTCGCGTGGGTCTTGCACATGTTGCAGTGCATCCAGATCCTCCTTCAGGGTCGCTCCGGAACCTGGGAGCATCCTAACGGTTTCGGGCTCCGGTTTGAAGCCCCAACTCCTCGCCATGCAGGCGGGGCTTTGGAGCCTATCCGAAAACCCGGCGTCAACACCGAGGCCGAGCGAGCGGGCCGAGCGCGAGCCGCGACGACGAAGCCCTATTGGCGAGCCACGGCGATGGAGGAGAGGCGAAGCGATCGGCCCGCGCAGCCGGCCGAAGGTTGCCGGGTTTTCGGATAGGCTCTTGGTGCCGGCGGCGCCTCCCCCACAATGGCGCCATGCAGTTCGTCTTCGAGCAGCTCCGCCCCGGTGGGGACCGCAACCTGGGCTACCTGCTGGGGGACCGGGACGCCGGGGTGGCCGCCGCCGTCGACCCCTCCTTCGATCCGGGCCTCTTCGCCGCGCGCGCCGAGGCTCAGGGGCTCCGCATCACCCACATCCTCAACACCCACGGCCACGCCGACCACACCAACGGCAACGCGGAACTCCGGAAGCGGACCGGCGCGCGCATCGCCGCCCACCCCTTGCTGCGTCCCGATCTGCCACTGCAGGATGGCACCGAACTCGCCGTGGGATCGCTCACGATTCGCTCCTTTCACATGCCCGGCCACACGCCCGACCATCTGCTCCTCTTCCTCGCCGCCCAGCGTGTGGCGATCACCGGCGACCTCCTCTTCGTCGGGAAGGTGGGCGGGACCGCGACCGAAGAGGAGGCGCGCGCGGAGTACGCGAGCCTCCGGCGGCTACTGCGCGAACTCCCTCCCGAAACGACCGTCTGGCCCGGCCACGACTACGGCTGCCGCCCCTCCTCCACCCTGGCGTTGGAGCTCCTGGCGAACCCCTTCCTCGCCGCGCCCGACTTCGCCGCCTTCCTGAAGCTCAAGGCCGACTGGCCGGTCTTCAAGGCGCGGCACGGGTTGCGCTGACCTACGGCCGCCGCGCCGGCACGTAGAGCCTGTCGAGGGCGCGCAGACGGGCCCTTTCCGGGTCCTCCAACGGCGCGGAGGCGAGGAGCCTTTCGAGGAGCGCGAGCTGCTGCGTGGCCACCTGGAGCACGACCTCCGCGCGTTCCATCTTGACGTCGCCGGCGGCCGGCCCCGCGGGGGGCGTCGCGACCACCGGCGCGGGCAGCCCCTTCTGCCAGTCGTCGAGCCACGGACGCAGGACCGGGCCGAGCGCCGGGCGCAGGCCGCCCTCTCGCGCGAGCACCGCGAACGCCTGCTCGCTCAGGCTCTCGAGTCCCGCGTGAGGCAGCGCCTCGATGTGCTCGTCCCAGTTGCCGCTCCCCGAAAAGACGTCGAGCGCCACGACGCCGCGCACCCCGGGAGGCCACAGCACCGCGCGCTGCGCCGCAGTGAGGAGCGGATCGATGGCGGCGTAGAGACGGTCGCTCTGGCGCACCAGCTCCACGCGCTTGCGGAAGGCCAGGGTCGCTTCGCCGTACCCGGCGCGGCGCCGCTCGTCCTCCTCGATGGAGCGCAGCGCCAGCGCGTGGAGCTCGGCCAGCTGCCGTTCGTCGAGCGGCTGACCCGCCTCCGCGAGCGTGGCGGAGACGAGATTGACGAGCACCGAGGGGCTCGACCACGCCACCCCCGCGGTTTCCAACTCCATCGCCAGGGTGATGACCGGCCCGAGCCCCTCGAGGATCTCGCCCCAGAGCGCGGCGCGCATCGGCTTGCGCCCGTGGGCGACCTCGCCCGCCTCCGCCAGGAGCGGCATGAGCTTCGCCAGCGAGGAGCCCGTGGCCGTCCAGTCGCCGGCCGCCAGCGCCGCCTCGTACGCGGGGAAGGTGAGCGCGGGCCCCCTGCGGGGACGCGCCGGGAGGGGGGCGGGGCCGTCGATGACGGCGGCGGTTCGCCCAGGCTCCGACGGAGGCGCCCGCTCGCTCCGTGCCTCCTCCAGCGCCTTCGTGAGCGCTCGGTTCTCGTCGCGCAACGACTCCGCCTCGGCCGCGAGGCGCAGCACCTCGGCGGTGGGCTCCGCCACGCCGCGGGAGCGCGCACGCGTCGTCTCGCGCGGGGCGACCAGGAGCCCCGCGAGCAGTCCCAAGCCGAACGCGAGCGCGGGAACCAACCAGGGACGCATCGCCGCCGATTGTAGCGGCGGCGCGCCGCGGGCGCTCCATGGCTGCGGAGCGATTGCCGCAGAATGAACGCTGGCGCCGGGATTCGTGGTAGGCGAGCGCCTCCTCCCAGCGCCGGATCCCTTCCAGGGTAGGCGACGCGCATGGGGGAACCGGCCCAGGACGTAGCCCGGCGGCGCGCTGAGGGCCGCGGGGTCCGGCTCGGTCAGGAAGACTTTCAGGATTCCGCCCGTCTCCGGCCGGTAAAGGAGCCACGCGTCGCGGTGGGCGCCGCCGTGGCCGAGGACGGGATGAAGCGCGGTCATCAGCTGATCCCTCCTGCCATCGACAGAAGCGGGCCGACGCGGATGAGGTCCGAGTACCAGCCCGGGATGCCGGCGTAGTTGACCGCCTGGAGCTTGTAGATCCCGCGCACCGGCGGGAGCCGGTAGGTGCGCCACTCGGCGCCGTAGTAGATGCGCACCGGCCCCGCGAACGCCGGATCGAACGTGAACCACCCGCGGTCGAAGTCCACGACCGCGAAGTCGGGACCGAAGAGCGCGTCCCGTCGGGCGCCGCGCGCGTGGTCGGGCTCTTCATGACGATCGCCCGATCAACCTCGCGGAAGGCGATCGCGTTGCGGCCGACCTTGAAGCCGTCGAAGCCCGCGAGGCCGGGGAGCCCGGTCGGTACCGGTTGTGCCACGGAGGAGGAGTGATCGCGGCGGCATGGTCCTTGACGGTGAGGCCGGTCGGTGATACGTTGTAGTCACGACGAGAGACACAGGAGGACCTGCGATGATCAAGCGACTGACGAAGCACGGGAACAGCCTCGCTCTGGTGATCGACCGGGGCATCCTCGATCTCCTCGAAATCGACGCCGACACTCCGCTCTCGCTCACCACCGACGGGAAGTGCCTGGTGGTCGCGCCGGTCCGCGATGCGAAGCGCCGGCAGGCGTTCCGGGCGGCGCTCGCGAGCGTGAACAAGCGGCACGGTCGTGCCCTGCGGCGTCTGGCTGACTGATCCGTGACGCCCATCTTTCTCGGACTCGACGAGGTCCTGGAGATCCACCGTGACCAGATCGAACGGTACGGAGGAGGCGAGGGAGTCCGGGACATGGGTCTGCTCGAATCGGCGCTGGCGATGCCGCGGGCCGGAACCCGCGACGAGTACTTCCACGCGGATCTCTTCGAGATGGCCGCGGTCTATCTCTTCCACATCGCGAAGAACCACGCGTTCGTGGACGGCAACAAGCGCGTGGGCGCGGCCGCGGCGCTCGTGTTTCTGGAGATGAACGGCGTTGCGGTCCGGGTGACGAACCGGGCTCTCGTGGAAACCGTACTGGCGGTCGTCGAGGGCAAGATCCAGAAGCACGTCGTGGCCGAGTTCCTGCGCAAGCATGCCCGGAGTTGAGGGAGAAGAACCGTCCTTCCCCGCTGACCGGCCCGTGCCAACACGCTTCGGCGCCTGCGCGGGGCGGCACCCACAACGTCCTCCGGGTCGCGGCCGGTCCGTCGTCTGGTGTCTTTGCCGGGGACCTACCGGAGGCGAGTTCGCGCGCGCCAGGAAATAACTGAGCGAATGTCTGTGCGCGACCGATCTCAATTCGTATCAAGCCCCGGAGCGCCAAGTCCGCAAGCGGTTCCGCCTGCTCGGCCCGATGCTGAACGAGCGGACCCGGAGGCGTTTCGCGGCGACGGAGGCGCACCTGATCGGGCGTGGCGGGATCGCCGCCGTGGTTCGGGCGACGGGTCTCTCCTACAGCACGGTCCGGCGCGGCGTGCAGGAGCTGAAGCAGCCGGTGGCCTTGCCTTCCTTCCGGATTCGCCGGCCCGGGGGAGGCCGCAAGAGGGCGGCGGAGCTGGATCCCACGCTGACGCAGGATCTCGACCGGCTCGTCGATCCGGTCACACGCGGCGATCCGGAGCCCAGGCTGCGCTGGACGTGCCTCAGCACCCGCAACCTCGCGCGCGAGCTGGGGCGGATGGGACACCGGGTCAGCGCGTTCGTCGTGACCGGCCTGCTCCACGACCTCGGCTACAGCCTGCAGGCACCCCGCAAGGCCAAGGAGGGCAAGCAGCATCCGGACCGGAACGCGCAGTTCGCGTACCTCAACGCCTCCGTCGTGGCGTAACAGAAGCGCGGCGAGCCGGCCGTGTCCGTGGACACGAAGAAGAAGGAGAAGGTGGGGGACTTCGACAACGGCGGCAGGGAGTGGCGTCCGCAAGGCAGGCCGGAACTGGTGCGGACGCACGACTTCATCGACGAGGAACTGGGCAAGGTGGCGCCGTACGGCGTCTACGACCTCGCGCGCAACGTGGCGTGGGTGAGCGTGGGGATCGACCACGACGCGGCCCAATTCGCCGTCGCCACGATTGAGCGGTGGTGGCGGCGCATGGGCAGGCGCGCCTATCCCAAGGCGCGCTCGATTCTCATCACCGCCGACTCGGGCGGCAGCAACAGCCCGCGCACACGGCTGTGGAAATGGGAGCTGCAGAAGCTGGCGGACCGGACGGGGTTGACCCTTCGCCTGCGCCACTTCCCCCCCGGGACGAGCAAGTGGAACAAGATCGAGCACCGCCTGTTCTCGTACATCACGCAGAACTGGCGGGGGCGCCCTCTGATCTCCCGGGCGGCAATCGTGAACCTGATCGCCGCCACGACGACTCAGGGCGAACGGAAGGTACACTGCGAACTCGACCGCCGGAAGTACGAGAAAGGGATCGAGGTCAGCGAAGCCCAGATGGCGCAGGTGCGCCTCGCCCCCGAGAAGTTCCACGGCGACTGGGACTACACAATCGTGCCTTCCCAGAGAGGAACGCGCTCAGTTGTTTCCTAGCGCGAGCATAGCCCTTCGCGACGTTCCGCCGTCCAACCGCGCATCTCTACTCGCGATCCTTGTCCCGCGCCTACGCCAGCCCGCGCTGCCGGACGACCCTCAGGCGCAGGCGGTCCCCGTCGAGCATGCGCCCCCGGAACCCGCGCGTGCGCAGCGACTCGACGCAGGACGGCGTGACCGCCATCAGGGTGCGCTCGTCGACGACGCGGCAGACGAGGAGCTCCGAGTCGTAGCCCAGACGGCCTTCGAGCCACGCCTCGCGCGCCGCGGCGAGTTCGGGATGGTCGAGGGGCTCGACGCCGGCAAGAGCGCGATCGAGCCGATGCAGATCTACGAGATCGACGACGCGGTCGCCGATGAGCGTGAAGCCATCGGGATCGCGACGGAGGAGCGCGTGCCTTATGCCCCCAAAGCCCCCTACGATCCGCACGAAGGAGCCCCAGGACGACGGCTTCGTCGGGACCTGGTCGAGCGGGATGGTCACTGCGGGAGCCTCCTCGGGCCATGCGCCGTCCACCGAAGCCCCGCGAACCTCGAAGCCACGCCCGCGCGGTTCGGCCTGGGGGCCGCGAGGCTCCGCGGGTTTGGGCGACGACGGGCGTACGCGGAGAAGCTCGGCGCGCCACACGGAGATCGCTTCCTCGCGCGTCACGCCCCATGCGATCGCGGTCCCCTCGTAGCCGTCGGCCACGCTCCAGCGCGCCTCGGCGGGGATGCTCCCGTCAAAGAGCGCGTCGCGAATCGCGAAGAGCCCGCAGTTCCACGCGCTCTGCACGGAGGGCACCGGCTCGGGGCAGAGCACGCGTCCGGGGCCGTGCCGTGCGAGGTCGAGGCTCGCGACGCACTCCGCGAGCAGCTCGACGGGCCGGGCCGTCCTTCGCGCCAGCGTCTGAAGGACGCAACCCAAGGCGGCCGGATCCTCGCTCCTCGACGTCTCTATCCAACGTCCGTCGTCGCCGTAGGTGACCGTGACGGAGTGGGGCCCGTCGTGGAGCACGATCTCGCCCGGACCGAGATTCCGCAGCTTGGGCGGGCTCCCGGACCGCGGGGGCGGCTCGGCCGGCCCGATCAGCGGAATGATCGTCGAGAGCCGGCCCCTGAGGCCGAGACGCAGGAGGGGCCAGGGGACCACGGACGCGCTGCCGGGCGTCTCGCGGCAGAAGAGCGCGTACTGCGTCTTCCCGCCGGCCGTCTCGACGACGGCACGAGGGCCGAGAAGCTCGACCACCATGTCGAAGAGCATCCTTGCGTGGCGGGACGTGGGGACCGCGTCCCGAATCGCGCGTACGGGCTCCGTAAGCCCGGGATTCGGGTCGCGAGGCTCCTCCGGCTCCCACCGCGGTTCCGGCGTCATCGCGACCATCGTCGCACGAAGCGCCGCGCGGCGGCAACCCGCGGCCGGAAGCTCGGGCGCTCCAGTCCTCGACAGGCAACCCGGTGATGCGCCGGAAGTCGGAGTCGGACGCCACGAGCCTTGCCCCGCAATCCATGGCGGTGGCAGAGATCCAGAGGTCGTTCTCGTCACGCGCCGTACCGGCCTCTTCGGCCTCACGCTGGATGCGCGCGCAGTGGCCCGCGGCGCCAGTTGGCACCGCTTCGCACGAGACCGCGTCGAAGAGCCTGGCCGCTCTCTCCTCCAGGGCTCTCGTTCGCATGCCGGCGTCGAGGCGCGCGACGCCGTACAGGATCTCCCCGCGAACGACCGTGCACGTCACGACCCGATCATCGGCCGTGAGCGACGCGAGGCGCCCCATCACCTTGGAATCCTCTCGCATCAACTGACTGAAAGTGGTTGTGTCGAGGACGTAGATCGCCACGGGCATTCAATCGAGGGTCGAGTCGAACCGGACCGGTCTGCGGCCTTCCCGGATCTTCGTCATCAACTCCTCGACCGCCGACGCATCGACGTGCGGAGACTCCCTCGCTGCCGCGAGAACCGCCCCCGGAGCGCCCTGCGGCGCCGGCGCGGGGCGCACCTCGACGGGCGTGCCTTCCGGCAGCCCGCAGTCGCTTCCGAGCACGACCGCGCCGTTCCGGACGACGCCCTTGTAGATCCTGTTCGAGTTTCGCGTCATCAACCGGGATTCTATCACCGCTCCGCGACTCCGAGCGGCCCTCCGTCAGATCAGAGCCCGGATTGATTCAAGCGGCGGAGAAGGCTCGGCTTCCCCGCGTGCCGCTGGCGCAGGCCGCGGACCTTGTCTTGGATCGCCTCCGAGCGGCCTCGCCGCTCCGCGAGGTCGCGAAGGTCCCTCAGGAGGCTCACCGCCTTGTCGTAGTCGGCGGGCTTCATGGTTCCGATCAACGAATCGATCTCCGCCACGCGCCCGACTCGCGCGAGGCCAGCTCCGCCAGGTAGCAGTCCCTGGCCGCGGCCTCCGCCTGCTCGCGGCGGCGACGAGCCCGCGCGGCGCGCGCCGCCTCCCGCCGCCGCCGATCGGCCGCCTGTCGTTCCGCGGCCACGCGCAGCTCAGTGACGGTCCGCCCCATGGCCGGCCGCGCGGCGGCCCTTGTTTGACGCTTGGCCAGCCGGAGAAGGTCCGTCTGGACGCGCGAACCCTCCCCCACGGCTACGCGGCCGAGAAGCCTCCGCCTCTCCTTCTCGCTCAGCCCAGCGATCGCCCGGCTCACGTCCTCGCCACGCGGCCCGGATGCCCCGCGCGCACTGCCGCTCGACGCCACCGCGATCAGATCACCATCGATCCGCAGGAGCTCGGTGAAGGCTCGGAGGGGAGCCGTGAGTCGCCCGAGTCCCGGAGGCACCGGCGGCTCCCTCGCTTCGTCCTCGCGCACATCGCCCGCCTGGACGCCCAGGAGCCACGCGAGATAGAGCGTTCTGTAGTCGCCGCTCGCGATGTCGGCGCGCAGCGGGACGAGCGAGGCGAGCCATCCTCGGCCGTCGTCCACATCGTCATCCGACTCGATCTCGGACACGGCGAACTCGAGCACGACGAACCCGTCCCGCGCCCGCGCCGACATCGACTCACCGCAGCAGTAGCGGCGCACCGCGCGGAGATCGAGCGCCCGGCGCGGGAAGCGAAACATGAGCCATCGCGTGCCCCAGTTCGAGAAGTAGAGATGCGCGTCGAAGTACTTCGCGACGAGCGTGCGCGGATTCCCGCCGAACCCTCCCCAATCGTAGTGGTTCACGAAGCTCGTCGGCGTGATCGTCGCTCGTGTGGAGTATGCACGGAGAGCCCTCAGCTCCGGCGCGGTGAGAGGGCGGTCGATCGCCTGGAACTCGTAGTACTGGTACTCGCTCACGTAGTGTTTCCCGTCCTACCTACCGCTCGACCATCGGCGGTATGCCTCGATCCACTCGGCGCCCCTCGGAGGCGGGCTCGGCAGAGGAAGGTCAGGCAGAGGAGGGGTGTACTGACCCTCGCACTCCGTTCCGGTGTGCGTGCCTCCCCCAGCGGTCACATTGCATTCAATCGCGAACGCGGTAGCAAGAAGACAAGCGCCTGAGAGCAGCGCCAAAGATCAGTGGATCGTACGCATGGATCTCCCTTGGGTTTTGTAAGCGATCGCCAGAACGGAGGTTACAGCAAGCCAAACGCTTCGAATACTCCTCGAGTGAGAACGACCGAGGAACCGCCACTCTCCCGAGGTAGTATCGCCCGCCTCGCGAGTCACGACGGACCGTGAATCCGCACGCGAACCCCGCGGCTTCCACGTCCCGCGCTACTGCCGCGCTGACGTCGCCGTTCGGATACGCGAAGGGGACGCTCTCATGCCTGCACAGGGATCGAATCCAGCTCATGCACGCTGCCAGCGCGGCCCTCCGTCGTTCACCGTCGAGACACGTCAGCAGCACATGGTCGTCACCGTGCCCGCCAAGATGGACGCATGGCGGAAGCCTCCCAAGCTCGCCTTCGCCGAGGTAGTGGTCCGCGGCTGGGTCGCGAACGAGAGGGGCGCGCAGCTCGGCGCGAAGCTCGGCAAGCAGGAGCCGCTGCTCCTCCGGCGTCGCTCGGACGAACGCACGCTTTCGTGGTCCCGTGACGAGTTCGGCTGGAATCGGCTGGCGCTGACCCAGCATCTCATACCACCGGTCCACCGGCGCCAGCCGCTGGCGAGGCCCTGACTGCGCCCGGCTGACGAACAGGACCGACGGGATCCCGTACCGCTCGAGGATCGGCAGCGCGAACTCCGTGAAGTCGCGGTATCCGTCGTCGAACGTGACGAGACAGTCGCCTTCCCGCGACTCTGCGCCTGCGAGACACGCTTCGAACGCAGGCCACCCGACCGTCCTGCCGGCAAGAGCGCTGATCTGCTGCTCGAATTCCCCCACCTCGACCACCATGCCGCGCATGCGCTGGCAGGCGATGATCGGCGAGGTCCGTTCCCGTGGCAGGACGCGGTGGTAGGCGAGGACCCGCGGTATCATCGCCTCCTCCGGACGCCGTGGTGCCGGCGCGTGTACCGCGGAAGCCACTCGGACAGCAGGGCGACGACCTCTCTCTCGTCGCCGGCCCCGTAGACGCGGTCGCCGGAAATGTCCTTGTACCGGACGCGGTCGTCGATCCGCCGGTCCGCCAGCTCGCCGCTCCACCCCTCGACGCGCAGCGCGATGACGAGGCGGAACATCGCCCACGCGAGGGCGATCTCCCCGAGCGTCCCGGCGCCGCCTCCGATCGCGACGACCGCGTCGGCGTGCGCGAGAAGGATGTTGCGCCCGACGTCCAGGCCCGTGGGCAGGACGATGTCGGCCGCGTCGTGGGCCTCCGCGGGATCGGTTCCCGGAAGGACCGCGACGGTCATGCCCTCGCGGTATCGCTCCGACGAGCGGGCGCCGACCGAGGCGCGCTCCATCACCCCGCCGAGGCCCCCCGTCAGCAGGCGGTACCCGGCGTTGACCAGGGCGCGGCCGACCCGCTCCGCCAGCGCGGCGCGCGGATCCCCCTCAAGGAGGCGCGCGCTTCCGAGGACGGCGACGAGCGGTGTCATGACGCCCTCCCGCGGTCGGCGGCGTCCCGGATCCATCCGAGCGCGTGCAGCCGATCGAGCAGGCGCCCGATCACGAGCTCCCGCCGCGCCTGGTCGCGCCGCTTCCCTTCGCCCGACGGCTCGTGCAGGTAGAGCGGTTCCCGGATCCACACCGGCCTTCTCGCCCTCAGCGCCATCGGGACCATGAATGCCCAGTCGGACGCGAGGTCGACGTACTCCCCGTCGAGCCGCAGCAGCTCGTCGGGGATGGAGTCGAAGAGGCGCTTGCGGAACGTCCGCAGGTGCTGCCAGACCGCCCGCGGGACCGGCGGCGCGAACGACACCTCGTAGCAGGCGTGCTTGTCCGTGCGGAGCATCGAGCCCACCGTGAGGTCGGACCCATCGCCGTAGGCCTCGGCGAGCCGGCGGAGCACCCGGTCGCCGAGGAGAGCGTCGTCGCCGTCCAAGGTCACGATGACGGTGTCGGGGTCGACGCACACGTGTCGGATCGCGAGGACGAGGTTGGCGAGCTGGCCGCGCCGCTCGCGGGTCGACAGGAAGGTGACGCTTCCACCGGCTCCCGCGCTGACCTCCCGCAGGTAGGCCGCCCGATGCCGGTCGGACCCATCGTCGATGACGATCGCGCCCCAAGGCGCGCCGTCCTGTCGAATCAGCGACTCCCAGCAGCGGCGGAAGCGACCCGGCGGCACATTGCGCGCGCAGATCACGAACACGAACGGCTCGTCCCGCTTCGGGCCGATCCAGTCCCTGAGCTCGCCCACGAGCTCGGGGTTGCCGCGCTGGAGAGCCGGCGCGTAGCCGCGCTCGACGGCGTCGACGACGATGTCCCAGAAGAACGTGTCGTGCTTGCGCGCGTTCGGCGGGTGGATCGCGAAGAAGCCGCCGTCTCCCCCCCGGTACGAGCGCGCGCCGCCCGCGCGAACGACCTGGTCGAGCGATCGGTGCCAGGACAGCTCGGGCCGCCCTCCCGCGAGCGTGTTCGGCAGGGGCCGCAGGGCGAGGAGCCGTGCGCGGGCGAAGAGGCACCCCCGCACCTCCACGCGCCACGGCCGGTCGGCGCTCCACGGCATCGCGTCGTCGCGGCAGATCGGGAACGCCACGGTCACGGCCTCCGGATCCGAACGCAGGAGGTCGATCATCTCGCCGAGGTATTCGCGGTCCGGCTCGGGCCGCCCCACGATCATGTCCGCGTCAACCTGGAAGACGTACTCGCCCCGGCAGGCCTCGATCCCGGCAAGGAACGCTGCGATCGGCGCGTTGCCCGCCGAGTGCGTGGCGTCGGTCGCGAGCCCGAGCCAGCGCTGGTTCAGGCTCTCGATGTCCTCTGGCCGGATGACGCGGTCCACGAGCCCCTCGTCCACGAGCCGCCGCACGGCCTCGCCGTGCCGCTCCGGGTCGGCCGTGTCGTAGGCCCGCGTGAACCCGTCCGCCTTGGTGTCGACGACGAGGACGACCTCGGCGAACGCGACCGGGCCCTCGAGCTGGCGCACGAGGTGCCGCACCTGCCGCTCGATCGTACGCCACTCCATCGCGCAAGTCTTGATGAGGAGCGACACCGGCGCGGCGCGGGGTGCCGGGACGAGCCGCAGGATCCGGAAGTCCGCCGCGGGCTCGAAGCGGTCGAGGTCGACCGTCGGGACCTCGCGCTCCTCGCGCACGACGAGTCCCGCGCGGAGCAAGTCCCGCCGGATCCGCTCGAGAGGCCGGTGCACGTCGATGCGCAGCGGAGCGCCCGGCCCGATCCTCTTGCGCCAGACGAACGTTCGAGCGGGATCTAACTCCTGCGGCAGGAGGCGCTCCTGAAGCGGCGTGTCGCCGCCGTCGGTGAAGAACGGGTCGCAGAGGGCCAGGAGCACTTCGCCGTTGTCCCGGACCGCGGCCCGCAAGTCCGATAGCGCTGCCCGGTAATCCCGCTCGTCCGCTATTGTGCACGTCACGAGCGAGCAGATCACGACGTCGTAGGGCCCGGCCGCCAGCGCGTCGTCCCGTACGCTCGTGAAGCGGGCCTCGCCGGCCCACCGGGCGGCCAGGCTCGGGTCCGGGTCGTAGCCCACGACGTCGATGCCCGCCCGCGCCAGGTCGCGCACGAGCGCGCCCTTGCCGCTGCCGTAGTCGAGCACCCTTCGCGCCCCGGACCCCAGCGCGAGGGCGACCAGCAGCGAGCGGAGCCGGCTCCTCGACCCCGTCCCCGAGACGGCATCGAGGAATCGCGCGAGGCCGTCCAGCTCAGGGAGCTCCGAGTCCTTCAACGCGCGCCGCATGAGGACCTTGAGGTCGGGCCGGTGGTGCCACCGCCACGTCAGCCAGGCCCGCACGCACATGTGCCGGAAGCCCTTCTCCGTGAACGGCTCCAGGTCGCGGCCGTAGTCGACGAGCTTCACCGCGTTCCCGACGACGCGCAGGTTGTCGGGGTGGAGGTTCGAGCAGACCACGCCGCGATCGCGGCACTCGCGCAACAGCCGCACGAGGCCGGCCCCCTGCCCGCCCCGGTAGGGCCGACTCGGCTCGTACCGGTACGTGAGGATGCTCCCGCGGAGCGCGTCGAGACGGTAGAGACCCGCGCCGTTGGGCCAGGCCCCCACGAGCCCCTCCAGGTTCCGCGGGCGGTCCTCGAACCACTTGTAGACGACGGTTCCGTCCGTCAGGACGACGCCTTCGGCCCCGGAGCCCAGGAGCCGCAGCGGCCCTGGCGCGAGGAGGCGCACCTGCGCGCGCGCGATCACGACGCGCTGCCGGTCGAACCGGCCCTCCGGACGCTGGCGCGCCCGGAACGCGCGCAGCCGCCCCTCGAGCCCGCCAACGAACTCGCGCACGCAGGCCTCGCCCAGCCGGAGCACCCGGTCCCGTACCTGAGGGACGAGCTGGGGCGTGTACTCGGCTTCGATGCGTTCGACGAACGATCGGACCAGCCCCTGGGCCCGCAGGCTCCGGGCGACGCCGCGGATACGCCAGCAGGAGAGGCTGAACGCGGCGAGCCGCTCCTCGAGGTACTTGCGCGTGAAGCGTGTCAGCCACGCCACGTCGGCCGGCGTGAACGCGAGGTCGTCCGCGGCCCCAGTGCGCCGCTTGAGCAGCTCGCGCAGGGCGGACTTCAGAGCGTACCCCTGGATGTCGGCGACCAGGCGGTCGAGGTCCAAGCCCGCCGGCTCGACGTCGCTGCGGTCCTGGCGCATCGGCAGCGGCGCCCGCACGACGGTCCGCCCGGTGACCCGGATGCTGAGCAGCGCCCAGAGCATGTCGGAGCGGCGGGTCTCGTGGCCGTTGAGCGTCGGCGCGAGGTTGGGTACGTCGCGGATGGCGCCGACGTCGAGCATGAACGTGTTGCCGCCCCGTAGATCCGAGGGCGAGGCGGCCTCGACGGGGCTCCTCACCGCGGGCAGGACCACGGGGCGGAAGACCTGCTCCCCCGCCAGGATGCGCGGGAGCGTCGCCTCCAGGCGCTCGCGGGCCTCGCGGACCGTCTCCCCCGCGTGCGCCGGCTCGAGGAAGAAGGGCGCCTCGAGGTGCGCCGTGTCGTCGCGCGACAGGTCGTAGTAATAGTCCCGGTAGCGCTCGCGGAGGAGCGCGTTTTCCGCCGCGCGGTTGGGCAGCGGCGCGTCGTCCGGCAGTCGCGCCAGCCACGCGAGGTTGTGCAGGAGGTCGACCATCTGCACGCGCACCGCGCTCGCGTACGGCACCGGCGGCGCGCCGACGATCGCACCCAGCACGACATCGATGCCGCGGTTACGGAACTCCGGCAGCCACGCAACGATGGACTCGTCGACCACGCGCATGTCGTCGTCGAGGATCCAGCCGACCGCGCCGCGCCGGCGCTCGCCTAGATCGGCCACGTACGTCTGGACCATCGTGCGGGCGAGTGCGATGCCGGCGCGGCGCGGCGGCTCGAACGGCGCTCCGAAGCGCCCGGCGCGCGCGTCCCGCCGCCAGCGGCCGCGCGACGCGAGGTAGATCCGCCGGCCCTCGGCGCGGAGCGTCCCGACCAAGCGACGCAGCTTCCGACTCTCGACGGGCGGTCCGTTGTCGAGCACCACGACGTCGAGGCCGCTGAGCGCCGTGTGGCGTGAGAGTCGCGATAGGCCGCGCAGCAGCGGCTCCACGCGCGAGGCACGGTCGGTGGCGATCCCGGCGACGAGCGGAAAGGGCTCCGTCGGCTCCGGAGGCGGTTCCGCGACCCCTGCCGGCCGCGGCTCGTCGTCGGGCGGCGACCACTCGAAGAGGCGCAGCGCCCGCGCGCGAGCGGCCCGGCGCCGCGCCGGCGTCATCCGGCCCTCGTACTTGCGCCAGAAGGCGTCCAGTCCGCGCTTCTTCGTGTCCGTGCCCGGATCGGTCATGCGCGGCACCGCGCCGTCGGCGAAGTGGTGCACCGTGTGGACGGAAAGCGCCTCGTAGCGGACCCCGCCGAGGTCGGCGATCTTGATGCACAGGTCCCGGTCCGTGCACGCTGTCAGGTGCTCGTCGAACGTGCCGGCGAGAAGCAGCGTCTCGAGTCGCACGAAGAGGTTCGAGCCCTGGATGTGCGGGTTCCCGACGAGGAAGTCGTCGGCGCGGAGCGCGTCGGGGATCGACTGACGCCGCGGCTCCGGCTCATGGCGCACGATGCCTGCCACGACCATGTCCGCATCCGAGGCCACCGCCCGCGCGCAGCAGGCCGCGACGTGCTCGGGCGACCAGGAATCGTCGTCGTCGAGGGTGGCGACGTAGAGCCGGCAAGGATCGCCGCCGTGGCGATGGAGCCAGTCGAGCCCGGTGTTGAGGGCGCCGGCGCAGCCCTTCGTCCGGTAGTTGGGCAGGTAGACGATGTGCGTCTCCGGCAGGACGAGCGCCCGAACGGCCCGCTCGTTCTCGGCGCGGACCGGCAGATCGGAGTCGTCGACCACGACGAGGATTGCCGGAGGGAGCGTCTGCGCCTCGATCGAGGCGAGACAGCGCCCGGCTAGGAGCTCGGGCCGATTGCGGGTCGCCACGACGGCGGCGACACGCAACCCGGGTTGCGGAAGGCGGTTCATCTGCGTCTCCTCATGATGTTCTCAAGGAAAGCTCTTTGACCGTCCCACACGGGATCGGCCACCGGCAACCGTTGGAGGATGTCGACCGCTGTATCCCCCCACCGATGGTCATCTCCATCGCGAAGGGGGCGTAGCGTCCGGCATCCGCCGGTCGTCGCCGTGAGTCCCCCTTGTAGCCGGAGTGCGAGGCCCTGTCAACCGAAGTCTGCGCGGGCCGCACGGACCTACGCGGTGGCCGGCCGCCGAACAGACCCGCTGAACTGATCCGCCCATGCGGCAGTTTGTCGCGCGCCATGCGGATCGGATATGATGACGCGGTCGCCGCCGCGATTGGTAGCCACCGTAACCATGCGTCCGGCAAAGGCTTATGTTTATGCAACTTCCGAGGGAGTCGCGCTGGTGCACCGACCCGGCTGCGGCCCTTTGGGGCGCGCCGGGCTTGTCCACTGCCCGTGATACGCTTTGAAGTCCCGCTCCAGAGGAGCGGGCCGGGGAAAGGTGCATGCCCATGGCGCACAGGAGCTTCAGCCCGCGCGACGGCAGCGCGCTTGCGCGCGAGCGCGAGGTTGGTGGCCGCGCACTCGCGCTAGGGTTCTTCCCTGTCGAGATCTCCTCAAGCTCGGTCGAGGTCTGGGCGGGCAAGTGGGTCAGATGCGAAGCGACGGACGCCCTTGCTGCGCAACTCCCTGGCCTCGTAACGTGGCGAGATCCGGACGATGTGAGCCGCCTGTTCGCCTGGCACCCGATAACCAGGCTGGATCAGGCTCCGCGAGGCATGGCGCCTGTCACGGTCACGTTCGAAGAGTCTCCCATGCTCTTCCAGCGTCTCGTCAACGACGCTGTCGAGGCGCGGTTGCTCGGCATCGGCTTCCACAAGTGCGACCAGCACGCTGCCGGCGCGTACTTCGCCAGTTTCGAGAAGCCCAGCCTCCTCGCGAGGATTCCTGCGCTCGCCGAGGCGGCGTCAGAACCGCTCGGGATCTACCCGAAGATCTACACCAGCGCCTACTTCACCCGGGACGCTTCGGACCGACTTGTCCTGGGCCTGCTCGTTGACGTCCTCTACACGACGAGGCTCGACACCTCCGCGGCGCAGTGGGCCGCCGCGGGGCTCGGCGCCGCGCTGCAGGACACGTACGTCGTGCTCCGCGTTGCCGCGCCCGAAGCCGAGCGCTATCCGGCCCTTGCCGGCAGGGTCATTGGCAAAATCGAGCACCTGCGGGACAGCGGGACCTGCGTGCTGACGGACCTCCGCGAAGCCAGCCTCGTCGAGTTGCCCCTCTCCAGCGTGGCCCCCGAGCCGACCCGTGACAACCTCGGCCGCTACCTCACGGCGCGTCACGAGGAGGCCTATCGCAGGGGCGAGCAGGAGCTGATCACGAAGCTGCGCACCCTGGTGCGGCCCAAAGAGCGGTTGCGCCTCGCGAAGGCTCTCGTCACCGAGCTGCTCCAGCCGGGCGGGAGCGTCCTCCAGATCCTGCCGGGCGTGACCGCCACAATCGGGACCCTCGCGCCCGTTGGCGCGAAGACATTCCCCGCTCGCAAGCTCGCAGGACCGCAGTACAGCTTCGACCGCGCCGGCACGAAGCTCAGCCGGCGGATCGACGAGGGCCTCAAGCAGCACGGCCCCTACGACTGGCACCTGATGCGCCAGCGTAGGCCACGCGTCCTCGTGATCGCCCCCGTCGAGAACGAGCGCGAGGTTCGAGCGGGCATCCAGAAGCTGCTGAACGGCGTTCCGACGCCGGCGGGTGTGTTCACCGGGCTCCAGCAGATGTATCGCCTTGCGCAGCTGAAAGCCGTGTACGCGTTCGCACCGCCGCACCGGGGCGCGGTCATGCAGCGGTACGCCGAGGCGTTCCGCGCGGCGGGCCGCGGCGAGGGTTTCGACCTCGTCATCACGGTCATCCAGGCCGCGCACGCGGATCTGCCCGATTCCGAGAACCCGTACTTCCAGACGAAGGCGCTCGCGCTCACGATGGCGGGTATCCCGACCCAAGCGCTCTGGATCGAGAAGCTGCGCGAGCCGGACAGCAACCTCCAGTACATCCTCAACACGATGGCCCTCGCCTGCTACGCCAAGCTGGGCGGAACCTCGCATGTGCTTCGCCTGGCGGATGGCGGCGCTGACGAGCCGACCGAGCTCGTGTTCGGCATCGGACGGGCGGTGCACCGTTCGACGCGGTTCGGCGACGCCCGCTCGACAATCGGGTTCGCGACCGTTTTCCGGGCGAACGGCGAGTACCTTTACAACGACGCCACGCCCTACTGCGCCGAGGAGGAGTACGAGCGTGCCCTCGAGAAGACGATCATGCGGAGCGTCGACCAGATCGCGGCGTTCGAGAATCTCTCGGAGGGCGCCCGCCTGAGGCTCATCTTCCATGTTCCGCGTCGGGCCGGGCGGCGAGAGGAGCGCGCGGTCCTCAATGCCGTCGGCAAGCTGCCCAAGTTCCAGATCGACTTCGCGCTAGTCCACGTCAACGACGATCACCACGTGCAGCTCTACGACACATCCGGCAGGATCCCGGGCACACGTCGTCCGAAGCCCGAGGCGGCGTTCCTCCCCGAGCGCGGGTGGTCGGTCACCTTCGGGCCGCGGGAGCGCCTCGTGACGTTCGTGGGCCCCGACCAGTACCGGGGTTACGGCTTCCCGGCCCCCCTCAAGCTCACGCTCGACAAGCGCAGCACCTTCCGGGACCTTGAGTACCTGGTCCAGCAGGCCTACCTCATGTCCTTCATGTCCGCACGAAGCCTGAACCCGGGCATCAAGCCCGTGACGCTGATCTATGCCGAGCAGCTCGCGCGGGTGACCGGCCACCTCCGTGCCGTGCAGGAGTGGACGGTCGACATGATCCAGCAGCGTCTCGGGCGCCGCCTATGGTTCGTATGACGGCGTTCACAGCCACAGGGATCCCGTCGACCGACGCCGACGCCGACGGTGGCCTGCAACCGCTGCGGCAACTCGCTTCTCTCGTCGGCCGCGCCATCGCCGAGGGCGATCTGGATGGCTACGTTTGCGCGCTTCTCGTGGCTCCGATGGACTGCACGGCAGGCGCTGCAGCGTCGCCGTGGAAGGAAGATATCGAGCGCCTGCTGAACTCAGGGCCTCAGAACCGGCAGGTACGGCGGCCGATCGACGCGGCGATCCTCGGTGCGCGTCTGGCGTTGGGCACGGATGCGGCTCATGCCCAGACCTTCGTCGAGGCCGCACGCCGAGAGGTGGAGAGGGAACCGATGCCGCCCGCGGCTTGCATGTGGGACGACGACCGGATTCTCGTCGGGATTGCCGCCGGCATAGGAGTTGCCGCTCCCCCACTTGCCGTCCGCCTCGATGAGCGTACCCAGCAGCGATCGAGTTCCAGTCTCCGGAGCCGCGCGCTGGACCTTTGGGCGCAGTCCTTGGCGCACGGCACCCGGGGGCTAACGTTGGCAGCGGCGGAACGGGCCCGGCGGCTTGTAACGAGCGCCGCCCCTGCATGCGGTGACGACGTGATTGCGCGGTTCTGGCTCGCCACGCGCCTGCTCGACGCGGACCTCCAGCCGACCGATGAGGACCTGCGAGCCATCGACCGTGCCATCGCGGAGGGCAGGCGTCAGTCGCTCATGGCCCTGGCCCGCTCCGGACACGTCGCACCGCTCGACGCTGCCCTGCTGCACGATGCGTTGACGGTGTCCCCTCGCGAGAAGCTCGCGCGCCTGAACGCGCTCGACGACGTCCTCGCCGTGATCGAGGCGTTCCCTGTCGCGGCGGCCGTCCTAGCGAAACGCGGGCGCGGCAGGCCTCCGTTCGCGATCGAGAACGAGTACGACGTGCAGGACCTGTTCCGGTCGATGGTTGTGCCCGCCGTGCCCGACCTGGTTCCCGAGGACCCCGCACCCAAGATCGCGGGGCACGGCAGCCGGCTCGACTTCACGTCGCGGGCCACCTCACTGGGGTTCGAGATCAAATACGTAGACAGCCCGGCACGCGCCAACGAGGTGCGCAGCGAGATCCTGCTCGACGAGGCGACCTACCACGCCCACCCGTACGTGCGGCGGGTGGTGGCCTTCGTGTACGACCCGGGCAAGTGCATCGCGATAGCGGAACGCCCGGCGTTCGAGGCGGATCTGAGCGCTCCGATCACGGTCCGAGGCAGGACCGTCGACTACGTGACCAAGGTGCGCGGGTAGGCCCCAGGCTGCGCCGGACGCCCTGCCCGCCCGCTTCAACCGACGTTCGCCCTCTCCAAGTAGCTCGCGGCGGGCAGCAACGAATAGGTCACGCGCGTAGCCGGTCCACCGACGATCCTCAGGCCCTTGCGCTCACCACGATTCCGGAATCGCTCGAAAGACGCGTCATCCATCCGAACCTGCTGGACATCTGTAGCGAGAAGCCACTTGTGCGAGACCGCACCGAAGAGCGACGGGGGGCGCGTGATGCGAATCACCCCGCGTAGGTTGCCCGCGCTGTCCAAGGCCGCGCCCAACCGATCGGAGTCGCCGTGTTAGTCAAGATGTGTCCGTCTCGGTGCGGACGACGGAGCGGGTGTTTCTCCGTAAGCGTCCGGGGATCTGCGTCTGGCGCGTAGAGTGAGTGCGGCGACGATGGCGGCCGAAAGGAGTGGCCATCGATGCGGAGGCAAGCGAGGCCGCGGCTGCGGTCGGACTGGGAGTCGCTCGTCCGGGAGTGGCGCGCGAGCGGACTGACGCAGAAGGAGTTCGCGCGGAAGAGGGGGATCGCGGCGTCGACGCTGTCCTGGTGGTCGTGCCGGCTGCGGCGCGTTGGCGGGGCGGCGCTCGTGCCGGTGCGGGTGATCGGCGGGGCTCCGGGAGGAGGCGCGGACTTCCGCGTCGAGCTCGAGGGCGGCCGGACGCTGCACGTGCCCGCGTCCTTCGACGAGGGGGCGCT
>JBQTIG010000132.1:0-10477 GCA_052388375.1 Planctomycetaceae bacterium | reverse complement strand
GCGCCTGAGGATCCCGACGGCGGTCGCGGAAATGTAGTCGCGGAATGTAGTGCCAACCCGGATGCGAAACGGCCCCGATTCGCCGAAACGACGCCGTCCACGCGATTAGCTGATCAAGTTGGGCTAGTCCGGCCAGAGGGCGATGGAGGCGCCGACCCAGTCGAGGTCGCGGTTGAAGTTGACGCCGATCATCCTCCCGCGGCTCAAGCGGACCAGGCTGAAGAGGAGCGTCATTTCGGCGGCGGCGTCGGGACGCACGAACATCATCCGCACCTCGCCCCGCACCTTGTGCCCCTGCGGCGAGACGAGGCCGGGGTGGTACTCCACCTTCTCCTGGAGGATCCAGTCCTTGCGCTGCGCCTTCGGGATCGCCTCCACGTCGGCGGCGGTGGGGTCGACGTTCACGCCGCCGCCGGCGAAGGAGTAGAGCGGCTTGAGGACGAAGCGGGAGAGATCGGCGGGGAGCCGCGCGAGGTCGGAGACCCGGGTCGTGCGCGGGACGGCGGGATGGTCCAGGGAGACCAGCGAGTTCTTGGACCAGAGGTAGTACCAGTCGGGCTGCGGGGCGATCTCGACGTCGAGATCCTCGCCGAAGGCGAAGGGCAGCTTCGTCCCGGTCCGCTCCAACTCGTCGAAGACGACGCGCTGGTAGAAGCGGCGCACCGGCACCGTCCGCCCCTCCTTCGTGCGGAACAGCTTCGACCCCTCGCGGCGCAACGTCGTGGGGCAGACCGCCTCGACCCCGAACCAGTTGCGTGTCGCCGCGAAGTCGGGGTAGGTCTTCTGATGGGCCGGGTCGAGATCGAGCAGCACGACCTCCTCGGGGTCATGGCGCCCCACGATCGCGCTGCGGAGCAGCTGGAAGGCGCGATAGCGGTCCAGCCCTGAGAAATAGACTCGCCAGCCGCGCCCGGGGCCCGGCAGATCGGCGAGATGGGTCGCCCAGATGTCGGTGAGGAGCAGCTGGAAGCAATAGAGCGACGGGAACCCCTGCAACTCCACGCAGCGCGGCTGCAGCGTCCCGTCCTCCCCCTGCACCACCGCGAAATCGACCTGGGCGAACTGCGGGAGCGCGCTGCGGCGGCGCGAGCGGTAGGCCGGCGGCACGGCGCTCTCCTGCGCCGCCAGATAGTCCGGGCGGCTCAACCGCGCGACGATCTCCCGCGCGGCGCCGGCGAAGCGGTCGAAGGAATCGGCGGGCAGGAAGAGCGGCGTCTCCGCCACGCGGAAGGGCACCGGCCCCCCCACCTGCCGCTCGAGGTCCCCGAGCACCCGGCGATAGAGCTCCGGGGTCCAGCGCCGGTTGAACCGTTCGCGGAGCTCCCGTTCCATGGCGCCTAGCCCTCCCGCAGGTAGCGGCCGCGCCGCATGATCGGCACGCCGTCGAACCAGACGTCGAAGTCGCGGCCGACCACGTCGATGTGGCTCGTGGAACTCCAAGTCGCACCGGTGTGCTCCGCATAGGGATGCCCGAAGGCGATGTGCACTCCGGGGATCTTCTCGTCCTGCAGCATGTTGCCGATCACGCCGGTCACGGCGAGATTGGTCCCCAGGGCATACTCGCCGACGCGGTCGGAGTTGGCGTCCGTCGCCACGTAGCGCCGGAAATCCTCCAGCGCCTCCCGGTTCCGGCACTGCAGGTCCACGATCCGGCTCTCCTCGATCCGGATGGCGAGCGGCGTCTTGTGGAGGTCTCCATACTTCGGCGCGAGCCAGTCGCCCAGCACGCCGTCCACCACGAAGGTCCCGTCGACGCGCTCGGGCGAGGTGAAGATCTCGCCGCCCGGGAGATTCCCCCACTTCTCGGGGCTGATGAGGCCGGAGGTCTTGAGCCACCTGAGCGAGGGAGCGAAGCTCGCGCGCAAGTCGGTGCCCGCGGGTGTCGTGCAGACGATCTCGCGCGCCTTCACCGCGCGCTCCATCACCCATCGCGAGAGCTCGTCGACGGCAAGGAAATCGGCGCGCATCCCCTCCCGCATGATGCGGGCCGTGATCCCCACCATATGGGCGTGGCGGATCCTCCGCCGGTTCACGACCCCGGTCATCTGCCGGCGCATGTCGAGCTCGCCGGGGAGGGCGAGCGCCGCGAAGATCGAGACCTGCGCCTGTTCGAGGGCCTCCAGGATGGGCGCGGGGAGGCTGCGCGAAGGGCGGGTGACGAGATCCTCGAGGACGAAGCAGTCGGGCGACGCGCCGACGGCGCGCACCTGCGTCGCGAGCGCTGCGCCGATCTCCAGGCAGGAGGAGCCGGTGATGACCACGACGCGCTCGTGCGGCCTCACGGCGAGGCAGGTGGCGACGGCGTTGCGCGCGCCCGGCGCGAGTTCGGGATCGAAGGGGATCGCCAGGAGGTCGGTCAGCACAGGCACGTGGCGCACCTAGGAGCGCGGAAGTCCGTGCTCCGTCTCATCGGCAATGTAATCCACGACAGCCCTAAGATCGTTCGTATGCCCGTAGAGCTTGAGCTGGCGGTCCGCCCCGGTGCCGCGTCCGACGATCTCGCGGATCTTCCCGACCTCGCTGCGCGAGCCGAGCTCGTCCACGACGTCGTCGACGAATTCGAGCAGCTCCCCGATGAGTACGGGGGTCGGCACCTCCGCCATCTTTCCCAGATCGATGAGGCGCCCCCCCACCCCCCAACGCGCCGCTCGCCACTTGTTCTCCATGATGAGGGCGCGGCGGTGGAGGCGGAAGGAGAGGTTTTGCTTGTGGAGCTTGTAGAGCTTGGCGACCAGCGCCTGGCAGAGGGCGGCGATCGCGATGGTCTCATCGGCCCGCAGTTGGGCGTCGGGGCAGCGGAACTCCAGGGTGGGGTACTTCCAGTGGGGCCGGATGTCCCACCAGAGCATCTTCCCGGTGTCGATGCTGTTGGTGCGGATCAGGTCGCGCACCAGGTCCTGGAACTCGGTGAAGCTCGAGAACGAATCGGGAATGCCGGTGCGGGGGAACTTCTCGAACACCTTCGTGCGGTAGGAGTGCCAGCCGGTCTCCTTGCCGCACCAGAACGGCGAATTGACGGAGAGCGCGAGGACATGCGGGACGAAGTACCGCGCCATGTTGAAGACATGGATGAGCGATTCGGGGTCGTCCAGGCCGACGTGGACATGCAGCCCGAAGATGACGTTGGCGCGCGCGACGACCTGCAGGTCGTCCAGGATCTTGGAGTAGCGGTCGCTCTCGTTGGTCTCGACGTTGCTCCAGTGCGTGAACGGATGCGTGCCCGCCGAGCAGACGCGCAGCCTGTTTTCGCGGGCGATGCCGCAGATGATCGCGCGGGTCGAGGTGACCTCGCGGCGCGCCTCCCCGATGTCGGCGCAGATCTTCGATCCGATCTCGATCACGCTGCGGTGCAGTTCGCGGTGGATCTTGTCCGGGAGCAGCGCCTCGCTCTTCGCGAACATCTGCGAGACGTGGGACTTCAATTCCCGCGTCTCGGCATCGACGATCTGGAACTCCTCCTCGATCCCGAGCGTGAAGTCGGGCATCTTCATCGGGCGTGACCCGGCCAGGTGCCCGTCAGCTCGAGGGGACGGGGGTTCTTGACGCGCTGCACCAGGAACTCCGCGGCGTTCCGCAGCACCCAGGCGAAGTTCTCCTCGCCCACGCTGGCGGGCTCCGCGTCGGGGCAGGGGTTGGTGAAGTCGATCGCGTAGGGGATCCCCTCGCGCACCGCGAACTCGACGGTATTGAAGTCGTAGCCCAGGGCGCGGCAGAGCGCCAAGGAGTCGCGCTCCAGCTTCTCCCGGAGGCCGCGGTCGATGGGCGGCGCGTTCTTGACGTAGCGCTCGTGGTGCGGCGCCTTGGGGTTGTAGCGCATGATGTGGACGCGCTCGCGTCCGAGTACGTAGATGCGGAAGTACTCGGTGAAGTCGATCGCCTCCTCCGCCATCATGCAGAGGTCGCGCGACTTCCCGTAGGCCTCGAAGAACTCCATCGGCCCGTCCACCTTGCTCACGTCCCTCCAGCCGCCGCCGTAGGCAGGCTTGAGGAAGATCGGGAAACCGAGGTACTCGAAGATCTCGTCCCAGGGCAGCGGATAGCGCAGGTTCGAGAAACTCTCGCTCGACGTGTTGGGCGGATGGTTCTTGTGCGGCAGGAGGACCGTGCGCGGCACCGCGACGCCGGACTGGATGGCCACCAGATTCCCGAAGTACTTGTCGTCGGCGCTGAACCAGAAGGGGTTGTTGACCACCTGGGTGCCGGCGAACGCGGCGTGCTTGAGGAGCGTCCGGTAGTAGGGCACCTCGTGGCTGATCCGGTCGAGGATCAGGTCGTAGGGGGGCGGCTGATCCATGCGCAGCGCCCCCAGGAGCGCGGGCTCGGCGTCGACCTTGCCTCCCGAGACGCGCTTGACTTCCCCCGCCAGCGCATAGGGAAAATTGCGCTCCTGGCCGAAGAGCACGCCGACTTTCTTGCCCATGGAAACCTCCTGAATCCGGCGGGCATCCTACACGGAGACCCCGCGCGGCAAAAGGGGCTGCAACCTCGCTGCCTAGCGGGACTTGTGCGTTCCGCGACGCGCGGCAGGGGGGCGGGGGAAGCGCTGCTGCGTCCCGATCAGCCGAGCCCCGCGGCCTCACGAACCGCGGCGCGAAGTTCGGCTGGCCGATCGCTCCCGATGCGGACGCGCCGCCCCCCGCGGAGCCGCAGCTCCACCGCGTCGAACCCGGAGACGTTGAACACCCAGCCCGACGCGAAGCGGTGGATGCCCCAGCCGTGCCACCAGCGGTTGCGCACGACCTGAGCATCCTCGACCTCCGCCAGGGCCCAGGAGGCGCGCACGAGCCCCGGTCCGAACCGGATTCGAACCCGTTCGGCGTCCACCTCGACGGTGAGCGACCCGAAAAGCAGCGCCGTCAGGAGGAGGATCGCCGCGACCGCGGCGGCCCCAAACGGCGTCCCGGCGAGCAACGCCGCCGCGCCCCCCAGAATGGCGCCGCCGAGGAGGGCCGCGAGAATGACGGTCCCTCGCTGCGTGCGACGGAACGAATGCAGCGCCATGGCGCCACCCATCGTAGCGCGGCGCGGCGCAGTTGCGTTCCCCCGCAAGCCCTTCCATACTAGGCCGCGATGGAGCGCGCCTACGATTCCTTCCAGTCCGGCCTGCTCGCCCGCCGCGTCGAGTACCTCTGGTTCGGCCACGCGGGACGCCCCCTCCTCATGTTCCCCACCTCGGGGGGCCGCTTCTGGGAGAACGAGGAGCGCGGGCTGGTCGCGAGCCTCGCGGACTACGTCGCCGAAGGCAGGCTCCAAGTCTGCTGCATCGACGCCTTCAACGACGAGAGCTGGAACAACCTCTCGGTCCCTCCGGCGGAGCGCGTGCGGCGCCACGACCTCTTCGACCGCTATCTCGCCACCGAGATGGTCCCGATGATCGCGGCGCGCGCCGGCCGCGGCGACCTCGCGGTCTACGGCGCCTCGATGGGAGGCTTTCACGCCGTCAACTTCACCGCCCGCCACCCCGACCAAGTCTCCCGGGTCATCGCGCTCTCCGGCCTTTTCGACAACCACAGGATGCTCGATGGCCACTGGGATGACCTCTGCTACTTCCACTGCCCCGCGGCCTTCGTGCCCAACATGGACGAGAGCTGGACCCGCCGGCTCGCCCGGGTGGAGTGGGTGATCGCCACGGGAGAAAACGACTCCTTGGTCCACGAGACGCGCAATTTCGCCGGGATCCTGCGCTCCAAGGGCGTCGCTGTGCACAGCGAGATCTGGCCCGGGGTCTTCGGCCACGACTGGCCCTTCTGGAAGCAGCATCTGCGCCGCTTCCTGCCGTGAGTCGCAAGGGACGCAAGGCGAGGGGGTCGGGGGCTCCCCCCCCCGCACCCCCCCCGCGTTCCTTCGTAGCGATCCCCGAGCAGGATCTCTATCTCTTCAACCACGGCCGCCTCGATCGCGCCTGGAAAACTCTGGGCGCCCACTTCCAGCCGGGAGGGGTACGGTTCGCGCTCTGGGCCCCCTTCGCGCGTTCCGTCTCGGTCCTGGGCGACTTCAACGGCTGGAGCGGGGAGTGGGACCGGCTCGAAATGCGCGGCGGGACCGGCATTTGGGAGGGGTTCGTCCCGGGCGCGCGCGCGGGCCAGCTCTACAAGTTCGAGCTGCTCGACGCGGAGGGGGCGATCCGGCAGAAGTCCGATCCCTTCGGCTTCCGGATGGAGCTGCGGCCGAAGACGGCGTCGGTCCTCTGGCCGCTCGAGGATCATGCATGGGGCGACGGCGCCTGGATGAGGGAGCGGGCGGCGCGCCAGGCGCCCGAAGCGCCCCTCCAGATCTACGAGGTCCACCTCGGATCCTGGCGGCGCGGACGCAGCTACCGCGACTTGGCCGTCGAACTGGTGGACTACGTGGAGGCGATGGGGTTCACCCACGTGGAGTTGATGCCGCTGGCCGAGTTCCCCTACGACGGGTCGTGGGGCTACCAGGTCTGCGGCTACTTCGCCGCCACGAGCCGCTACGGGACGCCGCAGGATCTCATGGCGCTCGTCGACGCGTTCCACGCGCGCGGGATCGGGGTCCTGATCGATTGGGTTCCCGGGCACTTCCCCCGGGACGAGCACGGGCTGGCGCGCTTCGACGGGAGCTGCCTCTTCGAGCACCAGGATCCGCGGCGCGGAGTGCACAAGGACTGGGATACGCTGGTCTTCAACTACGGCCGCCCCGAGGTGGCGAACTTCCTCGCGAGCAACGCGCTCTTCTGGCTGGAGGTGTTCCACGTCGACGGGCTGCGGGTGGACGCCGTCGCCTCGATGCTCCACCTCGACTACTCGCGCGAGGAGGGGGGGTGGGTCCCGAACGCGCTCGGGGGGCGCGAGGATCTGGAGGCGATCGCGTTCCTGCGCGGCGTGAACGCGCTGGTGCATCGGGAGGCGCCGGGGGCCATCACGCTGGCGGAGGAGAGCACGGCGTTCCCGGGGGTGACGGCACCCACGGAAGCCGGCGGGCTCGGGTTCGATCTCAAGTGGAACATGGGCTGGATGCACGATTCCCTGGCCTACCTGGCGAAGGACCCCATCCACCGCAAGTTCCACCACGACCGCCTCACCTTCGCGCTCTACTACGCGTTCCGCGAGAAGTACCTCCTGCCGCTCAGCCACGACGAGGTGGTGCACCTGAAGAAGAGCCTGCTCGACAAGATGCCGGGCGACGGGTGGCAGAAGCGGGCGACGCTGCGGCTGCTCCTCGCATGGCAGGCGGGGCATCCGGGCAAGAGCCTCCTCTTCATGGGAGGCGAGCTGGGGCAGTGGGGCGAATGGAACCACGACCAGGAGATCGACTGGGCGTTGCTCCAGGATCCGGCCCACGCGGGCCTGCGGCTTCTCGTGGGGGATTTGAACCGGCTCGTGCGCGGCTGCCCTTCGCTGCATGAACGGGACTTCGACTGGCGCGGGTTCGCGTGGATCGACTTCAGCGACGCGGAGCGCAGCGTCGTGAGCTTCCTGCGCTGGAGCCGCGACGAGGGGGCGGGGACGCTCTTCGTCTTCAATTTCACGCCGGTCGTGCGCCCCGAGTACCGCGTCGGGGCGCCGCGCCCGGGGCGCTACGTCGAGCGCCTCAATACCGACAGCGCCTGCTACGGCGGATCGGGCGTGGGAAACCTCGGCGAGGTGCGCTCCGAGCCGGTGCCGTTCCAGGAGCAGCAGCAGTCGCTGCTCCTCACGCTTCCCCCCCTCGGCGCGCTCGCCTTCGAGGTGCCGCGGGAGTGATCCGGATCCGGCTCGCCGCGGCCCTGGCACTCGTCGTGCCGCTGGGGCTCGCCACAAAGATCTACGCCGGACCGGGGGCGGGGTTCGTGCGCGGGTCGCTGGGCGGCGTCTTCTACGAGGTCTTCTGGATTCTCGCGCTCCTGCTCGCCGCACCGCGGTTGGGGCCCGGACGCGTCGGCGCCGCCGTCTTCGTCGCCACCTGCCTCCTCGAGGCGGCGCAGCTCTGGCACCCCCCCTTCCTCGAGCGGGCGCGGGCGACCCGTTTGGGGGATGCGCTCTTGGGCAGTACGTTCAGCCCCTCCGATTTCGCAGTCTACGCCGCGGGTTCACTCCTGGGGTGCGGCCTCGCCCGGGCCCTCGGCTGCGCCGGTACTGCCGCAGGGCGCCGCTCCAACCCGGCCGCGGCAAAGACGTTATGATGTCGAAGGTCCAGACAGGCAAATCCGGGGGGTGACCGTGAGCGACTTGGTCGGCAAAAACATGATCGTGCGGATCGACAAGCCCTATCCGCAGGCGCGGAACCACGTCTACACCGGAAAAGTGCTGGATTGTGGGCCGCAGTTTCTCGCCATCGACGGGTGCGTGTTCCACTTCGGGCGCCCCTCCGCCGAGGATCCCGCGGGCGGGCTCGCCTCGAGCAGGCGGGCGGTGCGCTGGATCCCGATCCCGCGCATCCAGTTCATGCGGGAGATGCCGCAGGGGGCCGACCCCTACAGCACGAAGAACTTCCGCCTCACCGCCAGCGGCGAGCTCTCCGCTCTTGATCGCCCCGATCTCATGCCCGACTAGCTAGATCCATCCCAGGGCGTGCATTCCGAGCAGGAGGGCGAGCCCGAGCGCGGTGGTGATCAGGGTGAGCGGCAGGCCCACCCGGAAGTGTTCGCGAAACCCGACCGGCGCCCGATCGCGCGCCTGCTCGAACACGATCATGTTGGCCACCGAGCCGACGATCGTGAGGTTCCCCGCGAAGGTGCTCGCCATCGCGAGCACGGCCCACATCAGGTCCGGGTTCCCCAGCCCCTCCACCCATCCACGCGCGACCAGCACGTACGGCACGTTCGAGACGACGTTCGACATCACGACGGAGAATCCCGCGAGGACCGCCGCCTGGCCTTGCGCCGTCGTCCCGAAGAGCGGCGCGATCGCCTCGTGCAGGGCGGGCAGCAGCCCGGTGGCGCGCACCGCCTCCACCACCACGAAGAGGCATCCGAAGAAGAGCAGGAGCGGCCAGTCGACGCGCTGGAGGGCGGCGCGGGGCGGGTGCCCTCCGACGAGAACCGCCAGCACCGCGCCCGCCATGGCGGCCAACGGCAGATTCTGCCCGACCGTCACCCCGGGCAGCCAGCGGTGCAGCGGCAGCAGGAATCCTGCCAGCACGAGGGCCAAGACGAGAAAGAGGCGCCGCAGGAGGGTGCGGTCCACGGCGGGCGGCGCCTCCCGCACCATGGAGAACGCGTCCCCCAAGCGCCCGCGGTAGATCCGCTCGATGAGCCACGCGTTCACGACCAGCCCCACGACCGCGACCGGGGCGAGGATGAGGAAGAACCGCCCGTAGGAGATGCCCGAGAAGATCCCCACGAGCATGTTCTGGGGATTTCCCGTGAGCGTCATGACGCTCCCGATGTTGGAGCTGGTGGCCAGCGCGATGAGGTAGGGCGTGGGCGGGAGCCCGGCCCGAAGCACCGCCGAGAGCATCACCGGGGTGAAGAGGAGGCAGATCGTGTCGTTCACGAACAGCGCCGAGAGGCCGCCGGACGCGAAGACGAGGAGCCAGAGCAGCCGCTGCGGGGAGCCCGCGTGCCGCAGGATCCAGACCGCCATCCACTCGAAGAACCCCGCCAGCTGAAGATAGGAGATCACCACCATCATTCCCAGGAGGAGGAAGATGGTGTCGTAGCTGACCGCGGCGTAGGCGCGGGTGAGGGGAAGGACCCCCAGGACCACCATGAGGAGGGCACCCAGGAGCGCCGCGCTCGGACGGTCGAGATTGGCGAAGCGGATCCTCTGCAGCGAGATGAGGACGTAGGTGCCCAGGAACACGCCCAGGGAGACGAACGTCGCGACAGTCCATTCCACGGCGGCGTGATTCTAGCTCTCGCGTATCCTCCACCCGCCGTGCAGCCCCTGGGCCTCGAGGAGTTCGAGCGCGAAACCGACGCCTTCGACGCCGCCGTCGACCGGACGCCGGGCCTCGACGCCTTCTGTTCCGGCGCCGACTGGACCCTCGCCTGCCAGGCGTTTCTCGACGAGAGGCTCGCGCCCACCTTCTGGCGTGGCGCCGGAGGCTACGCGGCGTTCTGCGCCACCATCCCGCCCCGGGACCTCGTCGGGTGCGACACCACGTGGGGATTCGCCTGCCCGTTCGCAGGGCCGCAGGCCGCGCGGGAGTTCCTCCGGGAGGGGCCCCGCGCATGGCGGTTCCTCGCCATTCCCGGCGTGGGGGCGGGCTCGCCCCTCTTGGCGGAGCTCGCCGGAGTCCGGGGCGTGCGCCTGGGAGACGTGGTTCGGCGCTCCCGCGCCGGGTTGCACGGCGGTCCCGCGAGTTTCCTGGAGCGCCGTCCTCGCGGCCTCAGGCGTGAGATCGTGCGGGCGGAGCGCGCGGCGGCCCGCGCCGGAATCACCTTCGAGACATGGGAGGGGGGCGGGGAGGAGCCGCACATGGCGCGGCTCCACGATCTGGAGCGGCGCAGCAGGAAGGGCCCCGCGGGCGAAGGGCTCCTCAAACCCTCCAGGGAGGCTGTCGATCGGGCGCTCGTGCGGCGCCTGCACCC
>JBQTIG010000131.1:0-18374 GCA_052388375.1 Planctomycetaceae bacterium | reverse complement strand
GTCGCCATCCCGCGCGCTCCGCGACCGCCTCCCGCCCACGCCCCCACCCCGCCCGAGGCGCCTCCCGCTGAGCCCGCGCCTCCGCGGGCGGCGACACTCACGCCGCCCCGCCCCTCCGCCACCCGCTGCGCCGCACCGGACTACCCGGAGTCGGCGCGACGCGAAGGGGCGCAGGGGCGCGTGGTGCTGCGGCTTCGCATCTCGGCCGCAGGACGGGTGCTGGCGGCCGAGGTCGCGAAATCGTCCGGGTGGCGCTCCCTCGACGCGGCCGCCCTCGCCGCCGTGGCGCGCTGGGAGTTCATTCCGGCCCTGGAGGACGGTCGTCCCGTGCCCTTCGCCGTGCTCGTCCCGGTGAACTTCGCGCTCGAGGAGTAGCGCTCAGTGCCCGACGGGCGTGCCGAGGATGGCGAAGACCTCGCGCTTCGCCTTTTCGAACGTGGCCTCGTCGTTCGCTTCCAGGTTGAGGCGCAGGAGCGGCTCCGTGTTGGAGGGGCGCACGTTGCACCACCAGGTCGTGTAGGTGGCGGTGACGCCGTCGAGCCAGTCCACCTCCGCGTCGGAAAACGCCTCGGCGATGGCGCGCATCTTGCCCTCCTTGTCGTCCACCCGGAAGTTCACCTCGCCGGTCTGGAGGTAGCGGCGCAGAGGGGCTAGGAGCGCGCTCATCGGCTGGCGCGCGGCGGCGAGGATGTTGCAGATCGCCACCACCGCGAGGCTCGCCGACTCCGTGTTGAAGTTCTCGCGCCAGTAATAGTGGCCCGAGTACTCCCCGCCGAAGACGCAACCGCGCTCGCGCATCGTCTTCTTCATGAAGCTGTGGCCCACCCGCCCGCGCACCGGCGTGCCCCCGTGGCGCAGGATCTCTTCCGGAAGCGCGCGGCTGGAGCGGAGGTCGTAGACCACGGGCCCTTTCTCGCGGGACAAGACATCGGCGGCCATGAGGGCGGTGGCCAGATCGTTGGTCACCACGCCGCCCTTCTCGTCGACGAACCCGGCGCGGTCGGCATCCCCGTCGAAGGCGACACCGAAGTCCGCCTTCTGCTCGACCACCGCCGCGCGCAGCACCCTGAGCGTCGAGACGTTAAGGGGGTTGGCCTCGTGGTTGGGGAAGGTGCCGTCCAGTTCGTAGTAGAGCGGCACCACCTCGAGATCGAGCCGCGCCGCCACCAGCGGCCACTCGTATCCCCCCATGCCGTTGCCGGCGTCGGCGACCACCTTGAGCCGGTGCCGCATGCGCGCGTTCCCGGCCACCATGTCCACATAGCCCTTGGCGAAATCGCCCTTCTCGAGACGCCCCGGTCGCGCGGCATCCGCCGGGAGGTCGCCGCGCAGGATGCGCTCCTCCATCGCGCCGATCCCCTCCTCGCGGCTGAGCGGGACCGCCCCCTTCCGCGAGAGCTTGAGGCCGATGTATTCGGCGGGGTTGTGGCTGGCGGTGACCATGATCCCCCCGTCGAAGCCGCCGCGACCGACGGCGAAGCTGTGCATGGGGGTGGAGGCCAGGCCGAGATCGGTCACGTCCGCGCCGCAGGCGCGCAGCCCGCGCGCCACGGCGTCGCGGATTTCCGGGGCGCAGGGGCGCATGTCGTGGGCCAGGACGACCCGCTTGGGGCGCACGACGGCAAAGAAGGCGCGCCCGATCTTCTCGGCCAGCGCGGCGTCCAGCTGCGTGCCGTAGAGCCCCCGGATGTCGTAAGCTTTGAAGATCGTCATCGTGCGCACCGGCCTCCTTGCCGTCCTCCTTCTCTTATCGGCCGCCTCCGCGGAGGAGGAGATCGCCGTGGAGCGGGACGGCGACGCCCTCGTCGTACGCTCTCCCGCCGACAAAGGGAACTTTCTCTTCAGCGTCCCCGCGGAATTCGCGCGGGTCGAGCCGGTCGAGGCCCCGCTCCTCCTCCACTGGAGGGCTTCCCGTGCCGCCGGCGAGCAAGTGGCGGGCGCGGCCGCCTCCGTGCGCCTTTTCCGCATCGAACCGCCGGAAACAGAGCAGCGGCGCGATCTGGGCGAGGTGGCCAAGGAGCGCGCTCCGGGCTACCGGCGCGGGTATGGCGACCCGACCGACCTCGAGGTGACCGGCGAGGGCGCCCGGCGGCTCCTGTCGTTCCGCGGCACCCTCGAGGGCGGCCCCGCCACGCGCCGCGTCCTCCTGGTGCGCGACGGCACGCGTCTCTACGAGCTGGTCCTCGACGAGGCGCCGGCCGGGTCCCCGTTCGAGAGCATGCTCCTGGAGGTTGCGGAGGGGTTCACGCTTCTCGAGGTGAAGGGGGCGGAAGGGGAGGCGCCGCCCGCCGCGGAGGATCTCCTGCCGCGCAAGCTCGAGCACGATTTCTACAAGCTCGCGCTCCTGAAGCCGGAGGGGTTCCTCGAGGAGGCGGTGGATGCCAACACCGATCGCGGCCTCGTCTACGCCTTCCGGCGGCGGACGCCCGCCGGGGACGTGTGCGTCATCCGCGTGCGCGCCTGGCTCGGCCGCACCCAGACCGCCGGCTTGGACGCGCTGGCGCGCACCGCCCTCGACCGGTTCACGGGCACGGTGAACGACCCGAAGGTGCCGAAGTCCCCCACCGTCGGCTCCTTCCCCGGCGCCAAACAGGCGTTCCGGCTCAAGATGTCGGGCATCCAACCCAAGAGCGCTATCGTGGTGCAGGAGGAGTTGCTCCTTGCCGAGCACGGCAACGGCTGGATCTACGAGGTGCAGGTGACGACCTACGGCGGCGCGGCGCAGCTCTTCAAGAAGGAGCTCAAGGCGTTCTGGAGCGCGCTCAAGGTACGCGGGAAGTAGGGGAGGGGGGCGGGGTCAGAGGGTGCGCGCCGCGGACATCGCGCGCGCGACTTCGGCATCCCCGACGTCGCGGTGGGTGACGAGTCGGATCTGACGCGGGCCAATGGCCACGGTCCAAACCCCCGCTTCGCGCAGGCGCGCCTCAGCCCGGGCCCCGTCCTTCACTTCCGCGATGACGATGTTGGTCTCCACGGTGGCCGGGTCGACGCCGAACGCCTCCGCGAGTCGCTTGGCGCGGCGGTGGTCCTCGCGCAGGTGGTCGAAGCCGCCGTCGAGGGCCGCGAGGGCAGGCGCGGCCAGCACCCCGGCCTGGCGCATGCCGCCTCCCAGCAGCTTGCGGAGCCGTCGCGCCTCCGCGATCGCGCCCCGGTCCCCCACCAGCATCGAACCGACCGGGCAGCCGAGCCCCTTGCTGAGCGAGACCATGAGGGTGGCGCAACTCGCGGCGAAGTCGCGCAGCGGCGTGCCCGAGGCGACATGAGCGTTCCAGAGTCGCGCGCCGTCGAGGTGCAGCTTCACGACGGGCGGGAGCGCCGCGCGCAGAGCCTGGATCGCGCCCAGGGGCACCACCGCGCCCCCGTGGAAGTTGTGGCTGTTCTCGACGACGCAGAGGGTCGTGCGCGGGAGATGCACGTTGTCGGAGCGCACGAGACCCAGGAGAACCCCAGGGTCGGGAGCGCCCCGGCGCGACGGGTAGAGTCGCGCCTGCAAGCCCCAGAGCCGCGCCGCCCCCCCCACTTCGAAATGGTAGGTGTGCGACTTCTCCTCGAGGAGCACCTCGTCGCCGGGCCGGGCGTGCAGCCCCAGCGCGATCTGGTTGGCCATCGTGCCGGAGGGGCAGAAGATCGCGGCCTCCCGGCCGAAGAGCGCCGCGATCCGCTCCTCCAACCGGATCACCGTGGGATCGTCCCCGAAGACGTCGTCGCCCACCTCCGCCTCGGCCATGGCGCGGCGCATGGCCGGCGTCGGGCGCGTCACCGTGTCGGAGCGGAAGTCGGCGACGCCTATTTCTCCTCCTCCAATTCGCCCCGGAGCGCCTCCAGCTCCGCTTCCAGCCGCGCGAGCTCCTCTTCCAGGGCACGGAGCTCCGCGTCCGAGGCGCGCACCGACTCCGCCTCCGCCACCGCTCTCTCCATCGCCGCCCCACGGTAGGCGAAGGCCGCTCCAGCGCCGATGACCAGGACGGGCAGGAGGAGCGCGGGCGCGCCGAACGAGGAGACCGCGCCCATCCGGACGCAGTCCTTCTCCACGGCGGTGTAGCTGACGAAGGGCGAGAGATGGCGGGTGAGCACCCCCGCGATGGGCAGGTCCTGGAAGTTCAGGTCGAACCCGGCGTCGCGAAGGTTGGCGTTCATGCCGCCCTGGAAGAGCTGAAGGAGCGGCACGGCGCTGTTGTAGATCCAATGCGCCAACCGCCGCGCGTCGAGATAGGTGCAGCTCGCGGAGGAGGCGGGCAGCTCGCGGAGCATGGCACGAAACGCTTCGTTGCCCTCCAGCGAGGGCTTCTCGGAGAGCGCGTGCTTGAGCGATTGGGGGAAAAGCGCCAGGGCGAGGTAGCCCTCCCCGATCACCCAGGAAGGCGCGACGGGGATGGGGTTGCGCCTCCGGCCCAGCTCCAGCGTGTGGATTCGGGCGCCCCGGAAGAGGGTCTCGCGTCGCGTCATCGACACCTCCTCTCGAGCCGCAAGCTCCGCCAATCCTCCCACGAGCCGCTGGAGAGCGCGCTCCAGCTTCTCCCTGTCCTGCACCGAGGCGAAGAGCACGAGGTCGGGGATGGCGCCGCCCCCCGGCGGGAAGGCAAGCGATGCGCCCCAGTGCGGCCCGACGGCGGCCAGCAGTTCCTTCTCGAGGCTGACGCCCAGGAACCGATCGAGCTCGCCCAACCCCCGGCGCATCTCCATCCCCATCTCCTCGTCCATCGCGCCGATCGTCTCGACGAGCCGCGAGAGAAGGAGGGAGAGGTCGGTGGTTTCGGCGGCGTAGAGGAGCGCATCCTGCGGGGCGAAACGGGCGAAGCGGTGGTCGAGCCGGGTCTCCTGGAACAGGCCCCAGAATCCGCGGCGCTCCTTCATGGTCACCGCCAACTCGGTCCGGAACCCGGTGCCGGCGGGGATTTCGGCGATGGAAAGGGCCTCGCAGGCGTCCATCCCCAGCGCGCGCCACTTCGCCCCGACGTTCTCCATGTGCTCCGCACCCAGAGCCCGCGACATCGCCCGCACCACCCGCTCGTAGATGCCCGGCACATCGGCGTAGATCCGAAAGGCGGCGCGCTGCGCGGCCATCTTCTCCACGACGGTGCGATAGCGCGAGGACGCGGCAAGGGACTCGGCGGCGCTCCCGCCGAGCGCCCCGAGCACCTGCTCCAGCCGTTCGCGGCGCGACGCGATTAGGAAACGGTCCCCGGCAAACCCCATGGTCAGCTCGAGCGTCTGCACGCGGGTCCGCCAGAACCGTCCGCCCGCCACCTCCACCGCCTCGAGCGGGGCGCGCAGGAGATCCTGAGCCGCCTCGCGCAGCCGGTCGAAGAGCTTGGCGGCCTTCTCCGCGCCTGCGCGGAACTGCATCATCGCCACGAAGTCGGCCTCCGGCGCATCGCCGAATCCGACATCCACCAGAGCGAAGCCGCCTCCGCGCACGCGGATGCCCTCCAGGTCGGCCCAGGAGAGTCCCAAGGGGTTGTTCGCGGCGAGCCGCCCCAGGGCCGCCTTGATCTTCTCGCCCAAGGGCTCGAGGAAGGCCCGCAGCTCCGGCTCGCTCCAGATGCGCCCCAGCGCGGTCTCCTTGAGCCACGCCTCGTGGCCGCCGAGATCGTCGCACTCCGCGAGCAAGAGCGTGCCCGACGGCACGAGAGAGGCTAGCGAGGGCGCCTCCGGCGGCGGCGCCGCGGAGACGGCTGCGCCGAGCAAGAGTCCCAGGATGAGCATTCGTTTCATGACAGTTCCTCTCTCGCGCCGTCGGGTCGCATCGTCAAGCTAACACGGTTCAGGGCAAAAGCCCCCCCGCGCTGAGCGTGCCGAGAAACGCGTTGCGGAGCGGTGCGAAGGCCCCGTTCACCAGCACGTGGATTTGAGGAAGGGGGGCGGGGGACGAAACGAGCGCCCCGAGGCCGAAGCCCCGGGTGGATCCCATGGCGGCGGTGGCGAAGGCGCCCGGGTTGACGAGGAACGGGCCAAACTCCAGATCTCCCGGAAGTGCCACCACCCGCAGGGAACTGGTGCTGAAGGAGGAGACCACCGCGTGGGCGCTCCCCGGGCGGATTACCACTCCGGGGTTGAAGCCGCTGCCCGGGGTGACCTCCCCCCCGGGGGAAAGGGGTGCTGTCCGAAGCAGCCGGAGGCGCGTCGCGTCCACCGGGTTGGACTCGAGGCCGGTCAGTTCGATGGCGAAGAGCGCATCGAAGGTCTGGCTCGTGAGGAGCGCGAACTTCCTGCCGCCGGAGGAGCTGCCCACCGGCAGGGCGTGGACGGCGGGGAGGGTCTGTCCGAGGTTGATGGCCCATGCATCGCGCCACTGGGCCGTGTCATGGTCCAAGAACTCCACCCACGCGTCGCTGCGCGGATGCAGGACGAAGAAGGCGTCGAAGACCGAGGCGCCGGCGCTCGTGAGGAGCAGGTAGGCCAGGCTGTTGGCGGCAACGTAGCCGGTGAGAGCAACCGGGTTGTAGTGCGCCGAGCGGTAGGTGCGGGTGATCTCCACCGGCGCCTTTCCGGCTGTCTCGATGGAGAGCGGCTGGGGCAGGGTGAAGTCGGCCTTCCACTCCTGCACGGTGCCCGGGAGAAAGCTCACCAGCCCGGTCGAGGAGCCCGCGCCGTTGCTCATCGCGACGTAGACCTTGCCGGTGAGCGTCCCGTTCCGGTTCGGCACGAAGGCCGCCATGACCGGGAGACTTTGCGGAAGGGAGGCGTGGGCCAGACCCTCGCTGTCGAGGACGGCCCCGGGCAGATCCCAGGCGAGGTTGACGGTCTGAAGGAGCACGCCGGTACGGCCGTCGATCACCACCAGATTGGCCAGGCGGAGCGGCCGGGCCCCGTCGCTGGAGAGGGAGTTCCCAGCCGAAACGCTCACCAGGAGGAACCGGTCGAAGCAGACTTCCAGGTCGCCGGTGAAGGCTCCGAAGAGCCCCACCCCCGACGCCGTCGGGGCTCGGGCCGGAGAGATGCCGTCGTGGTCGATGAGATTGGCCGGCGTGATCGGCACCTGCAGGGTCTTTGTCCGGTTAACCGGATCGATCGCCACCAGATTGGCCGGGATCGCCGCGTCGTCGACGGTGAAGAGGCGGCCGTCCGCGGCGACCAGGTCGGAGGGGAAGGCAGCCGGCTTGCCCAGGTCGACCGCTGCGTCGTCAAGAACGATGGAGACGCCGCCGCCCCCGCCCCCCCCACCGCCTCCCCCCCCACCCCCACCCCCGCCTCCGCCGGGGCCGCCCCCGCCCCCCTGTTGGGCGGTCCCGGGGCCTCCCCCGGAACAGGCAGCGCAGAAGAGAACCAGACCAAGAGAAATCGCGCGCAAGAAGGAACCCACGAGTCACCTCGCGTCCGCTTCCACACGCGCTGGCGCGAGCGCGCGGGGCCGGTTGGCCGGCATCACCGAAAGCCTTCCCGCGGGACGGTCTTCTGACTCACGACGAGGGGCGCGCCTTCCCAGGACCGGAGTCCCAGTGGCCTGCTGCGCCCCCCGATGTCGCTCACAGCGGCGGCCCCGTGACGGATTCCCACCGTCTTCCCGGAGCCCGCGGGGCGCGGGGCGGACGTTCCGCCCCGCTCACGGTCCCGAGTGTAGCGAACTACCGCAAGAGGAGCAAGGCCACCAATCCCACGATGGCGGCGCCCACGAACCCCCCGGCGAGCAGGAACATGCGGCGCATGTTGGCGATGGATGCGTCGAGGATCTCCTGCATCTGGGCCTGTTGCGCCTTCACCGTCTCTTGCACCGTGCTCATGGTCTTCTGCGTCGCCTGATGAAAGAGCTGGAGCGATTTCTGGTGGCCGAAGTGCAGGACCTTCGCCGTCTTGTGCTGGGCGGCGGCCACCTCGCGGATCGCTTCCTCGGTCTTCTCGGCGCGGTCGCGGAACTCCTCCGGAATGCGGGTCAAGACCTCCGCCACCCCGCGCACGGCGGTGGTGCCCTCCACCATCCGTTCCTCCAGGGAGTAGAGGGCGCGGGTCTGCTTCTCCTGCGCCTGCGGTATCAGGCCGAGCGCCTCGTTGGCGCGCGCGGCCAAGGCGTTCCCTTCCGCGACCCGTTCGGCGATGGTGCCCAGGACGCGGCTCTGCTCCTGCTGGACCGCCGGCAGGCTTCTCAGGTACTCGGGCAGGTCCTTGAGCTGGTCGGTGAGGTCGCCGGCACGGGTTTCCTGCTTCTCGAGTCGGTCCCCGATGTTGCCCAGGAGGGAGGAGAGTTCCCGGAAGCTGTCGCCGATGGCGCCGATCGTCTCGTCGCGGCCCTTCAGGCGGCTGGTCTTGATCCGGATCACCTGCTCGGGGACGGTGATCCGCGGGTCCTCGATCTCCTCTTCGGGAGTGTGCGGTTCCGTCCTGGTACGGGCGAAGCCGGTTTCGGTCCCCGCCTCCGCGCTCGCCTCCTGGGCCATCTGCTTCTTGCGGCGCCCGAACCCGAAGAGCCTCGATACGATCGATTCCTTGCCGGTGAACTCCATGCCTCGACTCCTTTGGATGACGTGGTCGCGTGGCGCGCCCTCGTACCCTTGAAGATCGGCTGAGTTCCGCGCGTCGGCGCAGCGGTCAGTAGGCGCGGGCGAAGAGAGCGCGCCGCGTCGCCGGCTTGCCGGAGAGGACGCATTTCCCGGGGGCGGGGGCGTCGCCCAACGGGACGCAGCGGACGGTCGCTTTCGTCTTCTCCTTGATGGCGGCCTCCGTCTCGCGCGTTCCGTCCCAGTAGGCGCGCACGAAGCCGCCCGGCCCATCCAGGAGTTCCACGAACTGCGCGAAGGAGGAGGCGTCGCGGGTACTCTCGTCGCGGAGTTTTTCCGCGCGGGCGAGCAGACCGGCCTGAATTTCCGTGAGGAGACCGGGCAGGAGGGCGGCGAGCGCATCCGCTTTCTCCGGCCGCTTGGTGCCGTCGTCGCGACGCACCACCACCACTTCCCCCTTGGCGAGGTCGCGCGGACCGATCTCGAGGCGCACCGGGACCCCCTTTTTCTCCCACTCGAAGAACTTCGGCCCCGGCTTCAGATGGTCTCGGGCGTCCAGCTTGGCGCGCACCCCGCCCCCCACCAGAGCATCCACGATCTTGCGCCCCGCTTCCAGAATGGCCGTTTTCTCCTCCTCGGTCCTGTAGATCGGGACCGCGACCACCTGGATCGGCGCCACCTTGGGCGGCAGCACGATCCCCTTGTCGTCCCCGTGCGTCATCACCACGGCGCCGACGAGCCGGGTGGAGGCGCCCCAGGAGGTGGTCCAGACATGCTTGCGCTGGCCGTCCTGGTCCTGGAACTGGATCTCGAAGGCCTTGGCGAAGTTCTGGCCCAGGTTGTGGCTGGTGCCCATCTGGAGCGCCTTGCCGTCCTGCATGAGCCCCTCGATGGTGTAGGTGCGCAGCGCGCCGGCGAACCGCTCGCTGTCGGATTTGATCCCCTTCACCACCGGGATGGCGAGCCAGTCGCGGGAGAGTCGTTCGTAGACGTCGAGCATCAGGAGCGTCTCGCGCTCCGCCTCCTCCTCGGTGGCGTGGCAGGTGTGGCCCTCCTGCCAGAGGAACTCCGTCGTGCGGAGGAAGAGGCGCGGGCGCATCTCCCAGCGGACGACGTTTGCCCACTGGTTGATCAGGACCGGCAGATCGCGCCAGCTGTTGATCCAGCGCGCGTAGCTGTGGCCGATGATCGTCTCGCTCGTCGGCCGTACCACGAGCGGCTCCTCCAGCTCCTTGCCGCCCCCGATGGTGACGACCGCCAGTTCGGGGCTGAATCCCTCGACATGCTCCGCCTCCTTTTCCAGGAAGGACTTCGGGATGAAGAGCGGAAAGTAGGCATTTTCGTGCCCCGTCTCCTTGAACATGCGGTCGAGCGGGTCGCGAATGTTCTCCCAGAGGCTGTAGCCGTAGGGCTTGATGACCATGCAGCCGCGCACCGGCGCGTTCTCCGCCAGGTCGGCGGCCTGCACCGCGTCCTGGTACCACTGCGGGAAGTCCTGTGCGCGCGGCTTGATCGTGACGGTCATGGCTGGCTCGCTCTCGTAGAGGGGAAACCGTCTATCCTGCCCTCGGTTCGGTGCGCCCGCAAGGCGCGCCAACATCAAACTTGACGCAGAGGGGGCCAGGGGGAGAATCGCACCGAGCCGGGCCCGTAGCTCAGCTGGGAGAGCGCCTGGATGGCATCCAGGAGGTCAGGGGTTCGAGCCCCCTCGGGTCCACCATTCTTCTCTTCGAGCGTCGGGCGTGCCAGCGTCCCTCTCTCGCGGGGCGTCGCTGGCCAGCGGGTCGTGTGCAGCGCTCGGCGTGCCGTTCGGGAATCCGCGCGGTGCCGTTCCAAGGCGGGATCCCATCGTGCGGCAGCCGGTTGCGCGCGAATCCCGCTGGGCTAGGCTTCCGGTGAAGGCTCAGGCCTTCTTGCTTTCGCACTGAGGATTGTTTCCTCTCTTCCTCCCGCAGCCCGCCGGTCCCACCGGCGGGCACTTTTTTCACTGACGGGCGCGGCATCAGCTCGACTGCCAGGGCTCATGACGCTGGTCGCGGCGCGCTCTATGCGTACCGTTCGGAACTGACATCGAGTCAGTTCCTCACCGCCTGCCCGCGAACGGTCTCGTTACGAGCGCTCGCAGCCCGCCGGTCCCACCGGCGGGCACTTTTTTCACTGACGGGCGCGGCATCAGCTCGACTGCCAGGGCTCATGACGCTGGTCGCGGCGCGCTCCATGCGTACCGTTCGGAACTGACATCGAGTCAGTTCCTCACCGCCTGCCCGCGAACGGTCTCGTTACGAGCGCTCGTTCGGAACTGACATCGAGTCAGTTCCTCACCGCCCGCCCGCGAACGGTCTCGTTACGAGCGCTCTGCGCCTACCGCCGGAGGTAGTGCTCCGGGTCGAGGCGGGCCGCGGTGCGGCGGGCCGTGGCGGCGCCTCTGGAGTCGCCGTCGGCGGAGCGGGCGACGCCGAGGGCCCACCATAGGGCGCCGCGATCCGCATCGGCGCCGCGCGCGAGGTTCTCCAACGCGGCTCTGAAGCCGCGGGGATCGACCCGCACGCTGCCCTCGTAGACTTCACGGGCGAGGTCGCCGCGACGCAGCGCGCGACCGTACGCCTCGTGTGCGCTGCGGGTGTCGCCCGCCTTCTCATGGGCGAGCGCGAGCGCCCCCCAGGCGTCGCTCGAATCGGGGGCGCGCAGGAGGCGCGCCTTCAGGATGGGGATGGCGCGCTCGCCCCCGGTCCGGGCCAGGCCGAGCATCCACTCGAAATCCCCCTGATCGAGCTCGTGCGCCCGCTGGTACGAGGCGAAGGCCCGCTCGCCCTCACCGGCCGCTTCATAGGTGTCCGCCAGGTCTCCCATGAACTCGTCGTTCGTCCGGCCCTGGGTAACCCGCTCCATGTAGGCAACCGCGGCGCCCGGGTCGATGCGCGCCCAGTCCTCGGCCAGATAGGTCGTGGAGGGGTCCTCCTCCAGCGCAGCGCGGAATGCCTCCGCTGCCCCGGCCCGGTCTCCCAGCGCGAGGCGCGCCTTCGCGTAACTGCCACGCAACTCGCCGCTCGCGTGAGGGCCCGCGAGCGCCGCGGAGAGCGCCTCCGAGGCCGCCCGGGGATCGACGGTGACGAGCTCCGCAAGGACGTCCGAAGGGTCATTCGAATCCGACGCGCCACGGAGGTAGGCTTCCACGGCCTCGGTTAGCTTTCCCTCCACCGCCTCCAGGCGCGCCAGCGCGGCCCAGACCCCCGCGCGCCCCGCGCCGCCCTCCGCGAGGCGGCGCAACTCCGCGGCGGCGCGTTCGTAGGGGAGGAGGAAGACCTCTTCGGAGAGGGGCTTGCCATACTCGCGGATCGAGGCGAGGATCCGCTCGGCGGCCTCCTCATCCCTCCCCGACGCGAGGAGCAGAATCCCAAGGCCTCTGAGCGACTCCTCGTTCTGCGGCGAACCCTCGAGCACCACCCGAAAGTGCTCCTCCGCCTGAGCCGGATTGCTCCTCAAGAGCCCCGTGAGCCACTCGCCGTCGCCCGCATCGATGGCCAAGGCCCGCGCGAAGAGGTGAGCCGCCTCGGCGCGGCGTTCGGCATCCAGCAAGAACCCGGCGACATCTCCGATGGCCTCGTCGTCCTGCAGCTCCGGATTCCCGAAGATGCGCAGGAGCTCTCCGGGCGCACGCGTGGGATCCGCTTGGAGCAGCGCGGTTACCGCGGGACCCGCTTCCCGGCTTCCTTCCAGCGCTCGCAACAGGTGAGCATAGGCGGCCGCTGGATCGCCGCTGGCCAGGAGCGCGCGCCCAAGCCAAGCCTCTGCGCCGTAGTCTTGCGGATCTGCCGCCGCGGCCGCGCGGAGGTGTTCGAGGATTGCGGCCGGGGCCTGCTCCAGGAGCAGATCCAGGAGCGCCGCGTCCATGGGCCGGGAGGGCAGCAGCTGCAGCGCGACCCGCGCCGCCTCCGGGCGGCGCCCGAGGCGGAGCCAGATATCCATGACGAACTCCAGCGCGCCCATCTCCGTCCCGCTGGGACCTGCCGCCAGGTGGGCCACGAGCCGCTCCCACTCCCCCGCGGCCTCGGGAGAGGCGCTCGCCGGGGGGATCTTCATGGAGGGGGGCGGGGGCGCCGCCGCGCCGGCCGTCCCCTCGCGCGGCTCCTCGCGAGCGGAAGGCCTCCCCCCGGGCCCCCCTTCTTCCGAGCGCGCCAGCCGCGCGCGGCCCGGCGCCTGGTCGGGTTGTGCGCCCCCCCAGATGCGCCCCAGGAGGATCCCGGCGCCGAGCGCCGCGAGCGGGAGCAGAAGGAAGAAGTGCCGCGTCATGGTCTCTGCAGTGAAGAACGCAGGGCCCGCCTCATGGATCGCGGTGACCCCGGCGCCTCGTGTAGCATACGGCGTTTTCGCCGCCAGGGCGGACCCCATGGCACGCCAACACTACGACCCCGCCGCCATCGAGCCCAAGTGGCAAGCCTTCTGGGACGAGCAGAGGTCGTTTCGCGCCATCGGTCCGGGGGAACCCGGGTTCGACCCGAGCCGGCCCAAGTGCTACATCCTCGACATGTTCCCCTACCCTTCGGGGGCAGGGCTCCACGTCGGCCACCCGGAGGGCTACACCGCCACCGACATCCTCGCCCGCTACCGCCGGCAGCGCGGGGACAACGTCCTCCATCCCATGGGGTGGGACGCCTTCGGCCTTCCGGCGGAGCAGTACGCCATCCAGACCGGAACGCACCCCGCCGTCACGACCCGCCGCAACATCGAGAATTTCAAGCGGCAGATCCGGCGGCTCGGATTCTCCTACGACTGGGACCGCGAACTGGACACCACCGATCCTGCCTACTACCGCTGGACGCAGTGGATCTTCACGCGGCTCTTCGACGAGGGGCTCGCCTACCTCGCGGAGGTGCCGGTCTGGTGGTGCGAGGCCCTCGGGACGGTCCTGGCGAACGAGGAAGTGCTCGACGGGCGGAGCGAGCGCGGGGACCACCCCTGCGTGCGGCGGCCCATGAAGCAGTGGATGCTCAAGATCACCGCCTACGCGGAGCGGCTGCTGGCCGACCTGGAGCCGCTCGACTGGCCCGAATCGATCAAGGCCATGCAGCGGCAGTGGATCGGCAGGAGCGAGGGGGCGGAGGTGGAGTTCGCCTGCGCCGATGCGCCGGGCGGAAGCATCCGCGTCTTCACGACGCGGCCCGACACCCTCTTCGGCGCCACCTACATGGTGCTCGCCCCCGAGCACCCCGCCGTCGAAGCGCTCCCGAGCCCCGCGCACGCCGCGAAGGTGCGCGCCTATCGGGACGCCGCGGCGCGCAAGAGCGAGCTGGACCGCACCGATCTCGCCAAGGAGAAGACCGGCGTCTTCACCGGCGCCTTCGCGATCAACCCGGCCAGCGGCGAACGGATCCCGATCTGGGTCGCGGACTACGTGGTGATGGGCTACGGCACCGGCGCGATCATGGCTGTGCCCGCCCACGATCTGCGCGACTGGGAGTTCGCGTGGAGATTCGGGCTCCTGGTGCGCGACGTCGTCGCTCCGCCGCCGGGCTACGAGCCGATCGCGGCGGAGGCGGCCCTGGCCCGCGAGGGCCCGGAGGGGAAGAGCCACCCGTTCGTCGGAGAGGGTACGGCGCGCAACTCGGGGGAGTTCGACGGCCTCTCCACGCCCGAGTTCAAGCGGCGCGTCACGGCGTGGCTCGCGCAGCGGGGCCTCGGCGAAGCGAAGGTGACCTACCGCCTCCGCGACTGGCTCTTCTCGCGCCAGCGCTACTGGGGCGAGCCCTTCCCGATCCTCCACCGGCCGGACGGCTCCGTGGCGCGCGTCCCCGACTCCCACCTGCCGATCACCTTGCCCCCGATGCAGGACTTCCAACCGACGGGCCGCGCCGAACCGCCTCTCGCCAAGGCGAAGGAGTGGGTGCATGCCCCCGCCCCCTCCCGCCGCGAAACCAACACCATGCCCCAGTGGGCCGGCTCCTGCTGGTATTACCTGCGTTTCCTTGATCCGCACAACGACGCGGCGCCCTGGGACAGGGCGAAGGAGCGCTACTGGATGCCCGTGGACCTCTACGTGGGCGGCGCCGAACACGCGGTGCTCCATCTGCTCTACGCGCGCTTCTGGCACAAGGTCCTCTTCGATCTCGGCCTGGTCTCCACCGTGGAGCCCTTCGCCAAGCTCTACAACCAGGGAATGATCCTCTCGCACGCCTATCGCGATGCTCGCGGCGCGATGGTCCCGGCCGACGAGGCGGAAGAGGGGGGCGGGGGCTACCGGCGGAAGGGGAGCGGCGAACCGCTGGAGCGGATCGTCGCGAAGATGAGCAAGTCGCTCCGCAACGTGGAGACGCCGGATCCCGTGGTGGAGGAGTACGGCGCCGACACGTTCCGGCTCTACGAGATGTTCCTGGGCCCTCTCGATGCGGCGAAACCCTGGAACCCGGGGGACATTCCGGGAGTGCAGCGCTTTCTCCAGCGGGTCTGGCGGCTCGTCGTGCCGGAGCACGCCGACGACGGCGCGCTCCACGCGCACATGGCCGACGCGGCGCGTGCGGGCGACGCCGATCTGGAGCGGGCGCTCGATCGCGCGATCCGCAAGGTGACGGAGGATCTGGAGCGGATGGCCTTCAATACCGCCATCTCCGCCATGATGGTCTTCGTGAACGAGGCGACCAAGGCGGGCCAGGGGCTCGCCCGCGGGCAGATGGAGCGGTTCCTTCAGCTCCTCAACCCGTTCGCCCCACACCTCGCCGAGGAGCTCTGGGAACGGTTGGGCAACGACCCGCGCCGCCGCCCGCTGGTGCGGGAGCCCTGGCCCGTGTGGGACGCCTCGCTGCTGCGGGAGGCGTCCATCGAACTGGCGGTGCAGGTGAACGGGAAGGTGCGCGGCCGCGTGTCGGTCGCGGCGGACGCCTCCCGTGACGCGATCCTCGCCGCGGCGCGGCACTCGGTGCGCGAGCACCTGGCGGGGAAGCAGACCGTGAAAGAGATCACGGTGCCCGGAAGGCTGGTCAACTTCGTCGTGAAGGGGTGAGCCGCCCGGGCGTTTTTCCGGGCGCCCCGGTACGCTACCGCCCACCCGCATGAAACGAAAGCCGAGGAGACGCGCCCCGGGGCAGCGCACGCCGCTGGTCGGTTGGCGTGAGCGCGTCTCGCTCCCCGCCCTGGGCCTGAATGGCATCCGCGCCAAGGTGGACACCGGCGCCCGCACCTCCGCGATCCACGCGCTGGAGATCCGCCGCTTCCGCCGCGGCGGGAGGCGCATGGTCCGCTTCAAGCTCCTCCCCAAGGGGAAGCGGCGTAAGTCCGCTCCCCCCCTCGAGGCGGAGGCGACGCTCTGGGGCGAGCGCAAGGTGAGGAGTTCGAGCGGCCACCCCACCCTGCGCCCCATCATCCTCACGGTGCTCGCGTTGGGCGGGGAGCGCTGGGTGATCGAACTGGGGCTCGCCAGTCGCGCCCTCATGGGCTTCCCGATGCTGCTCGGCCGCCAAGCACTCCGCGGCCGCCTCCTCGTCGATCCCGGCCGCTCCTATCTCGCCGGCGCCTCCGGAGGCGGGACCGGCGCGCGTGCCGTCCGCAGAAAGGGCACCCCCCGATGAAGATCGCGATCCTTTCGCGCAAGGCTTCCCTCTACTCCACCTCCCGCCTGAAGGAGGCCGGGCTGAAACGCGGCCACGCCGTCGAGGTGATCGACTACCTGCGCTGCTACATGAACATCACCTCGCACAAGCCGTCGGTGATCTTCCAGGGGCACCCGCTCGAGGACTTCGACGCGGTGATCCCCCGCATCGGCGCGAGCCAGACCTTCTACGGCACCGCGGTCGTGCGGCAGTTCGAGATGATGGGCGTCTTCAGCGCCAACGAGTCGCAATCCATCTCGCGCTCCCGGGACAAGCTCCGCTGCCTGCAGCTCCTGGCGCGCGAGGGGATCGGTCTCCCGGTCACCGGGTTCGCGAACTCCACCAAGGACGTCTCCGGCGTGATCAAGATCGTGGGCGGCGCGCCCCTGGTCATCAAGCTGCTCGAAGGCACCCAGGGCATCGGTGTGGTGCTCGCGGAGACGGAGAAGGCCGCGGAATCGGTGATCGAGGCGTTCCGGAGCCTCGACGCCTCGATCCTCGTCCAAGAGTACATCAAGGAGGCGGCGGGCTCCGACATCCGCGCCTTCATCGTGGGCGGCAAGGTCGTCGCGAGCATGATGCGGAAGGGGGCGCCGGGGGAGTTCCGCTCCAACCTCCACCGCGGGGGCACCGCAACCAAGCTCAAGCTCACCCCGGAGGAGCGGAGCACCGCCGTGCGCGCGGCCAAGGCGATGGGGCTGCGCATCGCCGGCGTCGACATGCTCCGCTCCAACCACGGGCCCGTCGTCCTGGAGGTCAATTCCTCCCCCGGGCTGGAGGGAATCGAAGGCGCCACCGGCATCGACGTGGCCGACCGGATCATCGACTTCCTGGAGAAGAGCGCGACCCCCGGCGACACCAAGGACCGGATCCGGTACTGAGATGGATTTCACGATCGGAGGCGTCGCCGTGCCGCCGGGCGAGAAACGGCGCATCGAGATCCCGCTGGCGCGCCTCTTCACCCAGACGATGCTCAGCCTCCCCGTGACCGTGTTCCATGGCGTGGGCGAGGGGCCGAGAGTCTGGCTCGACGCGGCGCTGCACGGCGACGAGCTGAACGGGACCGAGATCATCCGGCGCGTCCTTCAGCGTCTCAGCCCCGCGCGAATGAACGGCGTGCTGGTCGCGGCCCCGGTGGTGAACGTCTTCGGGTTCGTGCACCAGTCGCGCTACCTGCCCGACCGCAAGGACCTGAACCGCTCCTTCCCCGGCTCCGCCGGGGGCTCTCTCGCGTCGCGCATCGCCCACCTCTTCCTCCAGGAGGTGGTGAGCCGCTGCAGTCACGGCGTGGATCTCCACACCGGTTCGCTGCACCGGAGCAATCTTCCCCAGGTTCGGGCCAATCTCGACGATCCGGAGACGCTCCGTTGCGCGCGCGCCTTCGGCGGGCCGTTGCGGATCCACATGAAAGCGGTCCCGGGCTCCCTGCGCGACGCCTGCGTCAAGCGCGGTATCCCGATCCTCGTCTTCGAGGCAGGAGAGCCCCTGAGGTTCAATGAGGACGCCATCGCCACCGGGACGGCCGGGATCCTGCGCATGCTCGCGGAGCTGGGCATGATCCGCGGCCGCCGCCCCCCCCGCCCCCCCCGTTCCGTCGAGGTGCGCCGCACGATCTGGGTGCGAAGTCCGCGCAGCGGCATCCTCCACATGGAGGCGACGATCGGTGCGCGCGTCCGCGCCAAGCAGAGGCTCGGGCAGATCACCGATCCCTTCGGCGCCTCGTTCCTCGCGCTGCGGGCGCCGCGGAACGGGATCGTGATCGGCTGCACGAACAACCCTCTCGTCAACCGGGGCGACGCGGTGGTCCATCTCGCGGTCTCGACTGCCCGGAAATCAAAGACCCCGAGAGCTTGATCCCTTCTCCGCGCGGCGGAGCGGCAGGAGGCTCGCCTCGACCTGGAGATCCAGCGCTTCCTCCGCATCGACGAGCGGGTTTAGAGCCTATCCGAAAACCCGGCTACATTCGGCCGGCTGCGCGGGCCGAGCGCTTCGCCTCTCCTCCATCGCCGTAGTTCGTCCATACGGCTTCGTCGTCGCGGCTCGCGCCCGGCCCGCTCGCTCGGCCTCGGTGTTGACGCCGGATTTTCGGAAAGGCTCTTAGGGGGGCGGCGATCTCCATCCGGCCATCGAGCGTCGCCGCCGGCCGTTCAGGAACCGCCCGGGTCTCTGTTTACCGGGGTGACCGCCGTAGTGGCCGTTCGGGGGGATCCGCGGCGCGTCCATGAAGGATGGGCTGCGAGGTCCCCGGCCGGCCGTCGTACGAGGAGCTCTGGGAGAGGGTCCAGCGTCTCGAGCGCCGGGTGGGCGAGTTGGAAGGGGCGGTAGCGGGTCGGGACCGGCGCATCGACGCGTTGGAGGGGGA
>JBQTIG010000130.1:0-6274 GCA_052388375.1 Planctomycetaceae bacterium | reverse complement strand
CGGCGAGTTCGAGGCGCGCGCCGCGGAGACCCTTTTTCCCCTCGGGACCCCGGCCTCCCAGACCGGAACATGCCCTTCCGAGGGCCTTCCGGAGGGGGGGTCGGGAGCGGGTCGAGACCGCGCGCCTTGCGCCGGCGAGCGATCGTGCGCGCCGGCGCGCGCGCCCCATCGGCGACGACATCCGCGTGGCGGACCGCGGGTCCGCAGGCGTAGCGCGAGCACGCCCACCTTCTACCCGGGCGCCGTCGTCGCGCCAGACGGGGAGGACCGGACGCTTACCAATGGACTACGAACTGTGGGGCGGGTGGAACCTGTTCAATTACGGAATCGAGCATCGTCGATGCGAGTTCCCGGCCTATGGCTACAAGCAGAGCGGAGGTCCCATGGTTCTTGGTCAGGTAGGGAAAGTGTCGCGAGTGCGGCACGGCACAAACTGAGCGGTTGTGGCAGCGACGATCTTCTACCCGGTTGGGAGGCCAGCATTAGCACCCAGGGCACTTCGGGCTTGGCCCAGTCAGAGCGCCTGGACCCTGCATCTCGTTTGGGCCTAGGTGACCACCCGCGGTCCTCAAGACTTGGAATGGCAGCTGGCGTAGGCGGAGCAGTCTTGCACTGGGGGGGAGTTCGGGCTTGGGGGCGACCGGGGGGCTCGGGTGACTAGACTCAGGTTACCTAGGCGGGGTCTGCAGCGCATGAGAACGATTGCGCGTCGGGCGCATGTCCAGTGCTCGACCAGAGCCCCGAAGCACCGGCTCGCTCGTCGAGCACCGAGGTCAGGAACGGTAGGTGTCAAGGTAGTTGTCGCGTGAAACATGTTCATGCGGTGAGCGCCGCGCGTTCGGTTCGCGCGGCGGGGTTGAGCGTGACGTCGCCGAGGGGCTCCCAGTTTCGGATGGCGCGTGCCCAACGCTCCGGGCGGCGCCGGCGGGCGCGCTCGTAGACCTCGCGCCGGCCCTCGAGGACCGTCGCGTCGCGCCCGGCGTGGCGGTCCTCCGGCGTGACGAAGCGGAGCGAGCTGTGGAGGTGCTGCGTGTTGTACCAGTGGACGAAGCCCGCGACCCAGGTGCGTGCGTTCTCGATGGACGCGAAGGGCCTCGACGGGTACTCCGGCCGGTACTTGAGCGTGCGGAAGAGCGACTCCGGGAAGGGGTTGTCGTCGCTGACGCGCGGCCGGCTGAAGGACGGCACGATCCCGAGGCGCTGCAGCGTCGCGAGCATCGTCGAGCCCGTCATCGGGCCGCCGTTGTCGGAGTGCAGCACGAGCTGGTCGGGCGACACGCCCTCGCGGCGCGCGGTCTCCGCGACGAGCCGCGCCCCGTGCTCCATCGACTCCTCCGTCTCCACGGAGAAGCCGACGATCTTCCGGCTCCAGATGTCCTCGACGAGGTAGAGGTAGAAGAAGGTCCCGCGCAGCGCCGCGGGCAGCCACGTGATGTCCCAGGACCACACCTCGTTCGGTCCCGTGGCGACGTGTTCCTTCGGCCGGGGCGACGGCGGCCGGGACCGCTCGCGGTGCGCGAGGAGGTCCTCGGCCCTGAGGACGCGGTAGAAGGTCGACTCCGAGGCGAGGTAGATGCCCTCGTCGGCGAGCCTCGGCACGATCTGCTTCGGCGAGAGGTCCTTGTGCTCCGGCGCGTTCGCCGTCGCCACGAGCTTCCGGCGCTCGGCGTCGCTCAGCTTGTTGCCCGGGGCGCAGCGCGGGCCCTGGCGCCCGTCCTCCGCCGCCCCGGGCCGCGCCCACCGCTGCAGCGTGCGGGCGGCGACGCCCATGACCTCGCACGCGCGCTCGAGCCGCGCGCCCGCGAGGACCGCCTCGGCGAGGAGCTCCCGGATCACGCGCCGCTCCTCGGCGGAGTGCTCGCGTCCCCGTCCCCCCAGATCTCGCGGACTTTCCTAAGAAACTCCCTCCCCGATCGGCTGCGTCTCGACCAGCCTGAATCCCAGCGCATCGGCCCTGCGACGTAGGTTGTCGATCGTGCGCCGCCGGAAGCGCTCCTCGTAGTAGTCCACCCCGGGGTCCACGTAGGCGGCGCCGTAACGCAGGGTGTTGTAGAAGAGCACCGCGATCTTGCGCGCCGTGGCGGTGATCGCCTTGGCCTTGCCGACCCGTGCCGCGAGGCGTCTGAAGAAGGCGCCCAGCGCCGTACGCGTCTTTCCGACGCATACGGCCGCCGTGCGCAGCAGAGCCGCGGCGCGATTCGCCGATCGCCTTGTGCGGGAGCTCAGGACCCTCCCACCCGAGATCTTGCTCCCGGGCGCGAGGGTGAGCCACGAGGTGAAGTGCTTGGAAGTCCGCCAACGACTCATGTCCGTGCCGCACTCCGCGACGATCCTGAGGGCGGAGTAGGGTCCCAGGCCGTGGATCTGCGTGAGGTCGACGCCACCCGCCAGCACGTACAGGGCAGGCCGGATCTCGAAGGCGGGCTCGTTCCTCGGCCGGCTCCGGGTCCGTGCCTCCGGCAGGGCCGTGGCCGGGGGCTCCCGCGTCTCGTTCAGCGAACGCAGGCACCGCTCGATTTCCCGGTCGCAGTCCCGGATCCTCGACTGGTAGGCGTCGTAGAGCTCGACCGCCTGGCCAAGCGTGAAGACGTGTTCGGGGCGGTAGTTGCCCGTCAGCGACTGGCGAATGGTATCGACGGTCGCCTTGCACCTCACGTCCCGGTGCTGAGCGAGCGTGGCGGGATCCCGCTCGCCGCCGAGGATCGAGCGGATGATCCTCATGCCGGTCATGCCCGTGATGTCGCTGACCACGTGGTGGAGCTGGACGTTCATCTGCATGAGCGACTTCTGCATGTGCTGAACGTGTGACGCCGCGTACTCGACCAGACGCTCGCGGTGGCGCAGGTAGGCTCGCAGCGCCGCAATGCTCTCGTGGGGGCGGAAGCTCCCGCGCAGCAGCCCGTGCTGATGCAGCCGCTGGAGCCACTGGGCGTCGTTCACGTCCGTCTTCCGGCCCGGCACGTTCCTCGCGTCGCGGGCGTTGACGAGCAGGACCTCGAATCCCCGCGCCTCGAGGATCTCGAAGACCGGGATCCAGTAGACGCTGGTCGACTCCATCGCGACCGTCGTAATGTGCGCCCCTGCGAGCCAGTCCGCCAGGCGGTGCAGATCGCCCGTGAAGCTCAGGAACGTGCGGACGGGCTCCCCGTCCGCGTCCGGCGGCACCGCCACGACATGGAATCTCGATCCGATGTCGATGGCGGCAGCGTGCCGGTGAATGATCGGGAGCGTCGTCGAACCGAGGTCGTCCGCCCTCTCGCGGGTTGCCATCCATCCCTCCACGGAAACGAGGCCCGGGAGGCAGGACTGCGGATCGGATCACTTTCCTAAACGGGATCGCTCGGGGGCGTCACCACTCTCAAGTCCGCTGCAGTCCCTGGACCATGTTTTTTTACGGGATCTCCGTCTCCAAAAAATCTGCGGCCGCTCCTCCCGGGCCGGGCCTTGTTCACCGCAGAGTATGTTTCTCGTACGACAGGTGTGACGCAGCTCGCGGACGGTTTTTTTGGAGCACGAGCAGGGCCGCCGCCTCGGCGAGCGCCTTGTCCTTGCGCCGGAGCTCCTTCTCGAGCTCGTGGACCCGGCGCGCGTCGGCCGAGCCGCCCTTGGGCTTGGACGTGGTGCCCTGCATCGCCGCCGAGAGGCGGACGCGCCACTCGTCCAGGTGCGCCAGGTGGATCCCCTTGCGCCGCAGGAACGCCCCGAGCTCCTCGCCCGCGAGCGGCGCGGCCTCGAGCACCGCCGCGAGGATCTCCTCCAGCTTCCAGTCCTCCGGCCGGCGGGCGGGCACCTTTGGGTCGTGCGAGGCCACGCCCCTCACGCTACCCGCCTCGCGCAGCCATCGCGAGAGGGTCGGCTGGGCGATCCCCGTCTCCTGCGCCAGGGCCGTCGCGCTCGTGGCGCGCGGCCCCGACATCTTCCGGACCATGCTCGATCGGACGGACGCGGTGTATTCCATGCCAGCTCTCGTCGCCCCCAAAGGGAAAGGTGAGGAGCGGCGCCCGCGCGCCGCCCCGCGTTCCGGCCCCTCGGGGCCGGAACGCGGGGCACATACTCCTCAAGCAAGGCGACAACTACCCTGACACAGGGGGGGAAGCGACAGCGGGGACTCGCCGACAGAACTCCGTCCCTGGTGCATACGCTTCTGCTATTCTGATCGGAGGAGATCCATGCGAGCCGCGTGCGCAGTGTTCGTTCTCGCGATTGCCAGTCACGGGGCGGAGAGCGGCATGATCGAGGGACAGCTGCTCAACGGTGACGGAACGCCGTGGGCAGGTGCGCAGGTAACGGCGTACAAGCTCGACGGCGAGGAGTTCTGGAAACGAGTCGCAGAGACGGATAGGGAAGGCAGGTTCCGTCTCCCCGACCTCCCGCCGGGCCGGTATCGGGTCAGGCAGGGGCCCAAGCCGAAGGCCATGCCCACGGGCGAGCCGTTCGGCGAACTCGTCAAGGGCATAATCGAAGAGTTCGCGGTGATCGCGATGGCCACGGATGCCCCCGACGCGATTGAAGTCCGGTCGGGACAGACTGTCCGCCATGACATCCGCCTCCCCAAACGCTCCCCCGTCCGGTTCGTCCTCAAACATCGCGGCACCCCCCTGTGCGGCGCGGAGGTGAGAGTGTTCCTCGTCGACGCGAAGAACCGACCTGGTCAGACGCTCACCGTGGGCGATGTGGCCACGCCGCGCACCGACCGGATGGGAGTGGCGTTGCTGGGCGAGATCGACGAGGGTCGCTACGCCGTGCAGTTTGACGTCGGCCAGTGGTCGGTCTACGGCGGCGTGCATGAGGTCAAGGGCAGCGAGCCGCACTGCTTCCGGGTCGAACTCGGGGAGTACTCGGTCCGCTTGAAGATCCTCGATGCGCACGAGATTCCGGTGCCAAAGGCCCTGGTCACAGTCTCATGGGGCGAATGGAATTGGAGCTTCGTGCGTTCCAAGGACATGGAGGAATTCCCGGGCGAGGGCGGTATCTACCTCGTTCCGTATGTGAGTGCTGGCAAGATCAACGTGTGGGTGAACGGCCCGAACGTAACGATTGGAAGCACTCACGGTGTCGAGGTCGGCCCGGAGAATCCGGAACCAGAAGTGCTCGTCATCCTCGACCTGGCCTCACTCACGATCCGAGTCGTCGATGCGAAGGGAGTCCCCGTCGCGGGTGTCCATGTGCGCATCGAGAATGCGGAAGAGGAGAAGGGGGTGCCGACCTACAGCAGCGTGACGAACCGCCGTGGCGAGGTCTTGCATGCCGCAAAGGTGCGTCGCTGGCGCATTCGAATTGAAGACCCCGACCGCGGCACCGGAGAGTGGACGACTGCCAGGCCGGAAATAGGCGAGGACAAGGTTGTCGTGCTCTCGCTTCCCGAAGGCCGCTGACTGAGAGTTTGTGAAAGAACCGGCGCATACCGTTTGCCACCCCTGACGAACGGGTGTATGGGCCCAGGGTCGAATGGACGCCTCCGAAGCGCGTTTCGGCGGGGATCGAGCCGATCGGGCGAACACGATTCACAGGCGATGCGCACAAAGCGACTCGGCGGAGGACGAAAGCGGAGGGGCTGTTCAGCTGGAAAGAGCACCGCTACGCCACGCGGCGCAGGCGGAGGATGGGCAGTTCGCGGTCGGCGTGGAGGAAGCGGACGGAGAGCGTGGCGCAGGCCGGCGTGCGACGCGGTCGTCGTCGCTTCCCGAAGTAGACCTCGTCGGGCGTGCGCAGCGCCAACCCCTGGTGCGGCCTCTCCCGGTTGAACCAGTCGAGCGCGTAGCCGCGGAGCCGCCGCTCGATCGTCTGGAGCTGCGCGTAGAGGAAGAGGCCGCGCGCATACTCGCTTTTCATCGAACGCCAAAACCGGTCGATGCGTCCTATCGAGCCGGTTCTCCCCACGGCGCCCAGGCGGCGCCGGATGCCGCGTCGTTGCAAAGCGCGCGTGAACGGCGCGGACGTGAGTTGGGGTCCGTGGTCGGAGATCATCCAGGTGGGCGCGCCGTGCTCGCGCGTCGCCTCGCGGAGGAAGCGGATGGCGAACGCCGCGGTCGGTTCGCCGACCATCACGCGGAGGGCGAGGACTTTCCGCGAAAAGGCATCGATCACCGCGCCGACACGAACCGAGCGGAAGAGACCGCCGACCTTCGTGAAGTCTACCAACCAGACGTGGTTCGGGCGCTTCGCGACGAGGGCGCCGGGGCGTGCGGGGAGGAGACGGCCCCCGCCCCCCATCCGAGGCTTCTTCCTGAGGAAGCGTTGCACGCTCAAGCGCGAGCCCTTGAGGCCGAGCCGT
>JBQTIG010000129.1:0-50819 GCA_052388375.1 Planctomycetaceae bacterium | reverse complement strand
CTCTTGGAGCAGGCCGTGGCCGTCGAGCCGGCACCCTACTCCAGGCTCACCAAGGGGGTGTGGCGCCGCCGGAGAAAGCCGGCCCACCGCCGGTAGGGGCTACTGGAGTGAAGGGAATACCCACATGCGCGCAACCTCCTCCCCGTGACCCTCGGCAACATCCTGGGGGGCGCCGGGATGGTGGGTCTCGTCTACTGGCTGATCTACGTGCGCGGCCGCGGGCCGGGGCAGCCCTCCTGAAGGCTGCCCGTCGCGCTCGCGCCGCGCGCTGGATCAGCCGAGATAGGCTTCCTTCACCTGCGGATTGGCGAGGAGCGCCGAAGCGGCGTCTTCGAGCACGACGCGACCGGTCTCCAGGACGTAGCCGCGAGACGCGAGGTGGAGCGCCATGTTGGCGTTCTGCTCCACGAGGAGGATCGTGACTCCGTCCTCGGCGTTGATCCGCCGGATCTCGCGGAAGATCTCCTGCACGAGGATCGGGGCGATGCCGAGACTCGGCTCGTCGAGGAGCAGGAGCCGCGGGCGCCCCATGAGAGCCCGACCGATGGCCAGCATCTGCTGCTCCCCCCCCGAGAGCGTGCCGCCCTGCTGTCCCATGCGCTCCTGGAGCCGCGGGAAGAGGGCGCAGACGCGCTCCAGGGTCTCCGCGGCGCTCCTCTTGTCCCGCACCCGGAAGGCGCCCATCTCGAGGTTCTCCCGGACGGTCATGCGCGGGAAGATCTTGCGCCCCTCCGGCGAGTGGCAGATGCCTCGCTGCATGATCCGATCGGGGGCGAGGCTCGTGATCTCCTCGCCCTCATGAAGGATCCGGCCGGCGCGCGCGCGCACGATGCCGGAGACCGTCATGAGCATGGTCGTCTTGCCCGCGCCGTTCGCGCCGATCACGGTGACGATCTCGCCCGGGCGCACCTCGAGGGTGATCCCCTTGAGCGCCTCGATGGCGCCATAGGAGGCGCGCACCCCCTCCAGCACGAGGACGCCCGCCCTCACAGCGGGTCCTCCTTGCCCAGGTAGGCCTCGATCACCTTCGGATGGCGGCGAATCTCGTCCGGCGTGCCCTCCGCGATCTTGGTCCCGTAGTCGAGGACCACGATGCGGTCCGAGATCCCCATCACCACCTTCATGTGGTGCTCGATGAGGAGGACGGTGACGCCGCGGTCGCGGATGGCGGCGATGAGCTTCATGAGCGTGGAAGTCTCGGTGGGATTCATGCCGGCGGCCGGCTCGTCCAGGAGCAGCAGGCGAGGTCGCGTCGCCAGCGCGCGGGCGATCTCGAGCCGGCGCTGGTCCCCATAGGCGAGATTGGCGGCCTGCTCCCCGGCGCGACCCAGCAGGCCCACGAACTCGAGGATACGCCGCGCTTCGTCGCGGGTGTTCCCCTCCTCCCTGTGGAAGGAGGGGGTGCGGCAGAGCGCCTGGACCCCGCTGCAGCGCAGATGAAGGTCCATCCCCGTCGCCACGTTCTCGAGGACCGTCATCTCCTGGAAGAGGCGGATGTTCTGGAAGGTGCGGCAGATCCCCGCGGACGCGATCCCGAACGGGGGGCGCCGCTGGCGGGCCCAGACGACGCCGGCGCCCGCCGCCCCCACCAGCGCGCCGATCCCGAAGCCGAGCAGGACGCCCCCCGCGTTTCGCGCCAGATAGCTCCCGAGCCCCGACCAAGCCCGGCTCCACGCGAAGCTCTTCCGGAACTCGTAATTGTCCGTGATGGCCGCGGCCCAAAGAGGCTCGAGGTGGAGGAGCAGCACGGCGAGCGCCCCGGTGAGGATGCCGATCGCGGCGCATCCGAAGGCGACGCGCGCGCTGAACGGTCGCAGCAGATCGGTTCCCTCGAGGAAGACGCCCCCCTCCGTCGGCTCGTAGACTCCGGTGATCGCATTGAACACGGTGGTCTTGCCCGCGCCGTTGGGGCCGATGAGCGAGACGATCTCCCCTTTCTCCACCGCGAAGTCGACGCGGCTCACCGCCGTGAGGCCGCCGAAGCGCATCGTGAGGCCCCGCACCTCCAGGAGGCTCATCGCGCCTCCTCGGCCGGCGCCGGCTCGGGGCGCTGTCCCGCGGGAAAGACGCCGCCCGGGCGGAAGCGCATCATGAGGACCAGGGCGAGCCCGAAGACGAGGTACTTCCAGTTCGACGGCGTCGAGAAGACGTTCGCGCTGCTCGAGAGCCCCGCCTCCTGGAGCGCCTCCGTCACCTTCTTCAGGAGCATGTCGAAGCCCATCACGATCGCGGTGCCGATCATCACCCCGCGCAGGCTCCCCATGCCGCCCACGATGAGGATGCAGAGCACGGTGATCGAGACGTTGAAGTCGTAGGTCGTCGGTTCCGCCGTCGTCTCGAGCTTGCTCGCGTAGAGCACTCCCGCGAGGCCGCAGAGCGCGGCGGAGATCGCGAAGGCGCGCAGCTTCACCCGCGTGGGGTTGATCCCCATGCAGGTGGCCGCCAGCTCGTCGTCGCGAACCGCCTTCCACTGCCTCCCGATCCGCGAAACCTCGAGGTTGCGCACGAGAAGGACCAGGCCGACGAGGATGGCGAGATAGAGGTAGTACCAGGGTTGCGTGACGGAGGACTCGAGGGTGTAGAGGGGGAGGGAGGGCGGCGGGAGGGGGTTGATGCCCTGGGTCCCCTTGGTGATGCCGTCGACGTTCTTGAGCAGGTCCTGCACGATCTCGCCGAAGCCGAGGGTCACGATGGCGAGGTAGTCCCCGCGCAGGCGCAAGGTGGGGGCGCCCAGAAGGACGCCGGCCAGCGCGCAGAGGGCCGGGGCGAGGAGGACCGCGCCCCAGAACCCGACGCGGAACGGGTAGATGTCGCAGGTCAGGATGGCGTAGGCGTAGACGCCGATGGCCATGAACGCCGCGACGCCCAGATGCAGCAGGCCGGTGTAGCCCACGATGACGTTGAGCCCGAGGCCCAGGATCGCGAAGACGAGGACGCGCTGGCAGACCTCGTTGCCGATCGCCCAATTGCCGAGCCCGGTCGCCGCCAGGAGCAGGTCGAGGGCCGGGAGGAGCAGCGCCACGGCCAAGAGGATCCACTCCGCGCGCAGGAGCCTCTTCATACCTTTTCGCGCGTGCGCGCCCCCAGGAGGCCGCTCGGCCGGAAGACCAGGATCAGCACGAGGATCCCGAAGACGATCGAGTTCGTCCAGCGCGTCTCGATGTACTGGTCGCTCATGGCGCGGAGGAGCCCGATGAGGATGCCCCCGAGCACCGCGCCCGGGAGGTTTCCGATGCCTCCGAGCACGGCGGCGGTGAAGGCGTCCATGCCGGTGCGGTAGCCGAGCTGGAAGTAGATCGTGGGGTTGAAGAGGGGATAGATGACCGCCGCGAAGCCGCCCAGCGCCCCCCCGATGAGGAAGGTGGCGCCGATGACCCGGTTGATGTCGATCCCCATGAGCTGCGCGGCGACGGGGTTCTGGGCGGTCGCGCGCATCGCCTTGCCGAGCCGCGTGGTGCGCACGAAGGCGGTGAGGCCGACCATGAGGGGCAGGGTGGTGCCCCAGACGAGGAGGTCGCGCCAGGTGAAACGCACCGCCGTGGAGATCCCGAGTCCTTCGAGGAGGTTCGCGTTGGAGACCAGGGCGGGGAAGTTCTTCGGCGCCGCGGCGGCGCGCCCTCCGCCGAACACGTCCATTGGGAGTCCGCCCCAGAACTGGCCGAGATTCACGAAGACGAACGAAACTCCGATGGCTGCCACCAGGGGCGCCAGCCGCGGCGCCGAGCGGATCGGCTTGTAGGCGAGCCGGTCCACCCCCCAATTGAGGCCGGCGCAGAACGCGGGCACGACGACGAAGAGGAGCGCCAGGGTGCCCAAGGTCGCCCCCGAGGAGGCGCCGGCCTGGTCGAGCCCCACCACGCCCACGAGGGTGAGCGCCAGGAACGTGCCGAGCATGAAGAGATCGCCGTGGGCGAAGTTGATCAGCTCGACGATGCCGTAGACCATCGTGTAGCCGAGCGCGAGCAGCGCGATGATCATCCCGTTCGAGAGTCCCGTCGCGAGCTGCTGGACGAGGACTTCGAAAGGGGTCATGCGACGAGGGGAGTGCCGGGAGGGGGGGCCGCGGGGGCGGCCATCCTCACTCGCTACCGCCCAGGATCTCGAGGAGCTGGAAGTCGCCGCCCCGCACGATCTGACCGCTCATGGTCCGCATCGTCGTGTCGCCGTTCTCGTCGAAGGACCAGCGGCCCAGCGCCCCCTCGAAGTCGCGCGTGGCGGCGATGGCCGCGATGATGGCCGCCCGATCCTTCTTCCCGGCCCGGGCGATGGCGTCCAGGGCCACTTTGGCGGCCTCGTAGCCGTAGACCGCGTAGACCTCCGGCTCGCTCTGGAATCGCTCCTTGTAGGCGCGGTAGAAGTCCGCCCCCTTGCCCTTGAGCTGCGAGGCGGGCACGCCGCCGAAGGTGACGTAGGTCTTGTCGTTGAGGTTCTCCGCCCCGGCGGAGTCGATGAACGCCTTCTCGAAGCAACCGTCGGGCACCATGAACATGCCGTCGAACCCGCCCGCGCGCAGGTCCTTGGCGAGCTGCCCCGCGTTGGATTGGGTGGTGCCTCCGAAGTAGACCAGCGTGCAGCCGGTCGCCTTGATCTTGGTCGCCAGCGCCTTGTAGTTGGAGGCCTTCGCGTCGGTTCCTTCGTAGCCCACGATCTCCAGGCCCAGCTCGACCGCGCGCTGCTTGAAGATGTCCGCGATGCCCTTGCCGTAGAGCTCGCGGTCGTGGAGGACGAAGACCTTGCGGGCGCCCAGCGCATGGGCCCATTCCGCCCCCACCGCCCCCTGGAGATCGTCGGCGGGCACCACGCGGAAGTAGTTGATCTTGCCGGTGGGCCGGTAGATCTCCGGCTCGTTCGCCTCCCCCTTCCCCGGCTTGGTGAGACCGACCGCGGTGTTGGCCGGCGAGATCATGGCCAGCCCGGCCTGGTTGAGCTTGGGGATGGCGACCTTGGCCGCCCCCGAATTGTAGGTGCCGAGGTAGACCATCACGTCGGCGTCCTTGATGGCCCGGTCGGCGTTGGCCGCTTCGATGGCCGCGTCCCAGTTGCCGCGCTGCGGGGAGGCGTCGTCCCAGTCCTCGTAGACGATCTTGAACTCCCCGACCTTTCCGCCCACCTCGTCGATGGCCATGCGGATCCCGTTCACGATCGTGGTGGTCTGCGCGTTCGCGCTTCCCGTGCGGGGCAGGCTCGAGACCAGCTTGATCACCAGGGGATCGCCGCTCTTCCTGGAGCAGGCGGCGCCGGTGGCGAGAAGGGCGGCGAGAGCGAAAGAAACGATGAGGGTGCGCAGTGTCGTTCTCCTCGGGCGGCGATTGTAGGGAAGGATCGGCCGGATCGTCAATCGCAGCTACTGCTCCACCACGATCCGCCGCCCCGCCTCCACGCGCTCCAGGAGGGTGGCCGAGCCGGCACGGTCGGGCCAAACGACCTCCACGCGCTCGGCGCGCGCGTGACGGCCGAGGCCGAAATGCCCGAGGGGGGGGTCGTCGTGACCCGCGTGGCCCAGCCCGCAGCGGAGCTCGCGGGTCTGCGTCACCCCGTCGGCGGTGGTGACGCGGATCCGGCAGCCGATTCCGTGGCGATTCGCGCTCTTCCCGCGGCACGCCACCGTGAGCCAGCGGTTGCGGCCCGCCGCCTCGTTGCGGAAGAGCGCGCAGGAGGGGCCGAGCGCCTCCGCGCGTTCGGCCGGCAGGCGCATCAGGCTGCGTCCCACGAGGATGTCCTGGTCTCCGTCCCCGTCGAAGTCCGCCACGCTGAGCTGGCCCGCGCCCTCCCAGTCGAAGAGCCGGGCCGCCTCGAAGGTGTGGTCGGGCTTCTGGCGGTAGAGCTTGAGCTCCTGCCGGTCGGGATAGTCGCTGCTGGCGACGAGCGCGTCCAGGAGCCCGTCGTTGTCGAAGTCGAGCCAGGCGGCGTGCAGGTCGCCCTGGTTCCAGCGCGCATCGGCATGCCGGCGCGCGAAGGCGTCGGGGCGCCGCTCGAACCGGAACCCCGCCCCCCTTCCGCCGTTCACCAGCAGGCTCGTGGGATCGCTCGACGGCCCCGCCCACCAGTGCGTGATCTCGGCCAGGATGCAGTCCATGTCCCCGTCGTTGTCGTAGTCCGCGATCGCGCAGTCGAACGTGTTCCCGTTGGCGCGGAAGGGCGCTTCGTCCTCGCGCTCCATCCCGCGCTGCCGGAACATCTCCTTCACCTCGTCGGTGTATCGGCCCGACCGGTCGGCGTCGCCGTCGAATCCGGTCTTCTCCGCGACATCGGTGAAGGTGCCGTCCCCGTTGTTGCGCCAGAGGAAGTTCCACTGGCGCCCGTAGGTGCAGACCCAGAGGTCCTGCCAACCGTCGCCGTCCCAGTCGCCGTGGGTGACCCCGTAGGTCGGCTTGCTCGAGTCGCGCCGTCCCGGTTCGGCGACGGTGAGGAGCCCCGCCTTCTCGGTCACGTCGAGAAACGTGCCGTCGCCCTTGCCGCGATAGAGACGGTCGGGATGCGAGGGAAGCGACCCGTAGACGACGTAGCTCGACCCCACGAAGAGATCGAGGATCCCGTCGCGGTCGGTGTCTACGGCGCAGGCGGCGACGACGCTGGTGCGGGGCATCTGGGGGTCGAGCGTACGCCAGCCCCCCTTCCCGTCATTGAGAAAGATCGTGTTGGAGCGGCCGTGGTCCTTCCAGGCGGGGTTCTCGGGCTCGCAGGCCACGCCGGCGAAGCAGTCGGGAAAACCGTCGCCGTCGAAGTCGGCGAAGAGCGCCACCTCCGGCGCGAAGGGGAGGGGGGGGGCGGGGGAGAACCTGCCGTCGCGCCAGAGAAAGACCCGATGCCGATCCAGCACCACGTCGAGATGGCCGTCGTCGTCGAGATCCACGAACGTGCAGCGGCCGGCGGGTACGCCCTTGAGACCCAGGTCGCCCGCGACGTCGACGAACTCCGGCGCCAACAGCAGAAAGAGCAAACCGGCCATGCGGCGTGGATGATACGCGGGTGCGACCGGGGCTCCTGCTCTTCCTGGGGATGGCCGCCTGCCGCTCGCCGGAGGCGCCGCCCTCCTCCATGGTGCGCGATCGCATCTACCAGGCTCGGGTGGCGGAGCGCATCCCGGACTGGGCGAAGACGCGCGCCTATCTCGAGGAGGCGCACCTCTGGTCCCCCGGGGAGCCGGAGGTCTCCTTGCGCCTCGGCCACCTCCTCCTCTCCGCCTACGCCGAGATCCCCCGGGCGAGGGAGCTCTTTGCGAACTCGCTCCGGAGGTCGCGGGCGCGAGCGCTGCACGGTCTCGGCCTCTGCTCCCTGGCGGAAGGGAACCAGGAGCGCGCCCTGGAACTCCTCAGCGACTCCATGAAAGCCGCCCCGAGCGCCCCCTGCGCCAGGGACCGGGCGCTGCTCCTCCTCTCGCTCGGGCGGAGCGGGGAGGCGCAAGCGGCCCTCGACGAGGTGGAGCGGATCTCGCGCGCATCGGTCGAGTCGGAGCTGCTCATGGCCGCCGCGGGCCGGCTCCCCGCCCCCCCCGCCGCCCCCCCGGAGTGGTCCTACGCCCTGGCCCGGGCTCGCCTCGCGGCGGCGCTGGGGAGCGACGACCGGGCCCGCGCGGAGCTCCTGGAGCACTTTTCCAAGGCCTACGCCTCCCCCCAGGCCATGGGGGTGGCCGGCAGGATCCTCCGGCAAGATTTCGTTTTCCGACGAAACCCAGCCCTGGTCGAGACCATTAATAGTCTGTCCCAGGAGATTCCATGAAAGCTGCGCCCCTTCTCGTACTGACCACGGCCCTCTCCCTTGGAGGCGTGATCCTCCTCTTCGTCCAGCAGCAGGAGCTGCAGGACAAGCTCGCGGGCGCCACCCGCTCCTCCTCCAGCCGCGCGAGCGCGGAGCCCGATTCGGCCATGGCCGCGCGGGTCCAGTTCCTGGAGGCGGAGCTGCGCCGGCTCGCCTCCGCCGTGCCTGCCGGGGAGCGGACGGCGCCGGCCGCGTCGAGCGACGGCGCGGTGGCCGCACCGGCGGATGCGCCCGCGGCGCGCGCCTCGGAGGCCCCGGCCGCCGTGGATGGCGCGGCCACGCAGGCGGAACTGCCCTCGGCGGCCATGGATGTCTTTCGGCGCAACGTACGGCGCGCCATCGAGTTGAACGGGGAGGATGACCAGGGGCAGCGCGTGATCGACCAGATCGACCGCCTCATCGAGCGCAGCGCGATCGGGGCGATGAGCGATTCCCAGAAGACTCGCGCGGCCAAGACGGTGCTCACGGCCCAAAAGAAGATCCCCGAGCTCTGGCGGGCGGCGTTCGCCAATCCGCAGAATCGCGAGCTTCCGCGCGAGCAGCGGGCCGAGATGGTGAGGGTGGAGTTCGAGGCGCTGCGCGCGGAGACGCAGAAGGAGCTGGAGGCGTTCCTTCCGGCGCCCGACGCCAAGAAGGTCGCGGAAGAGACGCTTGGCGGCGGCCGCGGGCGAATGGAGTTCATGGGCGCGGGCGGCGACAGCCCCTTCGCAGGCGGTGGCCGTCAGCGCGGCGGCGGATGATCCGGCGAGGGCTGGACTCCGGCGATCTCCTCATTTCCCAGGCCATGCACGCCGCCCACGCGGGGCGTCTTGCGCTGCTTCTTCGTGACCTGCCCGAGCCGCGCGATGCGCTCCTCCGCGCGGTGGCCCTCCATGACGCCGGATGGCCGCTGATCGATGAGAGTCCCGAGCCTCTCGCGGACGGGCGGCCGCCCCATGTCTTCGACCACCCGGCCGGCGCCACGACGGACGCGTGGCGGCGTTCCATCGCAATCGCACGGACTTCCGGATGCTTCGAGGGCCTCCTCGTGAGCAGACACTTCTCCGCCTTTTCGGCCTCCTTCGCCCGTGACCAGGCGGAGCAGCAGGCGGTTTGGTCGATCGGAGTCGATCCCGCCGCAGCCGCAGCCGGGTTGGCGGTCCTGCAGTTTTGCGACTCCCTCTCCCTCCACCTGCTCTGCGGGCCGGAGGGGGGTGTGGGGCTCCCGGCCGGGTTTCGCCTGGAGGGCGGCGCGCTGCGGCCGTGGCCCTTCGCATGCGAACGGATCGAGGATGCCGTCCCTGGTCGTCTCATTCCGAGACGGCTCTGGGCGAGTGCCGAAGAGCTTCAGTCGGCCTGCCAGGCCGCACGATGGGCTTACCTCCCGGTTTCTCTGAGCCACGGGTAGCGTCCAATGAAGCCTGATTGGCGTCATTTTCGGTTTATTGGTCGCATTGGTTTGACGCGCCATGGGGGCGATGTAGGGTGCAGTTGACCGCGGCAGACAAGGCTGCGGGAACTCAAGAGAACAGACAGTCTCGACCCTCCCTTACCTCCGTGTCCGCCGGCGGGGCCACCTGCCGGCGGACACAATACTTTTTGGAGGAGGGGGAAAGGCTATGATCCCAGGCGCATTGCGAATAGGGATCGACGCCACCCCCCTGCTCCGGTCGCGGACCGGGATCGGCGTCTTCACCGAAATGCTGGTGCGCACGGCCCAGGAATCGGGGGACGAGGTCGTGGGCCTTGTATCGGGGTACCGGAGCCTCGTGAACGGCCTCCCCGATTTCGGCATCCGGCTCGTGCGGAACTGGTTTCCGCGCGCACTCAACTCCGTCCTGCTCGACCTTCTTCGTTGGCCCAAGGTCGAACGGATGGTGGGGCCCATCGACGTGTTCATCGGCACCAACTACGTCTTGCCGCCCACGCGCCACGCGACCAACATCGCGTTCATCCATGACGTGGGGCGTCTCACCCACCCCGAGCTCTACCGGCCGCGTCAGGTGAGGCGGGCGCGCCGGCACCTGCGCCGTTGCGCCCGCTTCGCCGATCTCTTCGTCGCGCCGACCGAATCGGTGGCGGCCGAGATCCTGAGGCACGGCATCCTCCCCCGGCGCAAGATCCACGTCGTGCCCCTCGCGGCGCGCATGCTCCCGCTCGGCGACGCAGGGGTCCCTCCCGCGATTCCCCAGGGCGCCCCCTATCTGCTCTGTGTCTCCACGCTCGAGAGGCGCAAGAACATCCCGTTCCTGCTCCGCGCGTTCGGGCTGGCATCGTCACGGCTCCCGCACCATCTGGTGATGGCGGGCGCAGCGGGAGAGGCGGGCCGGGAGGCGATCGCCGCGGCCGATCTCGGGCGACTCTCCTCGCGGGTCCACTTCCTCGGCCACGCGGAGGAGAGCATCTTGGGCGCTCTCTATCGCCGCGCCGATCTGACCGTCTGCCCCTCTCTCTATGAGGGCTTCGGCCTCCCGGTCCTCGAGGCGATGGCGTGCGGGTGCCCCGTTTTGGCGAGCGACATAGCGGCCCATCGGGAGGTCGGGGGCGAGGCGGTCCGGCTCGCACCGAGCCGGGATGAAGGGGCGTTTGCGGAGTGCCTCGTCGACCTCGCTCACGACGAGCGGGCACGCATCGACCTGAAGAATCGCGGGATCGAGCGCAGCAGCCAATTCTCCTGGACGGAGACCGGCCGCCGCCTGCGCGAGGCCTTTACGACCCCTCGTAGCCGCTGACCAGGGGCCGGTTGGGGTTGGGATGGCCGCAGTGAAAGCAGGCGAGGGCGCGACGCGGGAAGTCCTTGCCGCAGGTGGAGCAGAAGAGGACGCGGATCCTCTTGCGACCGGCCGAGCTCTTCGTCCCGCACTTGAAGCAGGCGAGGGCGCGGACCGGGATGGCCTCGCCGCACCCCTCGCAGTAGGTCATCGCGAAAAGGCGGATCGGCCTGGTGCCTCCTGCTTTGCGCGTACGGCCGGAGCCGCCGTTCGTGGAGGCCTGGCCGCTGCCTGCCTCCGGCGTAGGGGAGATTCGGTCGTAGCGCTTCATGATCTACGATACGAAGCAATCGGGGTGCCGAGCAGCCGCGCTCTCGATAAAACTCGTAAGTCGATAGTGCTCATTGAGTTAGGATCATGGCCCGAAATCCTCGGTGTCCCTGCGGGGGTTACCGGGTAGCGAAAAGGTCACACATCGCCGTGCGGAATCCGATCATCGCGGCCATGCTCGCCCGGAAGGCCTACCACATCAGCGGGGCGATCATCCCCGCCGTCTATGCATCGACGGGCATCCCCAGGGCGGTCGTCGCGGGCATCCTGGGAGGCCTCGCCCTTCTCCTCCTTGCCGCCGACTTCGGGCGCCGCCTCTCGTCCCGTTTCGACGCCCTGTTTCGCGCCAGCTTCCGCGCCATCCTGGATCCAAAGGACTTCATTGGAGTCAACGGCTCCACCCTCTATTTCGCCGGCTGCGCGCTGGCCGCGGCGCTCTTCCCGAAAGCGATCGCCTGCGCGGCGATCCTCTCCCTGGCGCTGGGGGATCCCCTGGCCGCCCTGATCGGCACAAGCGTGCGCTCGCCCCGCTTCGGGCGCGTCTCCCTGGCCGGGAGTCTGGCTTGCCTGTGCGCCGCGACGGCGTCCTGCGCTTTCTTCGTGGGATGGCCCCGCGCCCTACTCGGGGGCGTCGCGGCCACCCTCGCCGAGGCCCTCTCCGGCAGCAAGCTCGACAACCTCACCCTGCCGCTCGCGGTCGCAGCGGCCCTCCGATTGCTTTAGACTCTCCCGATTCCCGGGAGACCTTCGATGAGGGCGATTGCTTTCATGCTTCTGGCCTGCGCGGCCGCGACGGCGCAGGAGGACCCCAAGGCGGCGGACCGCAAGAAGGCGGACGAGCTCCTGAAGGGGGCCGAGACGCGCAAGGGTTTCCTGACCCTCCATCTCAAGGATTCCGCCGTCCTTGCGGAACTCGGCAAGGGCGATTTGGGCCCACAGTTCCTTCTCTTCGAGAGCATCTCCCGGGGGGTGGGGCGCGGGCGCGTGCTCGGCGGGATGACCCTGAGCGACCGGATCGTTTCCTGGAGGCAGATCTCCGACGCCCAGATCCAACTCGTCGAGGAGAATCCCCGCTTTCGGGCGGCCCCCGGCAGCCCCCTCGAACGTGCGGTGCGCAACTCCTACGCGCGGTCGGTCCTGGCCACGTTTCCCGTCCTGGCCCGGCATCCCGACCGCGAGAGCTACCTCATCGACCTCGGGGCGCTCTTCCTCACCGACCTCGCCGGAGTGGGGGAGATGCTCAAGGGCGCCCTGGGCGCCGAGTACCGTCATGACAAGAGCTCGTCGAGTTGGGGAGCCGCGCGCAGCTTTCCCGACAACGCGAGCCTGGTGGCCAACCTCGCCTTCTCCTCTTCGAATTACGCCGACGCCGAGACGGTGCCAGATTCGCGAAGCGTGGAGGTGGGGGTCCACTACGGACTGCAGCGCCTCCCGGCGGGGGACTACCGGCCCCGGGAAGCCGACGACCGCGTGGGCTACTTCCTGACCGCGATCAAGGATTTCAGCCAGCCGGGGCTCACCAGCTGGAGGCGCTGGTGCAACCGCTGGCGCATCGAGAAGGCGGACCCGAAGGCGGAGATGAGTCCGCCGCGCGACCCCCTCGTCTTCTGGATCGAGAATACGGTGCCTTTCGAATACCGCCGGCACGTGCGGGAGGGCATCCTCGAATGGAACAAGGCGTTCGAACGGATCGGCATCCGGGACGCCATCGAGGTGCGGCAGATGGAGGAGAACGCCGACTGGGATCCCGAGGACGCGCGGTACAACACGTTTCGCTGGATCACCTCCTCCCGCCTCTCCTTCGGCGCGATGGGGCCGAGCCGCGTCGATCCGCGCACCGGCCAGATCCTCGACGCCGACATCCTCTTCGAGGCGGACAACCTGCGGGGCGTGCTCTGGTCCCTGGAGCGCAACAACCTGCCGCGCTCCGGCCGGTATTTCCTCGCCGAGGCGCCGGATGAGGCGTGCGGCCACGGGGGGCTCTGCACCCTCGGGGTGCTCCGAGCGCCGGAATGCGCGCTGGCGGAGACGAGCCTCGCCCTGATGTCGGCCGCTCCCATCGTCCTCGAGGAGTACCTCGGCCAGGCGATCCAGGAGACGGTCATGCACGAGGTGGGCCACACCCTCGGGCTGCGCCACAATTTCAAGGCGAGCATGATGCTCACCCTCGAGCAGATGCAGGACAAGGAGCTCGTGGCGCGGGAAGGTCTCATGGGTTCGGTGATGGAGTACAACTCCGTCAACATCTCCCGAGACCCGGCGCGCCAGGGCTACTACTACTCACCCACGCTCGGACCCTACGACTACTGGGCCATCGAGTACGGCTATCGCCCGCTGGATGCGGAGCAGGAAGCCGACGCCCTACGCCGCATCGCGTCGCGCTGCGGCGAGCCCGGCCTCGCCTACGCCACCGACGAGGACACCTATGGGCCCACCAACATCGATCCGGAGGCGACGGTGTTCGACGGCGGGAGCGATCCTCTGGCGTGGTGCCGCGACCGGATCGGGCTGTGCGAGGATCTCTGGGCGAAGGACTGGGCCCCGCTCCACAAGCCGGGACATGGCTACCGCCTCTACCGCGCCGCGATGCTCTCGACCTTGCGCGGCTATCGCCAGGGACTCGAGATCGCCGCGCGATGGGTGGGCGGTACCGTCATGAACCGTCGCCACCCGGGAGATGCGGGCGAGCCGTTCCGCTTGGTCCCCCTGGCGCGGCAGCGCGAGGCGCTGGAGTTCGTGCTGGCCAAGGGGTTCGCGCCCGGCCTGCTCCAGTTCGCGCCCGAGCGGCTCAACCGGCTCGCCCCCGCCGTCTTCCGCCACTGGGGGACCGAGGAGGAGGGGCCCTTCGAGTTCCCGCTCCGCGAAGAGGTGCGTTCGCTCCGTCGCGCGCTCCTCGACCGCTTTCACGCCCCGGCGGTGCTCCACCACATCGCGGAGGCGCAGGCGCGCGCGGGGGCCGGCGAACCCACCATGACCGTCGGGGAGCTGCTCGTGCGGATCAAGGAGGCGGTCTGGGCGGAGGTCCGGAAGGGGCCGGCCCAGGCGATCGAGCCGTTCCGGCGCGACCTGCAGGGGGACCATGCCGAGGCGCTCATCGGGCTGCTCTTCGCGGAGGAGGCCCCGAGCGACGCGCGCAACATCGCGCGGAGCCTGCTGGCGTCGATCGCCTCCTCCTGCGCCCAGGCGGCGGGCGGGGGCGGTTTCGAGACCCGCAGCCACCTCGAGGCGGTCGAGGCGAGGATCCGCAAGGTGCTCGAGGCGGCCGTCGTGATGCCGGCCCGGTGAACCCGATCCAAGACGAGGACTCAAGACCATGATCCAACTGAGCGAGTACAAGCGATCCTACCTGCCGGCCGCGTTCCAGGCGGCCGATCCCGCCGAGGTGAACGCGCGATTCGACGAGCTCCAGGCACGTCCCCTCGGCGACCTCGCCGCACTGAAGACGTGGATCCGCGACGGGGACGAATTGGCCGCAGCCCTGGAGCAGGAACGCAGTCTGCGCTACATCGCCACGACCCAGAACACCGCCGACGAGCAGGCGCAGGCCGCCTACCGCTCCTTCGTCGAGACCATCGATCCCATCCTGCAGGAACGGGCGTTCCAGCTCGGGGTCAGACTGCTCGCCTCTCCCCATCACGCGCGCCTCGATCCGGAGGTCTACGGCCAGTACCTCCTCTCGGTCAGGACGCGGCAGGAGCTGTTCCGCAAGGAGAACATCCCGCTCCAGGTGGAGGAGTCGCGGCTGCAGACCGAGTACGGCAAGCTCGTGGGCGGCACCCAGGTGGAGTTCCAGGGGAATCGGCACCCGCTGCCGCGCATGCGCGTCTACCGCGACGCTCTCGACCGGAAGACGCGGGAGGGGGCGTGGCGCGCCACCTCCCGCCGGGTCCTGCAGGACCGCGATCGCTACGAGGCGCTGTTCGAGGAGCTGTTCGCGGTGCGGCAGCGCGTCGCGCGCAACGCCGGGTTCGCCGATTACATCGGCTATCGGTTCAAGGAGTGGCGGCGTCCCTACAGCCCGGCCGAATGCCGCGCCTTCCATGCCGCCGTCGAGGCGCACGTGCTGCCGGTGCTCAAGGAGTTGCGCCGGGAGCGCCGTGAAAAGCTCGGCCTTGCGGCGCTGCGACCCTGGGACCTGGACGTGGATCTGGAGGGTCGTGCGCCCCTGCGCCCCTTCGAGAAGGCCGACGATCTCATCCGCCTCTCGCGCGATCTCCTGGGCCGCGTGGACGAGGTCTTCGGCTCCCGCATCGACTGGATGCGCGACAACAAGATGCTCGATCTGGACTCGCGGCCCGGGAAGGGGCCGGGCGGCTACATGTGCGAGCTGCCGGAGCGCCGCGTGCCCTTCATCTTCATGAACGCGGCCGGGCTCCAGCAGGACGTCAACACGATGCTCCACGAGGGGGGCCACGCCTTCCACGTGTTCGAGACGCGACCGCTCGAGCTGAGCTTCAATCGGAGCGCACCGATCGAGTTCGCCGAGGTGGCCTCCATGTCGATGGAGCTGCTGGGCCTCGACTTCGCCGACGGGCCCTACGGCGCGGCGGCCGCCGCCCGCGCGCGGCGCGAGCACCTCGAGCACATCCTGGAGATCCTCGCCTGGATCAGCACCGTGGACTGCATCCAGCTCGAGCTCTACGCTCGTCCCGGCCACACCCGGGCGGAACGGCGCGACCTCTGGCTGGCGACGCTGCGCCGGTTCCGCGTCGACGTGGACTATTCCGGCTTCGAGGAGGAGGAGGCGGCTCGCTGGCACATGCAGGCGCACATCTTCGTCCACGCCTTCTACTACATCGAATACGCCATCGCGCAGCTGGGAGCGCTCCAGGTCTGGCGCAATTTCCGCAAGGACCCCGCCCGCGCCGTGACCGCCTACCGCAAGGGCCTCTCCCTCGGCTACACGCAGCCCCTGCCGAAACTCTTCGAGGCGGCGGGCGCGCGGTTCGACTTCGGCGCGCGCACCGTTGGCGAATTGATGAAGTTCGTGCGGAGTGAGCTTACAACCGAAGCGTCGTGATCGGCCTGATCTCGGACACCCACGGACTCTTGCGTCCGGAGGCGATCGCCGCGCTCCAGGACGTGGAACGGATCCTGCACATGGGAGACGTGGGGAGCCCGGACGTCCTGGAGGAGTTGGAGGGAATCGCCCCGGTCGCGGCCGTGCGCGGCAATGTCGATCACGGGGCGTGGTGCCGCGCGCTGCCGGAAACGCTCCTGCTGGAGCACGACGGGTTGCGCATCTTCCTCCTCCACGACCTCGCCGCGCTCGATCTCGATCCGGCTGCCGCATCGATCGACGTGGTGCTCTACGGCCACACCCACAAGCCGCACAGCGAGGTGAAGGGCGGGGTCCTCTACGCGAATCCGGGCGCCGCCGGGCCGCGCCGGTTCAGCCTGCCCGTCTCCCTCGCCTTCCTCGAGCCGGGGCCGAGGATCCGCTTCCTCACGATGGCCTGAGTCGCGAGGCGGGAAGCTCGCGCGGCGCACGCAACGCCTCCGCGAGGGAAGCGCGGCCGCCCCTTTTGGGAAGCCTGCGCCGGCGTGGGATCCTCGCGCTCCCGACATCCCCGGTGATGGAAGCCGCTCCGTGCTCCATGGGACCTTGCATCGTCTGACGCTCGTCGTCTTGCCGGCGGCCAGCCTCTCGTGCGGAGAAAGGGGAGGCGGCGGGCCGGACGCGCGCGACGAGCAGCGTGCGATCGTCGATGGGTTCGCGGCCGGAAGAGAAGGCGTCCACGGCGCCAAGCACGGTGTCCACGAGGCCGGAGGCTTCGAGGGTGCAGTTCTCGAGGGTCTCGTCGAGGCGGGCGGGGCCGAACTGTTCGTTGTCGGGATTGAGCGCTTCCGTGATGCCGTCGGTGTAGAAGACGATCTGGTCGCCGGGCAGGACGCGCAGGATCGCCTCTTCGTAGCGTGCGCCCTGCTGGACCCCGAGCGGCAGGCCGCGGGCATCGTCGAAGCTCAGGAGCGTTCCGTCGCTGCAGCGCTTGAGGCGCGGCGGAGGGTGGCCTGCGCGGGCGTAGCGCACCTCCCCCTTGCCGGGATCGAACACGCCGTAAAACGCGGTCACGAACGTGCCCGTTCCTCTGCGGTAGCGGTCCGCCAAGTGGTCGTTCACGTACGCAAGGAGCGGGCCCGGCGCGTCCACCGTGCGCGGGTGGCTGTGCGCGAGGGTGCGCGTGATGGCCATCTCCACCGCGGCGGGGCTCCCGTGGCCGCTCACGTCCGCGATGAGGATGCCGAGCCGTCCGCCGGCGAGCGCCAGGAAGTCGTAATAGTCGCCGCCCGCCACGGCCGCCGGCCGGTAGTGCGCCGCCAGGTCGAGGGCGGCGATCCGGGGCAGCTCCCGCGGGAGGAGCGAGCGTTGGATGTCGGCGATGAGCTTCATCTCGCGGTCGAGATCCGCCAGCGCCTTGCGCAACTGGCCGGAGAGCACAAGGTTGTGGGTGGCGCGGCCGAAGAGGTTCGTGGTCCAGACAAGCTGGGGGAAGGTGCTTTCGTCGAAACGCTCCCCCGGGTGGCGCAGGAAGAGCACCAGGTTGAGTGCTTCGCCCCCGTCGAAGACCGGGATGGCGGCGAGCGCACCGTAGCCCTCGAGCATTCGTTCCGCGGGGTCGCCCGGGGGACAGCGGAACGCGTTGTCGATGCGCGCCTCGTTGCCGTAGATCAGTTCGCTGAGGACCCCCCCGTGCAGCACCGGGAGCGAAGCGCGATCGCGCCAGGGGCTCGGCTGCGTCTCCCAAAGCGTGTCGCGGGCCACGAGAACGCGCGGCGGCGCGAGGCCGCGCCGGCTCAGCGAGATCATGCGCGCCTTCATCGTGGCCTGCATGCGGCGGCTGTAGGCCGATACCATCGTCTCGGGATTCGTCTGGAGGCTCACCTCCCGCATGGTCTCCACGATGAACCGCAGTCGATCCCGCCAGGTCCCGTGTTCCGCGTCGAACAAGCCGAACATGTCCGTCATGGCTGCAGCCTCCACCGTTCGGGATTGAGGATTCCGGCCGGATCGACGGCGCGCTTGATGCGCACCAGGAGATCCCGAAACCCCGGATCCATGCGCCGCAAGACCTCGTCCAGGAGCACGTCCGGGCACTTGTAGGGCACGAACCCGAGATCGAGGAGCGCGCGGGCCACCTCCACGTTCAGCGCCCGCACCCGCTCGGTCGCCGCGGCATCCTCGCGGTCGAACCGCTCGATGAAACGCAGCACCGCGAAATGCCCGCCCTTCATGGGCCGCATCACGACCTGGGGCGGATGCCCCGCGCGTTCGAGGAGCGCCGTGCCGGCGCGCGCCCCCTCCTCGAGACGCTCGAGCGGGCCGTAGGTCCCGACCCAGGTGAGTCCGCCGCCCGGATGGTCCATGAGGAACCCGAGCCGCGTGGGAAGCTCCGCGAAGGGCGCCAGATCGGGCGCGAGCGCCAACAGGTCCGCCACGGGGATGGGCGGTTCCGCGCCCGCTTCGCGCGCCAGCGCACCGAGCCGCCGCGCCTTCTGCTCGATCTCGTCCGGCTCGTCCGCGGCGTACTCGGCGATGCAATAGAGCTCCGGCTCCGCCGGATCCCGCGGCCCGGGATCTCCCACCCCCAGCGCCCAGTGCGCCGCGGGCCAGCCGAGGGCGCCGAGATCGTCGAAGAGCCCCGCGCGCCCGCCGGCGCGCAGGAGCCGCACCCCCGAGGCGAGGTCGGGACAGGCGATCACCTCCCGGCGCCGGTGCGCGCGCCTGGGCCAGAGCGCCAGGCCGAGTTTCACGACGACGCCGGTGGAGCCGAACCAATTGAGGAAGAGCCCGGTGAGATCGGGGAGAGGGCCGCGGGAGAGGGGGCGCCCGCTCACCGCCGCCGATCCGGTCACCACCCGGGTGCCATCGGCGAGATAGGCCACGACGCCGGAGACCCAATCCCCGAAGCTCCCGTGGGCGAGCGCCATGGTGGAGAGCCCGTCCATGAGCGCGCAGGCAAGAACGGAAGCATCCGGCGGCGCGAGCGGGAATCCCAGGACGAGCCCCGCCTCGGCGGCTGCCGCCTTGAGCTTCGCCCAGCTCACGCCCGGCCCGATCCAGGCCACCATGTTGTGCGGGTCGATCTCCACGCCATCGAGCAGGCGGAGATCGAGGACGATCCCGCCCTCCGCCGGAATCGCGAGCCCGCCGATGTTCTGCCCGGTGACCTTGGGCGTGACCGGCACGCCGCGGGCGGAGGCGAGCTTCAGGAGTTCGCCCACCTGCTCCTCCCGCGCCGCCTGCACGACGAAAGAGGGCGTCCGCGGCGGGTTCTCCGTGGCGTCGCGCGCATGGGGCGCGCCGTCCGTGGAGACCTGCCCGAAGATCGCCTCCAGTTCGTGTCTCACCGGCGCAGCACCTGGAGGGTGCGCCAGGCGAAGAGCCGGCTCCCCCGCACCGAGAGCCGCAGCAGCGCGCGGAGACGCGGGCGCACGATCGCCTCCACCAGCGCGGGCAGCGGTCCGGTCACCGTGGTCCGCGCGGGGCCCGGAGCCCGCGTCACCACCGCGCCGCCCGCCTCGAACCGAACCTGGGCCCGCATCCGCCCCGCCCCCACCTCCAGCGTCCCCGCCAGAGCGCAAGGGCGCTCGGAGCGCCGGAGCGCCGCCGCCAGGAAGAGCCCGAGCACGTTCATGCCGGGCGGGTCTTCGATCCGGACCTGCACGCGTGGAGAATACGATAGTCGATGGAGGAGCTGATCCGCCGCTTCCCCGGCCTGCGCGGTTTCCCGCGCCGCGATCTGGGGGTGAGCCCCACGCCGGTGGAGGAGCATCGGGTGGCCGGGCTCGCGATCCTCGTCAAGCGTGAGGATCTGACCCACCCGCTCTATGGCGGGAACAAGCCGCGGGTGCTCGAGTTCCTTCTCGCGCGGCCCGCGCGGCGGCTCCTCACCTACTCCACGCTGCCCGCGCGCCACGCCTACGCCACGGCGGTGCACGGCGCGCGCCTCGGCCTCGCCACCGACGCGATCCTCGTGCGGCGGGGGGCGGCGGGGCGGGAGACCGCGGGGCTGCGCGCGCTGGGCGCGCGGGTGGTGGAGACTGGGGGGGCGTGGGGGGCCGCGCGGGAGACCCTGCGGCTATGGCGTCCCGGCACCCGGGTGATCCCGCCGGGGGGCGTCTCGGCGCGCGGCGCGCTGGGTTCCCTCGCGGCGCTCTTCGAGCTCGCCGAGGTGCCGCACAGGATCTACGTCCCTTTGGGGAGCGGGGCGACCGTGAGCGGCCTCCTGGCCGCGCTCATGCTGCGCGGCGCGCGGTGCGAACTGGTGGCGGTGCGCGCGGCGGACCGCGTCGCCGCGTTTCCCAGGCTGCTCTGGGCGCGCGCGCATCGTGCCCTCGCGCTCCTCCGGCGGCACGATCCGGCCGTCCCGCGCGCCGACGCCGGCGGCGTCGCGCTGCGCGTCGTGCATCCGGGCGGAGCGTATGGCGAGCGCACTCCCGCCGTCGCAGCCGCGCTCGAGGCGGCGGACGGGCTCCCGCTGGAGGCGGCCTACACCGGAAGGACGCTGGCGGTGCTCCTGGCGGAACGGGCGGAGGGGGCGCTCTTCTGGCAAACCGCGGCCGTCTCACCGCCGTAGCTTGGGGTCGAGCGCGTCGCGCAGACCCTCGCCGATCATGTTCAGGATGAGCACGGTGAGGAAGATGGCGGTGCCCGAGGACCAGACGAGGTGGCGCCCCAACTTGCCGCTCTCGAACCCGCCCTGGAGCACGCGACCCCAGGAGGGCGCGGCCGGGTCGCCGAGGCCCAGGAAGGAGAGGGTCGACTCGAGGAGGATCGCCCCCGCCACGCCGAACGTCGCGGCCACCAGGACCGGCGCCATGGTGTTGGGGACGATGTGGCGGAACATGATGCGCCGCGTCCCGAGCCCGAGGGCGCGCGCGGCATTCACGTAGTCGATTTCGCGCTGGCGCAGGAATTCGCCGCGCACGAGACGCATCACGTTGGGCCAGCCCAGGCCGCCGATGACCAGCATGATGTGATAGATGGTCGGCTTGTCGACCACCGCAAGGATGAAGAGGATCAGGAAGAGCGCGGGGACGGTCATGACGATCTGGGTGACGAACATCAGGAAGTCGTCCCACCAGCCGCCGAAGAACCCGGCCAAAGCGCCCAGGATGATCCCGATGGTCACGTAGATGGCCACGGCCAGGATCCCGATGGTGAGGGAGATGCGCGTTCCATAGAGGAGGCGCGTGAAGACGTCGTTGCCCAGATGGTCGGCCCCGAGGAGGTGGTAGGGCCAGAGCTCGTCCGGCGGCGCCTCGCCTCCCTCCAGGAGCTTGCCCCTGGAAAACGGGCGCGAGAGGCTGAACTGCGACCGGCCCGAGGAGGGGTGGTGGACGATGGGGGGCCAAACCGCATCCGCCTTCGCCTCGTGGACCGCCGTCGGCCAGTCGCGGTACTCCTGCCGCCAGTCCGCGCGCACCTCCGACACCACGAAGAAACCGCCGAAGTGCAGGAGGAGCCAGCAGAGCAGCAGGCGCGATCTCCTCCGGCCCCGGGCGAAGCGCGCCACCGCCCAGAGGATGGGCAGGGTTCCCATGAGCCAGTTGAAGAAGACGTCGACGTCGAGAGGGAACACCCGGGGATCGAAGAGGGAGCGGAGCCAGGGTGACGTGGGCGCCCCGTCGAGGGAAGTCCAGAAGGGCACGTCGAAGGCGAGGACCGGCGCGTAGGTGGCGAGGAGGAAGAGCGTGAGAAGGACCCAGAGCGCCACCACCGCGCCCTTGTGCTTAGCGAACTGCGCGCGGACGAGCTCGCCGTAGGTCACCGGTAGCTGATCCTCGGGTCGACCACCGCGTAGAAGAGGTCGGCCAGGAACACGCCGAGCATGGTGAGCACGGCGGCGATCATGTTGATCCCCATGATGATGGCGTAGTCGCGCTTCATCACCGCCTCCAGCCCGAGCTTTCCCATCCCGTCGATGCCGAAGATCTTCTCGACGACCACGGAGCCGCCAATGAGCACCGGGAGCGACGCGCCGAGGAGGGTGATGATCGGGATGAGGCCGTTGCGGACCGCGTGCTTCATCACGACGACGAATTCGCTCAGCCCCTTGGCTCGTGCGGTCCGCACGAAGTCGGAGCGGATGATCTCGATGAGGCCGGACTTCATGTAGCGGGAGTAGTAGGCGAGCGAGCCGACGGTGAGGGTGAGGAGCGGGAGGACCAGGTGCCAGAGGTTGTCGCGGAACTGCTCGACCACCGTGAGCGAACCGTGGTCGGGGCTCTCGTACCCGGAGACCGGGAAGAGATCGGCGTCCACGCTCAGGTACTCGCGCAGGAGCACCCCCAGGAACATGGTGGGAAAGCTGTAGAGGGCGAAGAGCTTGACCGACACGATGCGATCCGCCCAGCTGTTGTGCGCCACCGCGGAGAAGATGCCGATGGGCAGGGCGATGGCGTAGGCGAGCAGGAGCGCCCCGAAGGATAGCGCGAGCGAGACGTGGAGCCGTTCCAGGATGAGGTCCCAGACCGGGCGGCGGTGGAGGAACGAGGTGCCGAGGTCGAAGGTCACGAGGCTCTTCCAGAACTTCGCGAACCGCGTATGCAGAAAGAGCATCTCGACCTTGTCCCCGAAGGAGTAGGTCCACTCCGCCTCGCGCCCCGCCTTCCACTCCTTCCAGCGGGCGAGCTTGTCCAGGTCGGAGGACTTCGGATCCATGTAGATGGCGCGGAGCGCGATCCGCTCCTCCTGCACCTCCGCGTTGGTGGCGGCGATCTCCGGCGTCATCCCCCTGCCGTAGACCACTTCCGGCCGCCGCGGGGCGTTGTTGGCGAGGCGGTCCAAGACGAGCTGCATCAGCCGCGCGCGCGCCGCGGCGTCGAAGGGAGGGGCCTCCTCCGGGGGCGGCTCCTGGCCCGCCACCTGGTCGGAGCGGAGCCATCCCGGGCGCGCGCGGCGCCAGCGCTCTTCGTAGTCGCGCCGGAGCGCGCGCGCCTCCGCGGACTCGGGGTCCCGCGCCGCGTCGCCCGCGGCGAGGAGGTGGGGGACGATGACCCGGCCGAAGTCGTCCAGATCTCCCTGATGGGCGCGCCGCGTCTTGGGCGCCTCCCAGGGGCGCAGGGGGGTGGCGAGCAGCCAGAGGATCTCGCCATGCTCCAGGCCGTAACGCGCGTTGAGAAACGTCGGCTTGTCGAGGTTGAAGGTGCGCCGGAAGATGAATTCACCTTCGTTGGCCTCGATGCTCGACGAGCGGTCGAACTCTCCCGCTTCGCTCACGCTGGAGGAGCGCGGCGCCGGCGCCAGATTGATGATGCCGAAATTGAGGAGCGAGATCCCGAAGAGCGTCGGGATCATGAGCAGCAGGCGCCGGAGGACGTAGGCCCGCATCGAGCGCTATTTCACGATCCAGGGCAGGAACCAGTCCTGCGGGCGGAGCTTGTTGAAGTAGAGGTTTCCCATCCGGTTGTTGACGAACCAGGAACGCGTCCGGATGAGGGTGAAGCAGTAGGGCTGGTCACCGACGATGATGCGCTGGAACCGCTCCCAGAGCAGCTTGCGCTTCGCGCCGTCGAACTCCGTCTTGAGGCTGTCGATCACGCCGTCCAGCTCGGGGTTCATGTAGGAGACGTGGTTGCTCCCCTTGGCGGCCCGCGCGGAATCGGAGTGCCAGATCTGGCTGGGGTCGGAGTCCCAGCTGTTGGCCCAACCGAGGACGCAGGCGTCGAAATCCTTGTCCTCGAGCATCTTCGTCATGACGCTCCACTCCCGGGGGCGGGCCTCGAAGACGATCCCGACCGTCTGCGCGCTCTTCCCGAAGAGATCGACGATGTCGCGCCCCAGCGTGCCCTGGGTGGCGTGGAGCACCTTGATCGTCAGCTCGCGCCGTTCGCCGTTCACCACCTTCTCGCGCACGCCACGGGCGTTGAGCGTCCAACCCGCCGCGTCGAGGATCGCCGCGGCCTTCTTGGGGTCGAACTCGAACTTCTCGAGGTCCTTGACGTAGGAGGACTCCCAGGGATGGACCGGCCCGTCATGGGGCACCGCGAGGCCGAAGTAGATGTCGCGGATCACGCGCTCCTTGGGGAACAGATGCCCCAGAGCCCGCCGCACGTCGCGTTCGGCGAGGACGGGGTTGCGCAGGTTCCACCCCACGTAGTAGTAGGTGAACATCTCCCAGAGCTTCACCGTCGCCTCTCCGCGCTCCTGCATCCGGAAGATGTCGCCCTTTTCGAGCACCTCGGCGCGATATTGCGCGGGCAGCGGCGAGAAGAGGTCGAGCTGCCCCTTCTTGAACATCGCGAGCAGGACGTCGTAGTCCTCCTGGATGTGGATGTAGATCTCGTCGAGGGCCGGCTTGCGGGGATCCCACCAGGCGTCATTGCGCTGCAGCCGGATGTACTGGTTGGGCTTGAATTCCGCCAGGCGGAACGGCCCCGTCCCGCACATCTTGAGGTTGAACCAGTGCTGCGGGAACGTGGTGGTGACGCGGTCGCCGGGCAGCTGGCCGCCCGCCTGGTCCCTCTCGTAGAGGAACTCGGGATAGATCATCAGGGTGTAGAGGAGGCTGTCCTTGTTGTAGTAGCTCGGGCGCTTCCAGCGGAACCGGATCGTGTAGTCGTCGAGCAGTTCGTAGGACTCGAGATCCTCGATGTAGGTGCGGAGCGCGCCGCATTCGCTCTGAGGGTCGCGCACCACGTCGAAGGTGAATTTCACGTCGTGCGCGGTCACCGGCTGGGGCGGCATCGCGGCCAGCCACGCGAGGGCGCCGGCGCGCTCCTCGTCGGTGAGCCAGGGCACGTGCCAGGTCATCCCCTTGCGGATGTAGCAGGTGAATTCCGTGAAGTCGGCGTTCACCGTGACGCGGTTGGCGAGGCCGGGGACGTACTGGTCCGGGTTGGCTTTCGACCGCGGCGCCAGATACTCGTAGACCGGCCCGCAGATGCGTTCCGCCAGCTCGGCTTCGTTGTAGACGAGGCGGTTGAGGCTGCGCGGATTGGACTGGGTGTAGTAGGTGAGCGTCCCGCCCCGAGGCGCGTCGCTCGGGGGCGCGGGCTCGTGGGTGAGATCGGTCAGGATGTTGTCCGGCGCGGGCCAGAAGGGCAGCGTCCGCGGATCGCGCGCCTCCCCGCCCCCTTCCCGCGGTTCAGACTCGCGGCTCGCGACCGCGGGACGCTCGCGCAACTCCTCCGCCACGCGCCGGGTCGCCTTGAGCGCTTCGTCGACCTTGCGCTCCGTCTCGCGCACGGCGGCCTCCACGCCGATGACCCGCTTCTCCGTCCGGTCGGCCTGTCGCACGGCCATCCAGAGGAGCAGGACTACCGCGGCCAGGAGCGTGCTGCGGAAGATCTTCAAGACCAGTTCTCCTCCCATGGATGCCCTCCGGGGGCCATCCTCCCGAGGGGGGCCGGGGCCGTCAAGCCATCCGTGCCACGACTTTGGTCGTGATGCCCCCGCGGGGGCGGAAGGCGCCCTCGACTTCCATGCTGCGGGGACGGGCGGCGGCACAGAGATCGTCGAGGATGGCGTTCACCGCCGCTTCGTAGAAGATGCCCCGGTTCCGATAGCCGAACAGGTAGAACTTGAGCGACTTCAGTTCGAGACAGAGGCGGTCCGGGACGTAGCGGATGGTGATCGTCCCGAAGTCGGGCTGTCCGGTCATGGGGCAGACGGAGGTGAATTCCGGGCACTCGATCGCGATGGTGGTGTCCCGCTCCGGCTTGGGGTTGGGAAACGTCTCGATCTCCACGCGCGCCTATACTATGCGGGATGCGACCCCTTGGCGCGCTCTTCCTCGTCGCGGCCGCGGCGACGGCGGAGCCCTATGTCCGCTGGATCGATGCGACGGGCGGGTACCGCAGGGAGACCGTCACCGAGGTGTTGGGGGAGTCCCTCACCGAGGTCCGTGTCCGGCTGGCGGACGGGACGGTGGAGACGATCCCGGGGCGCTCGTTCCTGGAGCTGGTGCGGGAACGCGAGGGGGTGGAGGAGGAGAGCGACCTCTATGACGCGCGGGAATCGGTGGTCTGGGGGACCGAGTCGGAGGCCGCGCGCCGCACCCTGGATCGAATCCTCGGCCGGCACCTCGAGGGTTGGATCCACGAGTACGCGTCCGCCCACCGCGCCATCCTCGCCGGGGAGTTGGAGGAGAAGGACGCGCTTCCGCGTCTCGAAGCTTTCCTCGAGGCCTACCCGAAGTCTCGCTGGCGGCCGCGCGTCCTCTACGCACGCGCGGCCGTCCGCGCGCTGGAAGCGCCCAACGCGGCGATAGCGATGAAGAAGTTCGTGGACGCGGTAGTGGAGGTCCGGGAGGCCGGGGGCCCGCGCCTGGCCGAGGCCCTGGGCTACATCGATGTGACGCGCTACATGCTCCGCAAGTTCCCGCAGGAGGGCCGCTTCATCGTCACCACGATGCAGAGCACGCTCTCGAACGTGGAGCAGAAGCGGGAGGACATGACGAGCAAGATCTGTGCCGCGAGCGCGCGAGAGTGGATCCGGCTCATCACCCTGACGCTGACGCGCGACGAGGTGATCGCCCTGGGCGAGCGACCCTACGGGCCCGCGGAGCGCATGGTCAAGGTGCGCGAAGCGAGCGGATTCCTCCTCCCCGAACTGGCGAGCGATGTGGCGCGCGAGATGGGGGAGACCCTGCTCCATTGCGAGCGGCCCGAGGACGCGTTGGCGCAATTGCGCGCCGCCCTCGAGCTGGCCCCGGACCGGCGCCGCAAGGCGATGGCGCGAAGCGGCGTGGAGCGCGCCGCGGCGGCGCTCGAGCGGGCGCGCGCCTCACGTCGGACGCCGCCGGGCGAAGGGAAGATCGAGAAGGAAAAAGAGTAGGGCGCCGATCGCCGCGCCGCAGGGGATGTAGAGGGGCCAGTCGGGAAAGAGATCCAGGATGGATCCGCCGGCGGGCTTGCGGCGCAGGTAGAAATAGTTGGCACCCAGCGCCCAATCGAGGAGCCCGATCGCGACGGCGTAGACAAGCGTCCAGAGGAAGACGCGGCGGGTGGCGCCGCGGCGAGGGCGCATTCCGTACCCCGTGGTCAGGAGCATGACCCCCGCGACGATCCCGGAGTGCTGCAGGAAGTACCCCACGCACGTAGGATCCGGGAAGCTCGCCCTGAGATCCGGCGTGAGGACCGCCTGCAGCGTGCCGCTGAGTCCCCAGAAGTAGGCGAACTCGAACGGCCCCTGCCGCCGCGACCAGAGCGCGACGGCGCAGGTGGCCAGCCCGATGTCGCAGAGCTCGAGCGGCAGGCACGAGGTCACCTCCCATGCGCCCGTGGCAAGGAGGGAGGCTTGGCGGGCGAGTTCGGTCGCGACGAGAAAGAGGGCGAGTCCGCGCGGAAGGCGGGTGCCCGCACTCCTCCGGCCCCACGCGGCGAGGGCCGCACAGGCCGCCCCGGTGGCGACGAGCGCGCAAAGATGCTCGAAGTGGAACAGCGCCAACGCCGCGTAGGGGAGCACGCGGGCCAGGATAGCCACCCCGTGCCCTTGTGTCGGCGATTTGCGTGTTTATACTGTCGATTCACCGTTTTTCGAGTCGGGAGGCGCCAATGAACGTCGAACTCATGCGAAAGGGCCGTTCCGTACGCGCGGTCTTCTCCACCTCGGGCACCATCCTCGAACCTCCGATGGAGCGGTTCGGCGCGGCCATCGGTTCTCTCGTGCTCACCATGCGCAAGGGCGACAGCGTGGAGTGTTCCTTCGATCGCGTGGCGCATCTCCCCATGGTGTGCAGCCGGGAGATCGACCGCGTCATCCGGCAGGCCAACAAGCTCACCTGCACGGTCCGGCTCACCGGCCTGCCCGCGGACCTCGCCTCCGTGTTCGGTCCGCTCGCGAAGGGACCCGACCCCGTCCCTTCGCCCGCCAAGGCTCCGGCGAGGCCGAAAGGTCTCGTGCGGCACAAGCCCTCGACGCGCCCCGACGCCGCGCAGGTCCGCGCCCCTGCGAAGAAGAAGAGCACCCGCTCCTGAGGCATGGCGACCGGCAGCAAGCGGCGGGACCGCAACTCGCTCAAGGACCTGTTTCCCCACGACCTCGTGGTGCAGCATCTCAGGGGAGCCACGAAGGAGGCCGTCATCGCGGAGCTCCTGAATGCTCTCGTCGTCGCGGGGCGCGTGCCGCTCGAACGCGAGCGGGAGGTCCGGGACACGATCCTGGAGCGCGAACGCGTCGCCTCCACCGGCATCGGGAACGGCCTCGCCATCCCGCATGGGAAGACGAAGCATGCCGACCGCCTCGGCGTCGCCGTCGGGTTGTCCCATCAGGGCATCGACTTCTCCTCCTTCGACGGCAACCCGGTGCGCGTCGTCGTGCTGGCGGTCTGTCCTCCCGCATCGAGTCCGGAGCACCTCTCCCTGATGAGGGCCCTGGCCACCGTGGCCAAGGATCCCGACCACGCGGAGCGGCTGGCCGACAGCAAGGACCGGCGCGAACTTCTCGCCCTGCTGGAGCGCCTGGAGGCCTGACCTTGGACAAGCTCCTGACGCTCCGCGAAGTCGCCGATGTCCTGCAGGTGAACGAACGCACCGCGCTGCGGCTCGCCCATACCGGCGAACTGCCCGCCCGCCGGGTGGGCAGCCAGTGGCGCGTGCATCCCCTGGAGCTGGAGCGCTGGTTCGCCGACGGCCGGAGGGCGACGGCGGTCGAGGCGCCGCGGCAGGCGCCCGCGCCGCTCTTCGACGCGTCGCGAGTCCTGCTCTCCCATCCCGCCACGACGGTCTGCGAGGCGTTCGAGGCGGTCGCCGAACTGCTCGCGATGCAGGGCCACCTCCTCTACCCGAGGCTCTACGTGGAGGCGCTCCTCGCGCGGGAGGCGAAGATGAGCACCGGCATCGGGGACGGGGTCGCGATCCCGCATGCCAGGAGCGAGATCAACTCGCTCTTCCGCGCGCCCCTCTGCGTCCTGCTGCGGCCGCTCGTCCCCCTCGACTTCCAGGCGGTGGATGCCAAGCCCGTGGATCTGGTGTTCGTGCTCGCCGCCCCCACCGATTCGAGCCATCTCGCTTCCCTGGCGGCGCTCATGCGGCACGCCCGCGAGCCGTCGCGGCGCGAGAGGCTGCGGCGGGCGAGGGATTCCGCCGAGGCCGCCGCGCTGCTCGGGCGGGAGCCGCGCGCCAACGGGCGCGCCTGAGAGAACGGGCGGAGCGATGGCGCGGGCCCTCCCGGTCGGCCTCGTGGGGTGCGGCAACTGGGGACGCCACATCCTCCGGGATCTCGTGGCCCTCGGTTGCAGGGTCACCGTGGTGGCCCGCTCGGAGGCGTCGCGGGCGAGGGCCCGCGAGGGCGGAGCGGCGGCGGTCGTCGCCACGGCGGAGGAGCTCCCGCCCCTCGCCGGCGCGGTGGTGGCGACGCCGACCTCCACCCATGCCGCGGTGATCGAGGGGCTGCTTCCGCTCGGCATCCCGATCTTCGTCGAGAAGCCCATGGCGCACGATGCAGCCCGTGCGCGGGCCCTCGCCGAGAGGGGGGCGGGGCGGCTCTTCGTGATGGACAAGTGGCGCTACCACCCGGGCGTAGCGCTCCTGGCGTCCCTCGCGCGCACGGGCGAACTCGGCGAGCCGTTCGCGCTGCGGACCGCGCGCCTGCAGTGGGGAAACCCCCACGCGGACGTGGACTGCATCTGGACGCTCGCCCCCCACGATCTCGCGATCTGCCTGGAGGTCCTCGGCTGTCTGCCGGAGCCGCGCGCCGCCTTCGCGCAGACGAGCGGAGGCGCGACGGTCGGGCTCCTCGGGGTCCTGGGCTCAAGCCCTACGGTCCTCCTCGAACTGTCGGCGCGCTCCCACCGCCACCGCCGCGAGATCCGGCTCCACTGCAGCGGCGGGACCGCGGTGCTGGACGACGCCTACGCGGGTCACGTCGAGATCAGGACGGGGTCGCCCGACGGGGGCCAGGCGCCCATCGAGCGCCGCGCCCTCTCGCAGGCGATGCCCCTCTTTCTCGAGTTGGAGGCGTTCGTCCGGCATCTCGACGGGGGCCCGCCCCCCCGCAGCAGCGCGGACGAAGGTGCCGCGATCGTCGAGACGATCTCCGCCCTGCGCCGGCTGGCCGGGCTTGCCGCCTCATGACGCGCGTCACGGTCCTCGTGCCCACCCACGACCACGAAACGACCCTGCCCTGGGCCGTCGGGAGCGCGCTGCGCCAGACCGTGACCGATCTCGAGGTTCTCGTGGTGGGGGACGGCGCCCCGCCGGCCACGGACGCGTGGGCCGAAGCGCTCGCGGCCAGGGAGCCGCGCCTTCGCTATCTCCCGAACCGGAAGGGCCCGCGGCACGGAGAGCTCCACCGGCACGCGGCGCTGCGGGAGGCGCGCGGGGAAGTCGTCTGCTATCTCTCGGACGACGACCTCTGGCTCCCCGATCACGTGGAGCGGCTCCTGACCGCGCTCCCGCGCGTCGAGTTCGCGCATTGCCTGCCCGCGGCGGTCCGGCCCGACGCCACGCTCCACGCCTGGGCCGCCGACCTCTCCCTCGCGAGCGCACGCGAACAGGTCCTCGGCAACGACACCCTGGTTCCCCTCTCCTGCGTGGCCCACACGCTCGACGCCTACCGCCGCCTTCCCTTCGGCTGGCGCACGACCCCGGACGATCGCCCCACGGACCGGTTCATGTGGCACCAGTTCCTCGAGCAGACCTGGGTGCGCGCGGCGAGCAGCGCGGCGCCCACCTGCCTTCACTTCGCGAGCCCGGAACGCCTGGGATGGAGCGGGGAGCGGCGCGCCGCCGAATTGGCGGAATGGGACGCGCGCATCCGCGACGCACGCTGGCGCAAACGGTTCTTCCGGAAGGTGGCGCGCTGGACGCGGACTTCGATCCCGCCGCGTCCCGGGGCGATCAGCGGCTGGGAGAAGCTCCGCCGATGGGTTGGTGGGGGGCGAGCCGGTCGAGCAGCGCGCTGAGGGGCGGAGCGTCGCGGTCGCGCGGACTCAGGAGGGGATCGCGCAGGGGCCAGGGGATGGCGAGGGCCGGATCGGCCCAGTGGCAGCCCAACTCGTCCTCCGGGTTCCAGGTCTCGGAGACGGCGTAGACATGAAGCGACGGTTCGAGGAAGAGAAACCCGTGGGCCACGCCGGCGGGGATGGTGACGGCGCGCAGCGCGTCCGCGCGCAGATCGAGGAGCGCGGCGCAGCCCTCCGTGGCGGACCCTCGCCGCAGGTCGCGCAAGCCGAGCATCATCCTCCCGCTGGCCACGATGAGGTAGTCGGCGTGCCGAATGTGGGCGTGGACGCCGCGCAGGACCCCGGCCTCCGAACGGACCACGTTCCACTGCACCGGCGCGATTCCCGTGGGCCACTCCTCGCGGAAGATCTCCGTGAAGGCGCCCCTTTCGTCGCGATGCATCGTGAGCGCGCGCACCCGCACGCCGGAGGGGAGGGAGGGCTCCACTGTGCCGCCCCAGTATCCAGATCCCGCACCCGAGCTCAAGAGTCCCGCTTGCGCACCAGCGTCACGAGGAAGGCGGCGGGCTTGGTCCCGGTGTTTCGGGGCGAGATCGCCCTGGCGCCGTCGTAGAACCGCACCTCTCCCGCCCGGATCTCAGGCGGGCCGTCGCCCGGCGTGAAGCGCACCTCCCCCTCGAGACAGTGCACGAACGCCTCCCGCCGATCGTGGCTGTGGGGGGGGATCACCTGGCCCGGCTTCAGGCAGACGATCATGAGGATCGTCCGCTCCGTCTGGATGAGCTTCCTCGTGGTGGGCGCCTCGTCGCGGTATCGGATCTCGTCGCGCACTTTCAGGAGATCGGGATTGGGCACGGGCGCATTGTAGCGGCCGGCGGCCTACAATCGAAGCTGCCATGCCCGCGCGCCTCCTCGCTCCCCTCGCGCGCGTCGCCCTTGCGCTCTGGATGGGGGCGATCGCTTCCGTCGCGGCGCTCGTGGCGCCGCGCGCGTTCCGCCTCCTCGCCGCTTCGCCGCGCGCGGGCGAGTTCCTCGCGCCGATTTTCCAGGGCGTCGACCGGTTCGGGATCGCTGCGGCCTGCCTCGGCCTGCTTGCGCAGGTCGCGGCGCCGCGCGCGCCGGGCCGCGTCGCACGCGCGGCGCTCCTCGGCGCCATGGGAGCCGCCGCGGCGCTGAACGCGTACGCGCTCGCGCCCCGCATCGCGGTGCGTGCGGAACCCATTGCGCTCCTCCATGGCCTGAGCGCGGGGCTCTGGATGCTCCTCTTCTGCTGCGGGATCACCCTGCTCGCGGCCGGCGCCAGCCCGCGCAGTGACGCTCGGCAAGCGCCGTGAGCGCCGCGATGTGATCGTCGCGGTCGTTGAGCGCCGGGAGGTAGCGATAGCGCTTCCCGCCGGCGCCGAGGAAGAGTTCCCGGCCCTGCAGGGCGATCTCCTCGAGGGTCTCGAGGCAGTCCGCCGGGAAGCCGGGGCAGACGACGTCGACGCTGCCCACCCCCGCGGCGCCCCACGCGCGCAGCGTCGCCTCCGTGTAGGGTTGGATCCACTCCTCCCGACCGAAGCGCGACTGGAAGGCGATGGCCCAGCGCGGTTCGGCGATGCCCAGCAGCTCCGCGACGCCGCGCGCCGTCGCGCGGCACTGCGCCTCGTAGGGATCCCCCGCCGCCACGTAGCGTTTGGGCAATCCGTGGAAGCTCATCAGGAGGCGGTCCGGCTCCCCGCCCCCCTCCCACGCCTCGCGCACCGCGGCGGCGAGGCTTCGCAGGTAGGCCTCCTCGTCGTGATAGTCCTTCACGACCCGCACCTCGGGGAGGTCGCGGCGCCGCGCGAGGGCGGCGGAGAACGCATCGAAGGTGGACGCGGAGGTGGTCGCCGAGTACTGCGGATAGAGCGGCAGGAGCAGGATGCTCCGGCAGCCGCGCGCACCGAGGGCCTCCACGGCGCTCGCGATCGAAGGGTTGCCGTACCGCATGCCGAGCGCGACGTGCAGCTCCCCCCCCAGACGCGCGCGCAAGGCGGACTCGAGGGCTGCCGCCTGGCGTCGGCCGATGGCGAGCAGCGGCGATCCTTCCGGCGTCCAGACGCGCCTGTAGAGCGCCGCCGATTTCGGCGCGCGCCGCGGCAGGATGAGGAGATTGAGGAGCAACCACCAGGGGAGGCGCGGCAAGTCGATCACGCGCCGGTCGGAGAGGAACTCGCGCAGATAGCGCCGCACGGCGCCCGGCTCCGGCGCGTCGGGAGTGCCGAGGTTGCTGAGAAGGATGCCGATCAACGCCCGACCCCCGCCCCCTCCACGAGGAGGAGCGACTCCCCCGCCTTCGGACCGGGGTGGCGCTCGACGAGTCCGGAGGGCCAGGCGATCTCCAGCCACTCCGCGCGCGTCGCCTTCCCGAGGCCGAAGAGCAGGCGCGGATCGTTCTGGGAGAGGTAGCCGGCGCCGCCGCTCTTCATGCGCGCCAGGATCCCCGCGGAGGTCTTGAGCCGGACTACGGCGCCGAAGGCGTCGCGCCCGCTCTTCGTGCCGCGCAGGGCGACCCGCACGAACGCCGCATCCTGTCCGACGTCGTTGCGGAAGAGGAAGTGGGCGGGCCCATGCATCGCCTTGAGGAAGATGTCGGCGTCGCCGTCGTCGTCATAGTCGAAGTAGACGGCGGCGCGACCATCGGAGGGAGAATCGGCGCCCGTCACGCCGGAAATCTCGAGGAACCGTCCGTCCCGGCGGTTCCAGGCGAGGAAATCCCGCTCGTGACCGCTGAAGGAGTGGCCGGCCTTGAGCAGCTCCACCAGGCGCAGCGAGAACTCCCGGTCGCTCTCCGGGGAGGCCGCGCGATCCCCGCCCTCGCTCGACGCCAGCACCTGGCGCCACCAGAGGCTTCAGGTGTCCTCCAGGCTCGACCCGGAGAGAAAGCCGTTGGGGACATGCAGATCCTCGAAGCCGTCGTTGTCGATATCGAGAAACCCGCCGCCCCACGCCCATCCGCCCGCGAAGGGGCCGGCATCGGCGCTGACCTCCGTGAAACGCCCTTCCCCCAGATTGCGGTAGAGGCCGTTGCCCGCGGCCTGCGCCTCCAGCCGCTCCTGGAACGGGAGCGCGCCGGGGGCGTAACGCGCGAGGATCCTCCTCCCCGCGGTGGAGGACATGCGGGAGAGGTGGAGGTCCAGCAGACCGTCGTTGTCGTAGTCGGAGAAGCAGACGCCCATGGCGTGGCCGGAATCGGCCGCGCCGCGCTCGCTCGCGGCGTCCCGGAACTTCCCCCCCTCGTTGAGGTAGAGGCGGCAGCCGCCGCCGAAGTCGTTGGCCACGTAGAGGTCGAGGTCGCCCTCCCCGTCCAGGTCGCAGAACTGGGCGGCGTAGCTCCAGCGCGCGTCGGCGACGCCGCGGGCGGCGGCTTCCTCGCGGAAGGTCCCGTCGCCCTGGTTCATGAAGAGGAGGTTGGGCAGTCCGTTGGTCGCGGCGTCCCAGCGATCGGGAAGGACGGGGCCCATCAGGTTGTAGCAGGTGACATAAAGGTCGGGGAAACCGTTGCCATCCACGTCGCCCGCCGCCGCGCTGAAGGCGACCGACGCGATCCCGACGCCGGCCTTGGCGGAGACGTCGAGAAAGCGCGGCGCGCCGTCGGGCAGGAGGCGGTTCTCGAAGAGCCTCTGCTTGCCGTTGGCCGTGAAGAAGAGATCGCTGTCCCCGTCGTTGTCGTAGTCGAGGAAGAGCGGGGCGGTGGCGACGATGGAGGCGAGGCCCGCGGCCGCCGCCACGTCCTCGAACCTGCCGTCGCCAAGATTGCGGTAGAGGCGCGTGCCGCGGGTGCCGCAGCAGACGAGGTCGATGCGGCCGTCCCCGTCGAAATCCCCGGCGGCGGCGCCGTACGCCGCGAGGCCGAGGGTGGGGTGTTCGGTGACGGGCGGGTCGGTGTCGTAAAGTCCCGCGCGCGCCGCGACCTCCGTGAAGAGGTCGCGCTCCGCGGCCATCGCCTGCAACGGCGACGGACCCCACGCCTCGAGCCGCCAGGCGCCCCCGGCGTCGCGGAGAGCGCGGAACGGGGGCGAGGTCCTCAGCCAGGCGCGGCGGCCCAGGGCGTCGCGGCCCACCAGGGCGAGCTTCAGCGTCCCCTCCAGGGAGCCGTCCTCGCGTGCGCGGGCCTCGGGCACCTTGATCCGCACCTCCTCGGTCACGGGCAGGAGCGCCAGGAAGAGGGCGAGCCGTTCGAGGAGCCGGGCCCGCGGGATCGCGTGATCGAGGGGCCCCGGCTTCGCGCGTCCCTCGAGGATGCCGGGGGCGACGCGTTCCATCGACGGGAACTCCATCTCGGGAAGCGTGCCCACCAGCTCGTCGTGAAACCACGCCGCCGCTCCCTCCAGGTCGCGCGCGGCGAGGCGCCCCGACAGCAGGTGCATGGAGTTGGCGAAGGATTCCACCGCCTCTTCGAGCGGTTCCGCGCCGAGCGCGGCGGTGAGCAGCAGCAGGAGCGCGAAGAGGCGGATCCGCACCATGGCGCCCGATCTTACCCGCCATTGCCGGGGTCGCCGGGGCCGGATAGGCTGTCGCGGTGAACGCGGGGCGCATCGCCGAATTGGAGCGGGAGCTGGCGCGGCAGCGGCGCGTGGCGGAGGCGAGCTACGCGCTGCACACCACCCTGGACCTCGATGACCTCCTGCATCTGATCCTGAGGGCCGCGGCGGAAGGGGTCGAGGCGGAGCGAGGAACGGTGTTCCTGCTCGCGGAGGACGGCACGCACCTCTGGTCGCGGGTGCTGAGCGGCGACGACCGTCTGGAGATCCGTCTCCCCGTCGGACAGGGCATCGCCGGCGCCGTGGCGCGGACCGGCGCCGCCATCCGGCTGGAGGATGCCTACGCCGATCCCCGCTTCGACCGCAGCTGGGACGCGAAGTCGGGATTCCGCACGCGCCAGGTTCTCTGCGCGCCGATCCGCAACCGCGAGGGCAAGGTGCTGGGCGTCTTCCAACTGCTCAACCGCAAGGCCGGGCCGTTCCGGCCCGACGACGTGGAGTTCCTCGCCGCGCTTTCGATCCACGCGGCCCTAGCCGTCGAGAACGCGCGTCTTTACCGCGCCGCGCTGGAGAAGGAGCGGCAGGAGAAGGAGATCGGCCTCGCGCGCGGCGTGCAGCGCCAGCTCCAGCCCGAGACCGCGGAGGCGCGGGCGGGCGCCATCGCCGTCGCCGGCATGAACGAGTTGTGCGAGGACGCCACCGGCGACTACTACGACCTCATCGAGAACCTGCCCGGCGGGAGGCTCGGGGTGGCGATCGGCGACGTATCGGGCCACGGCCTGCAGGCGGCGCTGGTCATGGCCGAGGCTCGCGCCTTCCTGCGCGCGTTTCTCAGGACGGCCGGCAGCCTGGTCGAAGCGGTCAATCTGCTCAACGAATTCCTCGTTCCCGACATGTCGGGTGGCCGGTTCCTCTCCCTCTTTTGCGCGCTCGTGGATCCCAAGACGGGGCGGCTCGAGTGGAGCAACGCGGGCCAGAATCCGCCGCTGCTCCTGCGCGCGGCCTCGCGATCGGTGGAGCCGCTGCGCACGACCGGCCGGATCCTCGGGATCCTGGATGGGCCCGCCGTGAAGCCGGGAGCGCCGGCCGTCCTGGAACCGGGAGACCTCCTCCTGCTCTACACCGACGGCGTCACCGAGGCGCGCAACCGGGAGGGGGAGCTCTTCGGGGAAGCGCGGCTGATCGAGGCGTTGGCCGCCGCATCGGCGGAGGAGCCTCCCGCCATCCTGCGCGGGGTGCGCGCCGCCCTCGCCGCCTGGACCGGGCGCGGGCCCAACGAGGACGACGTGACGATGGTGGCGGTCAAGCGCTCGGCGCCGGCGGGATCGTGACCGCCCTGCGGTCGATGGCCGGCGTCGCAGCGCGACTGTGTCGCGCCGTCGGCTTTCGTGACGAAGCGCTCAGCGCCCGCCCCGTGCAGACTGTCGTCGCTGCTGACGAGGAGGGGCGGGGCACTCGCCTGGAAGGAGCAACGCTACGCCACGCGCCGGAGCCGACGGATGGGCAGGCCGCGATCGCCCCGCAGGACGCGCCCCTGCTCGAGCGCGCGCGCACCCGGCGGCGGCCGCGGTCCGTCCGTGCACGTGGGCCGGTTCCTCGAGCGGTGCCTCCTCCCGCGCGAGGCGCAGGAGGCGCCGGTCGGTCCACTCTCGGGCGGCGAGCGCTACCGGGGGTCGCTCGCGAAGATGCTCCTCCGCGGCGGCGACGTGCTCGTGCTCGACGAGCCGACGAACGACCTCGACCTGATGGCGCTGCGGGGGGTCGAGGAGGCGCTCGTCGCGTTCGAGGGGGCGGTGCTCGTCGTGAGCCACGATCGCTGGTTCCTCGATCGTGGGACGAAGCGCATCCTCTATCTCGACGGCAGCGGTGCGGGCCGCCATCACCCCGGCGACCTGAGCAGCCTCCTCGAAGGCCTCCGCGATGCGCGAGAGCGCGGGGACGCGGGGCCGGAGCGCGCAACGCGCGAGAAACCGTCGGAGACCCGCAAGCTGACGTACAGCGAGCAGATCGCGCTGGGCGCGCTGCCGGCGAAGTTCGCGGTGGCGGAGGAGGAGTTGCACGCGCGCGACGCGCGACGGGCCGATCCGGCGATCCACACGGCGCCCCCCGCGCAAGCGCGCGAGGCCGCCGCGAGGCGCGCGGAGGCGGCCGCGAGGGTCGAAACGCTTTACGCGTGGTGGGCGGAGTTGGAGGCGGGGTTGCTCAGCGGGGCGGCCGCGACGGTCACCTCTCGCGCGCGCATCCGCGACACTTCGGCCCGTGGCACGCGCGGCAGGTGACGCGGCCGCACGAACCGCAGCGCGCGGCGCAGGTCGCGCAGGTGAGATGGCCCGCCTCGTCGCAGACGTGCCACGCGTGATGCGAAAGGCGACACGCCGGGCAGATCCGCGGGAGAGGTTCGCGGAGCAGGGGGTCGAACGCGATGGGGACGGTGATCTCGCGATCTCGCCTCCGCACGGTCAGCTCATGCACGCACGCCGTGTAGGAGACGAGCAGGACGGAGGCAAGCGTATAGCCGACATGGACGGAGTGACGCTCCACGATCTCCGCGAGCCGCTCGTCGCGACGGCGGACGACCGCGGCGATCTTCGACCGGAGCGCGGCCTCGCCCTTGTCCGCGTCGCCACCCCGGCGCCGACTCGCCTCCGCGACAAGCGTCTCGTGGTAGGCGAGCAGTCTCTCGCGGTCGGCCTCGAGCCGGAGGAGCCGCGCCTTGCGGAACATGTCCAGCTCTCGCGAAATCTCGACGCGCACCGTGGGGTCCGCATCGCGTGTCATCGTGTCGAAATCGAGGGGGTGCGGGGGCCATGCGACCGGTTCGGCGTCCGGGAGCGCGTCGCGCAACGCGCGCGCGAGCGGCAACGAGACCGCTTCGAACGTCGGCTCCACGGCCACGAAGACGCCGCCCTCGGCGCGTTCCTCGGACCGCGCCTCGTAGCGGAACTCGAGCAGGGCGACGCGCAGCTCGGCGGTGCGCACCGACGCGTGCCGCACCGTGGCGTTGAGCGTCTGGAGCCAGTTCACGGCCGTCTCGCCAGACTTCACGGCGCCGGGGCGCGCCGGCACGCGCACCGCGGCACGCCGACCTCTCGCCACCGCGCGATCGACGCACCACTGCATCGCGCGCGATTCCAGCGCGAGCGGCGTCTCACCCGCTCGTGCTTCACCCTCGACGCGCAGAACGGCGCTCTCCGGAAGTTCGAGCGGCCCGCGCAGCGCCGTGGGCAGTAACGTGAACAGAGCGCCTTCGCCGGCGGGCTCCACGAGGGCGCCTTCGCGCTCCAAGAGGCGCGCGGCGAAGCCCGCGATGTCCGTGCGGGCGATCGGAGCGATCATGCCTCCAGCTCCCTCCCGAAGAAGTTCTGCTCGAGGCGCCGGACCCGGCCGTACTCCTCGCGCGCCTGCACGAGGTCCTTCGCCAGCGCATCGAACCGGGCTCGCAGCTCCGCCGCGTCGCCGGACGCGGCGTAGATGTCGAGGACGAGTTCCTGGAACTCCTTCTCGTCGTCGCCGAGGCGGCCGAGAATCGCCTCCACCTCGCCGACGACCAGCTCGAACATGTTGATCTTCTCGTCGAGTACGCGAAGGATCTCCTCCTCCAGTGTGCCGGACGCGACGAGATTGAACACGAAGACGTCGCGCGCCTGTCCGATGCGATGGACGCGTCCGATGCGCTGCTCGATCTTCATCGGGTTCCACGGCAGGTCGTAGTTCACCACCGTCCTCGCGAGGTGGAGGTTGAACCCCTCGCCGCCCGAGTCGGACGCGACGAGGACGTCCGCAGCCCCGGCGAACGCCTCCACCGCCTCCTGTTTCGCGCGCGCCGAGAGGCCTCCGTGAAAGAGCGCGGGCGATCGCCCCGCGCGGTGAACCACCTGGTGGACGTGAGCGAGCGTCGCGCGGTGACCCGCGAAGAGGAGGATCTTCTCCTCCCGGCGTCTCGCGAGGAGATCCTTCAGAACTTCGTCTTTCGCCGGCGACCGAATCGCCTCCGCGCGCAGAGCGAGAGCCTCGCCGAGCGTGCGCCGCAGGGCGGGGCCGGCCGCGGCGGGGCAGGCTCCGGCGGCCCGCAGAATCTCTCCGGCGCCATGGGCCGGCAGCCTCCCGGCGCGCATCGACTCCTTCACCGCCGTCGCGACGTCGGAGTAGAGCGCCGCCTCCTCGGGCCCGGGTTCCGCGCGCAGAGTCGCCGCGAAGCGCGGCGGAAGCTTCGCCTCGGCGAGCGCGCGGGTGTTGCGGATCATGGCCTCGCGAAGGAGCGAGCGGAGTCTTTCGGGGTCCCGGGGGCGGCGGTCGCCGCCGTGGCCCACGAACGCGCGGCGGAACTCCGCCTCGGTCGAGAAGAGCCCCGGCTTCAAGAGCGACAGGACGTTGTAGATCTCGACGAGGCTGTTCTCGACGGGCGTGGCGGAGAGCAAGAGAAGGAACCGCGAACGGATGCGGTCCACGAGCTGCCAGGAGCGGGTGTGCCGGTTCTTGAGCCGATGCGCCTCGTCCACCACGACGAGGTCGAACGGCACCTCCCGCAGGTGCCGCGCGTGTTTCTCGAGCCGGGCGAGCCCCAGGGACGTCAGGATGATCTCGCCCTCGCGCCAGACCCCTGGATTCGCGCTTGCCTCATCGCCGTCCACCACGCGCGCAAGCAGCTCGAACTTGCCCTCCAACTCGTCCCGCCACTGTCCAACCAGACCGGGTGGCACGAGAATGAGCGCTCGCCGTGCGAGACCTCGGAGGAAATACTCTTTCAGGCAGAGGCAGGCCTCGACGGTCTTCCCGAGTCCTACCTCGTCGGCCAGGAGTACCCGGCCACGGAAATCGCGGAGCACGCGGCGCACGGTTCGCAACTGGTACTCGTAGCGATCCACGCCATGCACGCTCGCGAGTGCGAGGAGCGTTTCGAAGCTGCGCAGGCGCTCGATCCCGGCGGCCTCCGCGCGGAGGAGGTAGTCCGCCAGCGCCGCCCGCGGGTCGAGCTCCTCACCCGGCCCGAGGTCGATGCCGCGGGACTCGATCGTGAAGCCCAACTCTTTCGGCGGCGGCGCCGGCAGTTCCACGGCGCGTCGCGGGCTCTCGAAGTCGACGCGGCGCTCCGGCGCCGGTTCGCGAGGAGGTGCGCGCACGCGTTCGGCGGCCGGCTTTGGATTCCGCGCGTTGCGGATGGCGTACGCCAAGGCCACGATGTCTTCGCGGAGCGAACCTGGGAAACGCCCCTGAGGGAGGAGCCTCAACTCTTGCACGGTCTTCTCGGCCTCGTCGATCCGACCCATCGCGATCGCGGAGTGTCCGTACACGCAGAGCGCGTCCGCGTTGCGCGGGCTCCGATCCAGAATCTTGCGCGCCAGCGCGCGCGCGCGACCCGCCCTCCCGGTGCCCACGCAAGCCCAAGCGAGCCGAAGCAGCTCGTGTCGGCGGCGATCCTCGTCGGGCTCGCGGTCGGCAAGCCGGATCGCATCGGCGAGCGTCTGTTCGACATCGACGGTCGGGCGAACGGCGCGTCGCCGACGCACGACCGGCCGCGGCTCGAAGAACCAGCCCTGACCCACGCCGAGATCCTACTCTCCGTCCGGGACGGAATCCTTGCGGGACGCATCTTGCCGCGCCGCCGACCGGTCCGTCGTCTCTTCGCCTCGCGGTTGCCTAGAACGCCGCGGCTTCTCACGGCATGCTGCTCCTCCTGTTCGAGTGCTCGACACCCACCCTCCTTCGGGGAGGGCCTCCTCCCACCTCGGCGGTCGCGGCTCGGGAGGATGGCTGCATGGGTAATGAGCGCGCGCACCGGACCGACGATACCCACCTCGTCCGGCTCGTGAGGCGGACGGGCGACGGCAGGAGCGCGACCAGCCTCGGGGTGCAGCGCTCCGCCGCGGCGGGCGGCGCGAGTCGGTCGTCCAGGGCGCGACCACCGCATGCCCGGCGAGGCCGACGTGCCGCGCGGCGGCGCCGCCGAGCCGAGCCCGCGCCCCGGCAGGAGAAGGACGCCGAGGCGTTCGGCGAAGGCGAGGTTGTCGCGGGACTGGATTCCGCTCGGCGGCACCGTCTCGAGCGCGCGGCCGCGGGGCGGCACGATGCCGCGGAGCGCGCGCCACGCCGAGAGGTGGCCCAGCGGCAGACAGTCCTCGACGAGGCCGTCCTCACCGGGCACCCGCACCAGCCCTCGATCAATGAGTGGACGGAAGACAGGGCGCCGAACCGCGGCCGGAGCGCGCCCTGGAACGGCCGCGCCATGAGCGGGTCGAGGATCCTCGTGCAGGTCAGGAAAACGGGCTTCGGCCGTTCCGGCACCAAGCCGGAGCGTGATTACTCCGGCCCCTGGGCTCCTGATGGGGGCCCAAGGCGCATGGGCTACCCGCTTGGACCGTGGACGGCGTAGTCCGGCTCGTCTTCGGGCTGGTCGATTTCGGAGTGGTCCTCGGCGGGCGTCCGTGGCTCGCGCTCGACAGAACGGGCCCTGGGCTTCCGGGCGCGATCGCGCTCCTCTACCGCGGCCGGTGGGAGCGCCCGGGGACCGGCGTCGCGAGCGCCGCGCTGGCGCTCGACCGGATGCAGACGGTGAAGGGCCTTCGTAATCGTTCAGGTCCTTCGCAATCCTGCGAAGCCCTGTAAGTCGCTGGCGGGTACGGCTTTGCGGTGGTTCGGCCGATCCATGAGGATGTGGGGCCTTCGGCGCAGTGCCCGCGCTGCCGCGAGCTGGAGCGGACGCTCGCGATCCGGGACGCGATGCATGAGCAGGCGATGACGAAGCTCGAGGCACGCGTGAGGGAGCTGGAGGCCCGTCTGAAGCTGGACTCGCGGAACTCGTCGAGACCTCCGTCCTCCGATCCTCCCGGGACACGCCCGAAGCCAGCGCGGAAGCCCGGCGGGCGCAGGGCGGGAGGCCAGCCGGGCCACAAGGGGAGCAGTCGCCCCGCGTTCGCGCCCGAGGACGTCGATCGCACGGAGGAGGTGCGTCCGCAATGCTGCCACCTCTGCAGGGACAACCTGCGCGGCGCGGCGCGCGGCGTGCTCGATCCGGTTTGCCACCAGGTGGTGGATCTGCCGCTTGCCCCCGCGGAGGTCGCCGAGTACCTGCTGCACCGGGTCTTGTGCCCGCGCTGCGGCGTCGTGACTACGGCGCCGCTCCCGTCCGGGGTGCCCTCCGGCGCGGTCGGCCCCCGGCTGCAGGCGGTCTTCGCCCTGCTGGTCGGGCGCTTCCGGCTGTCGCGGCGCGAGGCGCTGGAGGCGGCCGTCTCGCTCTTCGGCCCCAAGGCGGAGATCTCGCTCGGGACGCTGTCGGCACTCGAGGGGCGCACGAGCGCGGCGCTCGCCGCGCCGTGGGAGGAGGCGAGGGCCGCCGTGCGCGCGTCCGCGGTCGCGCATGCCGACGAGACCTCGTACGGTCGCGCGCGGTGGCTGTGGACGGCGTGCACGTCCGCGGCCTCCTTCTTCCTCGTCGATCCCAACCGGAGCCGCGCGGCATCCCAGCGGCTGCTCGGGGAGCGTTTCCCCGGCGTGATCGTCACGGACCGGTGGGCGAGCTACGATCACCATCCGCCTCGGAGGCGCCAGCTCTGCTGGGCGCACCTGAAGCGGAACGGGCAGGAACTCGTGGACCGCGGCGGGGCCGCCGCGCGGGTCGGGCGCGCGGTGCTGCGCGCCGTCGATGCCGTCTTCTCCGCCTGGGAGAAGCACGGTGCGGGGAGGCTCGCCGTGCCCTCGATGGCGCGGCGCCTGGCGCCAGCGCGCCGGGAACTCCTCCATGCGCTGCGGCGGGGCCGGACCAACGCGGACAGGAAGGCCGCCGCCCTGTGCAACGACCTGCTCAAGCGATTCGTCTCGCTGTGGACCTTCGCGAGGCGTCCGGGCGTCGAGCCCACCAACAATCTCGCCGAGCGGGAGATCCGCCCCGCCGTCCTCTGGCGCAAGGGGTGCTTCGGCGCGTCCTGCGACGCCGGACGCCGATTCACGGAGCGCATCCTCACCGTCGCCCGCACGCTGCGCCGCCAAGGCCGGGACATTCTCGCCTACCTCGACGCCGCCATCCGTGCACGGCTCTACGGAAAGCCGGCGCCGCGCTTGCTAACCGCCTGAACGGTTACTCCCAGTCTACTCTGCCGTCCCTCGCCAAGTCCCTGAGCGCCCGCCATGGTCCCGCAGGCATGGGTCTCGGCCTGTTGCGGCCGACCGTTCGAGCGTCATCCAATCGAAGGTCGATGAACGAGTACTGGTCCCGATGCTCCTGCGCACGGACGCTGATCACCTCGTCCGAAACCAACCTGATCTCGATCTCATCCCATCGGAGACCCTCGAGCTTTGGGAAGAGCTTCCGTTCGAGTGCGTCCTTGCGGGGGAGACGGGATCCTGTGCTCGACCCAAGGTCGACCGAACCCGAGCTTTCGGGGACCGCCGCGCCTGACGAATCGCGCCGCGTTCCGCGCGGCTTTCGCCGTGGCCGAGCCGACAGAGTCGCGACCCGACTTGCCAACACGTCCAGGTCCGCCACGATCTCGCGAAGAAGGACCACGGGGTTCTCGTCGTCGGGTCGCGGCCACGCCGCGGTCGAAGTCAGGGCCTCCTCGAACTGGCTGCACTTGATCCAGATCCCGCTAGTCGGGCTTCCGATTCCGTAGGTCGACGAGAACTGGACAGGAAACCCGGCACGGTCGCGCGCGGAGTCCGCGAGCGCCTCGACGGCGCGGAGCGCCGGAGAGACCGCACCGACGACGGCCATGGCCAACTCGTCGTCTGAGAGTCCGAGTGTCGGCGTTCGGTTCCGGTCTGGCCCGGCCAACGCGTCGCGGGTCTCCTCGTAGAAGCGCTGACCGAGTGTCGTGATCTGCACGAGGGTCGACGTGTCAAGGGTCGGCATCACGGCTTGGTCCTGGAGGACCCACAGCGCGCGGCCGACGATCTGCCTCGCGCATGCCACGGCGTCGGCGAACGCTCTGAGTGAGTCGCCGCGCGGTCGTTCGACTCGCTTGCCGTCTTGAGGCTCGTTCGGATCCAGCAAGGCCACGCGCGCTCCGTTCGCGCCCCGGGATCGGAAGCGGGCCCCGGCGCGGAGCGCTGCGCCGTGACCGCGGTTCATGACGCCGCGGCGGGGCCCGCATCAGGGTAGCCGCAAGTGCCGACGCCCCCCGCCCCTGGACCACAGGTCGCCGATCTGCTATCCCGCGTGTCGGGAGGGACCGGGCATGGAGTCGCTGGACCAGACTCTCGCGGGGCTGCGAGTCAAGATCGGGAAGTACCGGGGCCGACGGCCGCTCAACGAAGAGAACACCAAGGGCACGCTCGTCGAACCGGTCCTCCGCGCCCTCGGCTGGGACGTCGAGGATCCCGAGGAGGTCGATCGCGAGTATCGCGCGGAGTCGCGCGACAAGCCCGTGGACTACGCGCTTCTCCTCACGCGCAAGCCGCGCCTCCTCGTCGAGGCGAAGGCGCTCGGGCACAACCTGGACGACCGGAGGTGGGTCAACCAGATCATGGGGTACGCGGTCGTCGCGGGCGTGAAGTGGATGGTCCTGACGAACGGCGACGAGTACCGGATCTACAACACCCACGCCGACGTGAAGGCGGACGAGAAGCTCTTCCGCACCGTCCGCGTCTCCGAGCCGTCCGCGCTCCTCTCGCCGACCCTCGCCCTCCTCGCGAAGGACCATCTCCAGGAGAATCGCCTCGAGGTCCTCTGGCGCGCGCAGTTCGTGGACCAGCAGGTGAAGGAGGCCATCGGTCGGATGCTCCGCGTGGACACGGAGGACGTTGTCGTCCGGTGGCTGGCGAAGCACACGAAGAACCTGAGCGACTCCGAAATCCGCGAGTCGCTCGGGCGGTGCCGACTCTCTCTCGATTTCCCGGAGGTCGCGGACGTCGCAGACCCGGGACGCCGAGGGCATCGCGATCGCGACTCGGGGATCCGAGTGCTTCCCGGCAAACGGCGCCCCGAACCCGCGCAGGACGTGACTCTTCGCGACCTCATCGACTCCGGCGTGCTCAAGGCCCCCGTGGACCTCGTCAAGCCGTACAAGGGTCGAGAGCTGAACGCACGTGTCGAGAACGACGGGACGGTTTCGTGGTCAGGACGCAGCTTTGCCTCCCTCTCCACCGCTGGCGCCGCCGCTCGCGCGTCGGTCCTCGGTATCCGCTCCGAGGCGGAGTGGCCCGCGACGAACGGGTGGACCTTCTGGCGGTGCGCGGACGAGACCGGGAGACTGGTCGACCTCGATGTCATCCGCAAGCGATACTCCGGTGCTCACGTCGCCGGGAGTCAACCGTCCGCTTCGTGAGAGTTGGTAGACGGCCTCCATGACCACCAAGCTCACGATTGCGTTCACCGAAGACGTCCTCAAAGCGCTGAAGAAGAACAAGGCGCTCAGGCTCTCCCTCGCCGGATCGAACGGCCGCGCGGCCCCGGCCCGGGCCGGTCGGAAGCCCGCGACGAAGGCCGCGGGACGCCGCGGCGGGCGACGGGCGAGGGCCGCGGGCGGAGCCTACGGAGATGGTTCGCCCCCCGCGAGGCTCGTTGCCTGGGCGAGCGGCCGGAAGCGCGCGTTCGGCGTCTCCGATGTGATGAGGGCGCTCGGCGTGCAGAGGAGCCACGCGAACATGGTCCTCACGCGCGTCGTTCGCGACCGGAAGGTCAAGCGGCAGGGGCGGGGCGAGTACGCGGCCGCGTAGGTCCGCTACAATCTCCGCTGCCGGGCGTCCCTTCCCACCTCAAACTCCCTTTTCCCCTTTTCACTGAGATCTACGGGGCGCCCGGCTTCTTCCCTCTCGGCCGGGTTCGGGGCGGCGCTGAAGTCGAACGCGCGCGCGCCGAGCCGGAGCTACCGCGCCGCCTGCCAGATCCCCTGCGGCGCGTACCCGAGCTGGCGGCCCTCGGCGAGGTAGACGACGGGCGGCTCGTCGTCGTCGTCCTCGACGTCGTCGTTCTCATCCTCGGGTTCGATGTCGGTGCTCAGCGCGACTCCTCCCAGGGAGTACTCCATCGCCCACCGCGGCTGGATCGCGAGGCGCACCTCCGCGGTCGCGGCGGCCTCCTCGCCGAGGTCGTCGGCGATCTCCTGAAGTTGCTCGATGAGTTCGGTGAGCGTCATGGCGTCCTCCGTCATTCGGGCCGCGCGAGCACGCGCGCCCAGCGCCGGTGCGAACGCGCGGACGCGACGCAGTCCTTGAGGATCTGCCGGTGCCATGCGGCGCGTTCGGGGTCCGCGAGGAGCTTCCGCCTCGCGGCCCGCGCGCCCGCCATCTGTCCGGCGGCGTGGCGGAGCGCCGCCTCCACCTGACCGAGGTTGCGGACCGGCCGCCCGCCGAAGTGCGGGAGGCGCACCGGCGTCGTGTCGGCCGAGTCGCGCGACGCCATGAGCGCCCGCGCCGCCTCCAGCGTCCGTCCGAGCCGCGTGGTCATCGCTCGCCTCCGCGTTCGCGCTCGCGCTGTTCCATCGCCTTCTCGCACGTCGCGCACCACGGCGCATCCTCCGGCAGGTCCTCCAGCGCCGCCCGCGACATCCGGACACCGCAGTGGGTCTCCATGAGGTCGCGCGAGTCGCCGTCCACGCGCACGATGCGGCGCGCGGCGAAGTGCACGGTTCCCTTCGCGGTCATCGCGCGGCCTCCATCTCCCTCACCCAGACCTCAATCTCGACGACGAAACGGAAGTTCGGGCTGATCTTCCACCGGGGCCTTCCCGTCCCGTCGGTCACGAAGATCAGCGACTCGCCGTTGGAGACCTCGCTCCCGAGCTCGGCGAACATCTCGTCGGAGATCGCCTGCGCGACCCGGACGGCGTCTTCGAGCGTGCCGTCGTAGGGGCGCGCGTAGAGCCCGAGGCGGCGGCACTGGAAGTCCCGCGCCTCGCGGAGGACCGTCGGACCGGTGATCGTGCGGATGCCCGTCATGCGTCGTCCTCCTCCTCGCGCTTCACCGCGACGAGCTTCGCGCCCAGGAGCCGTAGCTCGTGGAGCGTCGGCGGGTCGCTGCAGTCGACCGTCATCATCTCGATCGCGAGCGGCTCGTCGCCGTCGACCGCGTCGAGGATCCGCGCGTACGCGCGGCGGAACGACTCGCCGCGCGGGCCGGGATCGTGGAGCCGGGCGTGGAGGCCGTCGGGCATCCGCGCCCCTTCGGGGGGGTGGTTCGTGTTCGTCATGCGCGGACCATGAGGGCGTGACTTCCCGCCCGCAGCAACCGAATCCGGGACGCGAGATCGCGATCCCTCGGGGACCCGGTGCGCCTAGTCTCCGCGCCCCCCGGGCGCCGGGTGCCACACCGGCCGCCAGGTCCGGTCACGGGCGCCCACGTTCGCCCACGGGGCACGACGGCGGTCTCTCCCAACGAGGCGGGGGGCGCCACCGCGGCGCCCCCCGTCCCCGAACGCACGTCGCTACTTCGCCTCGAAGAGCTTCCCGAGCTTCGGGTCGCCCTTCGCCATCACGTCCCGGACGAACGCCGTGCGCGGCCGGTCGCCCGCGGCCTCGTCGATGTACTTCAGCGCCTCGACGGGGATCCGGACCACGAGCGCGGTCGTGCCCCCGCCCTTCGGCTCCTTCGCCTTCGGCGATTCCTTCGCGGCCTTCTTGTTCGCCATCGTCGATCTCCTTTCGCGCGGCCGGGACCATCCCCGGCGGGCGCGGAGCACATGAGGGCGTGGGTTCCCAGAGGATCAAGTCCGAAGATTCGGGGTCGTGCGAGCAGCGGTAGTGTCGACCGGCGGGGGGTAGTCTGGGGGATCCGGTGGGCCTCGCGCGAGAGCGCCTCACCGGACGTCCCACCATGCGCTCGCTCAAGCCCCACGAGATTCCGCGCTTCGTCGTGGCGCTCGCCCGACTCGGCATCGCCGGAGGGGATCGCTACGAAGCGCGACTGCGTTCGAACGCTGGGTGCAGCGAGGTGCTCCAAGATCTCGCGATCGAGGGGCTCGTCGCCGCGACGCTCGCCCCGACCGGGTTCTCGGTCACGATGTCCGACCGACCCGACCTTGAAGCGTCGCACGGCGGCGCCGGATTCGGCATCGAGGTCAAGCACTTTCGTCGTCGCCCGGAGGACGACGTCGACGATGCGAGACTGCGATCGACGATCCGCGACACCGGAATGCTGACTAGCTACGGCGACCCTTCCAAGCACATCGCGCAAGTTCTCGCCGTCCTGCGATCGAAGGCGAGAACCCTCCCGGTATCCCGACCCGCGATCGTGGCCACGTATTCGAGCAGCGAGTACCAGATCGAACATCCGGAGGTGCTGTCCGCGCGAAACGCCTTCGAAACTGAGCTGGCCCACGGGACCGCCCCTACAGGGCCTTTGAATGGGATTCTGCACCTCGGGTCGGACCTTGCGCTCGACGCGGCATCCGCGAGCGCAGCGGTGCGGAAGTGCGTCGGCTACTACGAGCTGCGGCACGCGACTCCGACGCTCCCGGAAGAGGTCACGTCCGCCCTTCGCGCGGTGCGTCGTCGTTGGACGCTCGCAGAGCTTCTCGACGGCGCCTGATGCGCAGCGCCGCGGCTGCCGCGATCCGCTGACGTCCTTGCGCCGACGTCGGCCCGGTGCTGAGCCCGCCGTGGAGCCGGCACCGGCCGTTCCGGGGCCGGTCGAGCTCGTCGTCCCAGACCGGCGTCGCCGAGCACGGCCTCCCGCTCCTCGTCCTTGCGCCGCACGTCGGCCGGAGCCGCTTCGGCGTCCGCTCCGCGTCCACGAGGTCGATCGCGTCAGCGGGGAGGAGCCCCTCGTATGGCCTAGCGCGCATCCCCCGACTCCTTCGTCGCCTGCACCAGGAGCACGTTGTGCCCCTCCGGGTCGTGGAACACCGCCCACGGGCGGCGGCCCTCCGGCTCGTGCTTCACGATCCGCTTCCCCAACGCCGCAACGGCGCGCGCGAGGTCGGGCACCTCGAAGAAGAGCACGCCTTTCTCCGCCGACGGGTAGTCCTCCGAGCCCTTGCGCTCCAGGCACACGAACGCCGGTCCCCCGTCGAACCGGGCGAAGCGGGTCACGTCCTCGTCGAGCATCGTGAGCCCCAGCACGTCGCGGTAGAACGCCCGCGCCCGCGGCAGATCCTCGAAGTAGAGCTCCACGCCGATGAGCTTCGCGTCGATCGTCATGCGTCCCTCCGGGTCGCGACCGGCTCCAGCGTAGGGCGCGTGGCCCACGCGATCCACCCCCACACGGCGAGCCCGGCGTAGACGACCATCAAGCATCCCTGCGCCGGGAGGCCGTGCGCGAAGTCGTAAACCGCCCACGCGGTATTCGTCGCAGCCCAGATCAGGAAACACGCCCGCACGCGGCGGATGTTGAGGACCGTCCCGGCGAGCGAGAGGGCGGCGACGAGCCACGTCAATCGCGCTCCTCCTCTTCGCGGAACGGGGTCCCGCGGTTGACTCGCACGAGCCTGAGCGGCCGGTGGATCACCTTGTACCGCGTGCGGTCCGGCTGGCGACTGGAGCCGAGGATCTCCTGAAGCTGGCGCGACGCGCGAACCTCGTCGGCCAGGACGCGCAGGAGCGCGCGCCGCTCGACGGTCCTCGGCGCCCGGGCGATCCACGTCGCCATGAAGTCGAAGTGGGCGCCGTGCCGGACGAGGCGGCCGGGGATGGCGCGGTGCGCCTGGTCCCCGATGAGGATGCCGTACCGGAGGCAGGGGTGGACCTGCTTGTGCGTCGCCGCCTTCGCGCTGTACGTGAGCGCGTCGTGCGTCGACACCTTGCCGAGCTTGCACTCGACGACCACGCGCGGCGTCCATCGGTCCTCGCGCTCGCGGTCGTAGATCAGGAGGTCCGTCTCGTATTCGGCAGGAACCGGCGCGTGCGGCTGGTCCCCCGCGTACTCGTTCACTTCGTAGCGATAGGGGAGCCGCTTGCCGGTCTCGATCACCAGCTCGCCCCCGCGCGGCGCCATGCGCGCGAGACCTCTCCGGAGCCACGGGACCATCGTCTCGACCCACCGTCGTTCGTTCATCGGGGCTGCCTCCGCTTCCACACTCTACGGCGCACCACTCGCGTCCCGCGACGCGAGGGAGGCGGTCACGCGCTCCGCCTTCTTTCCCGTGAACGCCTCGTAGCGGGCGACGATACAGTCGGCGTACAAGCAGTCGATCTCCATCAAGTACGCCCGTCGACCCGTCTGCTCCGCGGCGACGAGCGTGCTCCCCGATCCCCCGAAGAGGTCGAGGACGCTCTCGCCCGGGCGCGAGCTGTACTCCATCGCGCGGGTCGCCAACTCGACGGGCTTCTGGGTGATGTGATGATAGGTCTGCGGGGGATCCTTGCGGATCTCCCAGAGGTCGGGCGCGTTCGGCGGTCCGAGAAAGTGGTGCGCCGCGCCCTCCTTCCAGCCGTAGTACGCGAGCTCGAAGCACCCGAGAAAGTCCTTGCGCGACAAGACGGGGTGCATCTTGTTCCAGACGATCGCCTGGCTGAAGTACAGCCCGCACGCCTTGAGCGCGGGCGGGAAGTTCCCGAGGTTGCTGTACCCGCCCCAGATGAAGAACGAGCGCCCAGGCAGCAGCACGCGAGCGATCTGCCCAAACCACGCCGCGAGGAGCTTCTCGAACTCGTCGTCGGGAAGGAAGTCGTTCTCGAGCGGCCGGTCCCTGGGCCTTAGGACCTATTCCGATAGGGAGATCCTGCCGATCAGGAATCTTGAGGAGGAGACCAGCCCGAGGGCTGCGCGATGGGTCTGGTTGTCAAGGACGACGGCTGGCGGATCCCCGACGAACTCTG
>JBQTIG010000128.1:0-19104 GCA_052388375.1 Planctomycetaceae bacterium | reverse complement strand
GGCGAAGCGATCGGCCCGCGCAGCCGGCAGAATGTAGCCGGGTTTTCGGATAGGCTCGTAGCGGGAGCTACGCGCCGAGGATCCTGCGCGCCTCCGCCAGGATCTCCGGGTTGGGCCAGGTGCGCGTGAGGTAGAACTCCCGCCCGGAGTCGTCGCCGATCCGGCCCGCGCGCTCCTCCACCTTGCGGCGCGCCTGGTCCAGGTAGCTCTTCGCCCTGCCCGGGTCCTCCAGGACGTTTGCGAGGGAGAAGTAGATCTCCGCCGCGTCCTCCGCGGGCGGCGTCCCGAGCGCCTCCAGCCCCAGCCGCGCCTCCTCCGCCCGCGCCGCCGCCTCCGGCGCGCGCCCCGCCCCCCGCAGAGCCCGCGCGAGCCTGCAGAGGGTGAGGAGCCGGCCCGCCGCGTCCCCGCCCCCCTTCCCCTCCTCCTCGAGGCAAGCCTCGAGTTCGCGCGCCGCCCGCTCGAACTCCTCCTCCGCGAGCGCGGCGTTGCCCATGCGCGCATGGAAGGACGCCGTGAGCAGGGCGCTCCCCATCTCTCGCGCGAGGCCGAGGCCGCGCTCGAATCGCTCCCACGCCTCTTTCCGCTCCCCCGCGCCGTGGAGGAGCGTGCCCAGCTCGCGCAGGCTCTCCACCAGGCTCGCCTTGGACCCCGTCTTCTCCGAGATTTCGCAGGCGCGCTCCAGGTGGGCGCGCGCGGGCCTGCGCTGGCCGAGGGAGGTGAGCGTCGAGCCGAGGAGCGTGAGCACTTCGAGTTCGCCGTTGGTGTTGCCGATCTCGCGGAAGATGTCCAGCGCGCGCTCGAGCGCGGCGCGCGCTTCGTCGAGCCGCCCGAGGCTGACGAGCGCCCTGCCCATGTTGCGCCGGGGAATCGCCTCCGACGGCAGGTCGCCCAGTTCCCGGCTGATCTCCACCGCCTGCTGGAGATGCTCGACCGCCTCCTCCACGCGGTGGAGATCCAGGAAGGACTTCGCCACGTTGTTGAGGAGCGCGCACTCGCCGCGCCGGTCCCCGATCTCCCGCCAGATCGCGAGGGACTCGAGCTTCGTCTCCAGGGCTTTGTCCTTTTCGCCGACATCGGGCATCACCGCCGCCAGCGCCTGCAGGCTGCTCGCGACGCCGCGGCGATCGCTCGTGCCGCGCCGGATCTCCAGCGCCTCCTTCCAGTACCCGGCGCACCGCTGCAGTTCCCCCTTGCGCCAGACGATTACGCCGAGGGCATGGAGCGCGTTCGCCTCCCAGAGCCGGTCGCCCGCTTCGCGCGCGAAGGCGAGGCCCGCCTCCGCCTCCTCCGAGGCGCGCTCGTACTGCCCGGCGCGCCAGAGCGACACCGCCAGGCAGGTGTGGATCTGCCCGCCCGCCGCGCGATCGCCGGCCTTCTCCGCCAGCTCCCGCGCCCCCTCGATGACCCGCAGCTGATCCTTGCCTCGCCCGAGCATCTCGTAGAAGCCCCAGAGTTTCATCAGGATCGCGAAGCGCGTGCGCGCATCGGCCCCCGCGAGTGCCGCGGCGAGCTTTTCGAGGAACGGCGCGGAGAAATTGGCGTGGAACCCGCCGGCGAGGTGCTTGAGCGCGCCCTCGACGAAGGGCTCCCCCTCCTCGCCCCGCTCCGCCAGGAGGAGGTGGCGCACGAGCGCATAGCAGGAGGGGGGCGGGGGAGCGCCCTCCGCCGGAATCGTCTCGCGGATCGCGTCGGCGTAGACGGCGTGGTACTCGGTGCGGAGGCTCGGGCTGATGCCCTCGTAGACCGCCTCGTGTACCTGGCGGCTCGCGAACCGGAAGGAGTCCTTGCCCGAGCTCTTGAGCAGGCGGTGTTTCCTCTCCAGGATCGCCAGCCGCTTCAGGAGCTGGATCCGCTTCTCCTCGAGCACGGTGGCGAGGAGGGTCGCTTCGAACTGGGAACCCTCGATGGCCGCCGCCTCGAGGGTCTCGCGCTCCTCCTCGTCGAGCCGCCCCAGACGCAGCTCGGTGAGATCGCGGACCGTGGAGGGGAGCGCCACCTGATCGAGCGCGCCGGCCACGACGAGCCCGTCCTCCTCCTCCTTGAGAATCCCCGACGAGCGGAGGTGGGCGAGGATCTCGAACAGGATGAGGGGGCGCCCGTCGCTCTTTTCGTGCAGGAGCCGCGCCAGGGCGCGCACCGTCCGTTCGTGGCGGGCCACCGCGCGCAGGATCTCTTCGGTCGCGTCGGGGCGGAGCGGTTCGACCGGGAGGAGGCGCCGCGACTCGTCGCGCGCCGCCTCGAGGAGCATCCCGTGCAGCGGCGTCCCCTCGGGCACCTCGTCTTCGCGGAAGGTCACGATGAGCAGCACCGCGTGCCCCGGGAGGCAGCGCCCCAGGTGGGCGAAGAGCTCCAGGGTCTCCGGCCCGGCCGCATGCAGGTCCTCGACCACCAGGATCACCGGCCGGGCGGTCGCCTCGTGGCGCAGGAGGTTGACGAAGGAGGCGCTCAGGGCGTCCTTCGAGAAGGCCGCTTCCATCCCGGGCTGCACTCCCCCGAGCAGGAACTCCGCGAGATGGGGCACGACGCCCGGCGTGTCGGGAAGGGATTCGAGCAGGCGCGTCTCCAAGTGCGCCCGGCGCCCCGAGGGATCCATCTCCTCGATGCCCAGGAGATCGTGCGCCGCCTCGACGAAGGGCTGGTGGGAGCGCCCGCCGGAGCCGGTGCACTGGCCCGCCACGATGACCGGGCCCTCCGCGGAAGCGAGTTCCTCCAGGAACTGGTAGAGGAGGCGCGACTTCCCCGTCCCGGCCGCGCCGCCGAGGAGGAGGGTGCAGCCCTCTCCCCGGGCGGCCCGCGCGTAAGCGTCGCGGAGCCCCTGCATCTCCTTCGCCCGGCCGAGGAGAGGCGCCTCGCGGGGGAGCCGGAGCCGCTTCAGCGCAGCCTCGGCGACGGGCCGCGCCCGCCCCGCGCGCCGCTGCCGCCACCAGACCCCCGGCTCGCCCTCCTCGAGGACGCGACGGAATTCCGCGCAGGAGGCGAACCGCCCGCTCGGCTCCCGGGCGAGGCAGGTCCAGATGACCTCGTCGAGGAACGCGTCGATTTCCGGCGCGACGGCGGCGGGACGCGCGATCTCCCCCTGGAGCTTGAGCTGCAGGATGGCGGAGAGGTCCGTGGCGTCGAACGGGTTCTTGCCCGTCGCCATCTCGTAGAGCACGACGCCGAAGCTGTAGATGTCGGAGCGGGGTCCGACGCTGTCTTGTTCGAAGAACTGCTCGGGGGAGGCGTAGGGCACCGAGCCGACGAACTCCCCCGCGCGGGTCAGCTCGCGCCCGCGCTCCTGGAGCCGCGCCACGCCGAGGTCCATGACCAGGAGCCGGTGCTCCTTCGTGACGACGAGGTTTTCCGGCTTGATGTCGCGGTGGACCACCCCCCGCTGGTGGATGCAGTCGAGGGCCGCGAGAGCCTGGTCGGCGATCTGCAGGAGCAGGTGCTGCGGGGTGGTCCCGAGCTCCCGGAGCAGGTCGCGGAGCGTCTGCCCCTCGATGAGCTCCATGACGAGGAAGTGGCAGGGCGCGCCGTCCAGCTCCTCGCGGCCGAGCTCGTAGGTGCGGACGACGTTCTCGTGCCGGAGGCGGATGCCGATGTCGGCTTCGAGCTGGAACCTGCGGAACGCGGTCTCGTCGGCGACGAGTTCGGGATGGAACACCTTGAACGCGACCACGGTGCCCGCCGCGCCGGCCGGCCCCTCGGCGGTGGACGTGGCGCGGTAGACCGCGCCCATGCCGCCCTTGCCGAGCAGGGGCCCCACCGCGTAGTTGCCGACGATCCGCCCCTCGACGTTCACGCCGTCGCATGATACTCGCCGACCCAGAGCGCCCCCGCCCCCCTCCCCGGGAGGCGTGCTTGGAGCCTATCCGAAAACCCGGCTCCATTCGGCCGGCTGCGCGGGCCGATCGCTTCGCCTCTCCTCCATCGCCGTAGTTCGCCACTACGGCTTCGTCGTCGCGGCTCGCGCTCGGCCCGCTCGCTCGGCCTCGGTGTTGAAGCCGGGTTTTCGGAAAGGCTTCTACATCTGCGTGATGCGCCGCGCCGCCTCGAGGATCTCCGCGTTGGGATAGGTGCGCGTGAGGAAGTGCTCGCGATGGATCACGCTGCGGATGGCGCGGGTGCGCTCCGCCACGAACTGGTGCGCCAGGGTGAGGTAGCGGCGGCCCCGGTCCTTCTCAGGGAGCACCTGGCCGAGCGAATAGTAGATCTCCGGCCCGTCGTCCAGCGGAAGGCCCGCGTGGCTCTCGAGCAGCTGCTCCGCGCCGACGGCGGCTTCGTGCGCCTTGTCCCGGCGCCCTGCCCCCATGTGGGCGCGCGCCAGGCGGCAGAGCGTGAGGATCGGGCGGCTGCCCACCTCCTGCCCCGCACGCTCGTCGCGCAGCGCATCCTGCAGGAGCGCCGCGGCGCGGTCGAACTCACCCTCCTCCAGCGCGGCGCCGCCCATCGCGATGAGCGCGCCGGCGCGGCTCCGCAGCGCGCCGAGGCTTGCCGCGAGGTCGTAGGCGCGTTGCAGGTGCGTCCAGGCGCGCGCGCGCTCCCCGTTGCCGTGGAGCAGGCGCCCCAAGAGCCGGTGCGCGCGGGCAAGGGTTGCCTCGTCCCCGGTCCGCTCCCCCGCCTGGATCGCCGCCTCGTAGCACGCTTGCGCCTTCTCGGGGACCTCGAACACGCTGATGGCGGCGCCGAGGTCGGTGAGGGCGGCGGCCTGGGCTCCCGGGTCGCCGATCTCCGCGTAGATGTCGATGGCCCGCTGGAGCGAGGTCTTGGCCTCGTCGATGCGCCCGAGCACCGCCAGCGCCCGGCCGCGATGGTGCAGCGGCGCCGCCTCGCCGGGCAGGTCGCCGATTTCCCGGCTGATGGCGATCGCTTCGTCGTAGCGCCCGATCGCCTCCTCCAGCCGGTTCATCTCCACCAGGGTGTTGCCCAGTCCGTCGAGGGTGCGGCTCTCCCCGCGGCGATCCCCCATCTCGCGGAAGAGGGCGAGGGCGTCCTCGCGCGCCTGCGGCGCCTCCTTGCCCATGCCGACTTCGGGGAGCGCCGCCGCGAGGGCGATGAGGCAGCGCGCCTCGCCGCGCCGATCCCCGCACTCCTTCCGGATCGCGAGGGCCTTGCGGGCGGCCGAGGCCGCGCGCGCAAAGAGGCCGCGCCGCTGCGAGACGGCTCCGAGGATTTCGACGGCGGAGGCCTCCTCCTCGCGGTCCCCCGCCTCTGCGGCCAGGACGAGCGCGGCTTCCGCTTCTTCCGAGGCGCGGGCGTAATCGCCCGTGCGCCAGAAGGTGGCGGCCAGGCGCCTTCGGTGCTGCGCCTTCAGACCCGCCGAGCCATCCGTCTCGGCGATCGCGCCCGCCTCCTCCAGATCGGCGAATTGGGCGGCGGCGAGCCCGGCCATCTCGTGCACCGTCCAACGCGCGATCGCAATCTGGAAGCGCAGGAGGGGTGAACCGCCCCCGAGCCCCTCCCGGAGGGCCTCCAGGAAGGGACGCGCATCGTCGGGGTGGTGGCTGCTCGCGACATGCCGGATCGCGGATTCGGCGTAGGCTTCCGCCTCGCCCGGCCGGCCCGCGCGCAGGAGATGCTGCACGAGGAGGAAGGCCGTGCGCCCCGCGGGGGCCGCTTCCCCCTCCCTCGCCTCGAGGATCGCCGCGGCCAGACGGCCGTGGAGCTCGGCGCGCCGCGCAGGATCGATGCCGGAATAGACGGAAGCGTAGAGCGCGTGGCTCGTGAAACGGAATCCCTCCTTGCCGGCGCTCCGGATCATCTGGTGCTTGCGTTCGAGGAGCGCGAGCCTCTGCAGGAGCCGGATCTTGCGCTCCTCGAGGACCGCACCGAGGAGGGAGGAGTCGAACTCCGGGCCCTGCACCGCGGCCGCCTCGAGGGTCGCGCGCTGGGTCGCGTCGAGGCGCTGCAGACGCAGGGCGAGAGCGTCCCGGGCGTCGGAGGGAAGCTCCGGCTCGGCCGCGCCCTCCCCCGCGACGAAACCCTCCGCGGATTCGCGCAGCGCCCCGTCCGACTTCATCTGGGCGATGAGATCCAGGAGGAAGCCGGGGCTGCCGTCGCTGCGGCGATGCAGCGCGCGGCCCAAGGCGCGCACGGTGCGTTCATTGCGCGTGGCTCCGCGCAGGATCGCGTCGCACGCGCTGCGCCCGAGCGGGGCCAGGGGGAGCGTGAGGCTGCTCTCCGCCTTCCGTCCCGACTCCAGGAGGAGCGTGGAGAGTGGGGTCCCCTCCTCCACCTCCTCCGGGCGCACGGAGGCGACGAACAGGATGCGGTGGCCCGAAAGGCCGCGCCCGAGGAACGAGAGCATCTCGAGGGTCTCGGCGCGGGCGAGATGGAGATCGTCCAGAACCAGGACAAGCGGTGTCTGCGATGCGATGCGCCGCAGGAGGGAGGCGAAGGCCGGCGCGAGGGAGTCGCGTGAGGCGTTCCCGTCGGAGTCGCTCCCGCACGCGAGCAGCCGGGCGAGATGCGGCAAGAGCCCCTCGAGTTCCGGGACGTAGGCGCGCAGTCGCTCCTCGATGAGTCCGGGGGCGGCGGCGCCGCCCTGAAGCTCCGCGCGGAAGAGGTCTCGGGCCGCATCGAGGAAGGGCTCGAGCGGCGAGGCCTCATCCCCCCCGCACCGCCCCGCCAGCAGGACCGGCCCGTCCGGTCCCACGAGGTCTTGGAGGAAGGCGTGGAGGAGGCGCGTCGTGCCCGAACCCGCCGAGCCGGTCACGAACGCCGTCGACCCCTGGCCCGCCTGCGCCTTAGCGAAGGCGTCGTGGAGGGAGGCGAGTTCGGCGTCGCGGCCCTGCAGCGGGGTCTCCGCGCCCGCCTCCAGCTTGCGCAGCGCGCTCTCGGCGGCGGGATAGGCGAGGCCGTCGGTGCGCCCCTTCCACCACGCACCCGCGGTCCCCTCGCTCAGTATGGTCCGGAGCGCCGCGCTCGATTGCGGCCGCTCGGCGCCCTCGCGTCTGAGGCAGGAGACGATCACCTCGTCGAGGAAGGGATCGATGCCGCGCAAGACGTGCTTGGGGCGGCGCACCGTGCCCTGGAGCTTCTGCTGCAGGACGGTATTGAGGTCTCCGCCCTCGAAGGGATTGCGGCCGGTGGCGAGTTCATAGAGGACGACGCCGAAGCCGTAGATGTCGGTGAGCGGTCCCACCGCGGAGAGGTCCACGAACTGCTCGGGCGCGGCGTAGGGGAGCGAGCCCACGAATTCGCCGGCGCGCGTGAGCGCGGGCCCGTCCTGCTGGAGCCGCGCCACGCCCAGGTCCATGAGCAGGACGCGATTCTCCCGCGTGATCACGATGTTCTCGGGTTTCAGGTCGCGGTGGACCACGTTGCGCGCGTGCACCGCCGACAGGCCGTCGAGCACCTGGTCGGCGATGTGGCGCAGGAGCTCGTCGGGGAGGCTCCCCAGGTCGGCAAGGAGCGCCCGGAGGTTTTGCCCCTCCACGTACTCCATGGCCATGAAGTGGCAGCGCGTCCCGCCCGCCTCCGCGCTCGCGATCTCGAAGGTCCGGACGACGTTGGGATGGCGGATCTCGATCCCGATCTGCGCCTCGAGCTGGAACCGCTTGAACGCGGTCTCGTCGGAGACGAGATGGGGATGGAAGATCTTGATCGCCACCGCGGCGCCTGCCGCCCCCGCCGGGCCCGCTTCCAGAGTCTCGGCGCGATAAACGACGCCCATGCCGCCGCGGCCCAGTTGTCGGCCGAGCCTGTAACGACCGAGGATCGCACCCTGGAGGTCCACGAAGAGCCCTCCATTGTCGCGGATCGAGGCGGAATCGCACAGGGGATCCCGCGCTTGCGGGGCGGCGTCGTCCCGGATTGATGCGGTCTCAGTTCCTGGGGCGGGGGCGCGCGAGCAGGATGCGCAGGGCGCTCGGCTGGAGGAGCACGAAGACGGTCATGACCTCCAGCCGGCCGATCCACATCGCCAGGGTGAAGAGCACTTTCGTGGCCGGGCCGAGGGTCCCGAAGGTCTCCATGGGGCCGAGCCGCCCCAAGCCGGGCCCGATGTTGCCGAGGGTGGTGATGGCCCCCGTGAGCCCGACCTTGAAGTCGTTCTCGAGGATCCCGGCCAGGATGGTCACGACGCAGAAGACCGTGAAGTAGGCCACCAGGAACCCCACGATCTGGCGCAGGGTCTCGGGCGGGATGGGTCGACCGCCGAGGCGCACCATCCGCACCACCCGCGGATGCAGGGAGGTGACCATCTCGCGCGCAAGGATCTTGCCGAGGACGATGAGCCGGACCACCTTGGGGCCGCCCCCCGCCGATCCGGCGCACCCGCCCACGAACATGAGCGCGCAGAGCACCATGAGGGGGGCCGGCTGCCACTGGTTGAAGTCCTCGCTCGCGTAGCCGGTGGTCGTGAGGATGCTCGAGGCCTGGAAGAGGCCGTGGCGCAGGGACTCCTCGAACCCGTGGCCGGGGGTGCCGGCGAGCAGGATCGCCATGAGCAGGCCCGCGAGGATCGTGACGCAGGCGTAGACCCGGAACTCCGTGTCGCGGAAGAGCAGCGAGGGTCGGCGGAGAGAGCGGTGCTGGAGGCTGAAGCTCGCCCCGGCAAGGAACATGAACGGGAGCACGATCCACTGCGCCGCGGCGGTGTAACCTTGCAGGGAGAGCGGATGGGGGCTGAAGCCGCCCGCCGCGAGCGTCGTGAAGGAGTGGCAGACCGCGCCGTAGGTGTCCATCCCCCCGACGAACCGCAGGAGCGCCACCTCCGCGACCGTGAGCACGATGTAGAGCTTCCAGAGCGCGACGGCGGTGTGGCGGATGCGCGGCGTGAGCGCCTCTTCCTCGGGGCCCGGCGCTTCCGCGAAAAACATTTGGCGGCCGGCGACCGCCAGCGCGGGCAGGACCGCCACGAAGAGGACGATGATCCCGAGCCCTCCGAGCCACTGCGTGAGCGCGCGCCAGAACATGAGGCCGCGGCTGATGCGGTCGAAGTCGGGGGTGGCGAAGATCGTGGACCCCGTCGTCGTGAAGCCCGACATCGCCTCGAAGAGCGAATCGATGGGGCCGAATCCCTGCAGGAGATAGGGCACGCCGCCGAGAATGGCGGCGACCAGCCAGGCGGTGGAGACGACGGCGAGGGCCTCGACGCGACCGAGGTCCCGGATCTCCCCTGAAAGGCGGCGCAGGAGCGTGCCCAGGAGGAACGCCGCCCCCGCCACCGCGGCGAACCCGAACGCGGCGTAGGTGGCGCCGTAGAGGAGGTCGACGCCGGCGGGCAGCAGGAGGAGCACCGCGAACGGGCGAAGGATGATGCCGAGCAGCCGCAGCACGCGGTGCGACTTCATTGCAGGAGCGCCTTTTGGACCTCGTGCACCCGCTCGACGCGGCAGATGAGAAGGCAGCGGTCGGCGGGCGCGAGGACGGTCGCGCCCCCCGGCACGATCACCTCCTGGCCGCGCACCAGGGCCGCGACGATGGAATCGGGGGGCAGGGCGAGATCCTTGAGGGCGGTGGGGGCGAAGCCGGCGGGGAGCGAGACCTGGAGCACCTCCCCCTTCCCCTCGCTGATGGTGGCGAGAAGATCGATCTCCTTGTGCCGGATCATGTGGAGCGTCGCCTCCATGGCGGCGCCGCGCGCGCTGAGGGGGACGTTGATCCCGACCCTCTCGAAGACGCGCCGGTTGGCCGCCGTCGAGACGCGGGTGACGATCTTCGGGATCCCCATCTGCCGCCCCAGGAGGGAGGCGAGCAGGTTCTTCTCGTCGCTGTCGGTGACCGCCACGAGCGCCTTCGCCTCGTGCACGCGCTCCTCCTCGAGCAGGCCGATGTCGCACCCGTTCCCGTGCAGGACCAGGGTGTGGCGGAGCATCTCCGCCAGGACCGCGCAGCGCGCCTCGTCCTGCTCCACCAGCTTGAGACGGGCCCGCGTGTTGCGCTCCATGGACTGCGCCAGGTGCGAGCCGACCGTCCCCCCGCCGATGATCACGACGTCCCCCGACCGCTCCTCTTTGAGGTGGTCGGTGAACCACGCCGCCAACTGCCGCATCGCGGGGGTGCGCCCCATGAAGAGCACCCGGTCCCGGACCTCGAGGATGCTGGGCCCGCGCGGGACGAACCACTCCTCCCCTCGGGTCACCGCCACGACCAGCACGCCGGGCGGGAGCGAGCTGATCTCGGCGAGCGGCCGGCCCACGAGAGGGATCTCGGGGGTCAAGCGGTACTCGATGAGGCTGATGCGGCCGCGGGCGAAGCGGCCCACGTCGGTGGCGCCGGGCACGGCCAGGATCTGCTCGATGCGGTCGGCGAGCATTCGCTCGGGCCAGACGATGCGGTTGATCCCGAGGCGGGGGGCGCCTCCCCCCTCCTCGCCCCCGAAGGTGCGGTAGTAGGACTCGCTGTGGACGAAGCAGATGGTATGCGCCTCGCCCAACTGGCGCGAGGCCAGGCAGGCGAGGAGGTTCATCTCGTCGGAGCGCGAGCAGGCCACGAGGAAGTCTGCGTCCCCCGCCCCCGCCTTCCGCAACACCTCGACGTCGTTCCCCTGGCCCTCCAGCAGGTGCACGTCCAGCTTCTCCAGCTCCGCCCACCCCTCCCGGCCGTCGTGCACGATGCAGACGTCGTGCTCGCCGCTCAGGGCCTCGGCGAACTGGCCGCCGATCGCGCCCCCGGCCACGACGACGATGCGCATCGGGAGGATGCTAGCAGGCGGCCCCCGAACCCCCTCCCGCTTCCTTCCGTACGCGTTTAGAATCCCCTCTCCGTGTCCCAGGCGTCCGGCGGCCTGCGCAGTGCGGAGGTGCTCCTCCCCCTCACGTTCCTGGGCGCCATCCTGGCCGGGGCCGCCCTCTTGTGGCTTCCCGGGATGACCCGCGGGGGCGTGAGCCCCCTGGATCTCCTCTTCACGGCCACTTCCGCCGTCTGCGTGACCGGACTCACGGTGGTGGACACCGGGGCCACGTTCACGCCCCGCGGACAGGCGACGATCCTCGGGTTGATCCAAGCGGGGGGGCTCGGGATCATGACCTTCAGCTACCTCCTCCTGGTGGTGGCCGGCAAGCGCGTGGCCCTCCAGGGGTCCGCCGCCCTCAAGGAGAGTTTCACGCCGGTGGCGGGCTGGAGGATCGGACGGCTCCTGGCGGTGATCGTGGGCACCACCCTCGTGATCGAGGCGGCCGGGTTCCTCGCACTCTGGCGGGCCACGGACGACGCCTGGACCTCCGCGTTCCACTCCGTCTCCGCGTTCTGCAACGCGGGATTCAGCCTCCACGCCGCGAGCCTCCAGGGGCAGCCCACCGCGGTGGTGCTCCCCATCCTGCTCCTCATCGTCGCCGGAGGCCTCGGATTCACCGTGCTCTCGGAATTGGGCGCGCGCCTGGTCCCCCGCCGCGGCCCGCGGCCGCGCTTCTCGCTCCACACCCGCATCGTCCTGACCACCTCCCTGGCGTTCTGGATCGGCGGCGCGCTCCTTCTCTGGATCACGGAGGCGGGCAAGGCCGGGCACGCGCTCTTCATGAGCGCCAGCGCCCGCACGGCGGGCTTCGAGACGCTGCCGGTGGGGGCTCTGACGGGGGGCTCGATCCTCGTGCTGATCTTCCTCATGTTCGTGGGCGCCTCCCCCGGATCGACGGGGGGCGGGATCAAGACGACCACCTTCGCCGTGGCCTCCGCCCTCGTGGTCGCGGCGCTGCGCGGGCGCGAGCGCGCCACGATCGGCCGCCGCGAGATCCCCCGCGAGCTCCTGCGGCGCATGTTCGCGGTGATCACCTTCGCCCTGCTCATCGCCTTCTTCTCGACCTTCCTGCTCGACCTCTTCGAGGGGGGCGAGATCGAGGACCTGCCCTCGCTCGCGTTCGAGGCGACCTCCGCCCTCGGCACCGTGGGCCTCTCCACGGGGGTGACACCCCATTTGACGAATGCCTCGAAGATCCTCCTCTGCGTCGTGATGTTCCTCGGAAGGGTCGGCTCGCTCTCCCTCCTGACGCTCCTCGTGAGGGATCGCGGCCCCTTCCATGTCCGTTACCCCGAGGAGCGGGTGATGATCGGATGAGCCGGAAACGCTTCGCGGTGATCGGTCTGGGCCAGTTCGGGAAGGCGCTCTGCGCCGCGCTCGCCGGCTCGGGGTGCGAGGTGCTCGCCGTGGACCGGGATCCCAACGCCATCGAGGCCGTGAAGTCCGCCGTCGCGATGGCGGCCATCGCGGACGTGCGGGACCGGGCGGCGATGAAGGAGCTCTTCACGTCGCGGTTCGACGCCGCCGTGGTCGCCATCGGGACCAACCTCGAAGCTGCGATCCTGGCGACGCTGTTCCTCCGGGAGGCGGGCGTCCCGCGCATCGTCGCCGAGGCGAGCTCGCCGGACCGCGCCGAGGTGCTGGAGCGGGTCGGCGCCACCCAGATCATCTCCCCCGAGCTGGAGGTCGGGAAGCGGCTCGCCAAGAGACTGGCGAATCCGAATCTGATCGAGTTCCTTCCACTCCTCGAAGGGTACGCGGCCATCGAGGTGGAGGCGCCCGAGTGGACGCACGGCAAGACCCTCGCGGAGCTCGACTTCCATCGCAAGCACGGCTTGGCGGTGCTGGCGATCCTCGCGCCGGGCGGGAAATACGCGCTGGTGCCGGGAGGCTCCGCGCGCATCGAGAAGGGGGCCAAGCTGACCCTCGTGGGCCGAAGCGCGGATCTGGAGCGGTTCGGCAAGGGCCGCAACGGCAAGGAGTCGAGCCGCGGGTAGGGGATCGATTCGCGCGATCGCGCGCCGGATCGCCGGCACCGCGGTGCGGGAAGGCGCTGCGGGGCGGCGCGGAGGCGTGGGGAGTCCCGGCGTACCCGGCGGCACCGCGGGGCGGCGGAAACGGCCACGGTGAGCCGATCGCGGCGGCGTCCCAGGCGATCCACCCGGCGCTCGTCGAGAACCTCGGGGCGCGCGACGACGCCAGTATGCTCCGCCCGGCGAACGAAGCGTCGCTGGTGATCCTGGAGGTCGTGCGACTGCCGTGTTGGAGCGTGCATCGCTGCTTGCGGCGAGAGCGGCGCGACGGGATGGGCATACCGTCCCGGAGCGTCCGCCGACTCCAACGGTGTCGCCTCGAACTGGAGGGGGGGCGCGCGAGCCTCCGTTTCGTCTTGCCGGGGGAGAACGGCCTTACCGTTGGCGTTTGAGAGCTTCTCCCGGTCGAGGGGCTCCCGGGGGGACAAGGCACCCGGAGAGGACGGCCCTCCTGGCTGGCGGACAGGGGCAAGACTCCCTCCTGCGGGCATGGCGGCAGGAGGCCAGGCAGCCCAAGAAAAGGTTACGCCCGAGAGGCCGAAGCCAATCGGGCGCATAGCCTGCGGACCGGAGTCCTTGGTGTGAATAGTTCACGGACTCTGATCGATTACACTCCCGGGAATATACCCTCTTCCCACCTCTCGGGCAAGATGCTACTAGTTTCTGTTGCTCCGGAAAATGGGAGGTTGCCATGGCGACGAAGGGAATCGTGCTCGGGCTGGATCTGGGGGCAAACTCGATTGGCTGGGCCCTGATCTCAGCGGAGTTCGACGACGAGGGGCGGCAGGTCGAGGAAACCGGGATCGTCGGAGCAGGCGTGAGGGTTTTTCCGGAGGGCGTCGAGAACTACGACTCCTCCAAGGAAGAGTCGCGTGCCGTGCAACGAAGGACCGCGAGGGCAGCGCGGCGCCTCCATGCACGGAGAAGCCTCCGTCGAGCGCGGCTCAAAGCGATTCTAAGTGCGGCGGGCCTTCTGCCCGGAGATGACGCGGGTCTGCGCACCCTGCTTGGGCCCCACTCGAAGGGTGCGCGGCCTCTCGATCCGTATCAGCTTCGTGCTCTTGCGCTCGACCGAAAGCTCGCCCTACACGAACTCGGTGTCGTGCTCTACCACCTCAATCAGCGGCGTGGATTCAAGTCCAACAGGCGCGATGCTGGCGAGACGAAGGAGACGGGTGTGGTCAAGGAGCAGATTGCGACCCTCGCGAAGAGCATCGCCAGCGCGGGGTGTCGGACGCTCGGGGAGTATCTCCACCGCCTGCGAAGCAGTGAGGCTCGCGTCGTCGCCGCTGAAGAGGCCCACGGCCGGCGCGTCGTGCGCCTCCGCAACCGTTACACGGACAGGGCCATGATCCGTGGCGAGTTCGAGCTGATCTGGGAGTCTCAAGAGCGCTATCACCCCGGCGTTTTGACAGACGATCTCCGCCATGCCCTAGCTGACGACGTGATGTTCTGGCAGCGCCCCTACGCCGTGACGGAAGAGCGCGCGGCACAGCTCCAGAAGCGGGCGGACGGGAAGCCCCGATTCGCGAATCTCCTGCGTTCGCCGTCGGTCGCGCTCTGTCCGCTCGAGCCGAGCAGGAAACGGCTCGAACGCGGCCATTGGCTGGCGCACCGCTTTCGAATCCTCAAGGAAGTGAACGACCTCAAGATCGAGTCGGCGCGCGGTGGAAGCCGGCCTCTGACCTCGTTGCAAAAGTCACGCCTCATCGAAGCGCTCTCGGCCCACAACGATCGCAGCTTCGAGCAGCTCGTGACCCTCCTGAGAAAACTCTCCGCGGAACGCGGTGTCCATCCGGCGGACGCACCGACCCTGGGCGAGCATGATCAGCTCAATCTCGCGCGCGGGGGGCGGACGAGGCTCAAGGGTAATCCGGTCGAGGCCGCGCTCGCCAAGGCGCTGGGCAGGAGGGAGTGGGCGGCCTTGCCGGGCCAGAATCGCGCGAGCGTCGCCATCGCTGTCTCCGATCTCCTCGCTCGGGGGGACGAGGACGACGGTGCCAGCCGAGACGCGCTGGCGGCCATCCTTCGACCGTTCCCCTTGAGCGACGAGCAGATCGGTGGCCTACTGAACGCTCCCTGGAGCGATGGGCACATCGCCTACTCGCGCGAGGCAGTGGAGGCCATGCTACCGCACCTCGAACGCGGACTCTCGGAGCACCTCGCGCGCGAGGCGGCATATCCCCAAAGAGTTCCGGAAACGACGCGCTCCACCCTTCCACTCCCCGGCGGAGAGATCACCAATCCGGTCGTACGGAGGGCGGTCCACGAAACGCGCAAGGTCGTGAACGCGATCCTGCGCGAGTACGGCCGACCCACGCGAATCGTGGTCGAGATGGCCCGGGACATGAGCGCGGGCCCGGAGGAGCGTAAGAGGATGAGCGCGTCGATGCGCGAGAAGGAGGAAGCCCGTGAAAGGGCGAAGGAGCAGCTCCGGGAGCGTGGAAGTGGCGGCGAGGCGTCGCGCGAAGACGTGCTTCGCTACCTCCTTTGGGAGGAGCAGGGTGCGATCTGTCCCTATACGGGTCGGGCGATTCAGCAGTCTCAACTCCTCTCTCCCGAACTGCAAATCGACCACATCCTCCCCCGGTGGCGCAGCGGTGACGACAGCCCCGGAAACAAGGTGTTGTGCTTCGCTGACGCGAATCGCGAGAAGGGAGATCGTACGCCCTACGAATGGCTCTCGGGGAGCCCGGATCAACTCGACCAGATGCTGCACCGCGTCGACCGCATGCGGAGAATGCCGTATTCGAAGCGGATGCGCTTTGGCCGGGAGGAGATCGCGGACGACGCCTTCACCCAGCGGCAACTCAATGACACGCGGTACATCTCCCGGCATGTCGCTGCCTATCTCTCCCTTCTCTATCCCCCTGAGCTGCGCGTCGGGGAGTTGGCGGTCGGCACGACGCGGGGAGGACTCACCGCCGAGCTCCGCCGGGTGTGGCGCTTGAACCGACTCTTGGGAGAGATGTGGGACGCGAAGGGGAACGTGATCGAATCGGAATCGGTCTCGAAGTCTCGCCTAGACCACAGGCACCACGCCATCGACGCGATCGTGGTCGCCCTGTCCACGCGGCGTCACATGAAACGCTATTCCGATGCGCTTTGCGTGGGGGAATCCGCCCGAAGCCGCGGCGGAGAGCATCACGACTCCGAACTCCAGTTCGAGGAGCCCTGGCCGGACCTGAGGGCGTCGGTCCAGCGCTGCATCGACGAGGTCAATGTCTCGCACCGCGTGGATCGCAAGATCCGTGGAGCATTCCACAAGGAGACCTACTACGGCCCCACGGCGACCGCCGGAACCTACGTGACGCGCAAGTCCCTCTTCCTGGGCTTCTCGGAGAAGGATCTGGCGAAAGTGCGAGATCCGACGGTACGGGGGTGTATTGAGGAGCACCTCGTTGCCAAGGGCTGGAAGCTGGGCCAGGCGATTCCGAAGGATGCCCTTCGCGCGGGGGATCCGCCACGCATGAAGTCCGGGGTTCCCATCCGCCGCGTGCGCATGACCGAAAACATGAAGGAGGTGAAGCGATTCCATCGGCCCGGCGACGGGGCGCTCTTCCGCGTCGCGGCCCTAGGAAACAACCACCACATGACGATCGCCGAGCAGTGTGACTCACAAGGGAGAAGCGTGCTCAGCGCGGCAGTGATTCCCATGATCGAGGTGGCGCGCCGCGTGCGCCGTCTCCACGAGCCTGCCTGCTCACGGGATCTGGGTCCTGGGCGGCGCTTCGTCATGACCCTCGGCGCGGGGGAGAGCGTCATGATTCGGGACCCGAGTAGCGGCATCGCTAGGCTCTGCGTGATCCAGAAGCTCTCCGGCTCGCCCGACTGGTCGTCCCGTTTCGATCTGTCCATTCGCGACGCGCGGGACGCGAGGCCGAAGTCAGAGGCGGGCGAGAAGCCGTTCTTGCGCCTTAGTTCCTTTGCACAGTGGAGCTCACTGGAAGTGCGGAAAGTGACTGTCGATCCTCTCGGCAGGTTGCACCCTGCCGGCGACTGAAGCCAATTTGGAACACTGCGAGGCGGGCGATGGACTATCCGGGGAAGCCTCTGGAGGCGGGATGATCAAGCGGACTGTTGTGGTCTCGACACCGGGAACGCTGCTCCGCTCGCGGCAGGGGCAGATGGAGCTCGTCTGTGTCGATGAAGTAGTTGCCCGGATTCCGTTCGAGGATCTCGGCTTCCTCGTCCTGGAGTCCGACCAAGTCCAAATCTCGACGGGCGCCCTCGCATCCGCGGTCGAGGTGGGGGCTGCCACAATCCTGTGCGATGCGAAGCACCTGCCCGCGGGTCTCTTGCTGGCCCTCGAGGGCAACTCGCTCCAGGCGCAGAGGCTCGAGTGGCAAATCGCAGCTTCCATGCCGTTGCGGAAGCAGGTATGGCGCCGCGTGGTCGAATCGAAGATCCGGATGCAGGCGGCCAATCTTCCGTCGCAACCGGCGGCGAGCGAGCGCCTCTACCGACTCGCATCCGAGACCAGGTCGGGGGATCCGTCCAATCGTGAGGCGCAGGCGGCGCGCGTCTACTGGAAGGCACTCTTCGAGGGGATCTCCTTGCCGGCGGCGTTCCGGAGGGAGCGCGACGGACCACCCCCGAATGGACTGCTCAACTACGGGTACGCGATCCTGCGCGCGGCGGTAGCGCGCGCGATCTGTCTCGCTGGGCTCCATCCGAGCATCGGGATCCATCACGAAAACCGATGCGACAGCTTCCGCTTGGCCGATGACCTGATGGAGCCGTTCCGACCGCTCGTCGACAGGGCGGTTCTCGGCCTTGCGCGAGAAGGGCACGTCGAGGTATCCAAGGAGACCAAGCGCCCGCTTCTGGCGCTCCTGTCCCAGTCGATCCCCTGGCAGGGTCAGAGCAGTCCCCTGCTGGTCGCACTCCAGCGGTGTGCCGCGAGCCTTTGCATGGCAATTGATCCCGGGGCAGGCGGCACCGCAGGCGTTCGCGCCCAGCGCGTCGAGCTGCCGTACCATCGTCACTCCATCGACGCCGCCCCGTGAGGATCAGCGGCTACCGGGCGATGTGGCTGCTCGTGCTCTTCGATCTCCCGGTGAAGACCAAGCCCGAACGGAAACTGGCCAGCGAATTCCGCAAGAACTTGATCCAGGATGGCTTCTGGATGCTCCAATTCTCCGTCTACGCCAGACCCTGCGCCAGCGAGGAGAATCTCGACGTACACTGCGCCCGGGTCAAGCTCGCGCTTCCCCCCGACGGGGAGGTGCGGGTGATGGCCATGACGGACAGGCAATACGGCAGAATGAAGGTCTTCCTTGGGAAAAAACGGACCCGGAACGAGGCGATGCCCGCCCAACTCGAGTTTTTCTGAGCCCAGGACGCTCGCAAGTCATTGCCCTGCAAGTCCTTGCGGCCGGAGAAGTGTAATCGATCAGAGTCCGGGATCAGGCCACAACGATGCGCTACTGCGACCACGCCATCACGCAAGTGTAATCGATCAGAGTCCGGGATCAGGCCACAACACAGGGCGCGCGGTGGTCCGACGACGGGAGAGTGTAATCGATCAGAGTCCGGGATCAGGCCACAACATTTGCTGCATGTGCCGTGTTGAGGATCGCAGTGTAATCGATCAGAGTCCGGGATCAGGCCACAACTGCGTGGAGGTGGAGTCATGAGGACGAAGGAGTGTAATCGATCAGAGTCCGGGATCAGGCCACAACGCGCGCTGAGCGCAGGAGCGGAAGATGCGAGTGTAATCGATCAGAGTCCGGGATCAGGCCACAACTGCAGCATCGACGGCTTCCACGGACTCGACAGTGTAATCGATCAGAGTCCGGGATCAGGCCACAACAATGAACGCCTCGCGGACCACCTGCTCGTTAGTGTAATCGATCAGAGTCCGGGATCAGGCCACAACTTGAAGCCGTACCTCGCGCGGATCGTGGGAAGTGTAATCGATCAGAGTCCGGGATCAGGCCACAACTGGCGTGGGTTCCAGCCCTTGAATCATGAGAGTGTAATCGATCAGAGTCCGGGATCAGGCCACAACGGGTTCTCCTGGTGGCTCTGGGCGCGGGTTAGTGTAATCGATCAGAGTCCGGGATCAGGCCACAACAGGACGAATCGTTCTGATCGTCGGCCCCGCAGTGTAATCGATCAGAGTCCGGGATCAGGCCACAACGGCAATTACCGACAAGTTGCCGCCATGCAGAGTGTAATCGATCAGAGTCCGGGATCAGGCCACAACTAAGACGGTGTCATGATGCTCGTCTTCGAAGTGTAATCGATCAGAGTCCGGGATCAGGCCACAACCGCGGCGATCTGCATGAGGCAGGGCCCGACAGTGTAATCGATCAGAGTCCGGGATCAGGCCACAACCTCGACGCCCCTTCCACTCTAGCCCGCTGGAGTGTAATCGATCAGAGTCCGGGATCAGGCCACAAC
>JBQTIG010000127.1:0-2872 GCA_052388375.1 Planctomycetaceae bacterium | reverse complement strand
CGAGCGACTCCCAGTCCGACCGCAGCCGCGGCCTCGCTTGCCTCCGCATCGATGGCCACTCCTTTCGGCCGCCATCGTCGCCGCACTCACTCTACGCGCCAGACGGAGATCCCCGGACGCTTACCGTCCACTGGTACCGCCACGGCATGATGAGCCAGGTGCTCCACCGTTCGCGGAATGCGGCGGGGACCGGGGCCACGCGACGCCACTCCGGCGCGTCGGTGAAGTAGGCCAGGTCCGCCTCCTCGTCCCCCGCCCCCGCTCCCCTCGCGAAGAAGAGCAAGAGGAGCAGGGCCTGGGGATGTAGAGTGGCGCGCATGGTTCGGGACGATCTGCGTTTCGCGGCGGAGGCGGCGCGCGATCTGGCGCGGGAGGGCGCCCAGATTGCGCGCCGCCTTTCGGGCAAGGTTACTCCCCGCGACAAGGGAGGCAATCAGGGTCCCGTGACCGAGGCGGACCTCGCGGTGGAGCGTCATCTCCTTCCGCGCCTCCGCGCCCTGTTCCCCGATGACCCCATCCTCTCGGAGGAGTCCCCGGATGGTGCCGACCTCGGGGCGCGGCGGCTCTGGTGCGTGGATCCGGTGGACGGCACGCAGGAGTTCATCGACGCCGTTCCCGGATACTCGGTGATGATCGGGCTCCTGCAGGACGGGGAGCCGGTCGCCGGGGCGATCGCGGTCCCCGAGGAGGGGACTCTGTTCTGGGGGTGGCGCGGAGGGGGGGCGCACGTCGAGAGGCAGGGTGCGGCGCGCGAGGTGAAGCTCGCCCCGCTCACCGACCCTTCCCGCGCCGTCCTGATCCACTCCGCGCGCCATGCGTCGCGCAAGGTGAAAGCCGCCGTGGAGAAGATCCGTCCCCTGCGCACGGTCGCGGCGGGCGGCGTCGGATACAAGGCCTCGCGCGTCCTGCTGGGGGAGGCGCACCTCTACTTCCACCCGGGCACGGGCGTCTGCTGGTGGGACAGCGTCGCGCCGGCCGCCATCCTCCAGGCGGCGGGCGGGACCGCCACCACCTCGGCGGGCGGACCGCTCCGCTACAGCGAGGGTCCGGGCCACGACGCGGGACTCCTCTTCGCGGTGCCGGGGCTCCTTCAGCCCGCGCTGGCGCGCCTCAGGGCGTGAGGTGAAACGCTGCCAGGCGGCCGGCCCGCGACCCCGCGTCGATCCGGCGGAATGCGGGATCGAGCGAGATCTCGCGCGCGAGGGAGGAGTCCCGCGGGACGATCACGAGGCGGGCCCCGCTCTCCTTGAATCGAGCAGCCGCATCGACGCCCCCGTGACAGCCGAGCCAGGGCAGGTCGAGCAGGAATGCCACATAGAGGCCCTCGATGCCGTCGCCCGCGACGGGCCCGGCGGGCGCCTCGCTGCGGAGATGCCGCGCCATCTCGAACGCGGCTCTCGATTGGGTGCTCGGGAGCCCCGTGAGGGTGGGGGGCAGGGGGGCGACAGCGGAGAGAGCGAAGGAACCGACGACGATCATCCCCAGGGCCGAGCCCCAGCCTCCCCGCGGAGCGCGCAGGAGTGCGCCCGCCGTGCCGAGGGCGGCGGCGAGAAGGTAGGGATAGACGGGGAAGTAGTAGCGCTCGTTGACTGCGTAAACCGGGAGGTAGATCGCGCACGCGGCCAGAAGGAAACCCCCGGAGAGCCGCCATGGTTCGCGCCGCATGCGACGACCCCAGGGCCGGTGGAAAAGCAGGCCGGCGAGCGCCGCGGCCCATCCGATGTGGAGCGCGTCGAACTCCAAGAGCTGCCAGATCAGGTAGCGGTAGTTTGCCTGGAGCAGGAGGAGTTGGTGGCGCAGGTTCTCCGCGCTCGCGAGCGGCGACCAGCTCGGGTAGGAGAGCGCCCCGGGATCCTCCCAGGCGGTGATGCGACCGGCCTCGGGCAAGAAGAACCCGCGAGCGAGGGGATGAAGTCGTTCGCGCGCCGAGGCTGGGGAACCGGGCGGCCGGATCGCGTCGGGAATAGGACGCAGCGCGTCGTACTCGGCCCCCGGCCCCACGATGGCGTGGTTGATGGGTCCGGCGCTCGCGAGCACGACCCGCTCGTACTTCCAGGCGAGGCAGGCCCACCAGGGCAGCAGTCCGAGCAGGAGTGACGCCAGGGTCGCGGCCAGCGCGGTCACGAGCCGGCGCACCGGCGCGGCCCCGCTCGCATAGGCGAGGAGCGCACCCGCGCCGGCCAGGCAAAAAAACATCGGCAGCCCGGCCGGCTTGGCGAGGGTGGCGGCAGCCCCCCAGAGGCCGGCGCACCACCGGTCGCGGGACCCTGCCGCCCAGCCGGAGGGGAGGAGCGGCGAGGCGGCGAGGGCGAGCAATCCGGCAAAGAGGAGGTCGGGGGTGATGGCGCCTACGGACCAGGCGATCGAGGCCGCGGCCGCCAGGATGGTGCCCGCGGCCACCGCGCGGCGATCGAGGCGCATCCGAACGAAGAGCCTGCGGCAACCGAGGGTGAAGACAAGCGCCGCGAGCGCCATCACCACGCGCCCTGCGACCCAGGGTTCCTGCCCCGCGAGGATCAGGGGGGCGGCGGCCCAGCTGAGGAGCGGCCCCCAGTAGGCCGTGACCGCCAGATCCCAGTTCGATTCCGCGTAGTAGCGGGCGAGCCGGAGGTAGGCGACCGCGTCGGGATTGAGCCGCTCCAGGTTCGCGGCGGCGGCTGCGGCGAGGAGCCCCGCCTGCAGGATCAAGAGCAGCGCGAGCCGCACTCTCTCTGCGTAGCGGAGGGGGGGGTCAGGATCGGGGGGGGATGGGATCAAGAGCCTATCCGAAAACCCGGCGTCAACACCGAGGCCGAGCGAGCGGGCCGAGCGCGAGCCGCGACGACGAAGCCGTAATGGCGAACTACGGCGATGGAGGAGAGGCGAAGCGATC
>JBQTIG010000126.1:0-3227 GCA_052388375.1 Planctomycetaceae bacterium | reverse complement strand
CAGCGAGCCGTCCGGAGGGCCTACGTCACTCCACGCCCAGGCCGCTCCTACCCACGGGCAGTCCGCGTCAAGATGTCCAACTACCCCCTCAAGAGGCGCCATGCCGGCTAAAGTTCCCGCCATTGGGCCTAGCCGGTCGTTCCGCGCCCCTGTGGTACAACACCCCACCATGTCCATCGATGCGTCGGAAGTGCGGCGAATCGCCGCGCTGGCCCGACTCGACATCCCTGCCGCCGAGGGGGAGGCGCTCGCCCGGGACCTCGAACGGATCCTTCTCCACATCGCCGCGCTCTCCCGGGTCGAGCTCCCGGCGGACAGCGACGCCCTGACCTACTTCGAGGCCGATGTCCACCGGGAAGACCGCACCGCCCCCGGGCTCGGGATCGAACAGGCCCTGGCGAACGCCCCCGAGACCGACGGCGAGCGCTTCCTGGTGCCGAAGATCGTCGACCGGGACGCGGAATGAGCGAGCTCTGGCAGGAGGGAGCCACGTCCCTCGCCCGCAAGGTGCGCCTGGGGGAGGCGAGCGCCCTCGAGGTGGCCGAGGCGCACATCGCCCGGACCCTCGGCCGCAACGACCTGCTCCGCGCCTTTCTCCACTTCGAACCGGAGGACGCGCGGCGTCAGGCGCGGGAGATCGACCGGCTCCTCGCGGCGGGCCGCGAGCCGGGCCCTCTTGCCGGGGTCCCGGTGGCGATCAAGGACAACATATGCACGATGGGGGTGGCGACCACCTGCGCCTCGAGGATCCTCGAGAACTTCACGCCGCCTTTCGACGCGCACGTGGTGGAACGGCTGCGGCAGGCGGGGGCGATCCTCTGGGGCAAGACCAACCTGGACGAGTTCGCCATGGGTTCTTCCACGGAGAACAGCGCGTTCGGCCCGACCCGGAACCCCTACGACCCTTCCCGCACGCCGGGAGGCTCCTCCGGCGGATCGGCGGCGGCCGTCGCGGCGGGACTCGCCACCCTCGCGCTCGGGAGCGATACCGGCGGCTCGATCCGCCAGCCCGCGTCGCTCTGCGGCATCGTCGGGTTCAAGCCGAGCTACGGGCGCGTGTCGCGCTACGGCCTCGTGGCCTTCGCGTCGTCCCTCGACCAGATCGGCCCGCTCGCGCGAAGCGTGGAGGACGCCGCGCTCCTCTACGAGGCCATCGCCGGGCACGACCCGAAGGACGCCACCTCCTCGGTGCGCCCCATCGATCCGCTCCCGGAAAACGGGTCGGGAGGCCTGCGCGGGCTCCGCGTCGGCATTCCGGTGGAGTACTACGCGGAGGGCCTCGCGCCGGGGGTCCGGGCCGCGGTGGGCGCCGCGCAGGCCGTGCTCCTGCGCCTCGGGGCCCAGGTGGAGGAGGTCTCGCTCCCGCTCACCGCCCTCGGCATCCCGGTCTACTACATCGTGGCCCCGAGCGAAGCCTCGAGCAACCTGGCCCGCTACGACGGGGTGCGCTACGGCGTTCGCGCCGAGGCGGACTCCCTCGATGGGATGTTCGGGCGGACGCGCGGGCAGGGGTTCGGGGCCGAGGTGAAACGGCGGATCCTGCTCGGCACCTTCTCCCTCTCGAGCGGTTACGTGGAGGCCTACTACGGCCGCGCCCAGCAGGTGCGGGCGCAGATGCGGCGCGAGATGGAGGCGATGTTCCAGCGCGTCGACGTCCTCCTCACGCCCACGAGCCCCACGGTGGCGTTCCCCATCGGCGAGAAGACCGGCGACCCCCTGGCGATGTATCTCAACGACGTCTATGCCGTGACCGCCAACCTCTGCGGCATCCCCGCCCTCTCCCTCCCGTGCGGGTTCACGCGGGACGGGCTCCCCATCGGCCTGCAGTTCATGGCCGGCCGTTTCGAGGAGGCGAGGCTCTTGCGCGTCGCACGCGCCTACGAGGAGGCTTCGGGGCACCACCACGGCTGGCCCCCCGAACCGGGAGGGGCGGGATGAAGACGACGGTGCTCATCGGGATGGAGGTGCACCTCCAGCTGCGCACGAAGAGCAAGATGTTCTGTCGCTGTCCCGTGCGTTTCGGCGCGCCGCCCAACACGCTGGTCTGCCCCGTCTGCCTCGGACTCCCGGGCTCGCTCCCGGTGCCCAACCGCGACGCGATGCTGGCCGCCCTCTCCCTCGCCACCGCCCTGGGCTGCACCCTGGCGGAGCAGACCAAGTTCGATCGCAAGCACTACTTCTATCCCGACCTCCCGAAGGGCTACCAGATCAGCCAGTACGACCGGCCCCTGGCGACCGGCGGCGAGTTCACGGTGGTGTCCGAGCAGGGATCGACCAAGGTGCGCCTGCGACGCCTGCATCTCGAGGAGGACGTCGGCAAGAGCCTGCACGACGACGCGGCGGGGCTCTCCCGGGTCGATTTCAACCGGGCCGGCACGCCGCTCGTCGAGATCGTCACGGAACCCGACCTCTCCTCCGCCGCCGAGGCGCGAGCCTATCTCAACGCCTTGCGGGCCCTCGTGGAGTACCTCGACATCTCCGATGGCAACATGCAGGAGGGAAATCTCCGCTGCGAGCCCAACGTGAACCTGCACATCGAGGAGGCCGGACGCGTCGTCAAGACGCCCATCATCGAGATCAAGAATCTCAACAGCGTCCGCCACGTCGAACGGGCCATCGAGCTCGAGATCGCGCGCCAGGCGGCGGAGTACGCCGAAAAGGGCGCCTCCTTCGCACAGGAGCCGCGGGCTACGCGCGGCTACGACGAGACGCGGGACCAGACCTACGTGTTGCGCGCCAAGGAGGAGGCCCACGACTACCGCTACTTCCCCGAGCCCGACATCCCCCCCATCACCATCACCGCCGCGTGGCGCAACGAGGCCGCGGCCCGCGTGCCCGAGCTGCCCGCGGCCCGGCGCACGCGCTTTCAGGAGTCCTACGCGCTCTCGGTCTACGACGCCGATCTCCTCACGCGCGACCGCGGCATGGCCGACTACTACGAGGCGACGGTGAAGGCGGGGGCGGAGCCCAAGCCCGCCGCGAACTGGATCCTCGGCGAGATGACGCGCCTCGCCAACGAGAGCAAGACCCCCGTCCCGGAGCTCGGCCTGGCGCCGGGACGCCTCGCGGCCCTGGTCGCGCTCGTGGAGTCCGGCGGGGTGGCGCGGCTGGCGGCCGCGCGCCACGTGCTCCCCCCCCAACAGGCCCGAACCGACGAGCCCGCCCCGGTGGTTCAGGCGCGCGGTATGCACACGGGGGAGGAGGACTCGGTTCTCCGCCCCGCCCCC
>JBQTIG010000125.1:0-49582 GCA_052388375.1 Planctomycetaceae bacterium | reverse complement strand
AGTCCCTGCGCGCCCGCGTCGAGCGCGACCTGCAAGCGATCGCCTGCGACCCCGCCCTCGTGCGGTCCTTCTTCCGCGCGCCCTCTGTCGCCTATACTGTAGTCTAAGTTACGGCCTCATTAGTATGCTGCTTCGTGTCGACTCACCACTCCCTTCTCGAGCAACCGACGCAGCATGCTACGTAACGCACCCTGGGGGACAACCAGGCCGAAATCACGCTCCACTCGGCCTTGCAGGCTCGGTAGCTCGATCACGTCATTGGGCAACCGACGGATCGAGTCGGCGACGAGCGGTAGGAACGAATCGATGAAGTCCTTCCCCTCGTCCGATGCTGCCTTGAGCACGGCGAGAGTCGAAAGCGCGTGAGTTATCATGTGATGCGCACCTTGGCAGCGACGCCCGTCGGACTGCGGGGCGTGCTCTGTTTGAACGGCGCCGTACTCGCACCCGGTAGCGCGGCACGGGAGATCCGGCGCTCGTGCGCGGCCCGCCTCCCGTCCTCCCGTTCGCGCATCGCGGCGACCCTGATCGCGTCGATGAGCGACGGCTGGTCAGCGTAGAGCGCGCGCTCGCGCTCCCGGATTGGTCCAACGCGGCGCACGTAGTCGGCGACGATCGCGGCCAGCGAGTCAGGGGCGCCGTCGGCGGGTTCGACCGGGGGGCAACCGCGAAGAACGCGGCGCGGACTCCCGCACGGATCGCCCGTGGCCCGCCCCGACCCGAAAAACAAGCGCATCACGAAGCGCATCAGCCCCCGAAACCGCCTTCCGAACGCGACCAAGGACCGCGCGGCGGCACCGCCCTAACTCCGCCGCCCGCAAAGGGTTCCATGGTGCCGGGGAGAGGATTTGAACCTCCAAGGGATTTGACTCCCGCCAGCCCCTCAAGCTGGTGTGTCTGCCAGTTCCACCACCCCGGCGTGGGTGAACCGCATGTTCTATCACGCTCCGGCGGCGCGGGCAATCCGTCGCCGCCCGCGGCGGCCGGGCGGGGGAGCCGTCCCGGGTGGCCTCCCCGGGGGGCGCCCACCGGCGCAGGCGCCCGGGGGATTATCGACCGCGGGCGGGCAGAGCTAGGGGATCTCGCCGGCGGGACGCAGCGCGCTGAAGAGGTCCAGGCTCACCCGCTTCTCGGAGCCGATGCCGAGGGTGCAGGCGCCGGCGACGGCTTCGAAGGCGTCGATCCAGCTCAGCGACAGGTCGTAGCGCTTCTTGATCAGGACGTACTCCGAATCGGCGTAGCCCTGCCACGCGGCCTGGAGCTCCTCCGCTTTCGGCTCAGGCTTCCCCGCCTGCCGTGCGCGCTCGCGGTAGTCGCTCATCCAGTAGTTCTTGTCGAGCCCCTGCACGCGCGCGAACTCCCGCACCTTGTCCTTGAGCGCGCGCTTGATCATGTCGGGTGAGGCGACGAAGGCTACGGTCGCGCTGGACGGTAGCCGTTGGACGAGGCCGGCCATGGCCGGGTCGGCCAGGAGCGATTCCGCCGGGTTGCCGATGGCCTCGAGGATCGCCTCGGCGGCCTCCACCGAAGTCGAGAAGAAGACGTAGCGCATCCCCTCCGAGAGCGCCCCGTAGGCCGGCACGTAGAGCCGCTCCTCCGGCGGCGCGCCCTTCTTCTGCGCGACGTGGAATCTCCCGCTGGCATGCACTCCCGCGTCCTCGAGATAGAGGTAGCGCAGGTGCGCGGTGATCCAGGAGCGGATGCGGTCGGGCGGCGTGCTCTCCTTCACCTGCACGACGAACGACCAGGCCAGCTGGCCGTCGAGCTGGGGCGGATAGGAGGAGTCGGCGAGCATCGCGTAGTCGGCGGTCTCGAAGTAGGAGGGCCGATGCACGATGAGGAGCGTGGTACCGCCCAGCTCCTTCACGATCTCCTGCATCATGCGCGAGAAATAGGGATAGGCGCCCCCCGAACTCTCCCGCACCGTTTCGTTCAGAAGGCGCGCCATGTCGGCGCCCATGTTCTGCACCAGGATCTCGAGCAGGTGCTCCGCCGACGCGCGGATGGCGAACGCGGCGACGGTGCGCTTACGGGGAATGACGCGTCCCAACCCCTCGGCGCCCAGGAGCTGTTCCACGTCCCCCTTCTCGGTGTCGAACACCTCTTTGAGATAAGGATTGAGCCGTCCGAGCCCCGGCGTCGTGGGGCGCGACACGACGCGCGCCTGCGCCACGCCCTCCCCGGCGGAAAAGAGCGCGACGCTGGTATGGCCCAGGGCGTCGGACGGAAGGAACGCGCCCAGCGGCCCCCCGGCCCCCCTCGGATTCAGGAACCCGGGCGGCACGTTTGCCCGCAGGAAGGCTTCCATGCGCCGGCCTCCGCGCGCCGACGACATGAACTCGATTTCGAACTCGTAATCGCGGGGGAGCGTCTCGGTCGCGGTGAGCGCGTCGGCGATCCACGACGGGTTGTCGCTCACCACGAGGCTGTCGCCAACGCGCGCGAGAAAGAGGGCATCGTCCCCCTCGGGCCGCGCCATGACCGCGCGCATCGGCGCCAGCGCGCGCACCGTCTCCGGGGGCAGCTTCACGCGAAAGTAGCGGTTGCGAAGCTCGACGGTGTCCGAGGAGCCGAAGACCGCGCGGCGCACCCACTCCCGCCGCAGCGCCGAGACGAAGCGGGCGTAGAAGGGGATGCGCGCCACCACGACGAAGTGGGCGAGCTTGGGGTGGGCGTAATCCACCACCGTCCCGCCGAACGCCATCTCCCTGTTGAAGAAGTCCTTCTGGAGGTCGATCTGGAAGAGCCCGAGGGGGATCTTGGGGTTGACCTCCCGCGCGACGTCGCCGGCGAGGCGGGTCAGTTCCGACCGGAGGCTGCTCAGATCCTCGAAGCCGGGGCGGTCCGACAATCCCTCCACCAAAGGCTCGTCCAGGAGCTGCGCGCCGGGCAGCTGCACGTAGAAATCGACTCCGCTGGAGACGAGGCTCCAGGGGTGGTCGACGGTTCCCTCGAACGGGTTGACGTCGAGCACGATCCAGACGAAGAGGAGCCCCATCAGGGCGAGGCTGCCGAGCAGGATGGCGGTCCACTTCAGGATGCGGCGCAGGATCATGAGCGGGGAAAGGTAACACGGGGAAAGCGCTCCGGCTTGGACGCCCCAGAGGCTGTGCCCCTTCCGGTAGGATACCGCCCCATGACGAGATTGAGCCGGAGAGGCGGCGGCCTTACCGAGTCGGTGACGCTGGCGGTGGACGCCAAGGCGAAGGCGCTGCGCGCCAAGGGGGAGCGGGTCATCGGCTTCGGAATCGGCGAGCCCGACTTCGACACGCCCGCCCACATCAAGGAGGCCGCGAAGCGCGCGCTGGACGGCAAGATCGGCTTCTACACGCCGGTGGCGGGCACGATGGAGTTGCGCGAGGCGGCGGCGGCGGCATTCCGCGCCGACGGGGTGCCCGCGGAGGCGGCGCGCGTCGTCATCTCCTGCGGCGCCAAGCATGCGCTCTACAACGCGCTCATGGTCCTCGTGGACGACGGCGACGAGGTGGTGATCCCCGCCCCCTTCTGGGTCTCCTACCCCGCCATGGTGGAGGCGGCTGGCGGCGTGCCGGTCTTCGTCGACACGAGCGCGGACCGCTTCATCCTCACCCCGCAGAGGCTGCAGGCCGCGCTCACGCCCCGGACGAAACTCGTCGTGGTGAACAGTCCCGGGAACCCCTCCGGCGCGACGCACTCCCGCAAGCAGTTCGCGGCGCTGGGCGAGGTGTTGGCCGCGCACCCCGACGTGACCGTCCTGAGCGACGAGATCTACCAGCACCTCGTCTACGAGGGCGCCGATTTCGTCTCCTTCGCCGCCGCCTGCCCCTCCCTCGCCGCGCGCACCGTCACGGTGAACGGCGTTTCGAAGTCCTACGCCATGACCGGCTGGCGCATCGGCTACGCGACGGGTGCCAAGGAGGTGGTGGACGCCATGATCCGCTTCCAGTCGCACGCCACCTCCAACCCCACCGCCATCGCGCAAGCGGCGGCGCTCGCGGCGCTCACCGGCCCGCGCGACTCGGTGGAGGCGATGCGCGTCATCTTCGACCGGCGCCGCCGGCTCATGTCGAGCCGCCTGGCCGAGATCCCGGGCCTGAAGCTGCACCGGCCCGACGGCGCGTTCTACTGCTTCCCCGATGTGCGCGCGCTCTTGGGCCCGCGCACCGGACGCACGGCCCTCGAGTTCGCCACCCAACTTCTCGAGCGCGAGCGCGTGGCCTGCGTGCCTGGGGAAGCGTTCGGTGGCCCCGGTTTCCTGCGCCTCTCCTACGCCTGCGGCGACGCCGACATCGAGGAGGGGTGCGCGCGGATGAAGAAGTACGTAAGCTAGCCGCCGATGCGGGCGAGCTCGCTGCGCGCGTGCGCGGCCACCACCGAGCCTTCCGGCGCGATGTCGATCGCCGACAGCAGGTGTTGGCGCGCCGCGGTGGCCTGCCCCATCTTGCGGCTGAGCAGGATGCCGAGACCGAGGTGCACGCGGTCCAGGTCCTCGCCGCGGGGGAAGCTCTTCAGGTAGTAACGGAAGACGGCCGCCGCGTCGCGCGCGAAGCCGTTGTCGTAGAGCCAATAGGCAAGGGCGAAGACATGGGGAGGGGGCGGGGCCGAGCCGCCCTCCCGCGCCAGCCGGGCGAAGGCGTAGGCGGCGTCCTCCATCCGCCCGGCCTGGAGCGCGGCGCTGAAGCTCTTGGCGGGGTCTTCCACCACCCTGGCGTAGGCGGTGCGGCGCATCTCCTCGCGGCCGAGCCGCTGGCTGATCCGGACGTCGGGGTGGGGGGCGGGGCGCTTCCCGAAGATGGCGTTGAGGAGATAGGCGCCGGCCACGCCCGCCGCGAACCCGCCCACGTGCGCCCAGTGCGCTACGCCCCCCCCGCCCCCCCCGCTGCCGCTCGCGAGGATGGGAACGAGGTTCTGGAGGATCAGCACGTAGAAGAGGAGGAACCAGACGGCGGGGATGTGAAGCACGTTGATGAAATAGAACCACCAGAGCAGCACCTTGACCCGGTTGTGCGGGAACCAGATGAGATAGAAGCCCAGCACCCCGGAGATCGCCCCGGACGCGCCCACCAGCGGGGTGAGGCTCCCGGAGTTCAGGAGTGAGAAGGTGAGCGTCGCGAGCGCGCCGGTGATGAGATAGCCGGCCAGGTAGCCGAGCCGTCCCATCCGCGCCTCCACGTTGTCGCCGTAGATCCAGAGGATCAGCATGTTCCCGAAGAGGTGCATCAGTCCACCGTGCAGGAACATGCAGAAGAAGAGATCGAGGAGAGAGGGTCGCCCCGGCTTGTAGCCGTGGATCATGACGAAGAGGTCGTAGCGCGAGACGTTTTGGACCATGAGCCACTCGTAGCGCTCGCGCTCCGTCGCCCCCTCGTAGTCGAAGCCGGCGCGCTCCGCGAGGGTGGTGAGCACCGCGTGCGCTTCGGGGTTCTGCAAGTCCCGCGGCTGGACCCGCTGCCTCTCGAGGGGCAGGCTCACGAACAGGTAGATGGCGATGTTGCTCGCGAGGAGCACGCGCGTGACCCACTGCGCGCGCTGCGGATTCGGATAGTCCCCGATGGGGAGGAACACGCCGGGAGTCTACCCCGCGGCGGCGGCGAGCGTGCCGATCTCGCCGATGATGGCGTCCCCAGCCGCGTCCGTCGCGATCGCGCCGGCCTGGAGCGAGGGGATCCGCTTGGTGCGCAGAGCCGAACCGATGGCCTTCTCGACGAGCGCGCCCCCTTCCCGATCCCCCAGGAAGTCGAGCATCATCCCGACCGCCGCGATGGCGGCCACGGGGCAGGCCACGTTCTTCCCGCGGTACTTCGGGGCCGACCCGTGGATCGGCTCGAACATCGAAACCTGGCCCGGGTGGATGTTGCCGGATGCCGCGATGCCGAGGCCGCCCTGGAGCATCGCCCCCAGATCGGTGAGGATGTCGCCGAAGAGGTTGTCGGTGACGACGGTGTCGAACCAGTCGGGGTTCTTCACCATCCACATGCAGGCGGCGTCGATGTAGGCGTGGTCCTTCTCGATGTCGGGGTACTCGCGGCCGACCTCGTCGAAGGTGCGCGTCCAGAGGTCCTGCGGCCGGATCGCGTTCGCCTTGTCCACCAGCGTGAGCCGCTTGCGCCGCCCGGGCTGCCGCGCCAGTTCGAAGGCGTAGCGGATCACCCGCTCCGTCCCCTTGCGCGTCCAGACCATGTTGCAGACCGCCACCTCGTCGGGCGTCCCCTTCTTCATGTTGCCGCCCACGCCGACGTAGCCGCCCTCGGTGTTCTCGCGCACGACGACCATGTCGATGGCCGAAGGGGTGACGCCCTTCAGCGGGCAGAGGTGCTCGGCCAGGAGCCGGATGGGGCGCAGGTTCACGTAGAGGTCGAGACCGAACCGGATGCCGCCGATGATGGCGCGCTCCAGGAGTCCCGTCTCGACGCGCGGATCCCCGATCGCGCCCAGCAGGATCGCGCTGTGGTCCTTCATCGCCCGAAGCGCCGAGTCGGGGAATCCCTCCCCTGTCTTCAGGTAATGCTCGGCCCCGTAGGGGTAGCGTTCGATGGTGTAGGAAAAGCCGGTGACGGCGGAGACGGCCTCCAGGACGCGAAGGGCTTCCCGGATGACCTCGTCCCCGATGCCATCGCCGGGCAGGACGGCGATCGTATGCATGCGCGTTCTCCGATGGAACGCGCGCAGTCTATCACTCGCGGCCCCGAATGCGGCGACCGTTCAGCTCGTCGTGGAGCCGGCGACGGGCCCGAGCGCCTCGACGAGCCAGATCTGGCGCAGGATGCCCAGAAGCGCGTCCGCGTCGTTTCGCCCATGAGCGTGGAAGAACCCCCGCTGCGGGTGGTAGACGTCGCGCCGCCAACTCCCGCAATGCTCCGTGAAGCTGAACAGGCGGTAGTCGCGCTCCTGGAGGTGCCTTCGCAGGGCGGGCAAGGCGCTGCTGCCCACCTCCTCGGCGACCCAGTCCTCAAACCTCTTCACGAGATTCATGCCCGCATTATGTGGCGCGGCGGGGTCAGGTGCCACGTTGAAGAAGGGGGGGGCGGCGGGCCGATTCGTCCCGGCACGTTCACTTTTGTTGACGTGTCGAAAGAAATCGTCGTCCGGGTCTTCCTGCCCCTCAGCTCAGGTCGATGTCGAAGATGACGTCGGCGAGGCCGTTCACCAGACCGCTCACGTTGGCGATGGAGGTTCCGTCGAAGGTGATCGTCGCCGCGAGCAGATCCCCCAGGACGCCCACTTCGAAGTCGATCGTCCCCGTGGGAAAGCCGGCCACGAGGTCGGAAGTGGAGAGGGTGAGGTCCATCGCCGTCACCTCCATGCTGCAGCCGCCCGTCCCCACCAGGGAGAGGGTCCCCGGCGCGACCTGCACGGCATCCGGGGCGATGAAGGTGAGCCGGAGATTCCCGTTCCCGGTGAGCGCCGTCCCGTTGATGGCGTTGAGCTGGAGGTTGACCGTGTCGCCCACCTCGATGCCGTCCAGCGGGTTGGCCGAGAAGTTCGCCGCGCCGCCGATCGTGGTTTCGGAGGAGGAATCGCCGTCCAGATCGAGAAACATCGTGAAGGTGAAGGAGTTGGGCCCCGCGCCGGGACCGAACACGATGTTGGGGAGCGAACCGCCCTCGGCCACCTCGAGGAGGTCGCCGATCGACTCGAAGATCGCGCCGATCTGCTCGATCGTGAGGCCGGTGCAGTCGGAGAGCGCCTGCAGATCGAAGTCGGGCAGGACGCTGCCGCCGCCCCCGCACCCCGTCACCATGGAGAGAGCGAGAAGGGCTGCGGCGAGTCTGGGAACACGCATGCGGAATGGCCTCCTGACAGGAAAGATCGGCCGCGCCATGCTAACCGCGGAGGCCGCTAGGAGCCCCGGTACTGGGGTGGGCGCTTGTCCAGAAACGCCTTGAGCCCTTCCTGGGTGTCGTGGGTGGCCGAGATGAGGCCGAACAGCGTCGCCTCCAGCCGGAGCCCCTCCGAGAGAGGTTGCGATCGCCCGGCCAGGGCCGCCTCCAGCGCCAAGCGCACCGCCACCGGCGCGTTGCCGGCGATCTTGGCGGCGAGCTTCCTGCACTCCGGCAGGAGCTGCTCGGGGGGATAGACCTGGTTCACGAGGCCGAGACGGAGCGCCTCGGCGGCGTCGGCATGGCGGCCGCTGGTGAGCAGCTCGAGGGCCGGGCCGAGGCCGATCGCCCGGGGGAGCCGCTGCGTCCCGCCGAATCCCGGGATGATCCCGAGGGTCACCTCGGGAAGCCCGAGGCGCGCGTCGGTGGAGGCGAGGCGGAAGTGGCAGGCGAGCGCCAATTCGAGGCCGCCTCCCAGCGCGACGCCGTTCACCGCCGCGATGACCGGCTTGCCCAGATTCTCGATGAGGTCGCAAAGCGCCTGGCCGAGGAGGGAGCGGGCCCGCCCCTCGGCAGGCGTCTGCCCAGCCATTTCGCCGATGTCGGCGCCCGCCACGAAGGCAGGCCGCTTCGCCGGGCCGCCGGTGAGGATGACGCAGCGGACCGTGCCATCGTCCCGCAGCGCGCGGAACGCGGCGGTCAGCTCGACCAGCGTGGCGTCGTCGAGCGCGTTGAGCCGATCGGGCCGGGTGATCGTGACCAGGGCGACTCCACCCTCGGTCCCGACGCTGAGCGTCTCGTAACCCATCGCGCGTCTAGCCTCCCTTGCCGAGAAGCGCCTGCATGAGCCCGCCGTCCGGCCCCCGCACCCCCTCGAGGATCACCACGGTTGCGCCGCGCCGCGCGATGAGCGCCTCCGGCCATTCGCGGGCCGCGTTGCGTGCCGTCGCCGCCGTCGTGTAGGCCTCCTGGAACTGCGCGGCATCCTCCTCGCTGTCCCAGACGGTGAGCCAGGCGAGCACGACCCTGCCGGTGTCGGTCTTGTAGGCGGCGAATCGGTCGCCGCCCCAGCCCGCCGCGGCGGCCTTGCCCTTCTCCTGATCGCCCTCGGCGAGCTGGTCGGTAAGGAGGATGAGGATCGACCCCTCCCCCAGGGTGCTTTCGTAGAGCCGGGTGCCCAGCGCGCCGGAGAGGTCGGGAAGCGCCACCTCCTTCGGCTCGTCGCGCACCTCCGCGAGGAGTTTCTCGGGGTGGAGGAGCAGCTCGGTGGAGGCGGGTGGGTTGGCGAAGAGCGCGTCCACGCCCTCCCAGCCCTTGGCGGCCATCACCTTGTGGATCGCGTAGGCGCCGCGAAAGTAGGCGTCGTAGAGGGTGCGGAGGATGTAGCGCGGGATCTTCTGCGCCGCCGCCATCCCCTCCTTCATCTCCTCCCCCATCATCTCGGCGGAGCCCTCCGTCATCTGCAAGAGCGTTTCGAAGGGCATCTCCGCCATCATGCGGAGGCTCATCTCCAGGGCGGCGGCGGCCTTCTTCGGGTCGCGTCCCATCGCGCCCAGCGCGTAGAGGTTCATCAGGTAGGTCGCCTCGCCCTCGAAGAGGAAGCGGACGGCTTGCTGGCGGTCCTCGTTCCCGGTGGCGACCGCCGCCTTCATGATGGTGTCGAGGCCCAGCACCTGGTCCTGGATGGCGTGCTGCAACTCGTGCAGGTAGATGGGGCCGGCCATGAGCGCCGGGATTTTCTTCACGACGAAGAAGGTGTCCTGCTCCGGATCGTAGTAGGCCGCCGCCTGGCTCACGAGGGCATCCACCAGCGTCCCGCGGAGATCGAGACCTTCCGGCAGGAGCCCGAGCGCGGTCCAGGCGGCCTGCATCCCCTCCGCCTTCTCCGCCGGGAACTCCTTGTCCAACTGCACGAGGAGGTAGGCCTTGAACTCCGCGTCGTTCTGGAAGGCCACCTTGACCCCGTGCTTGAACTTCCGCGGCGCCATCGCCTCGAGCTTCTTCCTGAGCACCTCCACCTCGACCTCCGCCTCGGCCACGGGGAGTCGCGCCTTCAGGGCGGCGAGTTCGGCGCCGGCGTCCGGCGTTTCGGCCCCGGCGGCGGGTATTTCGGCCCGGTGCGCGTCGAGGCGCGCGCGCGCCTCCGCTTCGGGGTCTTCGGCGAGGGTGGCCGCGGCAAGCAGCAGGAGGACGAGAAGGCGTTTCATGGGGGTCTCCGGGGACCCGGACAGGATACCGCCCAGCCGCGAAGGCTTCTCAAGCGGGGGGGAAGGCTTGTCGATACGGGGGACGATGCTCCTCAAGAGCCTTTGCTCCAATTGCGGGCACTCCTTCCTTGCCGAGTCCGGGCTGGCCGACATCGTGGAGTGCCCTCGCTGCCACTTCCGCGGCGAGGCGACGCCCCCGCCGGTGGGCCTGCCCGGATCCTACGCCGGGCCCGAGGATCAGCTCCTCGACGCGCTGGGGGGCGACCCGATGGCCCGGGGCACCTCCTTCGACCCGGCGGCCCCGCCTCCGATGTTCGTTTCGCGCGACCGCCTAGTGCGCGGCATGGTCTTCGGCGCGGTGACCTGCTGCGGCATCGGGATCGCACTCGGCGCCGCGCTCGCGGCCGTGGGCGTCGCCCTCCCGGCGGTGGTTGCGGTGACCCTCGGGTTCACCGCGGCGATGGGCTGCCGGTACGGCTTCGGGGGACGCTCGATCCGGCGCACGCGCGCGCGCGCGATGGCGACGGCGGCTCTCGTGGCGTCGCTCGGCCTCGTGGCGTTCGTCGCGGGCGGATGGGTCGTCGAGCGGATCACCAGCACCCGCGCGTCGGTCACGCGCAGCGATCTCGCGGCGGGTCTCGAGAGCCTCGTGCGCAAGCGCGGGCGCACCACCGATGCGAGCAGCCAGATCCTCCTCGACCAGCGCATCCTCGAGGTGGAACGGCTCCGCCGCCGCACCGACGCGCAGCTGGAGGACTACCTCTGGATGCAGGAGGCGAAGATCGCGCAGCCGCTTCTTGCCTACGGCAAGTTGCGCGTCCTCGAAGGGCCCGTGGTGCGCCTGGGCCCCGACTCCGACCCGGCGGAGCTGCCGCGCCCCCTGTCCGCGGGGCTGTTCGGCGTCGAGTGGCTGGTCGCCGTGTTCCTGGCGGTTCGCGGCGTCCTGGCCGCGCACGATCGCTAGCCCGAGCGCCGGCGGCGGCGGTTCGCCAGTCCGCTGGCACGGGCCGCATCGCGCATCGCACCCGGCGTCGCCCGCTGGAGGTCGGTGCCCCGCCGCTTCAGCTCGTGCCGGAAGCGCTCCACGTCCTCCTGCATACGCTCGTGGGTGCTCTCGGAGCCTCCTACCAGGACGTAGTCCTCGCCGCGGGTGATGCGGGCATGCCCGTCCGAGTCGAGCCCGAGGCCCAGCATGAAGCGGCGGTGTTGGGTGCGGTCGGCCATCTCGTTGGGTGGGGAATGTACCATGCAGCGCCCGGATTTCCGGGCGCGTACGGTTGGGGATCGGAGCGCGAAGGGAGGAGCATGAGCGACCGCACACCGTTCTTGAAGGAGATCACCGAGGCCTTCGGCCCGCCGGGGCTCGAAGACGACGTCGCCGCGATCCTGCGCCGCGAAGTGGAGGGATTCTGCGAGGTCGGGCGCGACAATATCGGCTCGTTCATCGCCACCAAGCGCGGCTCGAGCGATCGCCCGCGCATCATGCTCGCGGGCCACATGGACGAGGTGGCGTTCATGGTGAGCGACATCGATCCGCAGGGCTTCGTGCGGCTGCGGCCGCTCGGCGGGTGGTGGCCGCACGTGCTCCTCGGCCAGCGCGTGAAGGTGCGCACGCGGAAGGGCGACTTCCTGGCGATCATCGGCTCCAAGCCGCCGCACGAACTCAAGGCCGAGGAGCGCAAGCAGGTGCTCGACTGGGACGACATCTTCGTCGATCTCGGGGTAGCGGACGGCTTCGATTTCGCGGAGGCGACCGGCGTGCGGCGCGGCGACTTCGTGGTCCCCCACGCCCCCTACGAACATCTCGCCAATGAGAATCTCGCCGTGGTGAAGGCGTGGGACAACCGCGTCGGCTGCGCCCTGGCGGTGGACCTCTTGAAGGAGATGCGCCAGGGGACGCACCCCAACACGATCTACGGGGTGGCGACGGTGCAGGAGGAGATCGGTCTGCGCGGGGCGACGACCAGCGCGGAGAAGGTCGCGCCGGACATCGCCTTCGCGCTCGACGTCGGCATCGCGAAGGACACGCCCGGGTTCAAGGGGGGGGAGAAGAACCCGGAGAGGCTCGGCGGCGGGCCCTGCCTCCTGCTCATGGAGGCGGGGGCGGTGGCGCATCCGCGCCTCGTGCGCTTCGTCATGGAGGTCGCGGAAGAGGAGAAGATCCCCTACCACACCACGACCCTCACCGGCGGCGGAACCGATTCCAACCGTTTCCAGATCAGCGGGCACGGCACGCCCAGCTGCGCGATCTGCGTCCCCTCGCGCTACATCCACTCCCATAGCTCGGTCATCGACCGCCGGGACTACGAAAACACGCTGCGGCTTCTGGCGGCGGTGGTTCGGAGGCTCGATGCGCAGACGGTGGCGAGGATCCGGGGGTAGCGGTTAGCATTCGGGCGCCATGCCGATCCGATTCCCCCAGGAGGCCGGGCTCCGCGACGCCCGCCGAGTGCTCATCCGCCCTTTCGGTCCCAAGGACACCGATGCCCTATGGGAGTTCTTGCAGCGGCTCCCGATGGAGTGGCGGCGGTGGGCCTGGGACCGGATCGATGACCGGCGGACCGTGGTTCAGTGGGCGGAGGAGCTGGATTACGACAAGGCGGTCCCGCTGCTGGCGCTGGACGGCAAGCGCGTGGTCGCCGACGCGACCCTGCACTACCGGGATGGCGGGCCTCTGCGGCTCGTGGGCCGCATCAAATGGCTCGTCGATCCGGAGTACCGCGGGGTGGGGCTGGGCACGATCCTGGTGACCAATTTCATCCAGATGGCCAAGGACAACGGGCTGCGCCACCTCGCCTGCATGCTCCTCGTGGACCTCGAGGCGGATGCGATCGCCACCCTCACGAGCCTCGGCTTCTCCAGCTACATCATCCCGGGCTACGGCGCCGACCCCGACGGCAACCCGCGCGACATGGTCAAGATGATCCTCCCTCTCTGACTGTCTGGGCGCGATCGGTCGCAAGTCCTTTCTGGGAAACAGGATGCATGGCCGGGATGCGGCAGCGCTGCCGCAGCCTGCCCCACCCGCCTTGGTCGCCGCGCAGCCGGGTGGCGCGTCCCCGCTGCGGCACCCATGCCGCATGTCACCGCACGTCACCCCCCTGACTTCTTGCCCCACCAGAGCGTCCGAACTCCCGAGTCCTCGCCAGGCAAGGCTCACGCCAGGGTAGCCGCCCCGATCTCCCAGCCTGCCGCAGCGTCCGAACTCCCAAGTCCTTACCAGGCAAGGCTCACCGCAGGGGGTTGGTGAGGGCGGGGACGGTGGCGCGCTTGAGGAAGAGGACGGCGAAGGCCGTGTCGATCAGGGACCCGAAGTTGCCATCCGACGTCTGGGTCGCCATGAGGAGTTCGGCGCCCTCCTGGTACCAGTCGCGGGTCCCGATGAAGCGCATGTCCAGCAGCGACCCGGCGCGCTCGATGTTGAAGAGGTAGTAGGTCCACCAGGTGGAGCCGCGGAAGACGTTCTCCTCGAGGTCGTAGTACTCCTGGAGCCAGGCCAGGGCGTCGCGGATCGCCGCGCGGGTCTTTCCTGCATAGCCCGTCTGGAACGCGCCGTTCCGCTCCAGCGCCTGCTGGCAGAGCACCAGCGAACAGAGCCCGGCCGATGTCATGGAGCCGTACGCGGCCCCCTCCGTGGTGTAGGTAAACCCCCGCGCATCCGCCTTCTCCTTGCGCCGGTGCAGGTAGCCGCGGTCCGCGACGTAGCGCGTCACATCGAGGGGCGGCCCCTCCTTCTCCTGCACTCCCAGGAGGAAGCGCAGCGCCGGCAGCCACGCCCGCGAGGTAGCCACGCCGCACCGGTTCGCCGACGCCAGCCCGAAGAGGGCGTACTGCGTGTTGGAGAGGTCGTAGCCGCCCTGGGGGTAGCGCCAGACCGGGTAGAACGCCTTGTTCTGGCCTGGGAAGCCCGCCCCCTGCTGCTCCACCAGCCAGTCCGCACCCGCCTTGATCCAGGCGCGATCCTCCTCCGAGAGAACCGTCTTGGCCAACCGCGGCCTCTCCTTGTAAGCATCGTGCTCGTCGGCGCCGCCGGGGAAGTACTTCGCCTCCAGCGCCATGAGCAGACAGGAGACCCCGTAGGTGCGCCCCATCTTCAGCCCGCGCAGGTAGGCGAAGGCGCGCTCGACGGCGGGATCCCCTGGCTTCACGCCAGCCTTCAGGAGCGCGAGCAGAATGAGCGCCGTGGGCCCCATCGGGTCCTCGGCGCGGCCGGTGCTCCATCCCCCGTCGCCCCCCTGCATCCGCCGCAGCGCTCCCGCCCCCGCGTCGATCGCCTCATTGACCCGGCGGCGGAACGCCGTCGGATAATCCTGCGGGCTGAATGGCGCCTCGAAGGCGAGGAAGCGCCCCATCTCCTTCCCCGCTGCGGGGAACAGCCGCCCCTCCACGATCGCCGCCCGCCCCCCCGCCCCCCCCTGCGCCTCGATCTCGAAGAGAAGGGCGCCGTCAAGCGCGACGCTCACCTCCAGCGGCGCGGCGCCCGCGAAGAGCGGCGGCGTGGCCACCAGCACCTTCCCGTCGGCGATCAGGCGGAAGGTGACCCCACCCTGCGCGCGAATCACCCCCAGCGAAAGCGTCGCGCGCTCGAACGCGCCGTCGAGGTCGTAGCCCATGCGCAGCGGCACCGGACCGTTGAGCCCGCGGTAGCGCTTGCCCTGCAGCGTGATGCCCGGCGTGTTCTCCACGCGGTTGCGCAGGAGCTTGCCGCCGCGCACGAAGCCGGGCTGGAGATCGAGGAGATCGATCGGTTCCGGCGAAAGAGCGGCGCCCGCGAGGCAGGCGAGCAGCAACAGGGGGGCGGGGGCGCGCATCAATGCGCCTCGAGCCAGTTGCGGCCCACCCCCACGTCCACGACCACCGGCACGTCGAGCGCGAGCGCGCCCTCCATCTCGCGCTTCACCATCGGCTTCAGCTTCTCGACCTCCGCCACCGGCGCCTCGAAGAGCAGCTCGTCGTGCACCTGCAGGATCATCCGCGCCCGATAGCCGTCCGCATCCAGCCGCTCGTGGATGTGGATCATGGCCACCTTGATGAGATCGGCGGCGGTGCCCTGGAGCGGCGTGTTCATCGCCATGTTCTCGGCGTTCGCGCGCACGGGCGGGTCGCCGCTGTCGATGTCGGGGATGGCGCGGCGGCGGCCGAGCAGCGTCATCACGTAGCCCTCGGCGCGCGCCTTCGCCACCGTCGCCTCCTGGTACCGCCGGACCCCGGGGAACTCGCGGAAATAGGCCTCGAGGAAGGCGCGCGCCTCGTCCATCGAGACCTTGAGATCGCGGGAGAGGCGCTGGGGGCCCATGCCGTAGAGGATCCCGAAGTTGATGGCCTTGGCGCGGCCGCGCTGATCGCGCGTCACCTCGCCGGCCTTCACGGAGAACATGCGCGCCGCGGTCTCGGCGTGCACGTCGCCCCCGCGGCGGTAGACCTCGCGCAGCCCCTCGTCGCCGCTCAGGTGCGCCATGAGCCGCAGCTCGATCTGGTTGTAGTCGGCGCTCACGAGGAGGCAGCCCTCGTCCGGCACGAAGGCGCGACGGATGCGGCGGCCCATCTCGGTGCGGATCGGGATGTTCTGGAGATTGGGGTCGGCGCTGGAGAGCCGCCCGGTCGCCGCCACGGTCTGGTTGAACGAGGAGTGGATGCGGCCCGTGAGGGGATGGACGAGGAGGGGCAGCGCGTCGACGTAGGTGGATTTGAGCTTGGTGACCTCGCGGTACTCCAGGAGCCGAGCCACGATCGGATGGTCCGCGTAGTCCTCCAGCGCGCGCGCGTCGGTCGAATAGCCCGTCTTGGTCTTGCGCAGCCTGCGGCGCGAGCCCTTCTGGATCTGGAGCTTCTCGAAGAGGATGGGCCCGAGCTGCTTGGGGGAGTTGACGTTGAACTCCTCCCCCGCCGACGCCTGGATCTCCTTGGCGAGGCGCTCCCCCAGGGCCCCCATCTCCTCGCTCATGGCGCGGAGATAGTCGGCGTCGATGCGCACGCCATGGCGCTCCATCGCCACGAGCACCGGAACGAGCGGCATCTCCACCTCGTCGAAGAGCTTCTTGAGCTCCTCGGCCTCGAGGCGCGGCCGGAAAAACTGCACGAGCCGGAACGTGCAGTCGGCGTCCTCCGCCGCGTAGCGCGCCACCTTCTCCACCGGCACTTCGGCCATGGAGATCTGCTCGTTGCCCTTGCCGATCAGCTCCTCGGTGGCGATCTTGCGGATGCCGAGGTGGCGCAGCGCCATGGCATCGAGGTTGTGGATGCCGCGGCCCGGGTCGAGCAGGTAGGAGGCGATCATGGTGTCGAAAGCGAGGTTGCGCACCTTCACGCCGTGGGTCTGCAGCACCTGGAGGTCGTACTTGGCGTTCTGCCCGCCCTTCGCCACCGACGCGTCCTCGAGGAGCGGACGGAGCGCGCCCAGGAGCGCGGCCTTCTCCTCGCAGGGGAGGTAGACCGCCTCGCCCTCCTTCCAGGCCAGCGAAACGCCGACGAGCTCCGCGGTCAGCGCATCGAGGCCCGTGGTCTCGGTGTCGACGACGAAGAAGCCCGCCGCGCGCGCCGCCGCCACCACCGCCTGGAGCTCCTTGCCCGGCCGGACGATGCGATACCCCGTCGCGTCGGCCTCCGCGGCCCCCTCGGTGCCCAGCTCCTTCACGAGGTGCGAGAACTCCAGCTCGGTCAGAAGCTCCACCAGCCGCGGCCGGTCGCGACGGCCGGGATGCAGCTTCTCGAAGGAGAGCTCCATGGACACGTTGGTGTCGATCGTGACCAGCTCGTGGGAGAGGCGCGCCTGCTGCGCGAACTCCACCAGGTTCGTGTTGGTGCGGCTCGGCTTGCCCGACGCCGCCTGGGCCAGGACCGCCTCCAGCGAGCCGAACTCGTTCACCAGCGTCGCCGCCGTCTTGGGCCCGATCTGCGGCACGCCGGGCACGTTGTCGGAGGTGTCCCCCATGAGTCCGAGCACGTCGACGACCTTCTCTGGGGGGACGCCGAACTTCTCCTGCACCGCCGCGCGCCCCAGCACGACCGCCTCCGACCGGCCGGGCCGCGCCACCTCGTAGATGCTCGTGCGGTCCGAGACCAGCTGCATCATGTCCTTGTCGCCCGAGACGATGAACACCTCGAAGCCCTCGGCCTCGGCGCGCTTCACCGCGGTGCCGATGAGGTCGTCCGCCTCGAAGCCGGGCTTCTCCAGGACCGCGATGCCCAGCGCCTGCGTCACCTCCTTGATGATGGGGAACTGAGCGATCATTTCTTCCGGCGCCTTCTCGCGCGTCGCCTTGTACTCCTTGAACCGCTCGTGCCGGAAGGTGGGCTCGGGCCGGTCGAAGGCGACCGCCACGCACTCGGGCTCCTCGTCGCGGAGGATCTTGAGGAGGGTGTTGAGGTAGCCGAAAACGGAGGAGGTAGGGAAGCCCTTGGAGTTGGTGAGCGGGTTGTGGATGAAGGCGAAGTGGGCGCGGTAGGCAAGGGCGGTTCCGTCGACGAGGAAGACGCGTCCCGGCATGGCCCGCGTAGCCTAGCATCGGAGGCGCCGGGCGCGGGTAGGATCGGGCCATGCGCGCGCTCCTGCTGCTCGCCCTGCTCTCCGCCGGTCTGCGCGCCGGTGAGGAGCGGCGCCTGCTCGGCCCGCGCCGCGGCCCGGAACGCGAGGAGGCGCTCAAGCGCGAGGGAGGAGACGCCGCGACGGAAAAGGCGGTGGAGGCGGGTCTCGATTGGCTCGCGCGCCACGCGCGGCCGGAGGGCGGCTGGGACGCCGACGCCTTCCCGGAGCGCTGCGAGGGGGCGAAGTGCGAAGGCATCGGCAAGGGACAGCACGGGGAGGAGATGCCCTGCCCGTTCGACGAGGCCATCACCGCGCTGGCGACTCTCGCGTTCCTCGGGCACGGACATCTCCCCGGCGACGAACGCCACGGAGCGCTCGTGGAGGCGTCGCTCGAGCGGCTGCGCGGCGCGGGCGATCCCTGGGCGCTCGCCCTTGGAACGCAGGCGCTCGCCGAAGCGGCGGCGATGGAAGGCCGCGACCGGTGGCGCGAGGCGGCCCACGAAGGCGCGCGGCGCCTGCTCGCGCTGCGCGGCGAGGACGGCGGCTGGGGTTACGCCGCCGGTTTCCGCCCCGGCTCCGACGTGCCCTTCACCGCCATCGCCCTGCCGGCGCTCCTCGCCGCGGGCGACGCCGGACTCGCTCTGCCGGTCGACCTCGCGGCGGGCGTCGACCGGTTCCTCGGCTCCCTCGAGATCGACCGCGGCCGCCTCGCCTACTTGAAGGACGGGCGCCGCTACGGCTACACCCCCACCACGAGCAACGCCCACGCCGCGGCGGCGGTGCGCGCGCTGCTCGGCATCGCGGGCCCAGCCCACCGCGCCCACATCGCGCTGGTGGCGAACGAGAAGCCCTCGTGGAAGATCTCCTTCCGCGACGTGGATGTGCCGGGCCGCGGCACTGTCCGGGTGCAGGTGGGAAACCTCTCCCTCTATCAGTGGTGGTACGGCACGCAGGCGATGTTCCAGGAGGGGGGCGGGGCCTGGAGCGGGTGGTTCGCGCGGGTGAAGTCGGCGCTGCTCCCCCATCAGGGCAAGACCGGTTGCGCCCGCGGCTCCTGGGACCCCCTCGGCACCTACGAGCGCCAGACCGGCGGCCGCGTCTTTGCCACGGCACTGGCGGTGCTCATGCTGGAGCAGCCCTACCTGCACCGGCGGATCGGGCGGTAGAGTGGCGCCATGCGCATCCTGACCGCCCCGCTGCTCCTGGCTTGCATCGCCTCCGCCGGGAGCGAGACGCCGCCCCCCGGGCCCCCCTGGATTCGCGAGCTCGCCGCGGCGCTGCGCGCGGCGGACCAGCGCTCCAGCCCCCTGTTCGTCTACCTCACCAAGACTCACTGACCCCACTGCGTCGTCGTGGAGAAGCAGTTGCTTCCCGACCCGCAGCTCGCTTCCGCCTACGAGAGCGCGGTCTGGCTCTACGTCTACCGCGATTTCAGCGGCAGCGATGCGGACCGCGCGGCGGAACGCATCTGCCTGCGGCTCGGAATGACCTCTTTCCCGCAGCACCTTCTGGTCGACCCGGCCACGTTGGAGATCCTGGGCGACACCGGTCGTTCGGTGGAGAGCTTCCTCGCCGCCGTCGGGCGCGCGCGGCGCGAGCCGGGAGCGGGCGGCGCGGCGGCCCGCGTCGAGGAGGCGGAGAAGCGGGCCGCCGCGTTGGAGAAGTCGGGCTCGGTCGCGGCGGCTCGCCGGGCCCTCGACGATCCCGACATCGTCGTGCGGTTCCGTGCGCTGCAGATTCTGGCGAGCAAGGAGCCGCAGGCCGTCGCGGAGCGCGCGGAGGCGCATCTCCGTACGCCGAACGATCCCTTCCGTTTCGAAGTTTGCCGCGCGCTTCGCAAGAGCGGCGACGCGAAGGCGGCGCCCTTCCTGGAGGCGCTCCTCGCGCGCCCCGAGTCGAGCCTGAACCCGAACGTGCTGCGGATCGAGGCGGCGGGGGCTCTGGGGGCGTGCGGAAGCGCCGGCTCAATCGAGGCCCTCGCCCCCTTCGCCGCGAGCGGGGACCACCGCAACGGTCTCACCGGCGCGGCGATCGACGCCATCGCGGCCATCGCGGGGCGCGACGCGCAAGCGCGCCGACTCGCGCGGGACGCCCTGCGCGAGGCCTACCCGCCGCCGCCCAAGGAGGAGCCGGAGCGCCGCATGGTCGAGGCGCTCGCCAAGCGGGTGCACGCGGCCCTGGAAGGGATCACCGGAAAACGGGTGCCCTTCCCGGCGGTCTACGATCCGGCGGCCCGGGCCAAGCTGCTCAAGAGTTGGTAGCGCGTTCCGCGCTTCGCGCGATTCACTCGATCCGGCTTGCGACGAAATCCCGCGTCGACCTGTCCAGGAAGTGCACGTAGCACCCCTTGAGGCCGCGCGTCAGGAGCACCCGGTAGGCCTGCTTCACCAGCGTGGTGAAGGCCTCCGCATCGCGCTTCACCTCCCGGTCGAAGGAGGCCGCACGCTCCCCCGACCAGCCGGGTCGCTGCGGGTCGTAGCGCAGGTCGGACCCGAAGATCACGCCCACGTAGTCGAACTCGAAGCCCTGCGCGGTGTAGACGCAGCCGACCTGGTTGAGGCCGTCCCTGTCGGAGGACCAGAAGTGCGATTTGGGAATCCCGGCGGCCAGGCGCGTGCTGTCCGGTTTCGCGTTCCAGGGCATCGACCACTCGCCCACGACCACGTCGTGCACGAGCGTTCCATCCTCCTTGGGGTCCGACCAGGGAAAGCAGAAGCCCGCCGTGAGGCGGGCGCTGGCGTCCTCTCCCGCCCTCTGGCGGATCAAGGCGTCGAGGTCCCCGATCGAGTCCACGATCCGGAAGTCGAAGGCATCCTTCGAGTCCCAAAGGACGTTGGCGGTGCGGCGGATGCCCAGCGTGTTGTCCACCCAGTTGATGAAGCCATCGGAGCCGTTGCAGCGGAATTGCGCATCGAGTTCGAACTCCGTGAGCGTCGCGCCGCCGCGTACCGCCGCCGCGCGCACGAGCGCGGAATCCCCCACCTCCCCGGGGCGCACCCCCTGGAGGTCGTCGATGAAGACGACGAGCACCTTGGAGACGCGGAGGAGCTCGTCGATCTGCGGCAGGTTGGTCCGCCTTTCCTTCGGCGTGAATCGACTCCCGCTCGTCGCCCGGATCCGGTGCGCCTCGTCGAGGACCAGGACATCGACCGCTCCCGGCTCGGCCCCGGAGAAGCTGTTGAAGTAGCGGAATTGGGCGCCCGCGCGGCTGCCCACCAACTTGCGCACGTTTTGCGTGAAGGCGCGGGATCCGGTTGCGTGCTGGGCGTTGAGCCCCCGGGCGGCCAGATCGGCCACCAGATGCAGCGCAATGACGGATTTCCCGGTCCCGGGCCCTCCCCGAACGAGCATCACGGACTTCCGGCGCTGCTCGAACCCCTCCCGGACCCTGGCGACGACCGTGTTGAAGACGACCTGCTGATCGTCGAGGAGCACGTACACCTTCTGGCGGCGCAGGACCTGGGCGACATGGTCGAGAAGTTTCTTGCCAGGGCGATAGCGGCTTTCGAGGACGCGCGCGAGCACGTCCGTTCGGTCCGGCTCACCGACCCGCGCTCGGAGGTATGCCTCGAGTTCCAGCGCCCGGTCCCCGGGGAACACGGGGCAGCGCTCGATCAGGGTGCGGTGCCGGTCGTGGAACAGCTCATGGGCCGGGTCGTACTCGACATTGTGGAGGAAGCTGCACGCCGACAGCGCGATCCCGTCCTCGGAGAAGGCCGTATGGCAGTCTTCGAGATACTCCCGGTAGTTCCCCACCTGCTTGGAGGGATGGAGCACGTCCCGCAGGCGCCCGCCGAGGTGAGTGACGACGCAATCGTCGACCGAGCTCGGCAGCACCTCGTCCCACTGCTTGAGCTCGATGATGACGGCGTGCTGTTGTTCCTCGGGGCTCTGACCCGTCAGGAGGAAGTCGAGGCGCCGGGAGGTGAGCGGGAGCTGGTACTCCAACGCGAGTCCGTGCTCGAGAAAGCCGCCGTGCTGGAGGACGTTGCACATGCGGCTCAGGGAGTTCTGCCAGGAGCGCACCTCGCCCGGACCCGGCTGGTACCGGTAGTAGGCGAAGAAGGCGGCGCGCAACTTGCCCGCGATCCGGTTCTGGACCGCGTCGTCGATGAACTGGCGAGTGTCGCCCTGATAGAGATGCACGGCTCCCGGTGCCTCCATGAGGAGAAGTACTGCGCCGGTGCGCGGCGCGCAAGGGCAGGAGTTTCCCCGTCCCGCGCAGGCAGGCCTGCGACAGGAGGCGCCCCCCGCCCCCCCCTCCGGCATCCCCCTGCCGCAACCCTTCCGTCCGCGGCCGCCGCGCCACCCGGCGGCTAGTTCTTCCGCAGCACCCAGGTCGTCATCGCGCGGAGATTCTCCACGTTGACGGTCTTGATGCGTTCGAGCGGGCGCGCGCCGAGCCTGCGCGTGCCCTCCAGGAGCATCCCCTCGTTCACCAGGAAGCGTTCCGTGCCGTCGGGGAGGAGGAAGCGGCCGTCGCCGCGCGGCACGATGAGGGATTCGATGCCGATGGAGGAGGCGAGCCGTCCGAAGAGCACGCCGCCGGGCTTGAGCACGCGCCAGAGTTCGCGCACCATCGCCTCGAAGTGGTCGTAGTTGCGCGCGAAGTGGAGCACGGCGATGGAGAGCACCGCGTCGAACGCGGCGTCGGCGAAGGAGAGCCGGTCGAGGGATTCGGCGCGGAAGCGGTCCGCCGGAGCGCCGAGCGAGGTCGCCAGGGCCTGCGTGGCCGCCACCGCCACGGGGTCGGCATCGACGCCCCAGACGCGGTAGTCGCCGCGGAGGAACCAGACCAGATTGCGCCCGCTGCCGCAGCCCGCATCGAGGATGTCGATCCCCGGCGGCAGCCGGTCCTTCAGCACCTGATCGAACAGGTAGATGTCGATGCCGCCGACCAGGTTGCGCAGATCTTCCGGCGTGGGCACGGCCGGTACGGTAGCAGAGGGCGCGGGCCTCCGGGAATGGGAAGCGGGAGGCGTCCCGGAGGGCCCCTCCGCGCTTCGTGGTTCCTGCCTTGCCCGCTGAGAAGAGCCTATCCGAAGACCCGGCGTCAACACCGAGGCCGAGCGAGCGGGCCGAGCGCGAGCCGCGACGACGAAGCCGTATTGGCGAACTACGGCGATGGAGGAGAGGCGAAGCGCTCGGCCCGCGCAGCCGGCCGAATGGTGCCGGGTTTTCGGATAGGCTCTAAGGACCATCTATCAAGCGCTTGTTTTCGATTCGTTCATGGAATGAATGGGAGGGCAGATAGAATCGCCGCGACATGGCCCCGTTTCTCGTCCATCGGGATGCGCGTCCGCTCCCCCTTCGGCTCGGGGGCGTGCTGCCCTCCCACGAGATCGCCTACGAAACCTGGGGAGCGCTGGCGCCCAAGCGCGACAACGCGGTGTTCGTGTCGGCGGGCATTTCGGCGGACGCGCATGTGCGGTCGAGTCCCGCGAACCCCGCGCCGGGCTGGTGGGAAGAGATGGTCGGCCCGGGGCTCGCGGTGGACACCGATCGGTTCTTCGTCTTCTCGACGAACTGGCTCGGGAGCTGCTTCGGCACCACGGGGCCCGCGTCGCGCGATCCCGCCACGGGGCGCCCCTACGGCCCGCGCTTCCCGATGATCACGCTGCACGATCTGGGCGCCTCGGTGGTTCGGCTCATGGACGCGCTCGGGATCGAGCGGCTGCACGCCGCGGTGGGCAATTCGCTCGGCGCCATGGTCGTACTCGCCATGGCCGTCGACTTCCCCGATCGCGCGGGACGCATCCTGCACCTGTCGGGAACGGCGTGGACGCGCCCCGGCGCCCTGGCGATCCGCTACCTGCAGCGCGCCTCGGTCATGCTCGATCCGGCGTGGCGGGGGGGGGACTATTACGGGGAGGGGGGCGGGGGACCGGTGACGGGGCTCGCCGTGGCGCGGCAGATCGGGTTCACCACCTACCGGAGCGTGGCCGAGTGGAACGAACGGTTCGAGCGCCGGCGGGAGGCGGGGCCGCACCGGTTCGAGGCCGACTACGAGGTGGAGACCTACCTGCGCCATCAGGGCACCAAGTTCGCCGAGAACTACGATCCCAACAGCTACCTCTACCTCTCGAAGGCGATGGATCTGTTCGACCTGCGCGGGAAGGCCGGCACGCTGGCCTCGGGCCTGCGCGCGGCGCGGGAGCCGATGCTCGTGGTCGGCATCGACTCGGATCTGCTGATGCCCATCGAAGAGCAGGTGGAGATCGCGGCGGCCGTTCCCGGGAGCAGCTTCGTGCGACTTTCGTCGCTCTACGGGCACGACGCCTTCCTGAAGGAGGCCGCGCTCTTCACGCCGCCGGTGCGCGCCCACCTGGAGGGTGGGCGGCGCGGGCGCTAGAATCGTTCGCGAAGGAGGGCCGGTCCATGTGCCGCTTCGTCCTCTATCTCGGGCCGCCGCTCTCGCTCGCGTCCCTCACCACCGCGCCCGCGCACTCGATCGTGAACCAGAGCATCCGCAGCCGCGAGGCGGAGGAGCCGCTCAACGGGGACGGATTCGGCGTGGCCTGGTACGTGCCGGAGATGAGCGAGGAGCCCGCGGTCTTCCGCTCGGTCACGCCCGCTTGGAACAACCGCAACCTGCTCGACCTCGCGCGAGTCACCCGCAGCGGCTGCATCCTCGCGCACGTGCGCGCGGCCACGCAGGGGTTGCCGGTCACGGAGTTGAATTGCCACCCCTTCACCGCGGGGCGCCACGCCTTCATGCACAACGGCGATGTGGGCGGATTCTCGCGCATCCGCCGCACCCTGCGCCGTTCCCTAACCGATTCCACCGACGACCGCATCCAGGGCTCCACGGATTCGGAGCATGTGTTCGCGATGTTTCTGGACCGACTCGCGCCGCGGGAGGGAGAGGCGAGCGCGGTGACGATGGCTCGGGCGCTCGAGAGCGCGATCAAGCATCTGGTAGGCATGGTCCGCGATGCCGGCGTGACCGAGCCCACCTACCTCAATCTCGCGGCGAGCGACGGCAAGGCCGCCGTGGCCTGCCGCTACACGACGGGCGATCCGGGGGAGGCGGCCTCCCTCTACCTCGACAGGGGCCGGCGCTACGTCTGCGAGGAGGGGGTCTGCCGCATGGTCGAGCCGGGACGGGGCCAGGGCGCGGTGATCATCGCTTCGGAGCCTCTCGGGGAGGAGATGGGGTGGCAGGTCGTTCCGGCCAACCACATGGTGGTCGTGCGCAAGGACCGCTCCGTGGAGGTGCGCCCCTTCTCCTGAGCCCGTTTCCTGGCGCCACTGCGCCACCGCTGGCGCACCGCATCGCCACAACCTTTTTCCCCGCAACGTGTTATAACCCCCCCCGGACCTGCAATGCAGAATCCGGAAGGGATAGTCTTTGATCTGGGGAATACGTTGGTGCCGTGGGGCGCGGCGGAGGCACAGGCGCTCTATCGGGACCTGCGGCGGGTGTTCGAGGCGCGGCTGGGGCCGATGGGAGACTTCGCGTTGCGGGCCCTGGCGGCGCGCGACGCCTTCATCGCGGAGCGCGAAGAGCGCTCCATGCGCGAGGTGACGGTGGAGGAGTTCACCGCGCGAATCTGCGGCCGGGAGGCGCCCGCCGGTCTTGCGGACGAAGTCGGCGCCGAGATGCACCGCTCCTTCGTGGCGAACTGTCGGGTGCCCGCAGCGCTCCCCGCGCTCCTCGAGGAGCTGGCGCGCAGGCGTCCCCTCGCCGTCCTCTCCAACTTCTGCCTCACGCGCCCGGTGGAGGAGGTGCTCGAGCGCGCCGGCATCGCCCGCTACTTCGTCCACATCGAGGTCTCCGCCACCGGGGGCCTCATGAAGCCGCACCCCGCCCCCTTCGAAACGGTCATCGAGAAGCTCGGCACGAACCGCGAGCGCACCCTCATGGTGGGCGACAATTTCTGGGCCGACGTGGTGGGCGGCTACCGCGCCGGGCTCCTGACCGCGCTAACCCACGAACACGTCCAGGGCCCCACGAGCGACGCGCGCGCCCCCGGCGTCAAGGCCGACCGACTCCTCTCGAACCTCCATGCCCTCGCCGATCGTTCCTGAAGCCCGACTCCGCAGCCTGCAGCGCAAGCTCGAAAGCATCCTCTTCGGCCGGCGCCTCTCCGCCGATTCCGAGAGCAGCGGCGTCGTGGACCTTTCCGACTACGCGACGAAGTGCCGCGACCTGGCGGAGTTCGCCGCAAAGAGCGTGGCGGAGATGCGGCCGCTGCCCGGCAAGGCCGTGGCCTGCGCGTGCGACGTTGCCGAGGAGGTGGAGCTGGCCGCGCGGGAGGCGGCGCTCTTCGACACCCTGCCGCTCGCCGACGGGCGCATCGTGAAGCAGTGCGAGGCGCTCGAAGGGGCTGCCCACGCCGTTGCCGCCGCGCTCGCCGCGGAGTGCAAGCTGGAGGAGGCCGCCGGCCTCGTGGGCCTCGGCGCCCTTGCGGAAAAGGAGAAGCAACGGTTCGCGCCGTTCGTTTCGTTCTCGGGGCGCATCGAGTCCGCCGCTCCGGTCCTCGTCGATCGCGGCGCGCTGCGCCGGTCCCTGCGCCGCGCCATCCTGGACCACGTGGGCGCCACCCTCGAAATCACCCTTGGGCGCGACGGCGTGCTCCGGTTCGCGGGCCGGGAGTTCACCGGCCCCGCCCCCGGCCCCGGACTCGCGCGCAGCGGAGCCGAGCCCCCCGAAGTGAAGCGCGCGCTCGATCTGCTCGATGCGAGCCACGATCCCGCCCTGCGCGGCTTTCTCCTGGTGAAAGCGGTGGACGAGGCGCTCTTCGCGCTCCTTGGGCCGAGCATGGGCCAACCCTCCTTCCTCGCCGCGGCGCGCGCCTTCCCGACCAAGCCCGGAAAACGCGGCGCCGTCCGACCGGAAGCCGTGCGCGCCAAAGCGGCGGGGTGGGACGCGGCGGAGGCGGCACGGGCGGTGGAAAAGGTCGCGGAGCGGCGCGCGGGGCCGGAGTGGGCCCGGCTCCCCAAGGGCGCCTACCTGCTGCGGTTGTTCGTCAAGCAGGATGACGCCTTGACGGAAGACCTCCTCGCGCTCGGGCCGGTGCTGCGGCAGATGGAGAAGGGAGTGGGGGTGCCGGGGGAGGGGGGACGGGCCGAAAGGGCGCTCCGGGGACTGCTTGGACTGCTGGGGTAGACTGGCCCTTCGATGGACAAGAACGACAGCGCGCGCCCGCCCCGGACCCTGAGCGACAAGCTCCTCTCCAAGCGGATCCTCATGCTCTCCGAGCCGGTGATGCCCAACAGCGCGAAGCGCATCGTGTCGCAACTCCTCTATCTCGACAGCGAGGACCCCAAGAAGACCATCTTCTTCTACCTCAACACCCCCGGGGGTTCGATCAGCGACGGCTTCGCCATCTTCGACACCATCCGCTTCATCCGGGCGCCGGTCACGACGATCTGCACCGGGATCAGCGCGTCCATGGGCACGATCCTCATGCTCGCGCCGCGCAAGAAGGAAGACCGCGTCGCCATGGCCAACACGCGGTTCATGATGCACCAGCCCTCCTCCGCCTATCGCGGCGCCGCCTCCGACATCGAGATCGGCGCCAAGCAGATTCTCAAGCTGCGCGACCGTCTCGTGGAGATCTACGTGGAGGAGACCGGCCAGAAAGCGGACCGCATCAAGACCGACATCAACCGGGATTTCTGGATGACCGCCGAGGAGGCGGTGGACTACGGCCTCTGCCATCGCGTCGTCAAGGAGTACGGGGAGCTCGCCTGACGCCTGCCGCCACGTTTGCGGTGGTCTTCCTCGCGGCGCTCGCGGGGATGCTCCTGGGCGAGTGCTTCCTCATCGCGCGCCAGGCCGCGCGCGTGCGCCGCAACCGGGGCGCGGTCCCGGAGCTCTTCCGCGATGCGGTGAGCCTTCCGGAACACCAGAAGGCGGCGGACTACACGCTGGCGCGTCTCGCATTCCGGCGCGTGGCGCTCCTGGTGGAGGCGGCCCTGCTCGCCGCCTGGACCCTCGGCGGCGGCCTCGACGCGCTGGACCGGGCGTGGCGCGCGGCGGGCCTCGGCCCGATCCTGACCGGCACGGGATTCCTCGTCAGCGCGGCCCTTCTGGCGGATCTGCTCGCCCTCCCCTTCGTTGCCTACCGCACGTTCGTCCTCGAGAAGCGGTTCGGCTTCAATCGCACCGCGCCTCGGTTGTTTGTGGCCGACACCGTGCGGAGAGCCCTGCTCTCGCTCCTCTTCCTCGCGCCGCTCGCCTGGGGAGCGGTCCTGCTCATGGAGCAGGGCGGGCCTCTCTGGTGGATCTCGGCCTGGGCGGGGTGGATGGCGGCGCTGAGCTTCCTGCTCTGGCTGCTTCCCACGGTGATCGCGCCGCTCTTCAACCGGTTCACGCCGCTCCCGGAGGGCCCGCTGCGGGAGCGGCTCCAGGGGCTCGTCGACCGGTGCGGGTTCAGCACGCGCGGAATCTTCGTCATGGACGGTTCGCGCCGGTCGGCCCATTCCAACGCCTACTTCACCGGATTGGGACGCGCCAAGCGGGTCGTGCTGTTCGATACCCTTCTGAAGCAGCTGGAGCCCGACGAGATGGAGGCTGTGCTCGCCCATGAACTGGGCCACGCGCACCACCGCCACTTGCCGCGGCGGCTGGCGGCGAACGCGCTTCTTTCCCTTGCGGGTTTCGGGCTCCTCGCCTGGTTCCGGGACGCGCCCTGGCTCTTCCATGGCCTCGGCCTCACCCACCCCTCCTCCCACGCCGCCCTCCTCCTCTTCCTCTGGGTGGGACCGGTCCTGACCTGGGCCTTTCGCCCCCTCCCGGCGCGGCTCTCGCGCCGGCAGGAGTTCCAAGCCGACGACTTCGCCGCGGAGAACGCCGGGCCGGACCCCATGGCGCGCACTCTGGTCAAGATCTACCGGCACAACGCCTCCACGCTCACCCCCGACCCGCTCTACAGCGCGTTCCACGACAGCCACCCCCCTCCGCCTATCCGGGTGGCGCGGCTCCACCGGGCTGCGGCGGGTAGAATCCCGGCGGAGGTTTCGTGATGGCGCGGCTCAACCTGTTCCTGGCGCTGGCACTGGTCCTTGCGTGCGGGTGCGGCGGGAGCGGAGCGGCTCCGGCGGCCGCCCCGGTCAGTGCTTCCGCGCTGGAGGTCCTCGAGGACTGCTTCGTCGGCGACGCACTCGATCTGACGGGCTTGCTCGAGCAGCTCGATGCGGTCGTCGCGGGGGATCCCGCGGCCCTCGCCACCCTGCTCCAGATCACCACCATCAACCTCGGCGAGGCTTCGGTGAGCTTCACCCTCGATCTCGACGGCGACACCGCCGCGGATCTCCTGGGGACGCTCAAGTTCCAGGACGCCGCCGGCATGCCCACGCTCCCCTTCGACATCCTGGCTCTGCTCGGAGGCACCCTCGATCTCTCCGCCGCCCTCGCCGCGATCCCCGACGGCACCCGCCTGATCCTCGACTGGAGTCTCCCCGCCCCCGCCCCCGCCAGCGGCTCGTTCCGCTACGATTTCGTTGCGGGGGGCGTGGGCACCTTCTCCGGCAGCGGGAACTACTCCCAGGGGCCCTGCGCCTTCGCGTTCGCCCTCGACGAGGTGAGCCTCGGCGAGATGTCCTCTCCCTATCCCGTCGCGAACTTCACCTTCGATCTTTCGGCGGGCAGTGACCGCGTGCGCGGCGGCGTGGAGATGGACGGGAGCGCGTTGGGCACGATTCGCGCGCAGCTGGGCTCCAACCCGGAGGAGATCTTCACCCTCGACCTCGACACCGGCCTGCTCACCCCACGCTGAACCACGACACCCGGCCCGGATAGCATGAGTGCGGGTCAGGAGAGTGAACATGCGATGGATCTGGACCGCATTGGCCGGCCTGTGCGCCTCCGCTCCCGCCTTCGGGCAGGGGGCCGACGTGTTGCGCCGCATCGAGCGCCAACTGGAGGCGAACCGGGATATCCGGCTCGGCTCGGTGGGCGAGCTCACGACCGCCGAGCGGCTGCTCCTCGACTTCGGCGGCTACGTCACCGTGAGCGGGCTCGCGGTGGACGACGAGCCCGGTTCGACCCGGGTGCTGCGGGAGTACGACGGAAAGTTCTGGGCCCACGCGGTTTACGGCGGCCATGAGGCCTACGCCCGCCTGCGGGTGAGGTTCCAGGACTTCAACACGGGCGATTCCTTCGACGGGGGTGCGGACGGCCTGGTGCAGCCGATCGGAGACCGCTACTGGTACCGCTTCGACATGGATCGCGAGCGGGCGGCGGAAGGAAGCCCCGGCTCGCGGTGGAACTTCTGGGCGCAGGCCGGCCGGCAGGACATTCTCTGGGCCTCCGGACTGACCTTGAACCAGGTGCTCTACGCGATCCAGGCGGGGGTCGAGGCGGGGTCGTTCGCCGTCACGCTGCTCGGGGGAATCACCCCCCGCACGACCACCGTCGACATCGACGCCTCCCGGCCCCAGTTCGACACCGACACCGACCGGCGGTTCCTCGGCGTGATGGCGGAGTGCCGCGCCCTGAACCGCCACACCCCCTACATCTTCTTCCTCGACCAGTCCGACGAGAACAATACCGTGCTCCCGCCCGGCGTGCTGTTCGGCTACGACTCCTCCTATCTCGGCATCGGGAGCCGAGGGGAGATCACGGGGCAGCTGGGGTACTTGGCGGAGTTCGTCAAGGAGTGGGGCACCGCGACGAGCGATCCGTTCCGAACCTTCCCGCAGGTCACCGACGACGTGGACGCATGGGCCGCGCGGCTCGCCTTCTTTTTCGCGCCGCGCGCATTGCGCCACCGCGGGGCGCGCTTCGAACTGGAGATCCTGCTCGCTTCCGGCGACGACGACCGGTTCCACAGCACCCAGACCTTCGGGGGCAACCTCGGCGGAACCGACGACCGGGGGTTCAACGCCTTCGGCGGCGCCAACACCGGACTGGCCCTGGCCCCCGAGCTCTCCAATCTGATGATTCTCCGACTGGGCGGCACCGCCACCCCGTTCCAGCGCCACAGGATCCTGCAGCGGCTGCGGGTCGGCATCGACATCCTCTTCCTCAACAAGATGGACTCCGACGCCCCCATCAGCGTCTTCACCATGCCCGGGGAGGGCTTCTTGGGAACCGAGGTGGATCTCCTCCTCGATTGGGAGGTCCTCTCCGATGTGTACGTGGAGATGCGCTACGGGATCTTCCTACCGGGCAAGAGCGGAGTCTTCCCCGAAATCGACCCGCGCCACTTCTTCTATCTGGGGGTCAGCTATGGATTCTAGGGTCACCGCCCTCCTCCTCGCCGCAGCCCTCTTCCCCGCCTGCGCCCGGACCACGCTGAAGGGCTCGGCGGCCGACGCCGCCGCCGATCCCCGGCCCGCGACCGAGCTCGACTTCTGGGACGCCGTGGCGGAGCAGAAGGCCGTGAGCAACCACGACGCGCTCAGGGCGCTCCTGCTCCTCGCGGAGAAGGGCGCCGCCGCCCGGGACTTCCAGGGCTGCCTCGCGATCGCCCGCGAACGCGGATGGATCGGGGCGGACGCGAGCCTTGTCGCCAACGAGACCGCGGAAGCGGGCTGGATCGCCCGCGCGGTCTGCCTCGAGCTGGGAATCAAGGGCGGCCTCACGATGCGCCTCGCTGGGGCGCATCCTCGCTATGCGCTCAAGGAGCTGATCCACATGGGGATGATGCCCCCGAAGACCCGCCGCCAGTCGATCAGCGGCCTCGAGCTGATCGCGCTCATGAGCCGCGCCGAGGATTACCAGAAGGGGGCGGGAACCGCGCCCCGTGGAGACATCTGATGCGTGCATTCACAGCGGCCCTCCTCTCGCTCCTTCTCGCCGCTGGCGTCGCGGCGCAGGACCCTCCCGCGAAGAGCGTCCCGGCGGGCGAGACCGCCTCCCCCGCCCCCCTCCCGGAAGGCCAGACCAAGGCCCTGCAAGCCGTGGTGATGAAGGTGGAGGGCAGCGCCCAGTGGCGCCCCGGCAGCGACGCCGCCTTTCGGGACTGCAAGGTGAACGACCTCCTGTCGGCAGGCGCGGAGGTGCGCACCGGTCGCAAGTCGACGGTCACGCTGCGGGTCGGGATGAACGGCACCCTGCTCATCGACCGGCAGTCCCGTGTCTCGCTGCCCCGCGTGCTGCAGGACGGCAAGGTCTTGCGCACGACGCTCGCGCTCTCGTTCGGCCAGGCGGATGTGAAGGTGGACCGGATCGGGCTGGAGACCGACTTCGAGGTGATGACGCCGACCGCGACGCTGGCGGTGAGCGGCACGCTCTTCCGGGTTTCGTGGGACGCGGTGGCGGGGTTCGGGTTCCGCGGCTCGCCCGGGAACCGGCTCCACGCGGTCGAGGCGGAGTACTGGGAATCGATCCTCGCCAAGCTGAGCGGGGATGACGCCTCGAACGAGGATGCCATGCTCCCCGCGCTCAACGCGTTCGGGCAGACCTTCTTCCTGCCGCCCCCGGGATCGCTGGCGCCGGGGAAGGCGGCGTATCTCCTCCAGCAGCATGCGCGGCCCCTCCCCAGCCTCGTCGCGGAGCCTGGACTCAATGTCTTGCGCCGCGCGAGGGGAGCGGCCAGCGTGCAGCGTGGGCCTCAGGGGGGAGACGGGATCAATCCACCGTTCGGGGGATTCGGCCAGTAGGATCGCCTAAGCCTCCGTCCGCGCCGCCGTGCGGCGTAGGCCCCACGGATGCGTCGCGCCCTTCCCGCCTGGATTGCCGGCACGGTGGCCGCGGCCCTCGCCGCACTGGCCTCGCTTCTGCCCGTCATCCAGCAGATCGAGTCCTGGTCCGTGGATCTGCTGCTGCGCTACGGGCGCATCGATCCGCCGCGGGCGCATGCGCGCATCGTGCACGTCGACATCGACGACGGGGCGATCGACTCGCTGGGGCGCTGGCCGTGGCCCCGCACGCTCCTGGCCGAGGCGCTCTACGCCCTCGACTCCCATCAGCCCAAGGTCATCGCCCTCGACATCCTCTTCTCGCATCCGCAGCCCCCCGACTACGGCCCGGACGGCAGCCGGATCGACCACGACGCCAACCTCGCCGCCGCGCTGGCATCGATCTCGGCCAAGACGGTCCTCGCCGTACGCATGAAGGAGGAGGAGGCGCGGCGCGGCTCGCTCTGGACGGCAGGGGAGGGGCGCGAACGCTACGCCTCCGTGCTCGCCGCCCTCGCCCACGACATCACGCTGGATGCGCCGAGCGTCATCCGGGTCGCGGGGCTGGAGCCGGAGCGCGCGCGCCGGATCGAGGTGCACCTGCGCCAGTTCAAGAAGCTGGCCGTCATCGAGACTGTGGAGCGGCTGGCGCGGGAGGGCTCCTTGAACGAGGAGGCGCTGCTCGCCGCGCTGGTGCCCCGGGAGATTCGCGAGGGCGGGAGCTTCCCGGAGCTGGGACTCCTGCGCCAAGCCCTCGTGGAGGCGCAGGCCATCGAGGCCCTGCAGCGACGCTTCCCGGCGGCGCGGGCGGGATTTCCGGCCATCGAACCGGAGGGGGTCCAGCCCCCCCTTCCGGCCTTCGTCGTGGCGAGCGACCACGCGGGCGTCGTGGACGCGCTCATCGACCGCGACGGGCTGATCCGCCGCGTCTCGCTTTTCTGGCGAAGGGGGGAGCGCTTCTACCCGCAGTTCGGCCTCGCCGCGGCCCTCGCGTTCCTCGACAGCGACCCTTCGCAATTGCAAGTCGAACCCGCGGGACTGCGCGTCGGCGGCCGTTTCCTACCGGCGCGGGAGGGTAACCTCCTCCTCGCCTGGCCACGCATCGATAAGGAGTTCGGCGCCCTGGGGCTCCTGCGGCAGCACGACGCGGACAGCAGCGCCGCGCACCATATCTCCATCGGGCGCGTCGTCGACCTCGCGCGGAAGCAAAAGCTTCTCGAGGGGTACGCCCAGCAGCGCCGGGAGATCTCCGGCGAGCTGGTGAAGGCATGGCTCTCCGCCTACAAGCCCAAGGATCTCGACGATCCGGAGCTCGCCCCGCGCATCGAGCTGGAGCTGGAGGAGGAGGCGGCGCGCCAGCTGGAGGGGATCGAGGAGGTGCCCGAGGAGGAGCGGTCGGACCTCGACCGGGTGTTGCTGCGATGGGTTCGCCTCGGCAAGGAGATTCCGCGGGCGCGGCGGGAACTGCTGCAGGGGCAGGCGGAACTGAGCGGGGCGCTGCGCGGGAACCTGGTTTTCGTGGGCTGGAACGCGACGGGAAACCAGGGCGAGTTCTATCCGACGCCGGTGGACGCGCGCACGCCGGGGGTTGTGGTCCACGCGATCGCCGCCAACAGCTGCCTTACCGGCTACGCCTTCCGGGTGGCGCCTCCCTGGATGGGGCTGCTTGCCGCCCTCCTTCTCGGCGCCGCCGCGGCGGCCGTCTCGGCGCGCACCGGCCCGCGCCTCGCGCTGCTCGTGGCGGTCCTCCTCGTGATCCTCTGGTGCGCCGCGGACACCCTCCTCGTCTTCAACGCGGCCGCGACGGCGCTGGGATGGGCGACGCCGGTGGCGGCCATCCTGCTCGCCTGGGCGGGAGCGACCGTGGTGCGAGCGGTGCAGGAACGGCGCGAGAAGGCGCAGCTGCGCCGGCAGTTCGGCGCGCGCATCAGCCCGCGCCTCTTCGACTTCCTCCTCAAGAACCCCGAGATGATCCACCTCCAGGGCCAGGAGCGGGAGGTGACCTCCTTCTTCAGCGATCTGGCGGGCTTCACCTCCATCTCGGAAGCCCTCGACACCCGCACGACGGTCTCCGTCCTCAACCGCTACATGTGGGCGATGAACGAGGAGCTGACCAAGCACGGCGCCTACGTCAACAAGTTCCTGGGGGACGGCATCATGGCGGTGTGGGGAGCGTTGAGCGTGGAGGCGGACCACGCGGAGCGGGCGTGCCGGGCCGCGTTGGACTGCCTCCAGCGCCTCGAGGCTCTGCTGCGTGAACCCGACATGGCGCAGCTCCCTCGGCTCTCGATGCGGGTGGGGATCGCCACCGGCGTCGTCATCGTGGGCGACTGCGGGGCTCCTCCCGATCTCCAGGACTACACCGTGATCGGCGACGAGGTCAACCTCGCGGCGCGCCTCGAGGCGGTCAACAAGCTCTTCGGCACCTCGATCCTGATCAATGCGCGGACCAAGGAGCTGCTTCCGGATTCCCTGCTGGTGAGGCCGATCGGGCTCCTCGCGGTCGCCGGGCAGGAGAGCGCCTCGGAGATCCACGAGGTGGTCGCCCTTAAGGGCGCGGCGACGGAGGCCCAAACGCTCCGCGCCGCACTCACGGGCCGCGCCGTAGCGCTCTTTCGGGAGGGGAAGCTGATCGAGGCGCGCGAGGCATTCGAGACGCTCGACCGGGAGCACGGGGACGGGAAGTTGGCGTCGTTCTACCGTGGGGAGATCGCGCGCCGGCTCGCGACGCCCGAGGAGCCGTTCGACGCGATCATCCGGCTCACCGCCAAGTGAGGGGCGGTCGCGTTCGGATCGGTCCCGAGGAGGAGCCGCGCGCAGGATCGACTTCTCCCCCGACCCTTGGGGGGCGCCGCGAGATTCCTGGGCTTGGCCGCGGGCGCGGTCGCCGGCGAGACGCTTCTCGCCTCGATCCGCTTCGCCCACGCCAACCTGCCCGTCGTGATTCGCGGCGGGGGGGCCCTCCGGCGCGCGCCCGTCCGCGACCCCACCCCCCGTCCGGGATCGGCTCGGCAAGCCCTGCGGCAGGGACGCGCTGCTGCGCGCCGTGCGCGGCGCCCTCGACCGCTGATCCCCGTCTTGCGCCCTCGCGCAAATCCCGTAGTGTGATCGCCCGGAGAGAGACCATGAAGATGCGCGAGTTCATGAAACTGCACTTCCGCCACTTCAACGCCCGCGAGGTGCGCGACGCCGCGCAGGGCTGGGTCGACCATCTGGCCAGGGGGGGGAGGATGTTCCTCACGTTGGCCGGGGCGATGAGCACGGGCGAGCTCGGCATCTCCCTCGCGAAGATGATCCGGAAGGGCAAGGTCGCGGCGATCTGCTGCACCGGCGCCAATCTGGAGGAGGACGTCTTCAACCTGATCGCCCACGACGACTACCGGATCATCCCGAACTGGCGCGAACTCTCCGTCGAAGACGAGGAGGCGCTTTACGCCAAGGGCCTGAACCGCGTCACCGACACCTGCATCCCCGAGTCGGTCATGAAGCACATCGACCACCGCCTCCTGGAGGCGTGGCGCTCCGCGGAAGCGAAGGGCGAGCGCAAGAGTCCCTGGCAGTTCATGCGCGAGATCCTGCAGGGCGGCGCGGTCGCCGAGCACTACCAGATCCCCGCGGAGCACTCCTGGGTTCTCGCCGCCGACGAGATGGACATTCCGGTCCTCGTCCCGGGATGGGAGGACTCCACCCTCGGCAACAAGTTCGCGGCCCACGTGATTTGCGGGCGGCTCAAGGACCATACGGTGGTCAAGACCGGCACGGCCCAGATGCAGGAACTGGCCGCCTGGTACCGGGCGCAAGCGAAAGCCAGGGCGCCGGTGGGGTTCTTCCAGATCGGCGGCGGCATCGCGGGGGACTTCCCCATCTGCGCCGTGCCGATGCTCATCCAGGACGTGGAGGACGAGGCGACGCCGTTTTGGGCCTACTTCTGCCAGATCACCGACGCCCAGCCCTCCTTCGGCGGCTACAGCGGCGCGGTGCCGAGCGAGAAGATCACCTGGGGCAAGCTCGACCGGCACAGCCCGCGCTTCCTCATCCAGTCCGACGCCAGCATCGTGGCCCCGCTCCTCTTCGCCTATGTCCTCGACGAGTGATCTCGCCGGCCGGGCCTGCGTCCCCTGCCGCGGCGGCGTGCCTCCGCTCGGCGCCGCGGACATCGCGAGGCTCCTGGCGGATTTGGGAGGGGGTTGGGGGGCCGTGAACGGCCACCACCTGGAGAAGGAGTTTCGCTTCAAGAACTTCCGTGAGGCCCTCGCCTTCACCAACCGCGCGGGGGAAGTCGCGGAGGCGGCCCGCCACCACCCCGACATCCTCCTCGCCTGGGGAAGGGCGCGGGTGACGATCTGGACCCACGCCATCGACGGGCTCACCGAGAGCGACTTCGTCCTGGCCGCGAGGATCGACCGGGTGGCTGCGCCGTGAGGCGCGCGCTGCTCGCACTCGCAAGCATGGCCGCGGTGGCGCACCCCGCCCCCGACGACGCGATCCTGCGCCTCTTGGCGGAGGATCTCGACGGCCAGATGCGCCGCTCCCCGGTCTGGGCGAGCATGCGCGGGGACCGCCGGTTCGACGATCGTCTCGAGGATGTCGGCCCGGGAGCACGCGCGGCCTGGCTGGAGGAGTGCCGGGGTCGCCTCGCCGCCCTGAGCGCGATCGACCGGGAGGCGCTCACGCCGGCGGGCCGAATCCACGCCGCGCTCCTGGAGTACGAGCTGCGCGCGCGGATCGAGAACGCGCGGTTCCATCCCGAGCAGACTCCCGTCACGCAGATGCACGGCCCCCAGATCGATCTCCCCCAGCTGCCCGAGCGCCTCAGCTTTCCCGGCGACCAAGAGCTCGCGGCCTACGCGTCGCGCCTGGAAGCGGTGGCCGGCTACATCGACGGGACCATCGCGAACCTGCGCTCCGGGCTCGCGGCGGGGCGCACGCCGCCGCGCGTCGTGATGGGGCGGGTGGCGGAGCAGGCCCTGGCGCAGGGGGCGGAGGCGTTCGCGGCCGACCCCGATCGCCACCCGATGCTGCTCCCCTTCCGCGACCGCCCCGAGGGCGACGCGCTCGCGGCCCGCGCCCGCGACGCGCTGCGCGAGGGGGTCCTCCCGGCCTTCCGCCGCCTCGGCGCGTTCCTCCGCGACGACTACGTGCCGGGCTGCCGCGCCTCCATCGCGGCGAGCGACGGCCCGGACGGACGTGCCTACTACGACCTCCAGCTCGCTCACCACACGACGCTCTCCCTGGGCGCGGAGGAGATCCACGCCCTGGGGATCGCCGAGGTGGCCCGCATCCGATCGGAGATGGCGCGGACCATCGCGCGCACGGACTTCCCGCGACGCGACGCGCTCGCCGGCGAGGAGCTGTTCGCCGCCTTCCTCGAGTTCCTGCGCACCGACCCGCGCTTCTATTGCACGCAGGCCCAAGAGCTCCTGGCCGGCTACCGCGATATCGCCAAGCGGGTGGACGCGGAGCTCCCGCACCTCTTCGGCCGGCTCCCCCGCCTCCCGTACGGAGTGCGCGAAATGCCGCTCTACATGGCCCCCGCCGCCCCCACGGCCTACTACTACCGCGGATCGATCGAGAACGGCATCCCCGGCTATTTCATCGCCAACACCTGGCGCCTCGACCAGCGCCCGCGCTACGAGATGGTCGCGCTCACGCTGCACGAGGCGGTGCCCGGCCACCACCTGCAGATCGCGCTGGCGCAGGAGATGGAGGGGCAGCCGGAGTGGCGCGAAACGCTGGGCTACACCGCCTACGTGGAGGGCTGGGCGCTCTACGCCGAGAGGTTGGGGCTCGAGATGCCCGGGCTCTACGAGGACCCTTATGACGACTTCGGCCGGCTCACCTACGAGATGTGGCGCGCGATGCGGCTCGTGGTGGACACCGGCCTGCACGCCAAGGGATGGAGCCGCGATCGTGCGATCGCCTACATGCTCGCCAACAGCGGACTGAGCCGCGAGAACGTGGAGCGGGAGGTGGACCGCTACATCGCCTGGCCCGGACAGGCCGTGGCCTACAAGATCGGCGAGCTACGGATCCGCGCGCTCCGGGAGCGCGCCCAGAAGGCGCTGGGAGCGCGCTTTTCCCTGCGTGCGTTCCACGACGCTCTCCTCGAGGAGGGCGCCCTGCCCCTGCCGGTCCTGGAGGCGAAGATCGACCGCTGGATCGCGGAACGGTGATGCCCCAGGTTCTGGGCATCCTCCTCATCGTCCTGCTCGTCGGTTCGGCGATCTGGATCGGCGTCCTCGTGGAGCGGAAGCGGCGCGAAGCCTGCCTCGCCTTCGCGCGGGCCCTGGGGTTCCGGTTCCACCCTAAGGACCCTTTCGGACTCGCCCGCCGCCTCGAAGGCGCCTTCGCGACGCTGCGGGAGGGAAGCAACCGCTACGCCTACAACGTGATCGAGGGGGAGCGCGAGGGGGCGCGCGTCTGTCTCTTCGACCACCACCACGAGACCTACTCGACCGACTCGAAGGGCCATCGCACGACGCACCATCACCACCGCTCCTTCGTCTCGGTGGAGCAGGCGCTGGATCTGGGCGCCTTCGAGATGCGCCCCGAGGGGTTCTTCGACAGGGTGGCCGCCGCGTTCGGATTCGACGACATCGACTTCGAGTCGGCCGAGTTCAGCCGGCGCTACCACGTGAAGGCGCCGGACCGAAAGCTCGCCTACGCGCTCTTCAACCCGCGGATGATCGAGTACCTGCTCTCCGTACCGCCGCTCCGGCTTGCCGCCGCCGGGAAGACGATGCTCGGCAGCCGGGGGTCGGGGAAAATGGATCGAGCCGAATTCGAGCCGACGCTCCGGGACCTCTTCGCCTTCCTGGAGCGGGTGCCCAGGTACGTGCACAAGGACCGGGACAACGGGGAGGGATAGGCATGCCGCCCGAGCATCTGCCCTGGGTCATCCTCTGCGGGGGGCTCCTGATCTGCCTGATCTGGCTTCTCGGCACCTACAACGGCCTGGTGCGCATGCGCCAGCACGTGAAGGAGTCCTGGGCCGACATCGACGTGCAGCTGAAGCGGCGCTACGACCTCATCCCCAACCTCGTGGAGACGGTGAAGGGCTACGCGAAGCACGAGCGCGAGCTCTTCGAGAGGGTCGTGCAGCTCCGCAGCCGCGCCTCGGCCAACCACGGGCCCGTGGCGAGCCAGGAGGCGGACGAGCGGCCGCTGGTGGCGGCCCTGCGCCAGGTGCTCGCCCTCGCCGAAGGCTACCCCGACTTGAAGGCCAACCGAGGCTTTCTCGCGCTCCAGGAGGAGCTCGCCGACACCGAGGACCGCATCGCCGCCGCGCGGCGGTTCTTCAACGCCAACGTGCGGGACTACGCCAGCCGCCGGGAGAGCTTCCCGAGCAGCCTGGTCGCCAACCTCTTCCGGTTCGGACCGCTCGCCTACTGGTCCGTGGAGGAAGCCACCCACCGCGCGCGCCCCGACGTCGCCGTCTAATGCCTGTCTGAATACTCCATCGTCGGCCCGAACCCGAGCGAGCAGGCTGCTGGCGAGCCGCGAGTCCGAAGCCGTATTGACCCCAAATACGGCGATGGACGAGCGGCGAAGCCAGCGGCCCGCGCAGCCGGGCGAAGCCAGATGGAGTTTTCAGACAGACCCTAGCCCTTCACCAGGGCCGCCAGCTCCTCGATGGTGGCGGGGCCATGGCCGGCGTAGTGGTTGTTGGCGTAGACGAACGCGCGCGGGACCTTGCGCAGAAGCTTCTTCAGGAGCGCCGCCCATCGCTCCAGCGACTCGTGGCGGTCCAGCACGATCCGGTCGAACGTCTCGGTCTTCTCCTCCACCGCCTTCCGGTCGCCGATGAGGCGCGCGTAGAGAAAGTCGGTCGTGACGAGGTCGAGCTCCTTCGCGAGGTCGGCCGGATGGGGCAGGTAGGCAAGCTCCACCAGCACCAGGGCGGTCTTGTGCCGCTTCAGCAGCGCGAGGAGCGGTTCCCCGATCCAGGCCCGGTTGCGCACCTCGACGCCGTACCGGAAGGCGTCCGGCAACCCGGCGAGGAACGGGTCGAGCCTCTCGAAGAACTCCCCCGCCCCCGAAAAGACCTTCCTATTGAAGTAGGGGAACTGAAGCACCAGGGGACCGCACTTCGGCCCCAAGAGCCGCATCGCCTCGAGGAAGCGATCCACATCCTTGTCCACCTTGGCGGGCAGAAGCAGCGCCTCCGGGTCGGGCGTCGCCCCCTCGCCGCCGTGCACCACCGAACGCGGGAACTTGGCGGAGAGCAGGAAGCCTTCGGGCGTCTTGCGGTCCCACCCCGCGACCATGCGCTTGTCGGGCACGCGGTAGTAGGTGACGTCCGCCTCCACGGTGGAGAAACGCGTGGCGTAGTGCGTGAGGTAGTCGCCGGGGGCGGTCCCCTCGGGATAGAACGGCCCGACCCAGCTCTTCTCCGACCAGCTCGAGGTGCCGTAGAGCAGCGTGCCCATCGCCGCATCATCCCAAACTCCCGCGCGATGCGGAGGCTCCCCTCTCCCGGTATAGTTCGGCCATGAAGGCGTGGCTCCTCTTCGTTGCCCTTTCCGCGGGAGCCTGCACATCCGGGGAGGGGGGCGGGGGAGCCGGCGAGTCCACGCTGGCGATGATCGCCGCGCGGGGCGAACTGGTGGTCGGGATCGAGCCCGGGTTCGTCCCCTTCGAAGTCCTGCGGGACGACGGCAGGGGCTACGAGGGGTTCGACATCGACCTGATGACCGCGTTCGCCCGGGATCTCGGGGTGAAGTTGCGCGTGGAGGCGATGGGGTGGGACAGCCTGCCTCCGGCGCTGCGCACGGGCAAGGTGGACATGGTCTGGTCGGGGATGACCGCCACCGTGGAACGCGCCAAGACGACGCTCTTCAGCGACTTCTACTTCGAGACCAGGCTCTGCTTCCTGGTGAGCGCATCCTCGGGGATCGCGCGCTCGGGGGACGTCCACGGCAAGCGCCTCGTGGTCAAGCTCGCCACGACCGGGGAGAGCGCGGCGACGGAGCACTTCGCCGACTGCGCCATCACCAAGCTCGACGACGAGAACCTCTGCGCCCAGGAGGTCGTCACCGGGCGCGCCGATGCTTTCCTCTACGACCGGTTCTCGATCCTGAAGCACCACGAAATGCACCGGGAGCGCACCCGGGTCGTGGAGGACTGGGAAAATGTCGAGCCCTACGCGGTCGCGATGCGGCCCGGCGACTTCGACCTCTGGCGCGCGGTGAACCTCTTCCTGCGGCGGATCCGCACAGACGGCCGCTACAACGCGATCCACGCCAGGCACTTCGGCCGCCCGCCCGATGACGCGCGGTAGGCAGCTCCTGGTTCGCGCCGGGATCACGGCGGCCGTCGCCGCGGGACTCGCGGCCGTGCTCGCCTCCTCGAACTACGCATGGGACTTCCGCCCCTCGTTCGAGTACCGCGGGCTCTATTTCGGCGGACTCCGCGCCACGCTCTCGGCCACGGCCCTGGCGTTCGCGCTCGGACTCGGCGGCGGGGCGGGCATCGCCCTGGCCCGCATGAGCCGACGGCTCTGGCTGCGCCACCTCGGGGATCTCTACGTGGAACTGGTGCGAGGGACGCCGCTGCTCGTGCAGATCATGATCGCCTACTTCGGGGTCGCGCCGCTCCTCGGCATCGACAGCAAGTTCTGGGTGGGCACGATCGCGTTGGGCGCGTTCGCCGCGGCCTACATGGGGGAGGTCTTCCGCGCGGGCATCGAGTCGGTGGAGCGAGGGCAGTTCGAGGCGGCGCGCGCGCTCGGGCTGAGCCGCGCGCGCACGATGCGCCATGTCATCCTGCCCCAGGCGGTCAAGCGCATGATCCCCCCGCTCACGGGGGAGCTCATCGCCCTCGTGAAGGAGTCCTCCCTGCTCTTCGCGATCGGCGTCACGGAGATGATGTTCGCGGCGCGCCAGATCGCCTCCAAGACCTACAAGAGCTTCGAGCCCTATCTGGTCGTGGCGGCGATGTACCTGACGATCACGATCCCGCTTTCGCTGCTCGCGCGGAGGCTGGAACGCCGGCTCGGCCGCTCGACGCGGACCCTGGAGCACCCGTGAGATACCGTCACGTCCGTCAAGCGTTTTCGGCGAGGCGCCGCCCGCCTCGCCGAGCGTGCTTCGCGCGCTTGGCGGGCGGCGCCGGGCGTGATGTGCGTGCTTGCTCATGCGGGAAGCGGGGGGTGCGGGGGGAGGAGGGGGACGAACGGGCGGCGGTGCTTCGCGACGCTGAAGATCGCGTGGAGCAGCTTGCGCATGCAGGCCACGAGGACGACCTTGGGGAGCTTGCCGCGCGCCCGCAGGCGTTCGTAGTACGCGCGGAGCCAGGGGTTCCTGCGTACGGCGGTCAGGGTGGGCATCCAGAGCGCCTTCCGGAGCCGCGCGTGCCCGAGCGGCGAGAGCGCGGCCCGGGCCGGACGTCGCTTGCCGGATTCCGTCGTGCCGGGGACGACGCCGACGAAGGAGGCGAGCGCGTTCGCGTTCGGGAAGCGCGAGAGGTCCCCGAGCTCCGCGACGACGTTCGCCGCCGTCGTCGGCCCGACGCCGTCGATGGTGGTGAGGAGCTTCCCGACTTCGTGCGCCTCGAGCGTGCGCTCGACGTCCCGGTCGATCTCGCGGAGCCGGCGCCGGAGCGTGTCCAGGTCGTCGCAGAGGCAGCGCACCTGGACTTGGTAGGCCGGGCCGTGGTGGTGTCCGACGGAGACCCTCGCGGCGGCGACGAGCGCGGCCGCAAGCTCGTCCCCGACCTTGTGGCGGCCGTCGTAGCGGAGCCGTGCGAGCCGTCCCTTGGACGTCTTGCGGAAGGCCTCGGCGGCCGGGCACTCCCGGAGGAGCGCGGTGGCGAGCTCGCTGTCGAGGGTCCTCACGTACCGGGGGAGCTCGGGGAAGCCGAGGTCCACGAGCCGGTGGAGTTGGCGGACCTTGTCGCCGATCTCCTGCTGGACCCGCTGGCGGAAGCGCACCAGCTCGCGCAGCTCGAGGTTCGCCGCGTCCGGCAGCGCGGTCGGCAGAAGCCGTTTCTGCTCCGCCATCCCCGCGATCCCGAGCGCGTCGATCGCGTCGGTCTTGGCCCGCTCGAGGTCCTCGACGGCGAAGCGGCGCGTCCGGAGCGGGTTGAGCAGCGCGACGGCGTACCCGTCCGCGACCAGCGCCGCCACGAGGTTCTGCCAGTAGTGCCCGGTCGCCTCCATCGCCACGAGCACGCCGTCGCTCGTGCCGATCGCCGCGCGGAAGCGCGCGTAGCCCTCCGCGTCCTCAACGAACGACGTCGGACGAAGGAGCGTCTCGCCCCTCTCGTCCACCGCCGCGACCACATGGGTCTCGGACGCAATGTCGACGCCCACGTACCGCATCGCACTCCCTCCCGTCGGAGGCGGCCGGGAGCCTCGGAGCCGGTGTCCGTGCCCACGCTTGTGGATGCGAGGACCCCCGGGGGGCCTCAGGATACCGTTCGAGCCCTGGACACCGGTCGCGGACGCCAATCTCACAGACGAGGACAAAGCCTCAAGCGCGCCACGGCGATCCTCTCCCGGATCCCGACCACGTCGTGCTACCGACGGAGGGGGACATGACTGGAGGTCATACAAGCGCGCTCGTCTCGCTGCGCCAGGTGAGCAAGCGGTACGGCGCCGTCACCGCCCTGGACCGCATCGACCTCGAGGTGGGCCGCGGGGAGGTGGTCGTGCTCATCGGGCCGAGCGGCTCGGGCAAGAGCACGCTCCTGCGCTGCGTCAACGCCCTCGAACTCCCGGACGCGGGCGAGGTGCTCCTGGACGGCAAGCGCGTCGACGGTGGCGCGCGGGGCATCGACCGCCTCCGCGCCGAGGTGGGCATGGTGTTCCAGCACTTCAATCTCTTCCCCCACCTCACGGCCCTCGGCAACGTCGCCCTCGCCCCGCGCATCGTCCGCAAGCTCCCCGCCGCCGAGGCGGCGCGCCGCGCCCTGGCGCTCCTCGAGCGCGTCGGCGTGGGCGAGAAGCGCGACGTGCACCCCGACATGCTCTCCGGCGGCCAGAAGCAGCGCGTGGCGATCGCGCGCGCCCTGGCGATGGAGCCGCTGGCCATGCTCTTCGACGAGCCGACGAGCGCCCTCGATCCGGAGATGGTGGGCGAGGTGCTGGCGGTCATGAAGCATCTCGCCGCCGAGGGCATGACGATGCTCGTGGCGAGCCACGAGATGGGCTTCGCCCGTGAGGTGGCGCACCGCGTGCTGTTCCTCGATGATGGGCGCATCGTCGAGGAAGGGCCCCCCGGCGTCATCTTCGGCCGCCCGCGCGAACCCCGCACGCGCGAGTTCCTCTCGAAGGTGCTCTAGCGAGTCGGCCGCCAGTCGTAGCCCCATGCGAAGGCGGGCGCGACGCGTTCCGTCGGATCCGCCAGCGTGAACACGACCCCCATCGGGGCGGGACCGGGGTCATCCGAGCGGCAGTTGTACTGCGTGGCGCCGTGGCGCAGCCCCTCGGCGACCAGCTCGAATTCCACGAAGCGCCCCGCTGCCGCGTCGAAGCGCGCGCTTCCCGACAGCGTCGCGTCGTAGCCGCGGGCGGTCTGCACCGGCCGGCCCGTCCCTTCCACGGCCCACAGGCCCTCGGCGAGCGTGCGCGAACGTCCCTCGAGCCGCAGCGTGACCATCGCGCCATCGACGGCGAGGATCTCGACCGAAAGCACCGCCTCCTGGACCTGCTTCTCGTCGTAGGGGATCGTCTGGCCGCGCACGTTGTCCACCAGATGCAGCCGCGCGAGACGTCGGACCAAGGGGGCGGGGACGGCATGACGCTGCCCGGCCTCGATGGTCTCCGGGAGCATCGCGCGCGCCTCTTCCTTCCGGAACCAGGCGAAGTCGAGGTTGAACGCCTCCGAGCGCCAGTCCGTAGGCTGCGCCTCCCCCTTGCGCGGAAGGTCGCGGGAGACCTGCCGCAGGACCAGTCCGCCCTCGGGATAGAGCTCCTCCAGCCGTCGCCGGCCCTCCGGGCGCTCGCGGGGATCCGAGGCAAAGAGCCTCTCCTCCGTCAGCAGCCCCTCCCACTTCACCAGGGCACGCCGCAGCATCGCCGCCATCTCCCGCGGGCTTCGCGTGTTGATGGAGGCGAGCAGGATGCCGTTCGGCGCCGCCGCGTAGATGCCCTGACGCGTGTTGGTGGGTTGCGTGCGGCCGGCGTAGTGCCCCTGCTCGGCGATCGCGCGGAAGAGTTCGCATTCCGGCCCTCGTTGCGACTGCAGGTAGCCCACCTCGTCCGCCGCGGGCACGAACCGCTTCGCCAGCTCCTGCACTTCGGGGTCGGCCCAGACGTACCGTCTGCCGATGACGCCGTTGTTTCAAGTGCAGGCGAGCGGGTGGCCGTTCATGGCCCAGAGCAGGATGGGCCGGTCGGCCTTGTGCGCCTCGACGACCGCCTCCCAGAACGAGGCGCGCCATCCGATCGCGGTGAACGCGAGTTCTTCGGCCGAGGGCAGAACGGCTCCCCGAACGCCCCCCGCGCGCGGCGTTTCACCGCCCTGCCCCGTCGCGGCGCCGAGGAGGATGAGAACGGAGGCGAGGCGCGTCAGGATGCGACGCACTTGGAGGTGAAGCCTTGTCTGGCGTGGGACCCGTCGCAAAAGGGTTTGTTCGCCGAGTGCCCGCACCGGCAGAGCGCCACGCCCGGCTTGCCCGCCAGGTTGTAGGCCTTGCCCGTCGAGTCCTTGATCACGAGCTTCTCGCCCGTGGCGCGCAGCGGGCCGTTGTCCATGATGGTGATTTCCATGCGGTCTCCTCTCGTGGCGAGTATACCGCCGCGACTCAGCGACCCGGCGGCTGGGCGCCGGAAGCCTGAAGCCGCAGCAGATAGCGCTGCGCGTCGCACCACGTTCCGAACACCGCGCCCAACACCCCGACCGCCGCGCCGCCCAGCGCGCCGATCATCGCGCCGCGCGTGCCCGCGCCGCCCGCGCCGTCGAACGCCAGGCCGGACGCAGTGATGCCGAGCGAGAGCGTTACGCAGAGCCAGTAGAGGAGCGCCGTGCGACGCCGCCGGAAACGCGCGTAGGCTCTCGCTAGAGCGGCCGGATCGGTTCCCCCCAGGGGCTCGGGCTCGAGGACGCCGAGCCGCAGCATGGGCCTGAGGTAGGCGAGCCCCCCCAGTCCCAAGGCGGGGCCTAGATAGGCAAGCAGGAGGGAGCCGCCCTGGGCGATCTGGGCCGCCACGAGACCTGCCCAGGCGACGAGGGGCCAGAGAAACGCTCCGGGAAAGAGTTCGAGGCCGCGCGGGCGCAGTGAGGCCGTCTTGGGAGGGGGCGGGAGCCCGTGCACCGCCCGGCGCATGACCGGAAGCCCGAATCCCCAGAGCAGGCCGAAGAAGGGCAGCATGCCCCAAGCCGGCGCGACGAGCGGCTGCGCCAGGACGGCGGGGCCCGCGGAAAGCGCGAAGCCGCCGAACGCGCAGAGCGCCAGGAGCGTCGCCAGGAGGAGCGGAGCCAGGCCGCGGGTCCCGGTCCAGAGGCACCAGAGGCCCACGAGCAGGGCCGGGGCGACGATCATGAGCGCGGGGAACAGGATGTTGAAGTGCGAGTTCATTCCATTCTCCTTTTGACCTCCTCGAAGAGGACTTGACGGAGTTCGTCCGCGGAGTACCCCGCAAGGGTCGCGTCGGCCAACAGATCGCGCACGCGGGCGCGCAGTTCGGTGCGGGGAAGCCGCGCCGCAGCCCGGTCGGCGACCACCGTCGTACCGCGCCCGCGCGCCGTCCTTACGAGCCCCTCCCGCTCCAGGTCGCGATACGCCCGCGCGACCGTGTTGAGGTTCACGCCGAGATCGGAGGCGAGCTGCCGCACCGACGGCAGGAGCGCCCCCCGAGCCACTTCGCCCTCGGCGATGGCGCGACGCAGTCCCCGGCGGAGCTGCTCCCCGAGGGGCTCCTGGGAGCTGGGATCGAGGCTGAGCACGCCCTCATAGTATCATAGTCTGATACTTTGCAAGTCCGGGGCGCGCCGCGCGCCTCCGCTCCCCCGCGCCTTCGCCAGCCGGCTGGACGGCCAGCGGATGTCTCGCCGGGGTCGATCGCGCGCCGCCCACGCAGGGGATCCTCGCGGGCCCGTCTGGGCACGGGGGCCCCCGCCCCCCTCCCCTGAATCTCCCGGCGACTCAGTCGGCGGCGGCAGGAGCCGCTCCCTGCTGCGGGAGGGGCGGCAGGGAGAGCGCCAGACGAAACCCCACGTCCGGAAGGCGTGCGTCAGCCCTCAGGCGGTGCGTCGCTGACCCGGGGGAGCCCAGCGCTTTGTCGAAGGACCCGCCTACCGCGAGCCACCGCGCCCTGCGGCCATCGCCGACACAGGTCTCGGTCCACTCCGCGACGTTTCCCAGCAGATCCGAGATGCCTTCGGGCGAGTCGCCGAGCGGGCGCGAGCCGACCGGCTCGGGGCGTCCGAGACCCAGTTCGCGGGTGTTGGCGCGTCGCGGGTCGAATTCGTTGCCCCACGGGTAGGCGAGGACGCCGCACCCGCTGGCGGCTGCCCGCAGCTCCTCGCTGGTCGGGAGTCGCGCGCCTTTCCATGCGGCATAGGCGCGGGCCTCGTCCAACGACACCATCGTGAGCGGGAGGTCGGGGAGCGCGGCGGCGACCTGCAGCCGTTCCCCTTGCGCAGAGAGAAAGAGAGCGTACTCGCCGATCGTGACCTCCCGCATCGCGAGGTAGAACCCGCCGTCTACGCGCACGCCCGCGCAGGAGAGCTCGACGCTGCCGGGAACCAGGCACATTCCCGGCGGTGTCTGGCCTCGATGCCACTCGGTCACGATCTCCTTTGCCGTACGGCGCGCGCGGAGGGCTAGGTCGAGGTCTGCCGAATCCACGAATTGGAGCAGGCTCGGCAGCGCCGCGAGGCCTTCCGCACGCGCCCCAGCGGGAAGCTGCCCTCCCGCCACGGGCGCCGCGACGAATGCGGCCACGAGCACGAGGGGCCGGAGGGCTCGGGGCATGATCTCAGGCCGTCAAGGTGCCGGAAGCGCCCGGCATGTACCGGCCGGCCAGAAGGCCGCGCAGCTGGGAATGAGCACGATTAAGGCGGGATTTGACGGTTCCCACCGAGCAGCCGAGCACCTCGGCGATATCGTGGTAGGCCAGTCCCTCGAGATAGCGCAGGACCACCACGATTCGAAGGCGCGGCGAGAGACTCTCCAAGGCTGTGCGCACATGGACTTCGAGATCTCGCTGGGTTGCCGCCTGCTCGGGGTGGGAGAGATCCTCCCCGTCCCGGATCGCGTCGAGAGCCGCAGAATCGAGATTCAGCGCGGGTCGCCGGCGGCGCTGCCGCAACCGGTCTAGGGAGACGTTCACCGTGATGCGGTAGACCCACGCGGCGAAGAACGACTGGGCACGGAACCGGTGGATCTTCCGGAACAGCAGAACGAACACGTCCTGGAGGACATCCGCGGCCTCCCCTGAGTCCCCCACGACCCGGAGGGCCGTGTTGTAGACGCGTTCGCGGAAACGCTCGTACAGCACGCCCATGGCGGCACGCCTGGTCGAGCGCTCGCCCGCGAGGCTCACGATGTCCAGGTCCGGATCCGGCCTATCCGCGATCTTCATCTTTGTCGGGCGGTCCTGGCCTGGCCCTGCCCCGGGCCAAGCGACCCCCCTGCAAGATCCTACGCCTGAATCAGGCCTCCTGCCGGAATCTCGCCATCGCGCCACTACGCTGATGGTGCTCGCGCCTCGAGATTCCGCGCGATTCGTGGCCCCGGCAGGGCTCTGGCCATCCAGCGGCACCCTTGGCACGGAGCCGATCGCGCCATTCTCGCCCCCATTTATCGTCACTTTTGTCTTCATTTGGCGTCACCGGGGCGCCGATTAGTCGCTTTCCTTGGTCATGGAGCGTCGCTGCGCCTGAACTTATATGTGTATATGCATACACAGTAACATGCGCAGACGTAACTTACTGTCTATAGGGCTTTTATGTAGACGCTCTTCTTGACGTATCTGTCCACATGCGACGACCTTTGGCTTGTTCCTGTTCACTTCGCGCCACAGGATGGGGTTGTGACCAAGGGCGGAAGCGACCGGTCGACCTGCCGCCCCGCGCGTAGCGGGGGGAGCGCCCGGCCTTCCGGTGAATACAGGAGGGTCAAAATGAACAAGACGATTCGCACTCTCGCCGTCGTCGCCGCCGTCGCCGCACTCGCCGCGACAGGCCTCGCCACCGCTGCCTCAGTCCACGCTGTTTCAGCCAACCTCACCGCCGACGGCATCGAGGTCCTGGCCGCTACCTCGAGCGCCCCCACCGGCTCCGTGATCTGCGGCTTCAAGATCGATGGCGAGACCGGCACCGCGATCCCCGTCGGCACGGCCGTCATCAACCCCGCCACCGGCGCCGCAACCATCTCGTTCCCGCTCGACACGGACCACTTCCGCCTGGATCTCCGTGCAGCGAATGGGGCGTTGCTGGCGTCGACGATGGACTACGTAGTCGAGCTCATCGAACAGTAGTCCGTGCGCCACGGCTACGCTTCGCGCCGCCGTGCCGGCCCCTTTCGACGCG
>JBQTIG010000124.1:0-51964 GCA_052388375.1 Planctomycetaceae bacterium | reverse complement strand
CCCTCGCGCTCGTGCCGGCGCTCATCGCCTTCAGCGTGGTGCCCTATGCCCGCGGGATGGCCATCGCCGACCTCAACGTGGGCATCCTGCTCGTGTTCGCCATCTCCAGCCTGGGAGTCTACGGGATCACGATCGGAGGCTGGGCCAGCAACAACAAGTACAGCCTGCTCGGCGGCGTCCGCTCGAGCGCGCAGATGGTCTCCTACGAGTTGGCCCTCGGCCTGAGCGTCGTTCCGGTCTTCCTGGTGGTCGGCGACCTCAACCTGGAGGCGGTCATCGCCTGGCAGAAAGCCAACTGCTGGCTGATCTGGCCGCTCTTCCCCGCCTTCGTCGTCTTCCTCGTGGCGAGCTACGCCGAGACCAACCGCCTCCCCTTCGACCTGCCCGAAGCCGAGACGGAGCTCGTGGCGGGCTACCACACCGAGTACTCCTCCATGAAGTTCGCGCTCTTCTTCATGGCGGAGTACATCAACATGGTGACGGCCTCCGCCCTCCTGGTGACCCTTTTCTTCGGCGGCTACACCTTGCCCTTCGTCGATCTGCCGGCCGGGACCTGGGGCACGCTCCTGAGCGGCCTCATCTTCGCGGCCAAGGCGAGCTTCTTCCTCTTCCTCTTCATCTGGGTCCGCTGGACGCTGCCGCGGTTCCGCTACGACCAGCTCATGAACCTGGGGTGGAAGGTGATGCTGCCCTTCTCCCTCGCGCTGATCCTCGCCACCGCGGGCATCCGGGCCTTCGTCACGGGGTGAGAACGATGGGATACAAGGTCGTCGACCGCCCGAAGCTCGCCCTGAGCGAACGCCTCTACTGGGGGCCGGTCCTGAAGGGGCTGCGGCAGACGCTGCGCCACTTCTTCGGCGTGATGGCGGACGTGCTCTTCCGCTGGAAGCGCAAGAAGTTCGCGATCACGATGCAGTACCCGGAGGAGCGCTGGGACTTCAAGGACAACTTCCGCGGCGCGCCCGCCCTGGTGAAGGACCAGTTCGGGCGGGAGAAGTGCGTCGCCTGCCAGATCTGCGAGTTCGTCTGCCCGCCGAAGGCCATCTCGATCTGGCCCGCCGAGTTCGACGAGAAGGCGAACAACGTCGAGAAGTTCCCCGCGCGTTTCGAGATCGACATGCTCCGCTGCATCTATTGCGGTTTTTGCGAGGAGGCCTGCCCGGAGGAGGCGATCTTCCTCGTGAAGGAGGCGGAGCTGGTGGGGACGCGGAAGGAGGTCTTCCTCCACGACAAGGCCAAGCTCTACCAGATGGGGGGGATCCGCGAAGACCGGATCCTGAAGTGGCACCACAAGTGACGGCCTTCTTCTGGATCTTCGCCCTGCTCATCGTGGTCGCGGCGCTCCTCGCGATCACGCGCCGCAACGCCGTATCGACGGCGCTCTGGGCCTCCCTCGCCTTCGTGGGCATCGCCGGCGAGTTCGTTCTCTTGAGCGCCTTCTTCCTGGCCGTGGTCGAGGTGCTCGTCTATGCCGGCGCCATCATGGTCCTCTTCCTCTTCGTGATCATGCTCCTCAACCTGCGCGAAAAGGACCTCCGTCTCACCGAGACGCCGCGGCTTCACTGGGCCGGGCTGCTCCTCGCGGGCCTCTTCCTCGCGGGCGTCGTGGTCACCTGCCGCCGGGCGGGGCTCTTTTCCGAGCCGCTCGTCGTGAAGGGGGAGGCGGTGGGGGAGACGGCGCACCTGGCGCCGCTGCTCTTCCAGCGCTACCTCCTCCCCTTCGAGATCGCCTCGTTCCTCCTGCTCGCGGCCATCGTCGGCGCGGTGCTGCTCACCAAGCGGAGGCTCTCGTGACCGCGGGCCATCTCGTCGTCTTGTCCGGCGTGCTCTTCACCCTCGGCATGCTGGGCGTGCTGGCGCGCCGCAACATCCTGGTCATCCTGCTCAGCATCGAGCTCATGCTCAACGCGGCGGCGCTGGCCTTCTGCGCCTTCGCGGCGCGGGCGGGCAACTTGGACGGGCAGATCATGGTCTTCTTCATCCTCTGCGTCGCCGCGGCCGAGGTCGCGGTGGGGCTCGCGATCGTCATCGCGCTCTTCCGTCTCCGAGGGACGGTCAACGCCGACCAGGTGGATCTCCTGCGCCGCTAGCCATGCGCTTCTTCGCCTGCCTCATCCTCCTCGCGCCGCTGCTCGCGGCGGTGGCGCTCACGCTCTCCCCGCGCCTGCGCGCCAGCGCGTGGGGGCCCCGGCTCTCCATCGCCTCGGTGCTCTTCGGACTGGCCGTTTCCCTCGTCCTCTGGATGTCGGGGGCGGAGGGGGAAGGACGCTGGTTCTGGATGGATCTGCGGGAGGGGGGCGGGGGCCTGCTCGTCGAGCTGGGGGTTCTCGTCGACCCGCTCTCCACGATGATGCTCCTCGTGGTGTGCGGCGTCGGATCCGCCATCTTCATCTACGCCCTCGGCTACATGAAGGGCGACCCCTCCATCGGCCGTTTTTACGCCAAGTTCGCCCTCTTCGTCTTCTCGATGCTCGGCATCGTGCTGGCCAACAACTTCCTGATGATCTTCGTCTTCTGGGAATTGGTGGGCGCGAGCAGCTACCTGCTCATCGGCTACTACTGGCAGAAGCCGAGCGCGGTGGAGGCGGGCAAGAAGGCGTTCCTGACCAACCGGGTGGCGGATTTCGGGTTCCTGCTCGGGATCCTCATGATCTGGAAGATCACCGGCTCGTTCCGCTTCGACGAGATCGAGGCGGCGGTGCGGGGCGGGAAGCTCGCCGGGACCGACGGAGGGGTGCTCGCCCTCGCCGCGTTCCTGGTCTTCCTGGGCGCCGCCGGCAAGAGCGCGCAGATCCCCTTCCACGTCTGGCTGCCCGATGCCATGGAGGGCCCCACCCCCGTCTCCGCGCTCATGCACGCCGCCACCATGGTGGCGGCGGGCGTCTACATGGTCGTCCGGGTCTTCTTCTGCTTCGGCGGCGCGGGCGACGTGGACTGGGGCTGGGCGCCTTCCTTCGTGGCCCACACCGGCGCCGCCACCGCGTTGCTCGCGGCGACCATCGCGCTGGTGCAGCGCGACATCAAGAAGGTGCTGGCCTACTCCACCCTGAGCCAGCTCGGCTACATGGTCATGGCGCTCGGCGTCGGCGCCTACGGCGTCTCGATGTTCCACCTCACGACCCACGCGTTCTTCAAGGGGCTCCTCTTCCTCTGCGCGGGCTCCGTCATCCACGGCTGCCACCACGAGCAGGACATGTTCGCCATGGGCGGGTTGCGGCGGCGGATGCCGGTCACCTTCTGGACGTTCACGATCGGCATGGCGGCGCTCATCGGGATTCCGCCCTTCGCCGGCTTCTTCAGCAAGGACCTCATCCTGGACGCGCTCCACGTGCGCGGCTTCGCGGGACTCCAAGCGCTCGGGACGGTCACCGCCGGCCTCACCGCGCTCTACATGGGTCGCGCCTGGTTCCTCACCTTCTTCGGCTCGTACCGCGGCCACGCCGACGTGCACGAGTCGCCCCGGGTGATGACGATCCCCCTCCGGTTCCTCGCGGTCGCCTCGGTGGTCCTGGGCTTCAGCTACGCGCCGGCGCAGGACTATCTGGGCAAGTGGACGAAGCCGATCGGCGTCCTGCACCTCAACGCGTCGGTGGCCATCGTCTCGGTCACCGCCGTGGCCGCGGGCCTGCTCACGGCGTGGTTCTTCTTCCATCGTCGCCCCGGCGCCGCCGGGTCGGTGCGGCTGCGCTTTCCCCGCATCCACGCCCTGCTGGAGAACCGCTACTACATCGACGACTTCTATCTCTGGCTGGTGCGCGGCGTGCAGCAGGCGATCGCCCGAGCCTGCCGCTCCTTCGAGGAGACGGTGGTGGTGAAAGGGTTCGTGGGCGGACTCGCGGGGGGGACGCGCGGGCTGGGAGACCGGCTGCGCCGGCTCCAGACCGGGCGACTGAACGTCTACGCCTACTTCTTCCTGGGCGGCGTCGTGCTGCTCCTGGCCGCGATGGTGCTGCGATGAGCCTGATCGCCTTCCTCGCCCCCGCCGTCGCAGCGGTGCTGCTCTTCTTCACCGACCCGGCGCGCAAGGCGCACATTCGCCGGGTGGCGGCGATCGCCACAGGCACGAGCCTCTTCGCGTCGCTGGCTATGTGGATCGGCTACGACACCGGCGGCGAGAAGTACCAATACCTCTTCGAGATCCCCTGGGTGCCCTCCCTGGGCCTCGCGTTCCGGCTCGGCGCCGACGGCATCTCGGTGGCGATGGCGATCCTCACCGCCGTCGTCCTCTTCACGGGGATGTTCGTCTCCCGCTCCATCGAGGACCGCGTGAAGGAGCACACCATCCTCCTCCTGCTCCTGGGCACCGGCGTCTTCGGGGTGTTCCTCTCCCTCGACCTCTTCTTCTTCTACTTCTTCTACGAAATGGCCGTCATCCCGATGTACCTGCTCATCGGGGTCTGGGGCAGCCGCGCGGCGCAGTACTCCAAGGAGTACGCCACGATGAAACTGACCCTCTACCTGACGGCGGGCGCGGTGCTCGCCCTCGTCGGGCTCCTCGCGGTCTATTTCGCCGGCGGGGGCACGTTCGATCTGCGCGTGCTCGAGCGGACCAGCCTCTCCGTCGCGTTCCAGCGCGCCTGGTTCCCCGTGATCTTCCTCGGCTTCGCCTGCATCATCCCGATGTGGCCGCTCCACAGCTGGTCGCCCATCGGCCACGCGGCCGCCCCCTCCGCCGTGTCGATGCTCCACGCCGGCGTGCTCATGAAGTTGGGCGCCTACGGCGTCCTGCGCCTCGGTTACGGCGTTCTGCCGGCCGGCGCGGAGCACTGGATGGGTTGGGTGGCGCTCTTGTGCTGCATGAACATCCTGTACGGCGGGCTTGTGGCGCTGGCGCAGCGCGACATGAAGTTCATCATCGGCTTTTCCTCGAGCAGCCACATGGGCTACGTGCTGTTGGGGCTCGCGACGCTCGGGGTCACGGGGATCACCGGCGCGGTCTTCCTGATGTTCGCGCACGGGATCATGACCGCCCTCGCCTTCGCGCTCATCGGCTTCTTCTACGAACAGACGCACACCCGCGTCGTGGACGACCTGGGCGGCATGCTCAAGCGCATGCCCTTCATCGGCGTCTGCTTCGTGATCATGGCGATGGCGTCGGCGGGCCTGCCGGGATTCGCCAACTTCGCCTCCGAGCTGCTGATCATCGTGGGCTCCTGGGAGTCGGGCTTTTCGCTCGCGGGCACCGGGATCCGGGTGCGTTACCTGCCCACCATCGCGGCCATCTGGGGCATCGTGATCAGCGCCACCTATCTCCTGCGCGCCGTGCGCACCGCCTTCTTCGGGCCGGAGAATCCGCGCTGGGCCGCGCTCCGCGACGCGGTCTCCCCGATCCAGAAACTCCCCTTCGTGATCCTCGTGGCGTTCCTGGTCTTCACCGGCTGCTTCCCCGGAACGCTCGTGGAGACCATCGAGAGCGGCGTGCGCAAGCTCGAACGGCTCCTCCACGTGGAGGAGGCGCGGCGCTGATGGCGGACTGGAACATCCTCGCCGCCGCGCCGGAGTGGATCCTCGCGGGGACCGTGCTCCTGCTGCTTTGGGTCGACGCGAGGGCGCACCGCGACCGCCGCGGCTCCCCGGGGGGGATCGCGGCGGCGGGGGTGGGGCTGGCGACGCTGGCGGTGCTCGTGCAGACCCTAGCGGTGGGGGCGGGCAAGGAGCGCGCATTCCTGGGCGCCTACGGGGTGGATGCGTTCTCGCTCCTCCTCAAGCTCCTCTTCGGGCTCACCTCGCTCCTGGTGATGGCGATGGCGAGCAGCTGGCTCAAGCGGGTCGACCGGGGCCACGGCGAGTTCCATCTGCTCGTGCTCTTCGCGACGATGGGGATGTTCTTCGTCGCCTCCGTGGAGGACTTCGCCGGCCTGTTCGTCTCCTTGGAGCTCATCACGGTCAGCTTCTACTGTCTGGCCGCGTTCAAGCGCAACGACGAGCGGTCGGTCGAGGCGGGGGTCAAGTACGTGGTCTTGGGCTCGCTCGCCAGCGCGTTCCTCCTGTTCGGCCTCGCCTTCCTCTATGGAGCGACCGGAAGCCTGCGCCTCGACGCGCTCGCCGAGGCTGCTCGGGTGCGAGAACTGCAGTACGGGGGCGGACCGCTGCTGCAGTTCGGCCTCCTGCTCACCTTGGTGGGGCTCGGCTTCAAGATCGCCGCCGTGCCGTTTCAGGTCTGGACCCCCGACGTGTACGAGGGGGCCGCCTCGCCGGTCACGGCATTCCTCGCCATGGGCTCCAAGGCGGCGGGATTTACCCTCCTCCTGAAGGTGGTGCGCGCCTGCCTCGGACCCGCCGGGGGCGCCGGCCTCGCCCTGTCGGGCCCATGGATCGCGCTTCTCGCGGTCCTGAGCGCGGCCACGCTTTTGTACGGAAACCTCGGCGCGATGTGGCAAGGCAATGTCAAGCGCCTCCTGGGCTACAGCTCGATCGGCCACGGTGGCTACGTGCTCATGGGGGTGTTCGCCCTGGACGAAGCCGGCTTCGCCGCGGTGCTCTATTACCTTCTGGCCTACCTGTTCACCGTGCTGGGGGTGTTCGGCGTGGTTGTCGTGATGAGCGGGGAGACGAAAAGCCACCGCATCGAGGACTACGCGGGCCTGGGACGCCGATCCCCGCTGCTGGCCCTCGTGCTGACGTGCGGGCTCCTCTCGTTGGCGGGAGTCCCGCCGCTCGGAGGTTTTTTCGGGAAGTTTCTCGTGTTTCGGGCGGTGGTCGCAAAGGGCACGATGCTGGCCTACGCTCTTGCCTTCGTGGGTGCGGCGGGTGTCGTGATCTCGCTCTACTACTACTTGATGGTGGTGAAACGCATCTACATGGAGGAGGGGGAGTCGCCCGGGCCGCCCGCCCCCATCGCCGTCGCTCCCGTGCTGCGCATCGCCCTCTACGGCTGCCTGGCGGGCGTTCTAATGACCGGGGTTTTCATGAGCCCGTTCATGAGATTGGCCGAGGACGCGGCAGGCGCGCTCATCGCGCACATTCACAGGTAATAATTACTGGGCTGCACCTCCAGGATCGGGGCGCGCGGTCTCGTAATGTCTACGTCACAGGCGCTTTTTTGCCTCGGACCCCGGTTTTGTGGTGGAAAGGGAGCCGGCCCGGGGCGATTATTGATCGGACGCGCCTGAGGTCGGCACCCGTCCAGGACGGTGTCCCTAGCAATGGTTGGGCAACCGCAGTTAGGGAAGCAAGGACGCGGAACTGGGTAGTTGATCTACGAGAGAGTTGGAGGATTCCGATGCTGAAGGCTGGGTCTCGCGCGGCCCTCGCGGTCGTGCTCGTTGCCCTCACGTTGCTGTCCGGCTGCAATCAGGGTAGTCCGTTCGCCGCAGACATCGACGCGATTCTGTTCGCGTCCGATGCGCTCACCGGCTTCACCACGTACGGCGTGGCGGGGCTTCCCCAGGCGATGTTCCCTAGCATTCCCGGCGCTCCCGGGGACTCGGGGAAGTCCCTGGCGGAGCTCTTGGCAAGCTCGACGCCACCGATCCAGGTGGCGCCGCTTGCGAACGCGGCACCGACGGATCCCGTCACCGTGCTTCCCGAAGCCGGAGCCGGCCAACTCGTCAAATACCACATCATGTTCGAGAGCAGTTCGGGCGCTCCGCTCCCCGACACCTTCGAACTGGCCGAAGGGGCCTACCCGCTCGGCTTGCAGGTCGTCGGCGATGGCGCCGGCGGTGCATTCTTCCAGGGCATTCCGCGGGAAGCCGGAAACTACTTCTTCGCGATCCGCGCGGTGAGCACCTCGGCGTCGCCGGCCTTGGCGGTCACTCGCCTCTTCGGGCTCCGGATCACGCTCGGCCGCGTCAACGTGATCACGCCGACCGCGGAGGAGGGAACAACCGACGTCGCCGTGCCGGCGTTCCCGCTGGTCATCGATTTCGTGAACCCCGCCAATCCGCAGGCCTTCTTCTCTTGGGCCTTCCTCGTGGCGGGCGGCTCCGGGGACAACGTCATCAACATCTACCTTCCGCGCGAACTGGAACTCTCCGTCTTCGACACCCTCGCTCAGGACGCGGCGGGCAAGACGTCGCTCGGCCATGACACCAACGAGGCGCCGCTCAGCGGGAACAAGTTCAAGGTCGCCTTCCTCGACGGGGGCTGGTTCACCGCCCAGGCAGGCAACGGCAAGGCTCAGGTCGGAGGATTCCAGTCCTCCCGAGGGCCGGTCCTCGACTCCACCACAGGGTTGCGCACCGTCAACTACTTCGGCGCGGTGATTCCCGTGACCACCCCCCCGACGCCGATTCCGCCCGCCCAGATGGGACTCGATCTCGACTACTTCCAGCGTTTGCCGGGCGCGGGCGGGCCCTCGCTCGACTCGCGTCGCGATGCCCTAGACACAACCGGACTCGCAGCGGGCGACACCCTGCTCATCCCGGGTCGGACCATCCGGTTCTCCAACTACTTCCATCCCTCCTACGAAGGCACGGATCCCGGGTTCAGCGATCCGGATCCGCTCAATCCGCCTGTCCTCACCCGTCGCAAGTACCCGTTCACGGCGGCGGAGTACGTTGCCGCGTTCCACGTCCCCTTCGACGCGATGAAGGATCTCACCCCTCTGAAGTACTACATCATCGTGGAGGCGATCGACCGCAACTTCACCGCGGGCGACAAGTCCGATGACAAGATCGCCAGGAAGGCCTACATCGTCCAGATCCGCATCCCGGACATCGTGATCGAAACGGTGTTCCTCGTGGGCGGGCAGGCTGGCGTGGATTACACCCCCTCCGTTGCGGTGTCCGGCGGCGTGCAGCCGCTCTTCGTCGATTTCTCATGGGTGGACCCGGTCCAGAACATGAGGATCGACAGCCCCTCGGCGATTTCGAAGGGGATGTTCGGGCTCGAGATCAACCGCAACACGGGCCAGTTCTTCGGGCTTCCTCGTGCCTTCGGGGCCGTGGATCTCACCGTACGCGCGTACGCAGCCATCATGAATCCCGTCCAGAACGGCCCTGCGCTGGTCCCGACCGCCAATGCCGGGGAGTTCGTCGGGACCCATCCTGTGACCGGGCTGCCCGGCGTCCACAAGACCTTCGCGGTGACGTTCCTACCCCCGGAGCCGGTGATCCTCGACAAGACGGGACTCAACCCCGCTGTGGACGGAGTTGCCTATCCGGGTGATCAGCTCAAGGGGATGAAGGGCGTGGCGCAACTCCTTCCCGAACCCGTAGGGTTCCCCGGGACGTACAGCGCCTCCACGGCCCTCCGCAATTACGAGTTCTCCACCACCTACATCCGGGACACGAGCCATGCCGACGTGGGGGCGTCGGTCGCCGGCCTTCCGAACAACCTAGTCCTGGATGGGGCGATCATGAGCCCCACGAACGGATTCCTCTCCGGGATCGCGAACGACCGCGGATTCCATCCTCTCTCGATCACCATCCGAGACACCTACTTTGGGCCCGCTTCGGCGCCCACGCTCGTGAACCGTCTGAGCGCGGTGCGCGTGCTCACGATGAGCATTTCTCCGGACACGGTGGTCTACATGCGCGGCGTCTCGAGCGTCGGCGGCAACATCGCCGGACTCGAGGACGCTTCAGTCCAGATGAGCTTGGCCCGGAACGTCCCCTTGGCGATGGCGGCCGGCCTGCTGCGGGTGGACACGAGCAAGCTTCCCATCCTGGATCCGAATCTGCCGATCACGGTGGACATCCTTCCGCTCAACCTCGCTCATGGAGGAAGCGTCGCGAACATCGAGCGCAACATGCCCAATCTGGGAGGGCGCTTCCCTGCGGAGTCCAACAAGGAAATCCAGTGGCTCGCGACCAGCTACTACGCATGGTCGCACGTCGCCCAGGAGCTGACCTACGTCCAACTGCACACCCCCGATCACCGCAGGATCTACTTCTGGGGTCAGACCCAGATCAAGAAGTTCAACGCCTCGGCTACCACGGGCCAGGACTCCACGCGGTTCCAGGAGTTGCGCCCCACCGGGAAGCGCGGTGTGCTCATCATGAACCACATCACCGGGAAGTACTTCATCGCCGCCTCCCTGGACAACAACAATCCGGTCCACGGCACGCAGTTCGCCGGCGAAACCGTGCTCTCCCGCGGCAATGAGCTCATCTACTACGAAGGCACGACCTACTGGAAGCTCTACTACTACGGCCAGAATGACTCCCGCGCCGAACGCGAGCTCCAGAGCCAGGGGCTGAGCGCCTACATCGAGACCCCCGACAGCAGCAGCTCGAATGGCTGGTACCGCACCTCCATGGGCAGGTCCGGAATCTCGGTGGCCGTTTCCGCCGATGGCCTCTGGGCCGCCACGGCGATGCCCGGCGGGACGGGCCCCAAGATCCTCCTGTTCAAGACCGATGGCACTTCCATCACGGGTCCGCTCATCGCGTCGCCCAACGTGATCCCCTTGAACGGCGTCTCGGACTCAGGGGCCATAATTCTCAACTCGGCCTGCATCATCGACCTGCGCAGTTCCGCTCCGGTGGGCGGAGTGACCTTCGCCACGCTCCTCGACCGGCAGGTCTTGCCCGATTCCCTCTGTTTCGTGCAGGACGGCTTGCTCTTCCTGCTCGAGGGCAATCTAAACCAGATTTTCGGATTCAGCCTCGGCGACGGCCACTTCTCGAGCCGTCTCATCCCAGGGGCGAGCGCGACGACGGGCCAGTACATCCCGGATACGGACTATCTCCGCGCAGCCATCGTGCAGATCAACTCCACGGGACAGTTCTCGTTTACCGGCAACAACCCGCCCGCCGGCGAGGAGGGCCCCGACAAGGTGGCCTTCGTCGCGGGGGCCAACGCCATCACGACGACGTTGTCGGACCTCGGAACGCGTCCCCGCGACGGCTACATCGTGAAGGGCAACCGCAACAAGAGCGTGTGGTTCCTCTCGCTGACCAAGACGGCCGGAACCCTGGGACTGGACCTGACGGGGCTGAACGCCCTGCTCACCGATCTCACCGCGGGGTCGCCGACGGTTCTCGGCGGCGATGTCCTTCCGCCCGGACGATGCGGCGAGCAGATGGACTTCCTGAAAGTCTCGCCGGACGGCAGGTACGTCGCCGTCGTGCGCGACAACGACATCGTGGACTACGTCTACTACACCAGCTTCTTCGGCACGTCGACCTGGACCGCCTACAACAGCTTCGCCACCCATCAGGAGAGCGGCTCGTCCAACTGGCAGGCCAACGATGACCTCCTTCTCTTCGCGGTGGACCCCGCCGAGGACCTGGACACGGGGACTGCGCTCACGCAGAACGTGCTCTACTTCGGTTCTCACTCGTTCGTGGGAGGCACCGCCACCAATCCCGCGGGGATGCCGGCCAACGCCTCGGGACGGCCGCACTTCAACGCGGTCTACCGGCGCGTGAGCGGCCTCAAGTTCGGGCCCAACACCGGCGCGGGCGAGCGCTCGCTCATCGTCGTCTATGCGGGCGACGACTCACGCCACCCGAAGTACAACGGCTGGCAGAACAGCGGCTACGTCGTCAACCCCGGCGCAATCTCGGGCTGGAACAACGGTACTCAGTACAGCGTGCGGATCCAGTTCAAGACCACGGGGGGTGTATCGCCGAACATGAACCTGCCCGCGACCTTCATGACCAACATGATGGTCGGGCTCGTGAGCACCGGGGTCACGGGTCTCGGCAATGCCGTGCCTCCGTTCCGGTCGACCATCGACAGTAACCAGTGCTTCTGGGTCAAGTTCTTCAGCGACGACGGCAGGTTCCTCTATTACGTCTCCGACCAGACCACCGGTCGCAACTTCATCGTCGGGTTCAATCTCACCACGGCGACCATCAACGGCCGCGCCTCCTATGTCCCCTTCACGGTCCACGCGGTCACCGTCGGCCTCGAGCAGATCGACGTGAACTCCTTCAACTACTCGAACCGCTTCGCGTCGGTCCCCAGAGGCGTGGTCAATTCCACGAGCGGGCGTGACGGGCGCGGCATCGTCTTCTTCATCGCCAGCAAGCCCACGGCCGGGGCGCTCAGCGCGACCGACCTCACGGTCTTCGCCTTCGACTCCAACATCGGCGGGAACGCCGTCGAGTTGACATCGGCCGTCATGACGGGAACATCCAACGCAATCAACCACCTCTATCCTTCCGCCGATGCGTCGGTCTTGCTCGGACTCCGCACTGCGACGACGGTGAGCAGCCGTGACAATCGCGGTCTGCTCAACGGGACCTCGGACCTCTTCGCGGCGACGAACGTCCATGCGGCACTCACGGGAGCGCCGGCCACGAGTGTCATCGTGAGCGCGAACATGTCGCACGGAAACTTCATGTTCATCGGAGAAGGGACGCCGGCGGGCGTGGGCGCGGTTGCGTTCAGCGTGGCCGCCGCCAGCACGGTGAACACCACGCTCAGTACGCGCAGGCTGGTCGCCGCGACGCTGTCTTCCCTGGCCCCGCTTACGACTCTCGACTCGGTGATCTCGTTCTACGTGGTCCTTGCCTCTTTCCGCGTTCTGGATGACGATGCCACCAACGCGAACTAGCCAATCCCCTGACGGACCCCAGTCCGTCACTCTCTCGGTTCGGGCGTCCCGCAAGGGGCGCCCGAGTTTTTGCTAGTGACGGTTCCCAGTAGTTCGGGGCGGGACTGACCGATCTACGGGGATGTCGGGACCGCGCGGCGGCTCCGGATCCCGCGGAAGGAGCGGAAGCAGCTCCTGGAAGCAGCCCGCGGCCACAAGGTGGAAGCGCGGCTGAAGAGGCGGGCGCAGATCGTGCTCCGGAGCTGGCGGCGGATGCCGCACGCGGGGATCGCGCGGCGGCTGGGGACACCCGAGTCGCAGGTGCGGAATTGGGTGCGGCGGTACCGCGAGGAAGGGATCGAGGGGCTTTGCGACGCGCCGCGAGCCGGGAGGCCGTGCACGATCACGCCGGCCGAGCGGGTGCGCGTGCTGGGCGTGGCCTGCCGCGATCCGGCGCGGTTCGGGGAGGAGACGGTGACGTGGAGCCTCGAGTCCCTGGCGCAGGTCCCCGTAGAGTCGGGTCGGGTGAAGGCCATCTCGAAGTCCTCGGTGCACCGGATCCTCGACGGCGCCGGGCTCAAGCCGCACAAGGTCCGGATGTGGTGCACGAGCTCCGATCCGCGTTACGACGAGAAGCTGGCGGACATCACGGGTCTGGATCTCGGGCCGCCACCCGGGGAGCCGGTGGTTTGCATCGACGAGAAGACGGGGATGCAGGCGCTGTCGCGGCTGCATCCGCTGCGGCGGCCGCGGCCGGGGCGGTCGGGCCGGGAGCAGTTCGCGTACCGGCGGAACGGGACGCGGTGCCTCTTCGCGTGCATCAACGTCCGGACCGGCCACGTCCTCGGGCGGACGACGGCACGGCGCTGACCTTCCCCCGGTTTCGGTAGCAAGTGTAATGTGAGTCATGCCGGGGTTGCAACGGGGGATCGAGGCCGGTGGAGCGGAGCGGAGCCGGCCTCGACGAGTACCGTCTCCGGCGCCGCCGGCCGATACCCGAGCGCGCTGTGCGGCCGCACGTGGTTGTAGTGCCATCGCCACCGCTCGACGAGCACTTGCGCCCCCCGGAGCGTGTAGAAGAGCTCCCGCTCCAGGAACTCGTCCCGCAGCCGCCCGTTGAAGCTCTCCACGTACCCGTTCTCCCACGGCGAGCCCGGCGCGATGAAGAGCGTCTTGACCCCGAGCCGTCCGAGCCACTCCCGCACCGCCTTCGCCGTGAACTCCGAGCCGTTGTCCGATCGGATGTACTCCGGTATCGAGAGGGGGTCAGAGGGGCCAGCCCGCCCGAAGGCGCTGGGCGCGCGAAGGAGTGGACGGCGTGAACCCGCCCGGATGGCGTGGCTGGTGGAGCCGGGGCGATGCCTGGCCCGGCTCGGATGCCCGGTCGTCGGACTGCCATCCAGCGCGTTCGCCGTGAGAGCCAGGGCGGGGGGGGTGCGCCCTGGGCCTGCCTCGAAGCGGGCCTCGGCAGGACCGCAGCCTGCGTCTGCGGTCGATCGAAGGGCCGCGCAACCGCCTGTTTCGTGACCCGAGGGCCCGCTCGCGTAGCGGGGCCGCACCGGCGCGCGAGTTCGAGGCCGCCCCGTACCCTTCAGTGCCCCAGGGTCGCGTCCATGCGCGCCGCGCGAAGATCGCGCAGGCACTCCTCGTCCGGTTCCGTCCCCGCATCCCGGGCGAGCGCAAGGGCGGCGAGCGCCGTATGGCGGTCCGCCGCCGCCAGGGCCTCGCGCACCGTGAGCCGCAGCACGAACGGGTGGATGTAGCCGAGACGCATGGCCGCGAGGCCATGGTTCGCTGCAGAGGCGTGGAGCCGCTTGTCCCTCCGCGTCGCCGCTACCACCCCCTGCCACTCGAGGAGGAAGAGCCGGGGCAGGGGGTCCAGCACGCGCTGCTCGGCCAGCGCATGCAGGCGCGCCAGCTCGCGGTCCGTGGCGGCTGCGTCGTCCGCGCGCACCGCGTGCTGCAGCGCCTCGATGGTCTCGCACAGGCTGGCGTCGCTTGCGAGGTAGGCGGCGGGGTCCGGAAGGCGGAGATTCTCGCGTCGGGAGAGGTAGCGCCGGAAGGGGATTCGCACCCACCCGTAGGGGGAGACGGCGCCCAGGACCGGGCCCGCCGGGGCCGCGGCGCTTCCGGTCCCCACCCGCAGGGCGTCGAGGGCGCGATCGAGATGCTCGAACTCGCGGAGGGTCTCGGGACGGGGAAGTACGTGCCGTTCCCCCGGGTCCGCCTGCCTGTCGAACATCTCGAGCCGGGGCCCCGATTCGACGAGGGTGTAGCGGCCATCGGTTGCCGCGAAGCATTGCCCCCAGCCATGCACTCCCCAGGCGAAGAGGGACTCGCTCACCAGGACCGCGTGCGGTACCCCCTCGAGCATGCGCCCGTCCGACGGACGCGCGCGCAAGCCGCACCACCGCCGGAGCGACGGCGCGACATCGCAGAGGCTCCTCAGACCACGATCCACCGCGCCGCGCGGAAGCGCTGGGGCCCGGACGGCGAGGAAGGCGTCGATCGTCGACCCGTAGCAGAGCGTTGCGTGCGTGGACTCGCCGTGCTCCCCGAGACTCTCGCCGTGGTCGGAGGCCAGAATGACGATCGTGTCCCGAGGGACGGACCGCAAGAGCCTCTCGAACGCAGCGTCCACCCTGCGCACCTCCCCCGCGTAAAGCGCCTCGGGGCTGTCGCCCGGCCGGGTGGGGGCCCGGAGCGGGTCGCCGTCGAACGGTTCGTAGGGGGCGTGCGGATCGAACAGATGCACCCAGAGGAAGTAGGGTTTTCCCGCTGGCTGCGCGTCGAGCCAGCGGAGGGGCGCCTCGATGCGATCCGGTGCCGGAACGTACCTGCCGCAATGCTCCGCGGAAGTGACGTAGTCGGGCGAATCGTGGAGGTCGAAGCCCGAGGCGATTCCCGTCCTCTCATGGAGCACGGCGGCCGCCACGAAGGCGGCGGTGGAGTAGCCCGCGTCCCGGAACTCCTCGGCGAGCAGCGAGTAGTCCCGGTTCCCGGCGATCGGAACGGGAGGCGCGCAGTTGTCGTGGATCCCGTGGCGGGAGGGGGAGAGCCCCGAGAAGAGCGAGAGGTGGGCGGGAAGGGTGAGCGGCGCGACGGTGCGGGCGGAGGTGAAGTGGACCGCGTCCGCGAGAAAGGACTCTATGGCGGGCGTCCCGCGTCCGCGGCCCGCCGCATCGGCACGCAGCGTGTCGATCGTGACGATCAGGACGTTTCGAGCAGGGGCCGCCTTCCTATTCAGGACCGCGGAAGTCGCTCCCGCCAGGAGGAGAAGGGCGATGACCCAGGAGAGTCGCATGGATGCTTGTTGCTCCCTCGAAGGGACGCGGAGGGTCCTGGATTCGTTCGGAAGGTGGAATGTGTTGCGCCGCGACCGGCATCGGGAGTGCCGCGGTTCATTGATTGCCGGCAACTTCGATGCTTTGGGGAGAGGCGGGATACGGCTGCTCCGGCCCAGTCCAGGACGGCCGACCATGTACGCGAGGCGGGTGAGATGCGCCGGGGAGGTCGCGAAGCCGCGTTCAGGCCCGCGCAAAGCAGCGAGCAGTCCCGCGCCGGGCGGGGCGGCCAGCCGGTGCGAGAGGCGCCGCGCGTGCGGCTCGAAACCTCCGTCAGCGCCCCGGTACGGACTCCAGCGCCTGCCGGAAGGTCTCGGCGCCGAGCACCCCCCCCTCTTCCCAGTAGACGGTGGAGCCGTCAGGCGACAGGAGCGCGTAGTAGGGGAGCGCGATGGTCTTGAACCGGCTCTGCTGGAACGCCTTGTTGCGCGCCGAGGATTCGGCGTGGGCTGCGTCGCGCCCGTCCGTGTGGAGCCGGATCTCCACGAAGCGCCCGAACGCCTTCTGCACGCCCTGTTCGAGGAACGGCCCGCGTTCCATCGTTCTGCAGTTCGCTCACTGGAATCCGGTGAAGTGGAGGAAGATGGGGGCTCCCTTCGCCCTGGCGAGCTCGACCCCCTTCTCGTAGTCCTCGTAGACCACGGCGAGGAGTGCGGTCCCGTACCCGGTCTCCTCCTCCCCTTCCTGGACGGGCAGGATCGGGAAGAACGCCTCCAGCACAGGAAGCGCGTAGACCGGGGCCCCCCCCAGCCCCGACGCAAGGTTCAGGGTGAAGAGCAGGAGAAACGCCGCGGCAAGCCCCCGGCCGGCCGTCAGGCGGCCCCGGAACCCCTCGAAGAGCCCCAGGAGATAGAGCGCCGCGACCAGGAAGCTGATCCCCCAGAGCGCGATGAAGAGCTCCCGGCCGATCTTGAAAGTCCCGATCGCCAGGTCGATGCCGCTCACGAATTTCAGAACGAGACCCAGCTCGAGGATGCCCAGGGTCACCTTCAGCCGCTTCATCCACTCCCCGCTGCGCGGCAGCTTCTTCAGCCCCTGCGGGCTCAAGGAGAGGAAGACGAAGGGGACGGCCATGGTGAGACCGAAGACCCCCATGGCGAGGGCGACGGGCCCGATCTTCCCTCCTCCCGCGGCCCATACCAGCAACGATCCCACGAACGGCGCCGTGCAGGTGAAGGAGGTGATCACCAGCGTCGTGCCCATCGCGAAGACGCTCAGATACCCCCCCGTGCCCGAAGCCTTGGCCGCCAGGTCGTTGAAGACCCCGGGAAGACGGATTTCGAACAGCCCGACCAGGCTGAGTCCGAACACGAGGAAGAGGAAGGCGAACAGGGCGTTCACCCACCAGAGCGTGGCGAAGTCGAGAACCCTGGCACCCGCCACCAGGCCGCCGCCCACCACCAGCCCGATGCCCGTGAAGATGGCAACGATGCCCGCCCCGTAAGCGAGCGCCAGGGGGAGCACCCTGCCATGGCGCTGCTCCGCCTGCTTGGTGAAAAAGGAGATGGTGATCGGGATGAGGGGGTAGGTGCAGGGCATGGCAAGGGCGAATAGCCCCGCGCCCACGGCGGCCAGTAAGAGCTTCCAGAACCCTCCCTCGAACCCCTTGCGGCCTCCGCCGGAGCCTCCGGAGGGGGGCGGGGGAGCCTCGGTCACTACCCCGGAACCGGGCGCAACGTCGAAGGCGATCGCCAGGTAGACCACCTCGGCCGGAAAGCACTGGCTCTCGTCGCAGACAGCGTAGAAGAGCTGGAGCCGGGTCTCGACGCGGCCGGACACGAGAGGCGTGAACGGCACCTCGATCTCGAATGCGCCGTGGACTTCTTCTCCTGGCGTGCCGGCTGGCCCGCCGCCGCTCCAGAGCCTCCTGGGGCCTCCAGGCAGCAGCAGGGCGGAGACCCTGGGCTCGTACTGGGAGGAGGCGCCGTAGACGTGATACCCCTCCTTGACCTCGAGGGTCGCCACCAGCGCATTCGGCTCGCCAGCCCCCACGGAGGCCCGCTTCAGCGCCACGGACGAGGCGACCAGCGACTCGCCGGGGGGGAACAGGAACGCGCTCCCTTCTCCGGACGCCTCGAACGGCGCTCCGGATGCCAGCTTCCCTTTTACGGACGCTCGGAGGGCGGTCTCTCCCTCCCCGACCGCTCTCATCGGGACGCGGATGGTGAACGGCGCGGCATAGGCTCCCGCCGAATCGGGGGGGGGCAGGATGGAAGGCCGGAGCTCCCCGCCCCCCTTGCCGACCTCGGCGGTCACGACGAGGCCATCCACCGCCACAGGGGAGCCTGCCGGATCCACCGTCACCAGGAGGTCGATCCAGGCCCCGGAGAAGAACGTGGACCCCTCCATCGCGCGGTCGGTGGTGAGTCGTACGGTCGGCTCCGCCCGCGCGAGCGGGGAAAGGAGGCCGAGGGCAGCCAGGAATGCGGCGAGGGTGGCGGTTCTCAAGGCTCGAGGTCTCCTGGGGAAGCCGGAAGCAGCTCCACGACCACGCTATAGTACGCCCCCGCCCCCTCCATGAGCTTCCCCCGAGCTTTCGCCCGCCGCCTGCGCGAGATCCTCGCTCTCCCCACGGCGCCCTTTTGCGAGGGGAGGGTCCACGCTGCCATCCTCGCCGCGGTGCGCTCTTCCCGGCGGCTGCGGGCGAAGTCCGACGAGTTCGGCAACCTTCTCGTGGTCTTCGGCAGCATCCGGCCTCGCCTCCTCTTCGCGTGCCACACCGACCACCCGGCGCTCCGGGCGGAAGGGGATGGGACGGCGGCCATCGTGGGCGGCATTCGTGCCGCGGCTCTGGTGGGCGCTCGATTGCGCGGGTTCGAAGGGAAGGGGGTGCGGGGGAGGGTCGTGCGGGCGGTCGGCGCCAAGCGGTCGGCGCGCGTGAGGATCCAGACCAGCACTCCCTGCGCGCGCGGGGAGCCGCTCCTGCTCGATCTCCCGCGCCCGAGCCTGGGCGGAAGGTTTCTCCGCGCGCACGCCGTCGACGATCTCTGCGCGGTGGCCTCCTGCCTCGCGCTCTTCGACCGCCTCGAGGCGACGGAGTTCCGCGGATGCGTAGGCGCGCTCTTCACGCGCGCGGAGGAGGTGGGATTCGCGGGGGCGCTCGGGTGGGTGCGGACGACGAAGATGCCGCGGAGGACCACCATCGTCAACCTGGAGATGTCGAGCGCGCGGCCCCACACCCCGCAGGGGAAAGGGCCGATCCTGCGCGTGGGGGACCGGATCACCACGTTCGATCCCGCCGTCACCGCCGAACTGGAAGAGGCGGCGCACGCGCTCCAGGCGAGGGACGCCTCCTTCCTCTGGCAGCGCGCCCTCATGGACGGGGGCGCCTGCGAGGCCACCGTCTACGCCCACGCCGGGTTCCGGACCGGGGCGCTCTGCCTCCCGTTGCTCAACTACCACAACCACGCGCCGGACGGTGGCGTCGCGAGGGAGTACGTGCATCGGGACGACGCCGCGGGGCTGCTGCGATGGATGGAGGCCTACGCGCGGGGGTTTCCCCGGTTCGACGCCCGGCGCACCCGGGAGCGGCGGTTCGCCGCGCTCTGGACGAAGAACCGGGCGCGCCTCCTGGCCAGCGCCTCCGAGGGCCGGTCGAGGAAGTAGACTGGCGGGTGTGCGCATCCTCGCCCACACCGGCGGCGCGATCCTTCCGGCCGAGGAGACGCGCATCCCGATCCTCGACCACGGATTCCTCTACGGCGACTCGGTCTACGAGGTGGTGCGCACCGCCGGCGGGCGTCCCTTCCTCCTGCAGGAGCATCTGGTCCGCCTTCGCGCTTCCGCCTCCAAGATCTATCTCGACCTGCCCTGGAGCGACGCCGAGATCGCGGCGCGGGTGGCGGCGCTCACGGAGCGGCTGGGCGCTCCCGACCTCTATCTGCGCATCCTCGCGACCCGCGGCCCCGGCCCCATCTCGCTCCTCCCCGACGGCTGCACGGAGCCCGGCCTCTACATCATCGGCCGGGTGCTGGTCCCCTACGCGGCGCATCTCTATACCGAGGGGTGCCGCGTGTCGATCGTGCCGCGCCTGCGCAACGACCCGCGCGCCATGGACCCCGCCGCCAAGACGGGCAACTACCTCAACAACATGCTGGGGCTCGTGGAGGCGCGGCGTCTCGGCGCCGACGATGCGCTCTTCCTCAACACGGAGGGGCGCCTCACCGAATCGACCACCTCCAACCTCTGGATCGTGGAGTCGGGGCGTGCGCTCACCCCGCCGCTGGAGGAGGGGCTCCTGGCGGGCATCACGCGGGACTGGGTGTTCCGGGAACTGCCCCGCGCGGGCATTCCGGCGGAGGAGGCGGTGGTCGACCCCGCCCGCCTCCAGGCCGCCGCCGAAGTGTTCCTGACCGGCACGGTGAAGGGCATCATGCCGGTGAGTCTGGTGGACGGCCGCCGCGTGGGGACCGAGCTTCCCGGACCCGTGACGCGACGGGCGGCAAGCCTCTACGAGGCGGCGCTGGCCGCGAACTGAGACTTGGGCCGCCTCCTCCTCCTCGGCGGTCTGCTCCTCGTGGTGGCGATCGTCCTGCTGCCCATCGGGACGATGCTCTTCGAAAGCGTCCGGGCGGACGAGGTGGTGACCCGTTCGGGCGAACGCATCGTCGGGTACGTGACCAGCTCGGCGCCCGATGCCGTCCTGATCCGGCCCGCTTCGTCCACCACGACCCGCGAAGTCCCACGCGCGGAGGTGGCGCGCGAGACGAGCACCTTCAGCCTGCACCACTACCGCGGCGTTCTGACCGGGGCCGGCGAGCGTAACATGCTCCTGGCGACGCTCGCGCTGGCGGGCGCCTCCACGCTCCTCGCCTTCGTTCTGGGCCTCCCCATCGGGATCCTCTTCGGCGCCACCGACCTGCCCTTCCGTCGCGCCCTCCTCCTCTCCTCCGTCCTCCCCCTCGCGCTCCCCCCGGTCTTCCTCGCGATCGCCGGCTACCGTGATCTGCTTGCGGTGCGGCCGGAGTTCCTGCGCGCCGTGCTGGTCTTCGGATTCAGCCTCTTCCCGCTCGTCGCGCTCTTCACCGTGCGCGCGCTGCGCGCCTGCGGCGCCGACGCCCTCGACGCCGCCCGTCTGGCGACCCACCCGCGGGAGGCCTTCTTCCGGGCCGCCCTGGCGCCCGCCCTGCCCGGCGCCGCCGTCGGCGCGCTCCTGGCTTTCACCTTCGTCGTCGCCGACTTCGCGGTGCCCGACTTCCTCGGCGTCACCACCGCCAAGAACACCATCACGGTTTACGCCAACGCGGTCTTCCGCCTGTGGGACCGCGACGGGAACGCGGGGGCGGCCGCCGCCGCGGGGATGCCCTGCACGCTCCTCGCGCTGCTCGCGTTCCTCGCCCTGGCGGCCGTGGAGCGGCGACGGGGGGGCGCCACGGTGCGCGGGGCGTTCCGCGAACTCGATCCGCTGCCCCTGGGGCGCTGGCGCGTTCCCGCGCTGCTTTTCGTGCTGGCCGTGCTCGCGCTGGCGCTCGCCCTTCCGACGGTGCGCCACCTCCAGACGGCGTCGGGGCTGCACTACGACCAACCCGTCGCGGGCGCGGGGACCAACCCCCAGAACGTCGCGCTGGATCCGCAGCGGCCCACCGGGCTCATGGACGGCCTCCGCAGGGGGATCATCCACGACAGCACCGGCCCCAGCGTCAGGAAGTCGCTCCTGCTGGGCGGGGGCGGTGCGCTGCTCGCGATCCTGCTCGCCTATCTCCTCGTCGAGCTGGGCCGCGCCGCACCCCGTCTCGACCGCGCGCTGGCGCTGATCGCGTTCCTTCCCATCGCCGTGCCGCCCATGCTCCTTGCGGTGGGCTGGGCCAAGGTCTTCGGGCCGCTCACGCGCCTCGAGGCTTTCCCCATCCTCCTCCTGGGCGCGCGACTCCTTCCCTTCGCCTCCTTCGCCTTGCGGGAGGCGCGCAATCGCATCGACCCTGCCTATTTCGAGGCGGGGGCCCTGGCGGGCCTCCCCCCCCTCCGCAGGAGCCTCCGGATCGCCCTGCCGCTGCTCCTGCCGGCGGCGGCGACCGGTGCGCTCCTCGCGTTCATTTTCGGACTGAGGGAGGTGGATGCCCTCATCTTCACCCGCACCGGCGCCGCGACCCTCCCGGTCCACATCTACGGCCTCATCCATTACGGGAGGGACGTGGAGGTGGGGGCTCTCTGCGCTCTCTGGACCGCCGGGCTCGCCCTCTTCCTCATTATCCTCCGGCTCCTCCTGGGCGCCCGCCTCCGCGTCCTCCCCTGACGCGCGTGTAACCCCCCGCCCGCGGCGACCGTTACCATGGAGCGACCATCGGCTCCTGCGGAGTACTCCATGCGGACGCTTCTCCTCCTGCCCTTCCTCCTCCTCCCCGTCGCCGCCGACACCGTGGTCCTGAAGGGGGGCCTGCGGGTGGAAGGCGAGGTGCGGGAACGTGAGGAGACCGTGGTGGTGAGCCGCGCCGGCCGGGAGTGGGTCTTCCCCAAGGCCCGGGTCGCGGAGATCCTGCGCGGGCGCACCGCGCGGGAGGAGTACGAGGCGCGGGCCGCCGCCCTCGACGACAAGGACGCGGCGGGTTGGTACCGTTTGGCCCTCTGGGCGCGGGAGAGGGGTCTCGCAAAGGCGCGGTCCGCCCTCGAGGCGGTGCTGCGCGCGGAGCCCGACCATCGCGCGGCGCGCCGCGAACTCGGCTTCGAGCGGGTGGGTGAGGAGTGGCTCGCCGCGGACGAGGCGATGCAGCGGAAGGGGTTCGTTCTCGCTGGCGGCGACTGGGTCCTTCCCGAAGAGGCGGAGCGGCGGCTGCGCGACGGCGCGACGGGGGCGGGGGGCGTGACCGAGGAGCAGAACCTCGGCGCCGAGGCGATCGTCGCGGCGCTTTCGGACGAGGACGCGGCGGTGCGCGCCGCGGCCGCGGAGCAGCTTTCCGAATTCCCCGCGGCGGCGCTCGTCCGCCCGCTGCGCAAGGCGCTCTACGCGCCTCTGGCCGAAACCCGCGAGCTGGCGGTGAGCGCGCTCGGCAACGCCGGGGACAAGATCGCGCTGCCCTGGCTCATCCGCACGAGCATGTACGACGCCAGCGCGACCGTGCGCGCGGCGGCGATCCGGGCCATCCAGGGATTCGGCGACGACGACGTCTTCTACCCCTACGCGCGCGCCCTCTTCTCCGCGAGCGGCGCGGCGCGCCTTCACGCGACCGACGCGCTCGCGCGGTTGGCCGATCTGCGCGGCGTGGATGTCATCCTGCGCCGGGTCTCGATCGGCATCGGCGCCTCGGGCCGCGCCAACATCTTCGTCGGGCAGCAGGAGTCCTACATCCAGGACTTCGATGTCGAGATCGCGCAGGCGGCGGCCATCGGCGACCCGATCGTCCAGACGATCCGCGACGGCGTGATCCTGGACTACAAGATCCTGGGCGGGATCGGCGACGGGTACATCCTGGAGCGCAAGGGATACGCGCGCGCGCTCGCCTCCCTCACCGGCCGCGACTTCGGCGAGGACTTCCAGGCCTACGCGCGCTACGCCCAGGAGATGGGCTACCCCAAGGCCGACCTGCGCGGCGACCTGCGCTGAGTGCGCCTCGAGCCTACGGCTTCTTCTTCTTGGTGAGGCTGACGAGCGTCTTCGGGAGCCCGTAGATCGAGCGGTTGTCGACCCAGACACCCCGCTCCTTCATGAGCACGATGCGCTCGTAACGCCCCAGCACGTTGCGTTCGCGCGAGAGGCTTCCCCTGAGTTTGAGGCTCTTGTGGATGGACATGATTCACCTTTGGATCTGCCAGTAATGCGCGCCGCCGAAGTCCCTGCGCGCGGCGACCTCGAGGGTCCGGACCCTCTCCAGGAGCTCGCGCGCGGCGCGGTCCTCCCGGGGGTCCTCGAGCCAGGAGCAGAGGGCCACCACGAGATCCTGCGTCGAGACGATCTTGTGGAAGGTCACCTGGCCGAACTCCTGGAGCGCGGCTTTCACGCGCCGGGCGTCCGCCCAGCCCTGTTCGCTGTCCTTGTAGGTGACCACGCGGATCACCCAGAAGGGCAGCGGTGCGCCGGCGGGGGAGGCGGCGGGGGAATTCGGCGACCTCGCCTGCCCCGTGCGCAACCCCACCAGGAAGACCAGCAGGAGCAGCAGGCCGCCGGCGATGCAGGAGACCACCACCTGCGAGCGGCGCAACACCAGGACGCGCGCGGTCGGCTCCAGAGGCTCCGCCGGCGTCCTCGCCGCGGTCGCGGCCGCTTCCGTGAGCGCGCCCTCGGGCGGGACGTTCTCCTCGGCGTTCTGGCGCCGAAGGAACTCGAGCATGTCCTGGGGCTTACGGGCCATGGGAATCAACTCTTGTAACCCGGCCCGGGGGGGTCGTCAACGCGCCAAACGGGAGGCCCATGCGAGGGCCGCGCGCAGGGAGGAGGGGTCCGCGCGCCCGCTCCCCGCCAGGTCGAAGGCGGTGCCGTGAGCCGGGGAGGTGCGTACGATGGGCAGTCCCAGCGTGACGTTGACGGCGCGCCGGAACGCGAGCGCCTTGACCGGGGCGAGCCCCTGGTCGTGGTAGAGCGCCAGGAGCCCGTCGAATCGTTCGCGCACCGCGAACGCGGTGTCGCCGGGAAGCGGGCCGGAGACTTGCATTCCTCGGGAGCGCAGCCGCTCGACCGCCGGGGCGATGTGGTCCGCCTCCTCGCTGCCGAGGCGCCCGCCCTCCCCCGCGTGCGGATTGAGTCCCAGGATCCCCACCCGCGCCTCGGCGCGGCGGAACCGCGCGCGCAAGGCGTCGTGCAACACCAGCGCCGCGCGCTCCACCTTGGCGGAGGTGAGGCTCGCCGCAACGGCGCGGAGGGGGATGTGCACGGTGAGGAGGGCGACGACCGGCTCGTTCTCGTCCCAGACGAACGACATGAGGGGTTCCGCCACGCCGAAAAACCGACCGAGGAGCGGCGTGTGCCCACCCGCGCCCGCCCCCGCCAACGCGCAGGACTCCTTGGAGATCGGCGCGGTGACGAGGGCGTCCTGCCGGCCCGCCCGGACATCCTCCATCGCGCGCTCGAGCGCGGCGAGCGCCGCCCGACCGCCGGCGGCGCTGGGGCCGGGCCTCTCCGGCCGCTCGCCTTCGATCGGGATGGCGACGAGTTTCGCCGCGCCCCGGAGCTGGGCCGGATCGCCGTAGAGGGTCACCTCCTCCTCCGCGTCGCGCGCGGCGGCCAGGGAGAGTTCCGGTCCCACGCCGAAGGGGTCGCCCGCGGTCAGCGCGATCCTGAGTTTCTTCTTGCCCATGCGTCCAGCGGCAACAGGATCGCCGCAAGCAGGAGGAAGGGCAACGGGGCGGGACGCGGCAGCTTGGTCTCGCCCGCCGCAGAGCGCAACAGCTCATCCGCCGCCGCGTCGAAGCGCCCGCGGCTGCCGGTCCATGCACCGAGCGCCTCCAGATCGGTCCCGCGGGCGAGCATCTCCCGGGGCAGGGAGCGCGGCAGGACGATCGTCCGCGCGAGCAGCGGTGCCTGCGGGTCGCCCGCGCGGACATGCAGCCTCCCGACGGCTTCTCCCGGCGGAAGCGCTCCACGGTAGGTGCCCGCACGCCGCGCCAGGGCCAGCGGGCGTCCCCCCTCGAACGTATCGCCCCAGCGCGCCTCCATCGGCAGGTCCGTGCGAGCCAGACCGTCTTCCGCGACCAGGCGCAACACCACGAAGTCCTCCCCGTCCTCGCCCTCCACGGCGAACTCGAGGAGGATCGTCTCCCGCGGCGCATCCGGCAGGAGGGAGCGCACGAGCTGCGCCAGGATGCGCGAAAACTCCGGATGCTCCCGCAGGGCGCGCGCCGAGGGAGCCTCGGGATCCACCGTGAGCGCCGCGGCCGTGCCGAGACCGTAACGCCAATAGGCGAGGACCGGCGTTTCCGCGTCGCCCGCGCGCGCCGCAACCCAGGCCGCGAAGCGCGGCGCGCCCTCCTCCACCTCGGCCACTTTGGGAAGCTCCTCGTCGGGTACCCCCGCGAGCGCGTCGCGGGGCGCCCCGGGATCGGCCCGGAGCACCAGTTCGGGGAAGCTCGGCGGCTCGGGGCGATCGGGGGGGGGCGCGGGGGGGGAGGGCTTCTCCTCGCGTGGTGGCGCGGGCTGTTCGGCGTCGCGTCCGCGCGCATCCCGCTCCCGCACGACCCGAAGCGCATCGAAGGTGACCACCTGCGGGATCTCGTGCGGGTGGTTGGCGGTAAGCCACCGCCCCCTGCCCCACTCGGCGAACCGCGGGAGGCGGAGATCGAGGTCGAAGCCCACCCCGACGGTGCTGAGGGTGATCGCCTTGCCCGCCATCTCCTGGATGAGGTCTTTCCATCGCCCCTCGTCGGTGGAGCGGCCGTCCGAGACGAGCAGCAGATGCCGCACCGGCGCTCCCTCTGTGAGCAGGATGCGGTAGCCGAGGGAGAGCGCCTCGAACATGGCGGTGTTGCCCTCCGCCTCCACGTTTCCAAGCGCGCGCAGGATGGCGGCCGGATCGCCCGCCGTGCGCGGCTCGACGAGGACCTCTGCGCGGTCCCCGAAGGTGACGATGCTGATCCGGTCGGCGGCGGTGAGCGCGATCGCCGCGGCGGCCGCCGCCTGCCGCGCGCGCTCCAGCTTGTCGCCCGCCATGCTTCCCGACCGGTCGAGCAGCAGACAGAGGCTGATCGGATAGGCCTGCCGCTTCTCCCGCTCCGGCTCGATGCGCGGCTCCTCGCCGGGGGCGGCGTCCGGCGCTGCCGGGGGCGCGGCCTTGGGTCGCGGCTCGCAGGCGAGCGGAAAGAGGAAGCCGGCCGCGGTGTCGTGGAGGCGGCCCAGACCCTCGCCCCCCGCTCCCCCCACACCCAGGAGGCCGCCCCCCTTGCGTCCCACGAAGGTGGAGAGAGCGGGCGCCATCGCCTCGACCGCCGCGGCGGGCGCCTCGGGCAGGATCACCACCGCGTCGAATCCCTCCAGGTCGAGCGCCTCCGACGCCGCGGTCACCTCCACCTCCATGCCCTGGGTCTCGAGGGCGCGTTGGAGGAGCGCGTCACGCGCCTCGGCCGCGATGCAGAGCACGCGCGGATCGCCCGGAACGCGCGCCACGGTGGACGCTTCGCCCTGAATCGGATCCGCCCCGCCTCCAAGGAGCGCCTGCGCGAAGTGGAGACCCGGCGGCAGCACGATCTCCTCGAAGGAGACGCTGGTCGTTCCCGCGGCGAGCGCAAGGGGGCGTCGCTCATGGAGCAGCCCGTCGATCCAGAGAGAGATCTCCGCGTCGCACTTCCCTGCCGCTTCCGCCGTGGCGACCAGGGCGAAGGGGCCGCGGCAGCGCTCGGGGACCGGCGCGCGCAGCGCCAGGAGGCGCAGGGAGGGGGGCGGGGGAGGCGCCTCCCCTTCCGGAAAGCCGCGCGCGACCAGCTCGACCCCCGCCGCGCGCAGCCGCGCCGCCTCCTCCGTCGCGTGGGACCGCGTGGAGCGGCCGTCCCCCAGCAGCACGACCCGCGCGGGGCGGCGTGCGCCCGCCCACGCCGCCGCGGCACGCAGCGCGGCGGCCGCGTCGGTGCCCTCGCCCTCCGCCACCGCGAGCGGCGACGCGGCGGGACGAACGCCGGAGGCGAACGCGAGCCGTTCCGCGCCGCTCCCGCGCAGGTACTCCTACTCCGCGGCCACGCCCGAGGCGCCAAGGGAGGGCGAGACATCCGACAGGACGAGCAGCCGACCCGCGACCTGCGCGCGCTCGGGCAGGACGGGATCGAGCAGGATGGCCAGCAGGGCGAGGGCGGCGGTGGCGCGCAGGAGCAGGGGCAGGAGCCGCCGCGGCGGGCGGCGTGCCCACGGGAGCAGGAGCGCGAGGAGGAGGGGCACGGCCCAGAGGGCGCGCTCCGGCGCCCGGAAGGCGATCTCCGTCAGGCGCAGGAGGTCGTGAAACGGCATGCCCCTCAGCGGATCAGGATCGGCCTCGCCCAGACCGCGTTGTCCAGCTCGGGGGAGTCCTCCGCCTCGGCCGGCATCTTGGAAGGGGGGACCCGCTGCACCACCAGGGCGAGTCGCTTCACGCCGCGCAGGTCCAGCTTCAGCTCTTCGGGCTTGCCGCCGCCGGTCACGACGCCGGTCTCGGCGGCGAGCTTTCCGTCCAGGAACACCGAGAAGACGACGCTTCCGCTGCCGCCGTTGCGCCCGTAGTCGTTGCCCAGCACCTCGTCATCGATGCCGCAGACCGAGCGGAATTCGCGATAGGCGCCGTCGAGTTCGTAGACGAGTTCGGTGCGCGGGCGCACACCGATCCCCTTCTCGTAGCGACGGTGTTCCAGCGTGATGGGGCGGCCGTCCGGACTCTTGTCCATGCGCACCGGACAGACGAACTCGAGGAGGGAATCGGACCCGGGGCCCTCGGGAAGGGGGAAGAACGGCGTCCGGTTCACCGCCGCGGGCGTCAGGTCCGAGAGGTGGACGAAGCGCCCGCCGCGAAAGCCGAGGCTCGCCACCTGTTCCCAGGGAATCTCGATCGCCAGGCCGCCGACCGTGGTGCCTTCGAGAAGACCTCCGCCGATGCGGGCGTCGCTGCGGAGCAGGACCGCGCTTCCCTCCACGAGGCGGGCGACGGCGACCAGCCCCGCGGGCTCCGGCGCCGGCTTGACATCGAAGAAGACCGCCGCCAGATCGTCGTAGGCGATCTCGCGCGGCTCCAACGGACTCCGATCGATGCGGAGGCCCGTGGCGAGGAATGCCTCCACGAACCCCTCGTTTCGCGCCCCGTTCCTCTGGTAGATCGCGTCCCTTCCCTCGACCCGCACCAGTCGCGAGGCTCCCGGCACGGCGCGACCCTCCACGCGGCGGATCTCGCGGAGGTCCTCCACCGGCGCCTGGAAGTCGCCTGTCGGACGGCGGAAGAGGGCGCTGCGGATGCGAACCGCACCGGGCGCCCCCGGGGCCTCTTCGAGGACTCCGCGCAGCCGCGTTCCGTCCGCGAGGAGGATCTCGAAGGGGCGCGCCGAGGGCGGCGGCGGCTTGGCGGGTCCCAGGACGACGATGTCCACCAGGGTGTCGGCGCCCAGGGTCACCGCCGGCCCATCCGCCGGGGTGACGGAAACGCGGCCGGCGGCCGCGGAGAGCGAGATGCCGCGGATCGGCGCCCCTTCGAGGGGAGTGACGACCACATCGGCCGTGATCGGGGGGGCGGTCGCCGCGAGGAGGGCGCCGGCCAGAAGGGCGGGAAGCGCCGGGAGGGGTCGGAACCGGGGCACGAACCGATTATAGGAGCGGGCAACGATCTTGCCCCTCCCCGCGGGGATGGCTACGATTCGCCTCTTCCCCACGTCGCCGGGTTCCCCGCCCCGGGCGGGCCCCACGGCACCCCGATGAGGATCTCCTTCGCCTCTCTTACCGACCTCGGACTGGTACGCCAGAACAACGAGGACAACTTCCTCATCCTGGACCTCGAGGGGGGGAGAAAGCTCGGTCCCCCTCCCCCCTTCGGACATGGGGAGATGGCGATGGCGGGCGGCGGCCTCCTCGTCGCCGTGGCGGACGGGATGGGCGGCGCGCTGGCCGGCGAGGTAGCCTCCCGCATGGCCATGGAGGTGCTGGTCGAGGCGGGCGCGAAGCTGGGCGGAGCGATGGACGAGGAGGCGGTGCGCACCATCCTGTTCGATTCCTTCCAGGAGGCCAACCGGCGCATCCACGCGGCCTCGCAGGAGGAGGTGCGCCACCGCGGCATGGGCACGACGCTCACCGCGGCGCTCTTGCGCGGACCGCGCATCCTCTTCTTCCAGGTGGGGGACTCGCGCGGCTTCATCGCGCGCAAGGGGAAGCTCCACCAGATGACCAAGGACCACTCGCTCATCGGGCGTCTCGTGGACGACAAGGTCATCAGCGCCGAGGACGCCGAACAGCTCGAGGGGGGGCGCAACATCATCCTGCAGGCGCTCGGCGCCGAGGCCACGGTGAAGGTGGACTACAGCGACGCGACCCTGGGCGTCGGGGATTCGGTCCTGCTCTGCACCGACGGCCTCCACGGCTGCGTGCGGCGCCAGGAGATCGAGGATCGCGTCGCGTCGACGCCCGACTCCGGCCAGCTCTGCCAGGATCTGGTGAACCTGGCGAGAGACCGCGGCGGCCCCGACAACATCACCGTGGTCGCCGTGACCATCGATCCGGGGCAGGGAGACGGAGAGGAGTCCGGTGGGGGGCCGCTCAAGCGGCTCTGGCGGAAGATCTTTCCCGCCCCCTGACGCCGCTGCTCCACGCCGGCCGGCCCTACAATCGCTCCGAACTTGGAACCGCCGATTTCGTCCAAATCCTCGCCTGCCCAGGAGTCCGGGCCGACCGGGCCCGGCGACGGCGAGTTGGTCCGGCGTGCCCGCCGGGGCGACCGCGACGCCTTCGGTCTCCTCTTGCGCAGGCACGAAGGAAACGTATTCACGATGGCCCTGCGCATGCTCGGAAACCGCGAAGAGGCGCTCGACGCCGCCCAGGAGGTCTTTCTCTCCGTCTTCCGGGGCCTGCCGCGTTTCCAGGAGAGCGCCCGCTTCTCGACCTGGCTCTATCGCGTGACGGTGAACCAGTGCCGGGACGCGCTGCGTCGCCGCAGCACCGTCAAGCACACGCGCCCCGCCCCCCTCGCCCACGAGCCGCCCTCCTCGAACCGCGGTCCGGACGAGGCCGCGTCGGCGACGGAGCGCAGCCTCCTCGTGGCTCGCGCCGTCGCCGAGCTTCCCCCGGACTCCAACGAAATCGTCGTCCTCTGCGACCTGCAAGGCGCCACCTACGAGGAGGCGGCGGAGGTCCTCGGCGTTCCCGTCGGGACCGTGCGCTCCCGGCTGAGCCGGGCCCGCTCTCTCCTCCGCGAGCGCCTCGCGCCGATCCTCAGGAAGGAGGAGGCATGAGCGACCGGGAACTGTTGCGCGAGCAGCTGAGCGCGCTCCTGGACGGCCTGCTCGGCGAGGAAGAGGCGCGGCTCCTGCGGGCGCGCATCGGGGCCGACGCCGACGTGCGCGCGGAGTACGAGGCGCTCCGCGCCACCGTCGAGGCCGTCCGTGCCCTCCCCTCCGTGCCTGCCCCCGCGGAGCTGGCAATGCGGGTGACGGCGGCGCTCCCGCGGGGACGTCGCCTCCTGCTCCCCACGAGTCTCGCCGCCGTTGCCGCCGCCCTCCTTGCCGCCCTGCTCATCCTCCCGCGTCTCGGGGAGCACGGTACGCCAGCGCCCGGGGCGTTGGCCCGGGCCGAGGCCCCCTCCCCGCCCCCTCCCCCCGCCTCGAGCGACCTGGAAACTGCCGAGGGGGAGCGCCGTCCCATGGCGGGTCCCCCGTCCGCCGTGCCGCCCGATCTTCGCGAGCCGACCGACGATGAGCAGGCTTCCCGTGCCGAGACGGCGAAGGTCCGCGACCGGGCGGAGGTTCCCTCCGTCGGTGTCACCGTCGAGCTCGACCAGCCAGGCGGGGAACAAAAGACCGAGGAGCCCCCGCCGCCCCGCGCCGACGAGATGGCCCGTCTCCAGCCTGCCGACGCCGAGGAGAAAGACAAGCGTGCGGGACCCGAGGAGCGCCTCGCCTACCTCACGGCGCTCGAGCGGATGACGCCGGAGGCGGTGAGAAGCCGCGTCACGGAGGAGGCGGCGGACGAGAAGCTCGGCGACGCGGCTGCGGGCGCGGAGAGCGAGGTGGCGCTCCTGTCGCTCGCCGAGGCGGTCTCGCTCAGGGCAACCTTGGCCCGGGTCTATCCCGTTCCCCTCCCGGGCCGCCCGGGAGACCGCCCCAAGGAGGGCGTGACGATCCCGGCGCCGCGTCCCGGCCAACGGGAACTGGGGCTCTGGGTGGAAGGGGACGCGGCGGAGTTGGCGGCCCTCCGGGTCTGGCTGGCGCGTCTCGCCCGCGGCGAGCTGCGCCTGCTGCCCGGGCGCCCGGCGCGCGAGGAGGCGAGGGAGGGGGGCGGGGACGCGCGCGGCGGGGATGGCGCAGCCGCGGGCGCGGCCGCCGCCGCGGAGGAGCGCTCTTCGAAGGAGTCGGCCGCCAAGCGCGCAGGCGCCAAGAAGAACCGTCTCCATGTGCGGCTGGTCTACCCCGAGCCGGTCGATCCGACACCCACGCCCGCGCCCCCGGGACGGTAGGGCGCCGGTTCACGGCGGCGCCGGGCCGTACTTCTCGATCCGGTAGCGGATCTGGTCCCGGGTCATCCCGAGCAGCTGCGCGGCGCGGTTCTGGTTGCCCTGGACGCGTTCGAGCGCCTGCAGCACCAGGTCGCGCTCGAGCGCTTCCACGTCGATCCCTTCGGCCGGAAGGTCCAGGATCCGGTCCCCTTTGCGCCGCTGGGGATCGGCCAGGCTGAACGCGAAGTCGGAGAGGCGCAGGACCGGCGGCTGGCCGAGGATCATGGCGCGCTCGATGGCGTTGCGCAGCTCGCGCACGTTGCCCGGCCAGGGGTGGCGCACCAGGACCGCGAGCGCCTCGTCGTCGATCCGCTCCACCTTCTTGTTGAACTCCCGGTTGAACTTGTCCACGAAGGCCTTCACCAGGATCGGAATGTCCTCGACGCGTTCGCGCAGGGGCGGGATGACGATCGGGAAGGTGTTGAGGCGGTAGAAGAGATCGGTGCGGAAGCGGCCCTCGCGCACCGCGGCGTCGAGATCGACGTTGGTCGCCGCCACCACGCGCAGGTCCGCGTGGATGTCGGTCACGCCGCCGAGCCGCTTGAAGGTCTTGTCCTCCAGCACGACCAGGAGCTTGCTCTGGAGCCCGTGGGGCATGTCGCCGATCTCGTCGAGGAACACGGTGCCGCCCTCCGCCACCTCGAAGAGCCCCGGCTTGGCGCTCTTGGCGTCGGTGAACGCGCCGCGTTCGTGCCCGAAGAGCTCGCTCTCCAGGAGCGTCTCCGGAATCGCCGTGCAGGCGATGGTCAGAAAGGGCTTGTCGCGCCGGTCGGAGGCCTCGTGGAGGGCGCGGGCCAGGAGCCCCTTGCCGGTGCCGCTCTCGCCCAGGAGGAGCACCGTGTTGGCCCGGCTCGCGGCCAACTTGCCGATCAGGTCGAGGATGCCGCGCATGCCCGCGCTGCGGCCGACGACGGCGGAGAGCCCCTCCCCGCCCTGCTGGCGGCGCAGCTCGCGCACTTCGCGGCGCAACCGCGTCGTCTCCAGGGCCGCGCGCACGTTGAGGATCATCTCGTCCGCGTCGAAGGGCTTGTTCACGTAGGTGAAGGCGCCGGCGCGCATCGCCTCCACCGCCTTCTGCACGCTCGAATAGGCGGTCATGAGGATGACGGGGGCGTCGGGCTCCAGTTCCTTCAGGTTGCGCATGAGATGGAACCCGTCCCCGTCGGGCAGCCGCTGGTCCAGGATGGCGCAGTCGATGCGCTGGCGGTCGCTGAGGCGAAGAGCCTCCGCCACGTCGCCCGCCTCGTGCACGACGTAACCCTCCCCCGCCAGCGACTCGCGGAGGGCGTAGCGGATGAGCTTCTCGTCATCGACGACGAGGATGTGCTCGCGGCTCACGCGTTCCTCCCGGGCAGTCGCAGGGTGAACGCGGCGCCGCCCCCCGGCGTGCTCTCCGCCGCGACGCGGCCGCCCATCGCCTCCGCCAGCTTGCGCACGATGGAGAGCCCGAGCCCGGTACCCCGCGACTTCGTGGTGAAGAAGGGCTTGAAGATGTTGGGCAGGACGTCGGCGGGGATGCCCGGCCCGTCGTCGCGCACTTCGATGCGGATCCCTCCCGGCTCCTCCACCGCGTCGAGGCCGATGCGCCCGTTGCGGGGGCCCAGCGCCTGCCCCGCGTTGAGGAGGAGGTTCACGAGGATGTTTTCCAGGAGTTGCGGGTCGGCGTGGGCCACCAACCCCGCGGGGACCGTCGTCTCGAGCCGCTGGGGCTTCAGCTCGGGCTCCTCGCGCAGGCCGCGCAGGATGCGCTCCACGAAGGGCGCGAGCTCGATGTCGCGGGGGCGCGGGACCATCGGGCGGGCGAAGTTCAAGAGATCGCGAATCGTCTCGTCGAGCCGGCGCACCTGCCGCTGCACCTCCTCGACCACGCCGGCGCGGGTGTCTTCGGGAGGGAACGACCGTCCGATGACGCTCACCGCCCCGTTGATCGCGGCGAGCGGATTCTTGATCTCGTGAGCCACCGCCGCCGCCATTTCGCCGATGGCGGCCAGGCTCTCCTTGCGCGTCAACTCCTCGCGGATGGAGTCGCGCTCCGTCACGTCCCGCAGGATCGAAGCCCTCCCGGCGTAGCGCCCGTTCCCGTCGCGCAGGATCGTGAGCGAGATCTCGGCGCGGATGCGACGCCCGTCCCGCGTGACGCGCTCGGCGGAGTAGGCGGGCAGCACCTCGTCCTTCTCCACCGCGGCGCGGATCCTCGCCAACTCCTCGCGCGCCTGCTTTTCGGTGGGAAAGAGCACCGCGGCGTGCTGGCCCAGGATCTCCCCCTCCTCATAGCGGAAGATCCTGGCCGCCCCGCGGTTCCAGGTGGAGATGCGGTCCTGGGCGTCGAGGGTGATGATGGCATCCACCGAGGTGTCGAGAATGTGGGCGAGCAGGTAGCGATGGCGTTCCAGCTGGCGCTCGTAGCGGCGCGTCATGGAGGAGTAGAGCCGGGCCGCGACGTAGGCGGTGAGGAACGGCCCCAGGAGGTCTTTCAAGTCCTCGGCGCTGCGGCGGCCGCTCGCCGGCAGGAGGCCCCGCAGCCACTGCCAGCCGAGGAAGACCATGCCCGCGAAGGCGACGCAGAAAAGGAGCAGGATCGCTTCGCGCAGGGCGCGGCGCTTCCGGGGGGCCTGGGGGAGCGGGATCCCCTCCAGCAGGCGGCTCCGCGAACGCGGGCGTTCCAGGGGGAGGATGGCCGGCTCCGCCGTCATGCCGGGCGATTATCCCAGTTTCGCGGCGCTCCAAGGGGGGGTATCCTGGCGCCGTCGTGCCCTCCTTCGATCGCGTCCTGGCCCCGGTCGATTTCTCGGAACTGACCGACACCGTGGTCCGCTACGGCGCGGAACTGACCTCGCCGGGGGGCACGACCGTGCTGTTCCATGTGCTCGAACCCCTCCCGCTCCACGTGGAGAGCGCGTTCGGGACCTTCGTCAACACCGAGGGGCTCCTGCGGATTCGCGAGAATGCCGCCAAGCTCCTGAAGGAGGCGGCCGCCAAGGTCACGGGCCGCACTGTGGTCTCCGAACTGCGCGAGGGCAAGCCGGCGAGCGAGATCCTCGACGCCGCCCGCCGCCACGCGGCGCAGCTGATCGTCCTGGGCACCCACGGCCGCGGCGGCCTCGAACACTTCTTCCTGGGAAGCGTCGCCGCCCGGGTCGTTCGCAAGGCGCGCTGCCCCGTCCTGACCGTTCGCGACCCCGCGAGGGCGTGAACGACCGCGTCACTCCGCCATCGCGAGGTCGCGCACCATGCGGTGCACGGCCAGCGCGATCCGGCGCATCGCGCCGACGTCTACGCGGTCCACAGTGTCCCGCGCGGTGTTCATGGCGCGGTAGTCGGCGCTGTAGACGGTCACCGCCGCCACGCCGATCTCGTGGAGCGGCCAGTGGTCGGACCCCTCGCGGAATGCGAAGCGGTCGATGTCGCGGCCCAGCGCGAGGCCGCTCCCCTCGAGCGCCCTTTCGAAGGCGGCCAGGAGCGGCGGCGCCTCGGAACGGCCGACGAGAAAGACCTCCCCATCGGCGTGCGATCCGATGCCGTCCACGTTTACCGCGGCGCGGGGGGGCGGGAGCGGCCCCTGCCCGCTCGCGGTGAGCGCCGCGAACTGCGTGGAGCCCAGAAGGCCCATCTCCTCGCCGCCGAAGAGCGCGACGACCACGGGCCGCCGGAACCGGCCCGCCTCGTGGTCCCGCCGCAGCAGTTCGGCCACCCAGAGGACGATGGCGCAACCGGCGGCGTTGTCGGCGGCGCCCTGCGCGGGCGCCCCGCCGAGCGAGCCGACGCCGTCCCAGTGCGCCGAGAGCAGGATCCCCGGTCGCACCGGCTCGCCGAAGATGCCGACGAGATTGCTCGTGCTTCCGGCGCTGCTGCGCACGGAGAACTCGAGCACGCCGCCGCAGCCCCTGCGGCGCAGCTCCTCCGCCGTGGCCGGGCTCACGTAGAGGAAGGGAGCGTTCAGTCGCCTCCGCTGCGCCGCCGCGATCCGCCCGGCCGCGCCCAGGGCCGGATCTACGCCGCGCTGCGCGGCCTCCGCCGCCAGGGCGGGCGGGAGCGCACCGGGCCAGACGGCATCGCGCGCCAGCGCCTTCATGGAGGGCTCCGAGGCGACCAGCGCCACGACCGCCGCACCGGCCTCGATGCAGCGCTCCACCTCGGCCTCGCTCGCTCCCTCGGGAAGGAGCACCAACGCCTTCTCCAGATCCCCGCCCCCTCCCTCCGCGATCCGCGTGAAGACGGCGGGGTTCTCCGGCGAGGCGGTGCGGTGGAACGGGAAGAAGTTGCCCTGAAGACGCACCTTCTGGTCCCCATCCAGGAGCGTGAGGACCGTTTCGCCCACGAGGCGCGGCTGGGGAACCTCCACCGGCGGCCACGGCAGCACGGCGAGGCCGGCGCGGTGGAGCCGCCCGCGCAGCTCGTTCGCCAGGTTGTAGGCCTCCGCGGTCCCGGCGCGCCGTCCCGCGTGCGACGGGTCGGTGAGCCACAAGAGATCGCGCACGAGCCCCTCCGGTTCGCCGGCGCGCGCCGCCGTGAGTTCGGCCCGCGCGGACCGGTCGGCCGGGAAGTCCCCCCGGGCGACCGGCGCGCCGTCACGGAACACCACCCAGCCCTCCGTGGCGTAGTAGGGGAGGTAGCGCGAGCGTGCGTAGGCCTCCGGGGCGTTGCCGAAAAAGAGGGTCACCGGGAGGCCGGGGCTCTCGACCCGGTCGAAGCTGACCAGGAGTGCGTCCCCCGGGCGTTCGTAGAGGGCTTCGCCGACCTGGAAGGAACCCTCCGCGATTCGCAGACTCGGCATCTGGCGTGTCGCGCCGGCCAGGAGCGCGTCGCGCAGCGCGGCAGGGAGTCCTACCGCGAGCACGGCGGCGTCGGCGGGGAGAGCCGGTTCGATCCGCTCGAGGTCGAGGGCGGTCAGAAGCGCCTCGTCGCCAAAGCCGACGCGGCGCGGCGCGGTGACCACCGCCTGCAGGCAGGGCGCGCACCGCCCCCGCGGCACGCGGCGGAACAGATGATGCTCGGGGTCGATTTCGAACAGCGTCGGCGCGGCCTTCGCTTCCAGGGTGAAGGCGGTCTCCTTGGAGCTGGAGGCGACGAGATGCTCCTCGGTGCCCGCGGGGGTCGTGATGCGGACGGGGATCCGGAGGGGGTAGGGGGGACCGGGCTGCGCCTGGAGCAGCGTGCCCGTGATCCGCGTGCCCTGCACGCGCAGCGGTCCCACTTCGAGGATCGGGGCGCCGGTGCGGGCGAGCCAGGGCTCGAAGAAGGGGGCCAGATCGCGTCCGCAGCCCTCCCCCAGCGCCGCCACGAGATCGTCCCAGCCGAGCGCGCGCCCGCCGTGCGTCCGCAGCGCGTGGCGCACCGCACCCTCCAGCGCTTCCCTTCCGATCTCCCTGGCCAGCATGTGGAAGAGCATGGAGCCCTTGCCGTAGCCGAGGTCGTTCTCGAAGGCGTGGCTCTTGGAGCGGAACTCCCGCAGGGGGTAGTCGTTGGCGCCATCCACGCGCAGGGAGTAGGAAGAGGAGACGCGTGCGCGGTAGGCGGCGCCGCCGTCCTCGCGCTCCGCGGCGCGGTAGTTGGCGAAGTAGGTGGTGAGCGCCTCGCACCAGTTGCCGCGGGCGTAGTCGACCAGGAGCCGGTTCCCCAGCCAGCAGTGCACCAGCTCGTGGTCCAGGTAGCCCGCCGGCAGGGTGCGCTTCCCCTCCCGCGCCGTCTTCGCGCAGACGTAGCGGATCACGCTGTCGCCCAAGAGCGTGAATTCGGGGAATCCGTAGCCCGTGGCGAAGAAGTTCTCGACCACGTCGAACCGCCCCTCGGGAAGGACGCCGAAGATGGCGGTGAACCGCGGCAGCTCCTCGCGCAGCGTGGCGAGAAGGAGATCCTTATGGGCGCGGTCCTGTGGATAGAGGTAGGTGCGGCAGACGGCGTCGCCGATCGTCTCCTCGTCCACTTCCCAGGGCCCCGCAACCACCACGAGGGCGTCTTGCGTCCCCTCCGCCTCGTAGCGCACCCGGTAGACCCCCTCCTCCTCGCGCTCCTCCACCCTCCGCCCCTGGCTCACGGCGCGATGGGGGAGCGGCACCGTGATCTCGATGCTGAACCGGCAGGGGGCGGCGCTGGACAGGTAGAAGCCGCGCACCAGATAGCTCCCCTCGGTGCCGATGGTGCCGGGCGTGTGATCTCCCGCCACCCAGGTGGGCCCTTGCGCCTTCGTCACCGGGTTCGCGATGCGACCGGAGAGCGTCGCGGTGCGCCGTTGGCGTCCGGGCGGAAGCGCGCCCTCCAGATCCCAGGCGCCCTCCACGCCCTCCATGACGGGGAGCGCCAGGGTGCCGGGACCCTCGGCCTCCACCACCACCCTGCTCCGGAACATGCCGCGCTCTGGGTCCAGGGCCAGGCGAACATCCTGGGCCAGGATGCGCGCCTCCTGGGCCGCGGCCAGGCCGGAAGCCAGCAGGAGCAGGGCGAGGTGGCGCATGGGGTTATTCTAGGCGGCCTCATGCGAAACTAGGGGCAAGACTCCCCCAGGGCCTCACCTCATGAACGTCAAGCAGCTCGAATCCCTCGAAACGGTGGTAGTGCGCTTCGCCGGCGACAGCGGCGACGGCGTGCAGCTCACCGGCGACCAGTTCACCAACACCACCGCGATGCAGGGAAACGACCTAGCCACGCTCCCCGACTTCCCGGCGGAGATCCGCGCCCCGGCGGGCACCCTCCCCGGCGTCTCGGGGTTCCAGATCCACTTTTCGAGCACCGAGATCTTCACCCCCGGCGACCAGCCGGATGTCCTCGTCGCCTACAACCCCGCGGCGCTCAAGGCCAACATCCGCGACCTCCCGCCCGGCGGCACGGTCGTCGTGGACTCCGATGCCTTCGAGGCGCGCAACCTCCAGAAGGCGGGCTACAAGAGCAACCCCCTGGAGGACGGCTCGCTCAACGCCTACCGCGTCCTCGCGGTGCCGCTCACCAGCCTCACGCTGAAGACCCTCGACGCGGTCGGGATCACGCACAAGGAGCGGGTGCGCTGCAAGAACTTCTTCGCCTTGGGCATGATGTACTGGCTCTTCAGCAGGAACCTCGACACGACCCTCGCCTTCATCGCGGACAAGTTCAAGAAGGCCCCGCAGTTCGTCGAGGCCAACAGCACCGCGCTCAAGGCGGGGTATGCCTACTGCGACGCGAGCGAGGTGTTCCAGAACCGCTTCGAGGTGCCGCCCGCGCCCCAGGCGCCGGGGCTCTACCGCAACATCGCGGGCAACGAGGCGTTGGCCCTGGGGCTGGTCGCGGCGAGCAGCCGCGCCAATCTCCCCATGTTCTTCGGTTCGTATCCCATCACCCCCGCCAGCGACGTGCTGCACGAGCTCGCCAAGCACAAGAACTTCGGCGTCATCACCTTCCAGGCCGAGGACGAGATCGCCGCGGTGACATCGGCCATCGGCGCCTCCTTCGGCGGGAGTCTGGGCGTGACCGCCACGAGCGGGCCGGGGGTGGCGCTCAAGACCGAGGGGATCGGCCTCGCCGTGATGGTGGAACTGCCGCTGGTGGTGCTCAACATCCAGCGCGCCGGCCCGAGCACCGGGATGCCGACCAAGACGGAGCAGGCCGATCTGCTCCAGGCGCTTTTCGGCCGCAACGGCGAGGCGCCGGTGGCCGTGCTCGCGCCGGCGACACCCTCGGACTGCTTCGCCATCGCCTTCGAGGCGGTGCGCATCGCGACGAAGTACATGGTGCCGGTCTTCGTCCTGAGCGACGGCTACGTCGCCAACGGCTCCGAGCCCTGGAAGCTCCCGCGTTCCCTCGACCAGCTCCCCCGGATCGACATCGCGTTCCACGCCCAGCGCGAGGGCTTTCAACCCTATGCGCGCGACGGCGCGACGCTGGCGCGACCTTGGGTGAAGCCGGGAACGCCGGGCCTGCAGCATCGCATCGGCGGCCTCGAGAAGGCGGACGGGACCGGCAACATCAGCTACGACCCCGACAACCACCAGCGCATGGTGAGCCTGCGCGCCGAGAAGGTGCAGCGCATCGTGCAGGACGTGCCCGATCTGGAGGTCTTCGGCCCCAAGCGCGGGAAGCTGCTGGTGGTGGGGTGGGGGGGCACCTACGGCGCGATCCACAGCGCGGTACGCCGGAGCCAGGCCAAAGGGCTCAGCGTCGCCCAGGTCCACCTCCGCCACCTCAACCCCTTCCCGGCCAATCTGGGCGAGCTCCTCAAGGGCTACGAAAAGGTCCTGGTGCCCGAACTCAACATGGGCCAGCTCCGGTTGCTCTTGCGCGCCCGCTACCTGGTCGACGCCGTCGGCCTCAACAAGGTGCAGGGCATGCCGTTCAAGGTGCGCGAACTGATGGTCCGCATCCAGGAGATGATTTCGTGAGCGAGCAGGCCGCCACCCTCACCAAGAAGGACTTCGAGTCGGATCAGATCGTGCGCTGGTGCCCCGGCTGCGGGGACTACGCCATCCTCACGTCGGTCCAGACCGTCTTCGCCGAGCTGGGCATTCCGAAGGAGCAGCTGGTCATCATCTCCGGCATCGGATGCTCCAGCCGTTTCCCCTACTACGTGGACTGCTACGGGTTCCACACCATCCACGGCCGGGCGCCCGCGATCGCCACCGGCCTGAAGGTCGCGCGCCCCGACCTCCATGTCTGGGTCGTGACCGGGGACGGCGACGGCCTGAGCATCGGCGGCAACCACCTCCTCCACGCCCTGCGCCGCAACGTCGATCTCAAGATCCTGCTCTTCAACAACCGGATCTACGGCCTCACGAAGGGGCAAACCTCGCCGACGTCGGAGTTCGGCAAGAAGACCAAGTCGACCCCGATGGGTTCGGTGGACCGTCCCATCAACCCGATTTCGGTGGCGCTGGCGGCCGAGGCGACGTTCGTCGCGCGCAGCGTGGACGTCTTCAACGCGCACCTCCGCGATCTCCTCCACCGCGCGTCCCGCCACGACGGCTCCACCTTCGTCGAGATCTTCCAGAATTGCAACATCTTCAACGATGACGCGTGGATCGGCGTGACCGACCGCGAGCGGCGCGACGACGCGATCCTCTACCTGGAGCACGGCAAGCCGATGCGTTTCGGAAAAGACGGGACCAAGGGAATACGCCTGAAGGGCACGCGCCCCGAGGTCGTGACGGTGGGGGAGCGGGGCGTATCCGAATCGGACCTCGCCGTGCACGACGAGGCCGACGAATCCCTCGCCTACGTGCTCTCACGACTCGCGCCGCCGCAGTACCCCACACCCCTCGGGGTGTTCCGCCGCGTGGAGCTTCCCTCCTACCAGGGAAAGGTCGCCGAGCAGATCCGCACCGCGAAGGCGACGCATGGGGAAGGCGACCTCTTGGCCCTCCTCCAGGCCGGGGATGTCTGGGAAGTGAAGCGGTAACCCGCGCACGCCCTTGCGGCGCGTCTCTAACCTCTTGCTCCGCAAGGGCTTAGAAAAGCCCAGCGACGGACAACAGATCGCGCCCCCATTCCGCCGATGGGGTTCCCATGAAGCGCGACCTGAACGACATTCGTTCCGTCATCGAGGCCAACACGGAGCGGCGCTCCCTCGAGCAACTCGCGGCCCAGGGCAAGAAGCACGTTCGGGTCATTTCCGGCGAGCGGGTCATGGAGCTGATCCGCGCGGTGGTGGACGACGTCATCGCGCGCGAAGTCGGCGTGCTCTCCCAGAAGGACCGGGACCGGATCGTCGCCGAGACGAAGGTGCAATTCGACCGCGTCTCCAAGATCCAGGCCGAATCCGAGGGCGTCCTCCGCGAACAGAAGGAGATGCTGGCGGACTACAAGCGCCGCGTCGAGGAGACGGAGGCACGGGAGAGGGAGTTGACCGGCAAGCTCGAGGCCGAGCGGCGCACGCTGGCTTCCCGCGAGGAGGCGCACCTGCGCCTCGCCGCGGAGCTGGAACGGGCCCGCGCGGCGCTCAAGGACGAGCAGATCCGGCACGCCGCGGAGGTGATGGGACTGCGCCAGGAGGCGCAGCAGGCGCAGGCGAACCAGTCGGCCTCCTCGTCCGAGCTGGTGCGCGAAGCGCGGGAGGCGCAGAAGAGCCTGGCCGGGGAGCTTGCCGAGGCGCGTCGCACCTTCCACGAGACGCAGGAGCGGCACGCCCGCGAGCTCGCGGAGGCGCGGGAAGCCGGCAACGGCGCGCTCGAGCGGGCTCGCGAAGAGACCCGCGAGACCGCCGCCCGCGCGCAGAGCCTGGAGCGGGACGCCGCGAAGCTGGGGGAGCGGCTCGAGACCGCCCGCAGCACGATCCAGAACTACGACGCCGAGATCTCCCGCCTCGCCGGGCAGCTCAAGGAGGACGCCCGCGTCCTCGGCGAGATGCGCGACGCGTTCGTCGCCAAGGAGGGCGAGGTGCGCCGGTACGAGGGACTCGTGCAGGCGCTCCAGCAGGAGCTGGCCGCCGCCCGCGAAGGGGCCGGCGAGAGCCGCATGGTCGAGGCGATGCGAGGGGAGATGGCGGAGATGAAGGCGTTCCTCGCCACTCTGGACCAGCGGACGGCCGGCGCCGACCAGGCGACGGTCGAGGAACTGGTGCGCAAGCTGAGCGCGCGCGAGTCCGTGAGCACCAAGGACATGGAGACGCGGTTCAGCGCCGCCATGGACAAGACGCTCGACCAGATCTCGCGCACGCTCCATGCCGCCACCGCGCGTCCCATCGACGAGGTGGTGGAGGCGACGGAGGTGGTGGTCGCGAAGCTGTTCGACCACGGCGCCGAGATGGAGACCAACCTCGAGAGCCTGGAAGTGGACGAGCGCCGCTCCAAGAGCGGCATCGCCGGCAACCTGGAGCGCCTGCGCGCCATGCGCCAGAAGAAGGCCGCTGCCCAGCCCGTGGAGGGCGGCAGCGAGGAGAAGACGGACTAAAGATTCAACCCAAGGATGGACCGATAGGAAGGAAACGCATTCGGGGAGCCCGAGGAGGGTCGCCCGGGGAGATCAACCACGATGGCCGGAAATTCGACAAGCATTCGATTCGACACCAAGAAGCCCGCCGCGCCTGAAGTGGCCGGCAAGGCGCAGGGCGCCCAGCCCGCCGGCGCGACCGCGAAGGGAGCGCCCAAGAGCGTGCCCCAGCAGGTCGGCCGCGGCCTCGACGTCGGCACCGCCAACCTGCTCTCGGCGATGCAGGACGACAGCGGCGAGATCGTCGTCAAGTGCGAGCGCAACGCGTTCCTGGAGATCCCCGCGGAATTCGCCGGGAACCGGGACATGCTCACCAAGCTGAACGTCCCCTACGTGTCGTTCCGCGAAAAGCTCTACGTGCTCGGCGACGCCTCCTTCAACCTCGCCAACATGTTCGGCAAGGAGGTCCGCCGTCCCATGAAGGACGGCTTCATGTCGCCCGACGAGCAGGACGCGATCCCGATGATCAAGTTCATCATCGAGCGCCTGCTGGGCGAGCCCCGCGTCGAGGGCGAGCCGGTCTTCTTCTGCATTCCCGCGGCGAGCATCGACCGCGAGAACGACACCGTCTACCACGAGGGCATCGCGGCCGGCCTCGTCAAGAAGCTCGGCTTCACGCCCCACTCCATCAACGAGGGGCACGCCATCGTCTACAGCGAGCTCGCCGAGCAGGACTTCACCGGGATCGGCATCTCCTGCGGCGGCGGCATGTTCAACGTCTGCGTCGCCTACAAGACCATCCCCGCGGTGACCTTCAGCGTCTCGCGCGGAGGCGACTGGATCGACGCCCACGTCGCCAAGGTGATGGGCATCTCCCGCACCCGCGCGACCGCCATCAAGGAGGGCAACGTCAACCTGATGGAGCCGCACAACCGGGAGGAGGAGGCGGTCGTTCTCTACTACCGCAACCTCATCAGCTACGTCCTGCGCAACCTCAAGCAGCGCTTCCAGCTGGCGCGCGACGTCCCGCAGTTCACCGACCCCGTCGAGGTGGTCGTGGCGGGCGGCACCAGCCTGGTCGGCGGCTTCGTCGAGATCTTCGCGGAAGAGCTCCAGAAGGTGGAGTTCCCCCTCCAGATCGCCGGCGTGCGCCGGGCGGAGGACGCCTTCACGTCGGTGGTGCGCGGCTGCCTCATCGCGGCTGCCCTCTCCGACAAGTAGTTCCTCGCACCCACGAGACCCGAGGCGGGGGGCCCGAGCGCCCCCCGCCTTTCTTTTCCGCGCGCCTACAATCCCCAGCCATGTGGCTCGTGGGCGCCGATCAGAGCCGCGTCGCGCTCTGCTACTCGATGAACGTCCATCCCGGCGAGGGGCTGGACGACCTGCTGGCGGCCCTGCGCGCGACGGTGGTACCGCTCAAGGCGCGCCTTGCGTCTCCCGGCCCGTTCGCCGTCGGCCTGCGTCTCGCGCGGCGCGCGGCGGAGGAGGCGGAGGAGCGGGCGGACGAGCTCAAGGCCGCGCTCGCGGGGGCCGGGCTCCAGGCGGTGACCGCCAACGCCTTTCCCTACGGCGACTTCCACGCGGCGCGGGTGAAAGAGGCGGTCTACCGCCCCGACTGGAGCGACGCCCGACGCGCGGTCTACTCGCTCCGCGTGGCGGTGCTCCTCGCCGCGCTCAACCCGACGGGCGCCTCCGTCTCCTTCTCGACGCTGCCGCTCTGCTCCCGCGACGCACCGGCCCCGGTGAACGCGCTGGTGGGCCGGCTCCTGGAGATGGTGCACACGCTCCAGGCGGTGGAGCGCAAGAGCGGCGTGCGCGTCCGCCTCGCCCTCGAGCCGGAGCCCTTCTGCCGGCTCGAGACCGCCCGCGACACCGCGGCGTTCTTCCGCGACCACCTCCTCCCGGCCTGCCGGGCTCGCTATGGCCGGGGAGCCGAGGACCTTGCGCGGGCGCATCTCGGCGTCTGTCTCGACACCTGCCACCACGCCGTGATGTGGGAGGGGGGGGTGGGGGCGCTCCAGGCCTACCGCGACGCGGGGATCCCGATCGCGAAGCTCCAGCTCTCCTCGGCGCTCGAAGCCGCGGAGCCGGAGGCGTTCGTGCCCTTCGCCGAGCCGCGCTACCTGCACCAGGTGGTCGCGCGCAGCGGCGAAGGGCGGATCGACTTGCCTGCGGAGGGCCTGAAAGGCCCGGTCCGCTGCCACTTCCATGTCCCCATCCACAAGGAGGCCGTGGGGGGGGTGCGCACGACCCGCGACGACCTCACCGCCACGCTGCGCCACGCGCTCGCGACGGGCGCCGCGCCCTGCCTGGAGATCGAGACCTACACCTGGGACCTGCTGCCGGCGCGCGAGGGGTCCCTGGTGGATTCGCTGGAGCAGGAGTATCGCTGGGTCCTCGGGGAGGCGCGCGCCTGCGGTTTCCTGCCGGAAGGAGTGGCTGGAGGGCCCCCCCGCCCCCCCCCTATCCCCTCGTGAGCCGACCGCGACGTCGTCCGGGTCGCGGAGGCTCCGCGGGATGGCGCGGATCGCCGCGGAGCGGCCCGCGCAGCCGGGCGAAGCCGGATGGGGTAGTCCGACAGGCCCTAGACCAGCGCTTCGTCGCGCTTGGGGAAGAGCCCGAACAGGCCGCCGGTGTGGAGGAAGCAGACCTCCTCGCCTTTGGCGAAGCGGCCGTCGCGGATCATCTGGCGCAGGGCCATCATCGCCTTCACGGTGTAGACGGGATCGAGAACGAGCCCCTCGGTCTCCGCAACCTCCCGGAGGAGCGCCCACTCCTCCGGCCGGTTGAGCGCGTAGCCGCGCCCGACGAACCCCTCCACGATCTCCACCGCCGCGCAGCTGGGCGGCAGCACCGGGAGATAGGGCCAGCGCTCCCGCGCCCGCGCCAGGATGCGATCGATCCTGGCGTGGAAGGATGCGGCGTCGTCGCAGACCGCGACGCCCAGGAGCGGCGTGCGCAGCTGCCAGAGCGCGCTGCCCACGATGAGCCCCGCCGTGGTGCCTCCCGAACCGACCGCGTGGACCAGGGCGGCGAACCGCCGCTCCTCGAACTCCACGCAGGCGTGGGCGTAGCCCCACATCCCCACCTCGTTGCTCGCCCCTTCCGGGATCCAGTAGCCTTCGCGCGACGGCTCGAGGGCGCGGTACTCCTCCGGGGAGACGAGGCGCACCTCGGCGCCGCAGAGACGGTCGAGGAGGAAGTTCCCGTCGGGGGCGGGAGCGTGCTCGGTGGTCCGCAGAAAGAGAGTGCAGGAGAGCCCGAGCCGCGCGCAGGCCACGGCGGTGGCGCGGCAGTGGTTGGATTGCAGGCCGCCGCAGGTGAGCACGCGGCCCCCGCCCCCCTCCAGCGCTTCCCCGAGGCAGAACTCGAGCTTGCGCACCTTGTTCCCCGTCAGCGCCGAGCCGGTCAGGTCGTCGCGCTTCACGAAGATGCGCGGTCCGCCCCAGCGCCGGCTCAGCCGGTCCAGGGGCTCGAGGGGCGTCGGGAGCCGCGCGAGGGGAACGCGCGGCGGCATCCTCACGGCAAGCGCTCCAGGGGGACCACCGTCTCCTCGCCGCTCTTCAGGTCCTTGCTGCGCACGCTGCCCTGCTCCCACTCCTCGCTGCCCACGAGCAGGACGCGCCGCGCTCCTGCCTGGTCGGCCGCCTTGATCGCCTTCCCGACTTTCGCGGGGGCGTAGTGGGTCTCGGCGCGCACGCCGGCGTCGCGCAGGAGGCGGACGACGCGCCGCGCGGGCCCCAGCATCGCCTCGCCGATCGGCACCACCACGCAGTCGATGCGCGGCGGCGTCGCGGGGAGCAGGCCTTTTTCGGCGAGGAGCTCCCCAAGCACCACGTCCCCCATGCCGAAGCCGAGGGCGGGGAGCGCCGCGCCCCCCAGGTGGTCGATGAGGCCGTCGTAGCGGCCTCCGCCGGCCACCGCGCGCAGCGATCGGGCGCGGTCGAAGATCTCGAACACGATGCCGGTGTAGTAGGCGAGGCCGCGCACGATGCGCTTGTCGGGTTCGAGGAAGTTCGCGAGGCCGTAGTCCTCGCACGCCGCGAGGAACTCGCCGAACTCGCCCTCCGGCCGCGCCGGCTCCGCCAGCCAGGCGCGCAGCGCCGCGAGCCGCTCGCGGTCGAGCACTTCCAGCGCCTTGGCGTCGTCGTCCACCGTGCCCTTGTCGATGAGCTGGCACGCACGGTGGGGGTCGGGGACGGCCAGGTCGGCGAGCGCGCGCTCCAAGAGGCGCCGGTCGTAGACGCGCACGGAGACATCCTTCGCGGTGAGCCCGAGCCGCCGCAGGGCGTCCACCGCGACGGCCACCGCCTCGGCGTCGGCGGCGACCTCGGGCGCGCCGAAGATGTCCACGTTCCACTGGATGTGCTCGCGCAGCCGCCCGCGCTGCTGCCGCTCGTAGCGGAAGAGCTGGGGGATCCCGTACCACTTGACCGGTTTCTTCAGCGTGGCCGCGCGCTCCGCCACCATCCGCGCCACCGTAGGGGTCAACTCCGCGCGCAGCGCCACCTCACGCTCCCCCTTGTCCCGGAAGGCGTAGAGCTCCTCGACGATGGCGTCGCCCGACTTCGCCCTGAAGAGGTCGAGGGACTCGAGGGGCGGGCCGTCGATCTCCTCGAAGCCGGCCGCGCGCGCCGCGGCGTGCCAGGCGGCCTCGATGTGGCGCCGACGGGCCATCTCCTCCGGCCAGAAGTCGCGGAACCCCGGCAACCGCTGGAACTTCAAGATCCAGACAGTCTAGTGCCTCGGGCGAGGGTAGCCAAAGGGCTTCGGAGGCATGCGGCGGGCGGGGGCGGGGGCGGCGGTGCGGCGCGCCGCGCCGGCGATTCATCCTCCGACGAAGGGAGCGAGCCGCGGCTGATCCCGGAGCAGGGCGCGGCTCTTGGGCGCCCGGTCGAGCGCGGAGGGATGCGCGCGCAGGAACTCGCGGAGCGCGACGACCGTCGCCTCGTCCGCGGCGAAGGAACCGTCCGCCGTGAAGGCGCGCCGAAACCGCAGCGCCGCCGTGGCGTCCGCCCCCTCCCGCAGCGCCGCCAGCCCCTCGAGGAAGTACCCGCTCGCGTCGTAGCGCCGGGCGCGGTCGAGGCTCCCGAGCCCGCGCGCCGCCCGCGCGGCCAGGTGGTAGGCATCGGGCCCCGGCTCTTTCCGCAAGAGCGCCTCCGCCAGCGCGAACGCCTCGCGCAGATCCGGCCCCGTCCGCGCATCGCGCTCGCGCCGCCACGGAGCGAGCAGCGCCTCGACGCGTCGTGCGAAGGGGGCGTCCGCCTCCCCAGGCAGCCGCTCCGCCCGGGGCATCCTCTCGCGCGCCTCCGCCTCCGCGGCGTCCGCCCGCGCCAGCGCCTCGTGGGCCAGCTCGGCCAGCCGGGCTGCCGTCACCGCCCCGGCCGCGCCCGCCAGATCCGCCTCCTCCCCGCCGCGCAGCTGCGCCAGGACGATCTGCAGGAACTCCTCCGCGATGCGCGGGTCGCGCCCGCGGGCAGCCGCCGCCCGGCACGCCTCGACGGCCGCGTCGAGGCGGCCCGTCCTGCGATGGATCCGCGCCAGCGCGAGGCGAGGTTCGAAGCGGCGCGGGTCGGCTCGCACCGCCGACGCGAGGAGCGAGATCGCGCGGATCGGGTCCTGCTCCCCGACGAGCTCCGCGAGTCGCGTGGCCGCGCTCACGTGGTGCGGGTCGTGCTTCAGGAGGATCTCCTGGTACTGCGCGATCGCGGCGTCGCGCGACACGCGCTCGAGGAGGCCTCCGCGGTTGTAGAGCGCGTCCGCGTGGTGGGGTCGCTGCGCGAGGAGCCGTTCGAGGTCCTCGGCGCGGCCCCGCGCCAGAAGCGCCTCGGGGTGCGCGGGCTCGCGGGCGAGCGCGCGGTCGAGAGCCGCGGCCTCGCCGTCGCGCTGGAATGCGCGATAGGCGTGGTCGGCTCGCCAGTGGTCCAGGAGCGGCAGCCCGAGGGGCAGCAGCGCCAGGAGCGGGAGGGCGAGGAGGGGGGCGGGGGCGCGGGTCGGTCTCGGCTCCGCGATGAGCGTCAGGCCGAAGAGCGCGAGAGCCAGGAGCGAGGGATCCCGCATCGGGAGATCGACGAGGCCCGCCACGGCGAAGGCGAGGAGCGACGCCGCCGCCGGGCGCTGGCGCCGGGCCGCGCGAACTGCGGCGACCACGAGCAGGAGATGCGCGGCCAGGCCGATGCCGCCCCCTTCGACCCAGGATTCCAGGAGGTCGTTGTGGACGGAGTGGACGATCCTGCCCCCGGAGATCTGGTGCTCCTCCAGGGGGCGCACCGGCGGGTAGGCCCGCAGGAAGGCGCCGGCGCCGAGTCCGGCGACGGGGTGCTCCAAGCCCAACCGGGAGGCGGCGCGATACCAGGCGAGCCGCACCTTGACGGTGTTGCGGTCGCCGAACTGCAGCCCCGCCGCGAGGACGAGGGCGGGCAGCCCGAGGAGGAGGGCGATGCGGAGGCGTCGCTGCGCGGCAGGGACGAAGAGGAGCGCGAGGGCCGCGGCCGCGGCGAGCGCGCCGCCTCGGCTCTGCGTCGCCGCAAGGCCCGCGAGGCCCGCGGCGAGCAGCGCCCAGCGCCAGGGCGGCCGCAGAGCCAGGCCGTAGGGCAGGAGCATCGCGATCCCCGCGCCGGCGAAGTTGGCGTTGGCGAAGAACGCATTGGCCTGCGGGCGGCCGACGTAAGCCTGCGCGAGCGCGAAGAGCGCGTTGAGCGCGAGGAGAGCGCCGAACAGGCGCGGTGCGCGCTGCGCGAGCCAGGCGGGACCGGCCACCGAGAGCGCGAGCGTGTGCGCGAGAGCCAACGCGAAGAGCACGATCCAGGCCCGCTCCTCCTCGCCGGAGCCCTCGGAGCGGAGCGCCATCCACCCGCGCACGGCGACCCAGCCCCAGAGCACGAGGGTGACCGGGGACCAGGCGAGCTGCGCCCGCGCCCCGCGCGCGGCGTCCGCCAGGCAGAGCAGCCCGCCGAGGAGCGCCCCGCCCCCCAAGACGACCTCCTTGAACGCGTGGAAATCGACGAAGACGGGATCGATGGCCAGGAGGCCCAGGGCGGGGAGGAGGAGAAGCCCCCAGCGCGTCACTGGAAGAGCGCTTCGACGAATTTCGCCGGATCGAAGGGCTCGAGGTCGCCGATCTTCTCGCCCACGCCGATGAACTTCACCGGCAGGCCCAGTTCGTCGCCGATGGAGAGGACCGCGCCGCCGCGCGCGGTGCCGTCGAGCTTCGCGAGGACGATCCCGGTGACCGGTGTCGCCTCGTGGAATCGTCGCGCCTGCTGGACCGCGTTCTGTCCCGTCGTGGCGTCGAGCACGAGAAGCGTTTCGTGCGGCGCGCCCGCGATCCGCTTGCCCAGGACGCGGCGGATCTTCTCCAGCTCGCGCATGAGGTGCTCCTGGGTGTGCAGCCGTCCGGCGGTGTCCACGATGAGGAGGTCGGCGCCCCGCGCCGCGGCCGCCTCCGCGGCGTCGAAGGCGACCGCCGCGGGATCGGCGCCGGTCGCCTGCTTGACGATCTCGACGCCCAGCCTCTTGCTCCAGATCGTGAGCTGCTCCACGGCGGCGGCGCGGAAGGTGTCCCCCGCCCCGAGCACCACGCTCTTGCCCTGTTCGCGAAAGTAGCCCGCCAGCTTCGCGATGGAGGTGGTCTTGCCCGACCCGTTCACTCCCACGATGAGGAGCACGGTGGGACCCTGAGGCCCGGTGCGCAGGGAGCGGTCCATCGCGGCAAGCCGCTCCACGAGGGTGCGCTTGAGGAACGGAAGCACCTGCTCGCCCTCGGTGACCTCCTTCGCCTTCCAGGCCGCGCGCAGGGCGGCGCCCAGGGCGTCGGTTGTCTTCACGCCGACGTCCGACTCGAGGAGGAACTCCTCGATCTCCTCCAGGACCGTCTCGTCGATGCGGCGCTTGCCCACGATGCGCAGGAGCCCCCCGGTGAGGAGATCGCGGGTCTTGCGGAGGCCGGCTTTCAGCCTGTCGAGGAGGCCCATCAGAGGTCGCGCTCGCGGCGGATGCGATCGAGGATGCCGTTGATGAAGGAGCCGGACTGCTGGGTGGAGAAGCGCTTTCCCAGTTCGATCGCCTCGTTGATGGCGACCTTCGCGGGAACGTCCCCCGCCCGCAGGAGCTCGTGGGCCGCGAGCCGCAGGATGTTGCGGTCCACGAGCGCCATCCGGTGCAGCTCCCAGTTCTGCGTGGCGGCGGTCAGGATGGCGTCGATTTCGCCCCGCTGCTCCATCACCCCTTCCACCAGGGCGCGGGCGAAGGCGGTCACCTCCAGGTCGTTTTCGCCGTGGCGCTGCAGGAATGCGTCCATCTGCGCGAGCGCCTCGGCGCCCTGCACGTCCGCCATGTAGAGCAGCTGGAGCGCCAGCTCCCGCGCGCGGGTCCGCTTCCTCACCGCGCCAGCTCCCGCGCGAGGGAGGCGGATTCGAGGGCGGCCAGCGCCGCCTCGAACCCCTTGTTGCCCGCCTTGCCGCCGGCGCGCTGGAGCGCCTGCTCGAGCGTGTCGCACGTGAGCACGCCGCACGCCACCGGCCGCCCGGTCTCCCGTCCGATGGCGGCGAGGCCGCCGACCGCCGCCTCGCAGACGTAGTCGAAGTGGGGGGTATCGCCTCGGAGGATGCAGCCGATCCCCAGGACCGCGTCGCATCGTCCCTCATGGAGCAGGAGGCGCGCGACGGAGGGGATCTCGAACGCCCCCGGCACCCGCGCCACCAGGAGGCGCTCCTCCCCGACGCCGTGCCGGCGCAGCGCGTCGAGCGCTCCCGCCTCGAGGCGGTCTGTCACGACGGCGTTGAAGCGCGACACCACGAGGCCGAACCGCGCCGTCCCTGCGATGAACTTGCCAACGATCTCCTGCACCATGGCTGCAACGAGCGCCGCATTATACGCATCCCCCGGCGGTTGCCTGGCAAGTGTCCCCTCCGTCCCAACCCCTGACCTCGCACGGACTTGGGAGGGTTCCTCGCGGCATCCATGGCGCCGTGGGGAGCCGGACTCTCGAAACGGCGGCTATCGGCGGGCGCCCAATGCGGGTTCGCGACTTCTCGACACGCGCGCGGCGTCTAGGCCGCGGGAGCAAGGCGCAGGTCGAGCGACCGCGGCGGCCCAATCCGAATTATTCAAGAGGCTCGCGGTTCTGGGCCGTCCGCGACGGCGATCTCTGCGTCCCGGCGCGGCCGGAGCTGGGCCCCGCCGCACAGCAAAAACACGCCGCCAGCCCACGGCGACCCTCACGCCCGCGGCCCCAGCGATCAACGGCGGAGAGAAAATGGTGAAAGGCCGCCCACACAGACCAGCCGAGCCGC
>JBQTIG010000123.1:0-9149 GCA_052388375.1 Planctomycetaceae bacterium | reverse complement strand
GCTTCGACGGCGGTGGCGATGACGACGGCTGCGGAGAGGACGGCTTCGAAGAGGGCGGAAAATAGTCCGCGAACGACGGGAAGCCCGGCCCCCGGGGAGCGCCCCGGGGGCCGTTCCGTTTCAACGGGAGCGGGCGCCGCGGCGCGCGCCGGCCCGGAGCCGGGCCACCGCCGCCGTCACGAGGGAGGCGGCGCGCTCAACCTCGCCGGCGCTGCTGAATCGCCCGATCCCGAACCGCACCGGGCAGCGCGCCAACTCCGGCGCCAGGCCGATCGCCTTGAGGGTGCCCGACGGTTCCAATGATCCTGAGCTGCAGGCGGCCCCGGAGGAGATCGCCAACTCCGGAAGCGCCAGCATGAGCGCCTCGCTCTCCACCCCCGGGATCGAGACGTTGAGGTTGCCGGGAAGGCACCCCGACGCATGGCCATTGCGATGCAGATCGGGGATGGCGTCGCGCAGCCGCGCGAGGAGCATGTCGCGGAGCGCGGCGCAGCGCGGCGCCTCCGCCTCCCGCTCCGACGCGGCCAGCGCGCACGCCTTCCCCAGCCCGACGATGCCCGGCACTCCGAGCGTCCCCGACCGCATGCCGCGTTCATGCCCGCCCCCGTGCATCTGGAGGGCGAGGCGCACCTCCGGGTCGCGCCGCCGCACGTAGAGGGCGCCCGACCCCTTGGGGCCGTACATCTTGTGGGCGGTGAGGGAGGCGAGGTGGACGCCCTCCCTCTGCACGTCGAACGGCACCTTCCCGAGCGCCTGGGTGGCATCGGTGTGGAACAGGACCCCGCGCCGGGCGCAGAGCGCCCCGATCTCCCGCACCGGATGCAGCGTCCCGATCTCGTTGTTCGCCGCCATGAGGGAGACGAGGAAGGTGTCGGGCCGGAGTGCCCGCTCCACCGCCTCAGGGGAGACGCGCCCGAAGGCGTCCACCGGCACCAGGGTCACGGCGAAGCCGCGGCGCTCGAGGTAGGCGAGGGTGTCGAGGACCGACGGGTGCTCCGTGGGGCTGGAGATGATGTGGCCCCCGCCCCCGGGCGCGCGCCGCCTCCCGCTCGAGTCATCGCCAGCCGGCGGGACATCCTGCGAATGTCCCGCCGGGGCTGCCGCGCGCCCAACGCGCGCAGGCGCCTCGCCGGCCGGTCTTGGCAACGAGCGGCCCCCGCCCCCTTCCCAAGCCTCCGCCAGCCCCTTGAGGGCGAGATTGTTGGATTCGGTCGCTCCCGACGTGAACACGATCTCGCGGGGATCGGCGCCGAGCAGCGCGGCCACCTGCTTGCGCGCCTCCTCCACTGCCTCCTCCGCCTCCCATCCGTAGCGGTGGCTCCGGCTCGACGCATTGCCGAACCGCTCGCCCAGATAGGGGAGCATGGCGTCGCGCACCCGCGGGTCGACCGGCGTGGTGGCGTTGTTGTCCAGGTAGATGGGCGGGGCGCGTTCCGGCACGCGGGGCGCATGGTATCATTCCCCTTGGAGCGCCCTTAAACCCCGCGCCCCGAGGGAGTTGCACCCGAAATGCCCAGCATCGTCATCACCGACCGCGCCGCCGAGAAGGCGAAAGAGATCCTCGCCCGCGAGGGCAAGGCTCTCGCGCAGCCCGGCTTGCGGGTGAAAGTCGTGGGCGGCGGATGCTCCGGGCTCTCCTATCAGCTCGCCTTCGACGAGCCGAAGGAGGGCGACGAAGTCTTCGAGCACGCCGGCGTGAAGGTCTACGTGGACAAGAAGTCGCTGCTCTATCTGAACGGCACGACGCTGGAGTACAACGACGGCCTCACGGGGACGGGGTTCAAGTTCGTGAACCCCAACGTGAAAGGCTCCTGCGGCTGCGGCGAAAGCTTCCACGTCTAACCCCAAACCAAGCGCATGGGGGGCGAGGCTGGGCGGGCGCCCGCGACTTGGTGCGGATTGCCATTCGCGGGAAGTCCTCCCCCTTCCCCCCCTTGCTCGGGCCGCGCGTGATCGGTCTGGTTCGGTGTCGGGGATCGGCTCCGCTGTTCCCCGGCGGGCCGGTCAGGTGCGCGGCGACGTCATGGGAAGCGGAGCTTCGCGGTCGCTTCGAGACTGCGGAAGAGCAGCCGTGCGTGGTCGGTGTAGGCGAGGAGCCGCAGCACCACCCGGCGTACGGTGCGCACGACCTGGCATGGCAGCAGCATCCGCGCGTTGAGGAAACGCTTGCATCCCATCCGCACGACGTCGATCCGCTCGCTCTCCCGCGGGAGCAGGAGCTCCAGTTCCGCCTGGAGCGTGCACGCGAGGGAGGCCGTGACCATGTACGCCCAGTTGGAGACGAGGTCGTAGACCGGCACGCGCAGCGCCCGCACGCCGTTCTTCAGCTCCTCGATGAGGTTCTCCTGGTCGCACCGCGCGTGCGCGTGCGCAAGCACCTCCTCCGTTGAGAGCTGGGCGTCGTTGCTCGCGTAGAAGAAGTACCGCCAGTCGTCCCGGAGCCAGTCCTCCCCGCGCTCCACCGAGAGGTCCTTCTTCACGATCACGAGCCGGTACGTCTTTCGGCACCTGGAGGGGCGGTAGGCGATCTCCGCCACCGCCGCGCCCTGGAGCCGGACGTGCCTGGTGCGGCGCTCCTTGACGAAGCGCTCCTTGGCGTTCTCGCGATTCGCCTCGGTCGGGCCGGCGCTTCCGTCCCCCGCCTCCGGCGCCCGCGGCCAAACGCCGATTCCGGCATCGCGTCAACGAGCCCCACCCGCTTCGCCAGCGCGTGCACCGCCCCGATCCCTCCCGCCCGCGCGCACCGCGCGCGCTCCGAGACCTCGTAGCGCGGCGAGGTCGCGCGGGACACCGGCAGGCGCGTCGCCAGGAAGTTGCGGGGCTTCCACCGACGGCGGATCCGGCGCTTGCGCTTCCGCAGGAGGAGCGCATCATGGGCATTCACTCGAAACGCCTTTCTGCTCGTCGTTGGGAGTTCTCGTCAAACCCTCATCCACGCGAGGGGTATGGTGTTTTGTGCCGTTCGGGGAATCGCGCGATCGAAATCGCGCTGGATCGAGGGCTCGAGGAGGAACGTAAGCGATGACCATCGGGGAGTGGCTCGCCCTTCGTGAGCGTCTTCCAGAAGTCGCGTGGGCGGAGATGCGCCTCGCCGCCGAAGCGGCCGCCCGAAAGTCTGCGCCACGGGGCCGCCTGGAGGACGACGAGCCTGAGGATCTCGCCAGCGACGCCGTTGCGTTGCTCTTTGTACGGAGCTCTTCGCCCCTGCGGCGCGCGCGGCCCGAGACACGCCTCGGGACCTGGCTCAGTGGGACGATTCGCCGGCTGCGGCTGAGGAGGCGAGCGATCAGGCAGCGGGCACTGGGTTCTCGGGTTTCGGACGCCAGAGCGCTCGAGGCTGGAGCGAGACCGGTGCAGTTGCGTCCCGCCCTTCACGCGCCCGCAGGGGAGCCGGACCTCCTCACGTCCAAGCAGCGGCAGGCGTACGACCTCTTCCAGGAAGAGCGTCTTCCCATCGCCGCCATCGCGAGAAAGCTGAAGATCGACTGGCACACGGTGCATGAACGGCTGGCCCGCGGCCTGCGCAGAATGCGCTACGGCCCGCCATCTCTGGCTCGTGATCGTGGATGGGCAATCGAAGCTGCGCGGCATCCGTGCATCGACCGAGCACAGCGGGCGGTGCTGACCCTGTTCGCGTCAGGCCAGAGCTACCAGAAGATCGCGGCTACGGTGGGTTCGTCGCGGAACGCAATCCGGTTGCGCATCCGGCGACTCCGCCGCGCAGCGACCGAACGCATCCCAAAGGCGTCCCCACTATCTCGCGGGATCGTTGCGACCCCCCCCCCCCCCCCCCGCCGGACACTCTATGTAGCACGTGTTCGTGCTCGAAGGAGGGATCGCATGAGTGCACCGAGCAGGCACTGGATGCTCGCCATCGCGGTAGTAGCTCTGCTGGCGGTGATCGCGCTCGCCGCGGGAGGTACCGGGGGCACCGGCGGTGCGGGCGGCGGCCCGTCGGCCAGTGGAACCGCCGGTGGAACTGGCGGCAATGGCAGCGGCTCCGGGAGCGGCGGAGCTGGCGGGTCTGGCGGGACGGGTGGCGTCGCTGGGGTCAACGCTTGCGTCACTGTCGGGAACGATCTGGTCGCGGTGGCCAACGCGTCGGGGGCAGGCGGAGGTGGCGGGGGCAGTTCGGGATCGAACGGCACGAATAACCGCGGAGGGGGCGGTGGTGGTGGGGGAGGCGGCGGCGGCGGCGGCGGAAAGGCCGAGGCACAGTGCGGAGCGGACACCCCCGCTCCGGGAATCGCTGCTGCGACCGCCAATGGCGGTGGAGGTGCCGGAGGAGGGGGCGGGGGGTCTGGGGGCGATTCGCCGGCAGCCGGCGGAGGGGGCGGCGCTGGCGGCCAAGGCGGCGCCGGAGGTAGGGCAGTCGCGAGGGGCGGAGAGGACGCCATCGTGACCGCGAACGGAGGCGGAGGAGGCGGAGGCGCCGGGGGCGGGAGCGGAGGCTCCGTGAACGGTGCAGGAGGAACTGGTGGCGCTGGGGGAAGCGGAGGCAGCGCGGAGGCCAGTGGGACCGGCGCATCGAAGTTCGAGAATCCCGGAGGCACAGGAAGCGCGGGCTCGAACGGCGTCGCTGAGGAGCCCGGGCCTGGAGGCTCGGGTGGATCGGGCTTCTCCGGAAACAATGGGGGTACTGGTGGCGCTGGAGACGGCGGAGACGGCGGGAACGGTGGCACGGGGTCCTGAAGTGTCGCCCCGACACGGGCGACATCACCGACGTTGGCCGTAGTAAGCTACACTGAGAGTGAGGATGCCAATGCGAGTTCGAGTGGCGTTTGCGACGGTGGGGTTGGCCTTGGTTTCGCTCATCCTTCTGCTGGTCGTCGCGAATCGCGGCGAACGCACGACACGGGGGTCTCGCGCAGGGGAAGGTGTCGACCCCGCGCCGCAACGGGTGGAGCCCGCCATGTCGGAGGACTCCGAGCGGGGGAGGGCCGCCGACGGCCCGATCCCGCCGGCGTCGGTCGTCGCGGTGGTGGTCCGGGACCTCGCCGATGGGGCGGTGGTCCCCGGGATCTCGTTTCGATTTCGCACGACGGTCACGGCGACCTCAGTCGGAACGGATCGACGCGAAGCGGAATTCGTGACGGACGAAGGGGGCGAGCTGCGACTCCCGGCGGACGCCTTGGCGAAGCTGCTCGTCGAGCCCGTCTCCGAGGAATGGATCATGCCAGACTACAAGGCGGGGGAAATCGAAAGGACGCGTTCGATCTGGATGTATCGACGGATACGCGTGCTGGGAACGGTTCGTGGCGTCGGGGGAAAGACCCCGTTGGATCCGACCACGGTCTCGCTGGTTGCCGTCGGGGCCGGGCTCGAGGGATACGGTCGCCCGGACCATCAGACGCCGGACCCATGGAATCCGCAGTGGTTGATCTCGCATGGCATCCAACGCCACGAAGGACTCGCAAAGCCCGGACGGAGTGGCGCTTTCGAGGTGGCCGTACCTGGGATTCAAGGGGTCGTGCTGCGCGCCACCGCACCTGGCTGGCGGATGACGTGGGCGCGAATCCCGATCGAGTCCGAACGCGGCGAGGCCAGCCTGGACTTGACTCTCTTCACGAGTTACTCCGTCTCCGGAGTGATCCGGGACGAGAACGGCGATCCGATCAAGCGCCTCCGCGTGGTGGCCTACGTCACGCAGTTCAGCAGTTACGACGGAATCAACTACGAACAACTCTCGCTGGGCGGGCACGAGGGATACACCGCGTGGTGGAACCAGAAGGACAACTCCGCTGCCGTCAATTACATGGAAGGGGCCGTGACGGACGACGACGGGCGATTCCGTCTAGATTTGAAGGCAGACGGTCAGGTGTTGCTTGTCGCCCACGCGCAATCGCGCATTCCCATGGAGGTGGAGCTGGGATCGGTGAACTCGCATCGTGAAATCCCCGATATGGTCGCTCGGAGGCCGAGTTCCGATTCGCGCGTGCGCATCCTACACGGAGATCGACTCCTTCCCGAGCACAGCGTGATGATTGGTGACCTTTCTCGCGGTTATGTCCAACCGGCCGTGAGCGCGACGACGGACGCGCAGGGGGAACTGGGGACGGAGTGGCTGGTTTACGGTCGGCGGTACAAGCTGAGCGTATACGACGTTCGTGAGACAGAAGCTAGCGAGACAGAATCTATCATGGGGCTTTTTTGGTGGGCGGGCCAGTCGAGCCTCGACCTGAAGCTTCTGCCGCAGCAACTGGATTAGGGATCGCAAGAACACGAGCGGCTGAGTTCGGTGAAATTGCCGTACTGACCTCACCCTGAGGCGCTGGACGGAATCGAACTACAGGACGCAAATGGGATTACGAGCGATGCGTGCGGGACTGCTGCCGCAGCGCGGAGCGCCGCGGGCCTCTGCCTCCAGGAGCGCGCGCAGGCGCTCGCGGACTGACCCTTCCCGGGCGAGGAGGTCCTACCCGCCTTCCGGGAGGCTGAGGGCCGCCGCCTCACCCACGGCTTGGACCGCAACGCACGCGACCGCATCGCGCTGCGCGACGAGCGCTTGGTACGGCACTCGCAGCAGCTGTCGCCAAAAGCGTTCAGGAGCGCCTGGGAGGTGCGTTGCTCCAGGACGGAGATTCAAGCCGAGACTGACGCGTGCCTTCGGGCCCAAGAGGGCGAGCGCCGCCTCCTGGACCTCGCGGCGCGAGAGCCGGAACCAGCCGACCAGCACCGCGAGTGCTGCTTGGAAGCGCAGGCCATTGGCTGCTTCCACGCCGGGAGGCAGTGGGGCCGCCGTGACGTGGCCGCAGTCGGGGCAGCATTTCGTGGCCAGCGCGTACCCGGTGACCTCGGCCGCGCCGGCGGCGGATCGACGACCTGTTGAATCCCCGGAACGCCCGCCCTCACGCGAGAGAGCGACCGGCTGCCCTTCTCGCAGCTCTGAGATTCGATCGCGACGTGAGGATCGACCTCCCCGGCCCGGAACTTTCCCCGCTTCGCCCCGGGATGCCCCGGCTGCCCTCCCGCCTTCCTGCCGGTGGGGTACGCCGGCGGCTTGGGGAACTACGGCGGGTCCGATGACGGCGGCTTGGACGAGATCTTCGACGACAGGTTCAGCCGAGCGCGCAGCTCGCGAACCTCTTCCTGCAGGAGCCGCACCTGTTTCTGGCGCGCGGCGCCGACTTTCTCCAGCTTGGCGCCGCGCGGACACGCGGCGGATTGCCCGAACACGTCCCCTTGAAGGGGACGCAAACGAACTGCGCGACACCCCCGGTACTGTTACCCGGCGCGAAGGGGGGCCGGGGGCCTACGCCAGGAGGCCCTTGACCTGATCGACCAGGCCCTGTGCGTTCCGCTCGCCTTCGATCTTCTTCTGGAGCTCGAAGAGCCCCTTCAGGACCGCTTCCGGCCGGGGAGGGCATCCGGAGATGTAGACATCCACCGGGATGATCTCGTCGATCCCTTGGACCACGGGGTAGGAGCGGAACATGCCCCCCGAGGAGGCGCAGGCGCCCATGGAGATGACCCACTTCGGCTCCGCCATCTGCTCGTAGACCCGTGTCACGACTTCCGCCATCTTGTAGGTGAGCGTGCCGGCCACCACCATGACGTCGGCCTGGCGGGGGCTGAAGCGAGCCACCTCCGCCCCGAACCGGGCCATGTCGAAGCGGGAGCAGGCCACCGCCATGAACTCGATGGCGCAGCAGCTCAGCCCCATAGGGAGCGGCCAGAGCGAGTTCCTGCGGCACCAGTTCATGAGGGCGTCGAGGCGCGAAATGAAGAAACCGCCTTCCTGCTGCTTGTCGCCCACCTGGAGATCGAGGGTCTGCGTGCTGCTCATTCCGCATGCATTCTACCTCGCGGCGGGGCTCCTCCAAGCGGGCCCAAGTCTCGCCCTGCCCGCCCTTTGCGAATATGGAAAGGGCAGGGGGGGGGTGGCATAATCCGCGGCTCCACGCCGACCCCGAAACACGCATGTCCCTGCACGCCTCGACGCTCTTCGAAGGCTTCGGAAACGTCTTCGTCTTCGCCGTTTTCGGGGCGGTTTTCGTCTTCCTGAACCTCTTCGTCATCGGCAAGGTGCTGCTGAGGCGGCCCCACAAGCCGGACTTCGGGGAGAAGGAGGAGACCTACGAGTGCGGCGAGCCGGCCATCGGCGACGCCTGGATCCGGTTCGACATCCGCTTCTACACCCTCAGCCTCATCTTCCTCATCTTCGACATCGAGGTGGCTCTCCTCTTCCCCTGGGCGGTGGCCTACGACGACTTCATCGCGGCCGGGCTGGGCGGGGCGGCCTTCGTGGAGGTGCTGGTCTTCCTGGTCGTCCTCGGCGTGGGGCTCGCCTTTGTCTGGCTGCGCAAGGATCTGGATTGGACGAGCGTCGTGCCCGGCACCCGCACGGTGCCCGAAGCGGCCCTCGCGCACGGAGTCGTCGAGCAGCCGACCCTGGCGACGGCCGCCGCCGGCGGAGAGGGGGAGGCGTGAGCGAGCCGGTACAGACCCGTCCCGGGCGTCCCGCCCACATGCCGCCCCCGGAGCGGTTCGATCCCGAAGTCGAGCAGACCATCCTCCTCACCAAGGCGGAGTGGCTCATCGACTGGGGCCGCAAGTCGGCCCTCTGGCCCCTCGGCTTCGGGCTCGCCTGCTGCGCCATCGAGATGATCTCGACGGCGATGACCCGCTTCGACATCTCCCGCTTCGGCGCCGAGGTGTTTAGGGCAACCCCGCGCCAGGCGGACGTGATGATCGTGGCGGGGACGGTGACCCACAAGATGGCGCCCCGCGTGCGCCGGCTCTACGACCAGATGTCGGAGCCCAAGTGGGTCATCGCCATGGGCGCCTGCACGGTGGGGGGCGGCCCCTACTTCAAGTTCGGCTACCACGTCGTGAAGGGCGTCGACAAGGTGGTCCCGGTCGACCTCTACCTGCCGGGCTGCCCGCCGCGGCCGGAGGCGCTCCTCGAAGCCGTCATGCGGCTCCAGGAGCTGGTGATGTCGCGCAGCAAGCGGCTCAACGGCCAGGACCCGGGCTTCACGCCGCCCGAGCTCGGGTCGCGCCAGTCGGTGCTGGACGGCAACTCCCCGGCCGAGCCCAGCAAGACCGACAAGGCGAAGTCCTTCGATGACCCCAAGCGCGCCGCCGAGGAGAAAGAGAAGCGGGAGAAGGCGGAAGCGGCGGCAAAGAAGGCGGCCGAGGCGGCCGCG
>JBQTIG010000122.1:0-24714 GCA_052388375.1 Planctomycetaceae bacterium | reverse complement strand
AGGGCGACGTAGCAAGAGCCTATCCGAAAACCCGGCACCATTCGGCCGGCTGCGCGGGCCGATCGCTTCGCCTCTCCTCCATCGCCGTAGTTCGCCAATAGGGCTTCGTCGGCGCGGCTCGCGCTCGGCCCGCTCGCTCGGCCTCGGTGTTGACGCCGGGTTTTCGGATAGGCTCTTATGGTTGCACCACTCGGGGACATCGACGCCCTTGATCCCCAGCCACATCCGCGCAATCGTCAGCACTGCAACAGGGAGCGCAGGCGCCGTGAGGCGGAGAACGACGATGCGCTCCCCCCGCGCCCCCCCCACTCAACCCGCCAGCTCGAGCGCCCGGGCCACCAGCGCCTCCTTCGTGAGGCCGTACTTCGCGAGAAGCGCTTCGGGAGGGCCGGACTCCGCGTAGGTGTCGCCGACGTTGACGAAGCGCAGGGGGGCGGGGTGCAGCCGGCCCAGCGCCATGGCCACCGCCGAACCCAATCCACCCCAGGCGAGGTGCTCCTCCGCGACGACGAGCCCGCGGGTCTGGCGCGCCGCCTCAACCAGCGCGCCCTCGTCGAGGGGCTTGATGGTGGAGCAATCGAGGACGCGCGCCTGGAGGCCGCGCTGCGCGAGTACGTCGGAGGCCGCCAGCGCCAGGGCCACCATGCAGCCGTTCGCCACGAAGGTGACATCCTTGCCGTCGCGCAAGCGGTTCGCCTTGCCGATGCGGAACTCGCAGCCTTCGGGATAGACCACCGGCGCCTCGGGACGGCCCGTGCGCAGGTAGACCGGCCCCTTGTGCTCCACCATCGCGCGGGTGGCGGCGATGGCGGAGGGCTCGTCGCAGGGAGCGAGCACTGCCATCCCCGGCACCGCGCCGGAGAGCGCGAAATCCTCGATGGCCATCTGGCTCGGACCGTCCTGCCCGATGCTGATGCCGCTGTGGCTCCCGACGAGCTTCACGTTGAGGTTGGGGAAGCCGACGCACATGCGGATCTGGTCGAAGGCGTTGCACCAGAGGAACGCGGCGAAACTCGCCAGCACCGGGGTCTTGCCGCTCGCGGCCATGCCCGCCGCCACGCCGACCAGATTCGATTCGGCGATGCCGACATTGAAGAAACGGTCGGGAAACCGCTTGCGGAAGTGCTCCGTGCGGGTGGAGTTGTTCACATCCGCGTCGAGGACCACCAGGTCGGGCCGCCGGGCCCCGAGTTCGGCCAACGCGAGGCCGAACGCCTCGCGGGTGGACTTGCCCATCTTCAGCGGCATCCCAGCTCCTCCAGCGCCCGCGCCTCGTCGGCGGGCTTCACGGCGCGCCCGTGGTAGGTCCAGTCGGCCTCCATGAAGGAGACCCCCTTGCCCTTCACGGTGTGGGCGATGAGGACCGTCGGCTTTTCGGACTCGGCCGCCGCGCCAGCCAGCGCCTCCCGGATCGCGTTCATGTCGTGTCCGTCGAACTCGAGGGCGTGCCATCCGAAGGCGCGCCACTTTTCCGCGAGCGGCTCCAAGTCGTTGGTCTCCTTCACGGAACCCGACTGCTGGAACTTGTTGTAGTCCACGATCGCGCAGAGATTCGCGAGCGCGTACTTCCCCGCGGTCATGGCCGCCTCCCAGACCTGGCCCTCCTGGCACTCCCCGTCGCCGACCACCACGAAGGTACGGTAGCTCCGCTTGTCGAGCCGCGCCGCCAGCGCGTGGCCGATGCCGAGGGAGAGCCCTTGGCCCAGCGATCCGGTGGAGGCCTCCACGCCGGCCAGCCGGCGCATGTTGGGGTGGCCCTCGAGGGGGCTCCCCAGTTCCCGCAGGGTGAGGAGCTTCTCCTCGGGGAAGTAGCCCGCTTCCGAGAGGCAGGCGTAGAGGGCGGGACAGGCGTGGCCCTTGCTCAGGAGGAAGCGATCGCGATCGGGCCACTCGGGAAAGCTCGGGTCGTAGCGCAGGAACCCGCCGAAGTAGAGCACGCACATCACGTCGATGGCGCTCATGGAGGAGGAGGGGTGCCCGGAGCCGGCCCGGGTGGTCATGCGGATGATCCGGCCCCTCAGCCGTGCGGCGAGGCCAGGCAGCTCGGCCCAAGGACGCGGGGTGCCGCGGTCAGACGCCATGGGAGCTCCTTTGTGGGGAACGGCGACGTCGAATCTACGCCGCACGGGTTTTATCCGATCGCGGGGACGGGATCACGGGACGTAGAGGATGCGCATGCAGGAGCGGCACTGGAGCACCTTGTGGCGCGCCAGGATGTGCACGGCGTCGTTGGGGGTGACCGACATGTGGCAGGCCGAGCAGTGCAGGTCGTTCCCGATCCGGCCCGCGGCGCGGTCGATCGTCCCCTCCACCGCCGCCATCGCCCCGCCCCGCAACCCGGCGTGGATCCGGTCGTAGATCTCGAGGGACTCCTTGGGCACTCCGCTGCTGAACTCGTTGCGCGCGGCGGTCCGTTCCGCCAATTGGGCGCGCACCCCGGCCAGCGAGCCCTCGAGCTCGGCGCGCGCCTGCTCGTGCGCGGCGCGGCTCGCGTCCAGCGCGGCCCGCAGCTCCCCGAGCTTGCCCTCCGCCTCCTTCGCCCGATCGATGCCCGCGAGCCCGCGCTCCGTGTAGGAATCGATGTCGGCGAGGCACCCCGCCAGCTGCTCCTGCAGGATCGTGTACTCCCGCGCGGTGATGCGCGGCTGGTTCATCGACCCCCGCACCTTCTCGCGCTCCGCCTGCCGGGTCGCGATCTCCAGCTCGTTGCGGTCCACCTCGGCGCGGATCGTGCGGAGGAGGGATTCCTGCTCGTGGAGCGCCCCCTCGGCGGCGGCGACGGCGTCGCTGTGCGCCTTCAGCAGGACCGGGACCTGGTCCAGGCGGCGCTGCAGCTTGTCGCGCTCGCGGTCCATCTCCTGGAGCTTCAGAAGTTTCGCGATCGTGTCCATGCGGGTCGTGGTTTGTTCCATGAATGCCTCGGGGGCCCGCTCGGCGGGCCCCCATGGTTGTGTTCCTCTTGTGTGCCCCGCGCGTCGCGCGACGCGGGGCCGTTCCGGCCGGGGAGGAGGGCGGCCGGAAGGGTGCTCACCGCTCCCCGGCCCCCTCCAGGAAGCCCTCGAGCTTTCGGGCCCTCACCGGGTGCTGGAGTTTTCGCACGGCCTTGGCCTCGATCTGGCGCACGCGCTCGCGGGTCACCTTGAAGATCCTACCCACTTCCTCGAGGGTATAGGTATATCCGTCTCCGATCCCGTAGCGAAGCTTGATGATCTCCCGCTCGCGGAAGGTGAGGGTCTGCAGGACCCCCTCGATCTTGTCCTTGAGCATCTCGTGGGAGGCGGCCGTGACCGGCGACTCCGCCTGCTCGTCCTCGATGAAGTCCCCGAAGTAGCTGTCGTCGCTGTCCCCGATCGGCCGGTCGAGGGAGATGGGGTGCTTGGAGATCTTCAGGACGCGCTTGGTCTCTTCCACGGATATGTCGGTGGCCGCGGCGATCTCCTCGAGGGTCGGCTCGCGCCCCTTTTTCTGGATGAGCCGCTTGGTCACGTTGCGCAGCTTGCTCATCGTCTCGATCATGTGGACGGGGATGCGGATGGTGCGCGCCTGGTCCGCGATGGACCGGGTGATCGCCTGCCGGATCCACCACGTGGCGTAGGTCGAGAACTTGTAGCCGCGCCGGTACTCGTATTTCTCCACCGCCTTCATGAGGCCGGTGTTGCCCTCCTGGATGAGGTCGAGGAAGGTGAGCCCGCGGTTGCGGTACTTCTTGGCGATGGAGACGACCAGGCGCAGGTTTCCCGAGCTGAGCTTGCGCTTGGCGTCCTCGTACTCCTCGAAGCGGTTGCGGATCGCCTCCACGCGCTGCCGGAAGCGTTCGTGGGTCTCGCAGACGCGCAGCTGGAGCTCGTCGAGCCGCTCCTCGTGGGAGCGGATCTCGTCCCGCGCGCCCTGGCGCGCCTTGAGATCGGCGATCCGCCGCGCGCGGTCGTCCATCTCGTCCAGGATGTCCTCCAGCTCCTCCTTGAGGGGCCGGATCTTCTTCACCTGCAGCTCGAGCTCCTCCAGGAGCACCACCGCGCGCCGCCGCCGCGCCCGCGTCTTGCCCCAGAGGCGCCGCCGCCGCGCCGGGTTGCGCGTGCGCACGTACTCCAGGAACTCCTCGCGCAGCTTGCCGAGCAGGAGCTTGATGGTGGCGAGGTTGACCGGCAGCCGCTCCGCCAGATCCTCCTTGTCCACCTCTCCCGCCGTGTTGATCTTGAGGGTGCGGTCGAAGGCGCGGTCGCCGGCCAGCACCTCCTCGAGGATGGCGATGGACCGGTCCTGCGCCATGGCCGATTCGAGGACTTTGAGCCGGTAGCGGCGACGGGTCAGCTCGATCTTCTTGGCGAGCATGATCTCCTCGTCGCGGCTCAGCAGCGGGATCTCGCCCATCTGCGTGAGGTACATGCGCACCGGATCGTCGATCTTCTCGGCCGACCCGCTGCCGTAGGACGATGTCTCGTCCGGCGGGGGACTGTCGTCCTCCTCCTCGATGGGAACCCGCTCGGCCGGCTCCGCTTCCTCCTCACCGGTGGTCGCGGCCGCTTCGGCCTCGTCGAGGAGCTGCACGCCGATCTCGTCGAGGTGCATGAGGATGGCGTCGAGCTTCTCGGGGGAGACCAGGTCGTCCGGCAGGACGCGGTTGATCTCCTCGTAGGTGAGGAAACCCTTCTTGCGCCCCTCCTCGATGAGGAGCTTGACATCAGGGTCGTAGCTCTCGGTGTTCATGCGTCCTCGGGTCTCCTCCGCGCGCGCCGTTTCGCCTCCACCATCGCCTCGAGACTGGAAGGGCTTTCGTACGCCTTCCGGATCGCGTCCTCCGACTCGATGCGGCGAAGGCTCTCGCTCGCACGCTCCGCCGCGTCCTCGCCCGGTTCCAGGGAGACGAGGATCCTCGCAGCCTCGTCACCGACCCGCCCCAGGATCGCATGGAGGGAAAGCAATGAACCCTCCTCGCGGATCGCCACGATGGTCTGCGCGATCTCCCGCATGGCGGGATCCTGGAACCGATCCAGGGGGTAGGCCACCTCTAGGCGGTCCCAGAACCCCGGATTCTCCAGGGCGGCAGCGACGAAATCGCGTTCCGCCTTCACCCAACGCCCCGGGGGGGCGGGGGGTTCCTTCCGGCTGGGGGAGGCTGAGGAAGGGGTGCGGGGCAGGGCGTCGCGAAGAGTCGACTCGGGGACCAAGAGGCGCTCCGACAGCAACTTGAAGGCCATGTCGCGGCGGAGCGGGTCGGCCATGCGGGCGAGGATCTCCAGGAGTTCGCCGGCCGCCCGCCGCCTCCCCTCCAGGCTCCCCACGTCCTGGCGGGCCAGGGCGCGGTCCAGCCGGTAATCGAAGAGGTCGCGAGGCGAGGAGAGGGCCGCCCTCAGGGCGTCGCTCCCCCCTTCCACGATGAGGTCGGCCGGGTCCCGGCCTCCGGGCAGGATGCCAACCGAACCGGGGATTCCCTCCTGAAGCAGCGTCTCCGCGGCGCGCTCCGCCGCCCGAAGTCCGGCCTCGTCGCCGTCATAGACCAGCACGAGGGGGACGCCCGCGCGGCGCAGGGTGCGGGCATTCTCCACGGTGAGGGAGGTACCGAGGGCCGCGGCCACCCCCCGGACGCCCGCCTGCCAGCAGAGCATCACGTCGGTGTAGCCTTCCACCAGGAGGAGGCGTCCCTCCTTCAGGGCGTGGGAACGGGCCAAGTGGAGGCCGTACACCTCGCGCCCTTTGTGGAACAGGATCCCGTCCGGGCTGTTGAGGTACTTGGGTTGCGCCTCCCCCATCGCCCGGGCGCCGAACCCGATGCCTTTGCCGCCGAGATCGTGGATCGGGAACATGATGCGCCCCCGAAACATGTCGAAGGGACGCCCATCCTCCTTCCGGCGCACGAGACCGGCGTCAAAGAGCGCCTCGTCGGAGATCCCCTTGCGGAGCGCGTAGTTCCGCAACCCTTCCCACTCGTCAGGCGCGAACCCGATCCCGAAGGTCTCGAGCGTCTCCTCCTCCAGTCCGCGCCCGCGCAGGTAGGTCAGGGCCGCGCCCCCCGCGTCGCGCCGCAGGACCGCGCGAAAGAACCCTTCGGCGAAGCGGATCGCCTCCAGCGCCGCCGCCCTGCGCCCCGCCTGCGGGTCCTCCACGCCCCCTCCCCCTGTGTCGGAAAGGGCGATGTGCGCCTCCCGGGCCAGCTCCTCCAGCACCTCGCGAAACCCGAGGTTGTTGCGCTTCATGAGGAAGCCGAAGGCGTTGCCCGATTCCCCGCAACCGAAGCACTTGTAGCGGCGGCTCTGGGGGAACACGTGGAAGGAGGCCGTCTTCTCCTCATGGAAGGGGCAGAGCCCCTTCAGGGAGCGCCCGGAGGGCTTGAGGGAGACGTACCGCGAGACGATCTCGACGATGTCGACCGCTTCCTGGACGGTTCGAATGATCTCTTCGGGGATACGCGCCAACCGAGAACTCCGCCAGCCCGGCCCACGTTCCGGCGGCAAGCCATTCAGCTTCCCCCACCGTCGCGCGCGCGTCAAGACGCGGGAGAAAGGAGTTCGACCCACGCCTCGGGGGCCACCTCCTCGGGCCGCGCGCTCCCCGGGATGCCGGCGCGCTCGAGCCGCTCTGCGGGGATGCGTGAGCGCAACATCTTGCGCCGGTGAAGGAACGCGCCTGCCAGGAGCCGCTCCAGTCCGCGCTCGCGCAGCCGGATCGCCTTGGCCGGGTCGAGGAACTGGAGGGAGAGGAGGGAGGAGTTCACGCTGGGTTCGGGCCAAAACACCTGCGGCGCCACGTCGCGCACGATGCGCGCCCGGCAGAAGAGCCCCACGGCCACCGCCATGGGGCCGTACTCCCCCGACCCGGGGCGGGCCACGAACCGTTCCGCCGCCTCCCGCTGCACGAGAACCAGGGCGTCGCGCGCCGGCAAGCCCTCCCAGATGAGGTTGGCCAGGAAGGGCGTCGCGATGGAATAAGGGAGATTGGCGACGACGCGCAGCGCGTCCAGGCCGCGGCTCTCGCGTTCGCGCAGCCAGGGGCCGATCACCGCCGGATTGAGGCGGTGCTTCCCGTCGAGGATGTCTTCGTGAAGGAACAGCACGCCGGGCGGCCACTCCCGCGCCGCCCTGGCCAGCGCCTGGATCGGCGCGTCGATGTCGCAGGAAATGACGCAGCCCGCCTTCGCGGCGAGCTCCTGGGTGAGGATGCCGGGGCCGGTCCCCACCTCCAGGACGCAGTCGGACGAATCCAGCGCCGCCTCCCGCCCGATCGCGGCGATGAGGTTGGGATCCACGAGGTAATTCTGGCCGCGGAAGCGGCGCGGTTCGATCCCGTGGGCCCCCAGGAGGGCTTTCAGAGCTGTTTTCGTGGTGGGAACCGGCATGGGCTCGGGATTGCGGGGGGGGGCCCCGCACGGACGATAATAGAACGGAGTGGAACTCAAGGGCGTGGTCCTCGCCGGCGGACTGGGAAGCAGGCTCCTTCCCCTAACCAAGGTGACCAACAAGCACCTGCTTCCGGTCTACGACCGCCCGATGATCTACCACCCCATCGAGACCCTCGTGCAGGCGGGCATCGAGGAGATCCTGCTCGTGACCGGGGGGAGCAGCGCCGGGGACTTCCTGCGTCTCCTGGGCAACGGACGCGCCTTCGGCCTCAAGCGCATGCACTACGCCTATCAGGAGGGCGAGGGCGGGATCGCCGAGGCTCTCGGGCTCGCCGAGAGCTTCGCCGAAGGGTCGCCCCTCTGCGCGATCCTGGGCGACAACATCCTCGAGCGGGGCATCGGCGAATCGGTGGACGCGTTCCGCGCGGACCCGCGGGGTGCGATGCTCCTGCTCAAGGAGGTGGAGGATCCGGAGCGGTTCGGCGTGGCGCGCTTTCAGGGCGAGCGCCTCGTCGAGATCGTCGAGAAGCCCAAGGTGGCGCCCTCGCGCATGGCGGTCACCGGCGTCTATCTCTACGACGGGGCGGTCTTCGGCATCCTGCCGGGGCTCAAGCGCTCCGCCCGCGGGGAGCTGGAGATCACCGACGTCAACAACGACTACCTGCGACGCGGCGCCCTGCGCTGGCGCCGCCTCGAAGGCTGGTGGACCGACGCCGGCACCTTCCCGTCGCTCCTGCGCGCCAATCGGCTCGTCGCGGAGCAGCGCGAGCGCGCGGGGCGGGAGGGCGGGGAGGGGGGCGGGGGCGCGTGAGGAAGGTCCTCGTCACCGGCGGCGCGGGCTTCATCGGGTCGCAGTTCCTGCGCCTCCTCGCCGCGCGCGCCCCGCGTCCCGAACTCGTCTGCCTCGACGCGCTCACCTACGCGGGCAGCCGGGACAACCTCGAAGGCCTGGAGGACGCGCTGGAGTTCGTCCACGGCGACATCCGCGACGCCGGCTGCCTGCGGGGCGCGTTGCGGGGGGCGACCCACGTGGCGCACTTTGCCGCGGAGACCCACGTCGACCGCAGCATTGTCGGCGCGGCGGAGTTCCTCTCCACGAACGTGCAGGGGACGGAGACGCTCCTGCGGGCGGCGCGGGAGGCGGGCGTGGAGCGCCTGGTCGTCGTCGGCACCGACGAGGTGTACGGCTCGGTGGCGCCGCCCCGCGAGGCGCGGGAGGAGGACCTCCTCGCCCCCGGCAACCCCTACAGCGCGAGCAAGGCCGCCGCGGACCATCTCGCGCTGGCGCACCACAACACCTACGGGCTGCCGGTCTGCGTGACGCGCTGCGGCAACAACTACGGGCCGCGGCAGTTCCCCGAGAAGCTGCTCCCGCTGGCGATCCTGAACGCGCTCCGGGACCGGCCCATCCCGGTCTACGGCGACGGCCGCCAGGTGCGCGACTGGGTCCACGTCGAAGACCACGCCCGCGCCGTGGAGCTCGTGCTCGAAGCCGGCACGCCGGGCCGCATCTACAACGTCGGCGCGCGGGGCGGGCGCGAGAACATCGAGGTGCTGCGCACCCTGCTGGCGCGCCTGGGCAAGCCCGCGTCGCTCCTCGCGGCGGTGCGGGACCGCCCGGGGCACGACCGCCGCTACGCCGTGGACCCGGGGCGCCTCGAGCGGGAGCTGGGGTGGCGCCCGCGCATCGCGTTCGACGCGGGGCTCGCGGCGACGGTGGACTGGTATCGCGGGCAGGAGCGCTGGTGGCGCGCCGCCCTCGAACGCGCCGCCGCCGCGCGGCGCCACTGGCTGGAGGAATCATGATCGAAGGCGTGAAGGTCAAGAAGCTCACGATGATCCCCGACGAACGGGGACGCCTCATGGAGATCCTCCGCTGCGACGAGGAGCTGTTCGAGAAATTCGGGCAGGTCTACATGACCACCGCCTACCCGGGCGTCGTGAAGGGCTGGCACTTCCACCACCGGCAGACCGACCACTTCTGCTGCGTGAGCGGGATGATGAAGCTCGTGCTCTACGACGGCCGCAAGACCTCGACGACCCACGGGCGGATCCAGGAGTTCTTCCTGGGCGATGCCAGCCCGTTGCTCGTGAAGATCCCTCCCCTGGTCCTCCACGGCTTCAAGGGGATCGGCGTGAAGGAGGCGATCGTCATCAACTGCCCCACCGAGCCCTACGACCACAAGAGCCCGGACGAGCACCGGCTGCCGCACAGCGACCCGTCGATCCCCTACGACTGGGGCCGCAAGGACGGCTAGGGAGCGCGGCCGTCGCGCCGGGGACCCGTGGCGGGGGTTACCGGCTCACGGTGAGGGTGGAACTCTGCAGGGGGGCCGGGGGGAGGGCGAGCGGGGTGGCGGGGTTGGTCGAAGGGGTGAACGAGCGCAGGGCGCTCGCCTCGACGCGAGTGAGGAAGGTGACGAGGTTCCCGGACGCGTTGAAGGGCGGATTGCAACCGTTGCCGCCGCCTCCTCCCCCGCAGCTCAGGGGTCCCAGCGCAGCGACGATGAGAAGGAGCGCCGCTCCCCGCCTGCGCACGAGCAGCAGGAGGCAGAGCAGGAGGAGGGGAGCCGCGACGAGCGTGGCGGCGGCGGGGGTGGCGGGCACGGAGAGCACCGTGACCTCGTAGACCACCAGGAGGTCCGCGACGGAGCCGGGAGCAAGCTCGAGGTCGAGGCCCCCGAAACTGACGCTCCCGTCGTCCGCGGCGTAGCTGCCGCTGGCCAGCACCGGCTCCCCGCCGTCCCGCCGGCCGTTGCCGTCGAGGTCGCGCACGAGGGCGACCGATGGGACGTCGAGGGAGTCCTCCCCGGTGCCGCTGGCGCGCACCGTGAGCGCGTCGACCCAGAGCTCCTCGTGCGACGGCGCGGTGATGCGCAGCTGCTGCATCGCGGCGAAGCAGACCGGGCTGCCGATCGCCTGGCCCCCGGGGTTGGCCGGTCCGGACGCCACGGACGCGCCGGTCACGACGGGCGGCGCGGGGAGCGCCGCGCCCGCGCCTTGCAGCTGCAGCGTGTAGGCCCCGGAGCCGTTCGGCGTGCCGGCGGTGCCGCGCGCGTAGACCACCACGGTGTAGATTCCGGACTCCCCCAGCGTGCGACTGAGCACCGCCGAGGCGCCGGCGACCGGGAGCTGCTGCGCATCCAGCCTCATGTCGGAAGGCAGGAGGAGCAGCAGCTGCGGCGTGAACGATGCGGATGTGGCGGTGATGGTCGGCGTCTGCCCCGCGCTGCCTTGGAAGACCCATAGGTCGGCATGGTGGAGGATGCCGGCCCCGTCCGGCACCCGGTGGTCGCCCCCATCGAGGTTCTCCACAAGCGTCTGGTTGAGCAGGATGGGCAGGGCATCGAGGATGACATCGATGAACCCCGTGTCGCGCCCCGTGCGCACCTGGACCGTCGCGAAGGCCGAAGGGTCGTCCACCGACGGATCGAAGCTGTCGCCGGGCCGCCAGTGCTCGTCGTACGCGTAGAGGAACGGGTTGGCCCCCAGCCCGTCCCCGCCCGGTTCGAGCACCGAAGCGTCCACGAAGGCGCGGCCGTTCACGCTCTCGAGGATGACGCGATAGCCCCCCGGCGGGAGGTTCGGGATGGTGAAGCGGCCCTGCTCCGTGCCGTCCACGTTCGTGAGGATCCCCACCTGCTCCCCGGCGTCGCTCACCGCGCGCACCGCGATCTGGTTGATGGAGGCGCCGGAAGCGGAGCGCACCCTGCCCGAGATGGAACCGAACGCCGAGACATCGGCGGGATAGATGCGCAGGAGCGCCGCGCGGTCGTCCAGCTCGAGCGTCCCGCCCTCCTGGGGCATGCCGGGGATCCGGAACGCGTACATGGTCGCGATGCGATTGGCGGCGGCGGGGCTGAAACCGTAGGAGGTGGCGTTGACGATTCCCGTGGGCGTGTGGCCGATGCCGGTGGCGTGCCCCAATTCGTGGAGCAGCGTGGCGCGCAGGAGTTCCTCGGGCGTCGCTCCCGATCCCGGCTGGAAGAGCGCGCCCGCCTGCGTGTTCACCACGATGAGCAGGTCGCGGATTTCGCCGGAGCTGGTATCCACGCTCTTGATCGTGATCCCGAGCACGCCTCCGGAAAGACCGTAGAACGCCACGATCTGCCCGTTGTCGTCCCAGGCGACCTCGCGGTTGTTGTTCGTGAAGGTTCCGAACGTCGATCCCACGTTGGCGCCGTTGTAGGGCCCGCCGATGTTCGCGTTGCCGAAAACATCCTCCGCCCCCGCGACGGCGTTCCAGAGCCCTATGAGCTGCTGCACGGCGGCGCGCGGATCGGCGACGCCGGGCACGGCCTCGGTGTCCACGAGCAGATGGATGGGCCGGCGGTTCGCGGGCACCCGTTCGGGAACGAATCCCGACCCTACCGCCGAGCTGGAGATGAGAAAGGCCGTCGCGCCGGAGGCGCAGAGGAGCAGCGCCCCCACGAGCAGCGCGCGCGATCTCATCGCCCCTGCCCCCGCCCGGCCCGCTCCGCTTCCAGGCGCCCCACCTCGCCGCGGATGGCGGTGCGCACCTCTTCGAGGAGCAGCCGCCGCGCGCCCCCGAGGCCGGAAAACCCGCTCACGGGATCCCGGAAGCGGCGCGCGCCCGTTTCGTCCGCCTCCATGCGGAGCACGCCGCGCCGGGCGAATTCCACGGTGTCGTAGCCGAGGTCGTTGCGCTTGCCCAGAAAGAGCACGCACTCCTCGCCGGGGCGGAATTCCGGCATGAGGGGAACCTCCGTGGAGATCGGGCCATCCCGCCCACCCACGAGCCGGAGGCGGATCACCCCCCCCGCACCCCCCCCCTTCCAATCCTCCAGCAGTCGCAGCGTCACGTGCGTGAAGACCGCCCCGCTGCGCGGATCGCGCCGCGCCTCCACCGACTCGCAGGCGACGCAGGCTATCCGCTCCGCCCGCGCTACCATCTCGCAGGTGGTGCGCTCCTCGAGGGTGGTCGCGCCCGCCGCGAGCGCGAGCGTCCACAGAACGAGGGTCCCCGGGACCCGGCAGGGCGTCGACATCACTCTCTCCTCCGCGGGGATTATAGGCGCGTTCCCCCCCGGCGCCGGACCTTGCTCAGCCGAGCCACGCCGCCGCGTCGAGGGCGTGGTAGGTGAGGATGAAATCGGCGCCGGCGCGGCGCATCCCCTGGAGCGTCTCCAGGACGGCGGCGCGCTCCTCGATCCAGCCCATGAGCGCCGCCGCCTTGAGCGCGCTGTACTCGCCGCTCACGTTGTAGGCACCGAGCGGCGCGTCGAAACGCGCGCGCGCCTCCCGCACGACGTCGAGATAGGCGAGCGCCGGCTTCACCAGGATGAGGTCGGCGCCCTCCTCCAGGTCGAGGGCGATCTCCCGCATCGCCTCCCGCGCGTTGGCCGGGTCCATCTGGTAGCCGCGGCGGTCCCCGAACCGCGGCGTGCTCGCCTGCGCGTCGCGAAACGGGCCGTAGAAGGCGGAGGCGTACTTTGCCGCGTAGCTCAGGATGGCGCGGTCGGCCAGGGACGCCTCGTCGAGCGCCGCGCGGATGGCGCCGACGCGCCCGTCCATCATGTCGCTCGGCGCCACGATGTCGGCCCCGGCGCGGGCGTAGTTCACGGCGGTGCGGGCCAAGAGCTCCAGGCTCGCGTCGTTCTCGATCTCGCCGTCGCCCGCTACGCCGCAGTGCCCATGGTCGGTGTAGGCGCAGAGGCAGACATCCGCGATGAGGAGCAGGTCGGGGGCGGCGGCGCGCATCCGCCGGAGCGCCTCGGGCACGGCGGCGTCGGGGGCCAGGGCGTCCGGCGCGTCGGGGCCCTTCTCGCGGGCCTGGCCGAACAGGATGACCCCGCCCAGGCGCGCAGCCACGGCCAGGCGCGCCAGGTCCGCCGCCTCGGCCACGGGGTAGCGCTGCACTCCGGGCATGGAGGCGACCGCCTCGGGCTCCTCCAGGGCGGGATCGAAGAAGAGCGGCAGGATGAGGTCCCCCGGCTCCAGGGACGTCTCGCGCACGAGCGCCCGCAGGGCGCCGGTGCGGCGGAGGCGGCGGAGGCGGGTACGGGGAAACCTCATGCGCGCGGGATTCTATCGCCGATCAGCGCCGGGCGCCGCTCAGCCACTTCGCCCAGGCGGCCGCGTCGCGGCCGAAGGAACGGCCGTGGCGCCGCTCCAGCAATCCGAGGGCGGTGATCCAGAGGAGCGGCTCGTTCGATCGCAACGCGTCGACGAGGTAGAGGTCCGCGTCGGGGTGGCCGGCCTGCTCCAGAACGAGGGCGGCTTCGAACCGGACCGCAGGGTCGGGATCCTCCTTCACCAGGGCGGAGGCGCGCTCAACGCCGCGCGGATCCCCCGCCTGCTGGAGCGCCACCAACGCGGCCCGGCGCACATCCGGGGAGGCGTGGCCGAGGCGGGCGTGGACGGCGTCGCGCTCGCCCAGCCGCGCGAGGGAATCGGCCGCCGCGGCCACGACCCGCGGGTCCTCGTCGGCGTCGAGGAGTCCGGAGAGCCACTCCCGGCGGTCCGCCAGCCCGGCGCGCCCCACCGCCCCGGCGATCGCGGTGCGCGCGTACCAGTGCTGCAGCGCGCCCGCCGCCTCCAGCTCCCCGACGGCGCGCTTCACCTCCTCGCGCCAGCCAAGCTGGACGAACGCCCCCAGGACCGAGGAGCGCACGGTGAACCCCGGGTCGTCGGGATCGAACCGCAGCACCGCCCAGAGGGCCGCGCGGTGCGACGCGTCGCCGAGCCGCCCGAGCGCCTGCGCGGCGGCGGCGCGCACCTCCCGCACCGGATGCTCCAGGAAGGGCGCCACGGCGCGCGCGGCGTAGGAGCCCCCGCTCGCGCCCAACGCCAGGAGGCAGGCCGCCTGCACGCGGGCGGAGCCCTCTTCCGCGACCCGCCGCACCAGAAACGGGACCGCGCGCTCGTCCCCCAAGGCGCGCAGCGCGAGCGCCACCTGCTCGCGCACCGCCGGCTCCTCGTCGTCCAGCGCGGCCAGAAGCCCCGCGATGGCGTGGTCCTTGCGCGCGTGGGCCAGGAGCATCGCGGCCCTGGCGCGCACGCGGGGGTGGGTGTGGCGCAAGAGCCGCACCCGCTGCGCCGACGTCGTGCCGAAGTCGACCTCGAACGGGTCGGGCGCGAGCAGCAGGAGAACGAGAAGCGTCGCCGCCACGGCGGCATCATCGCACGGAAGGCGAGGGAGGGGGGCGGGGCCGGCGGATCGGCCGCGCGGCTCGCCTCAGGGTCCTCCCGCTCCCTTCAGGGCGCGTGCCGAGACTCGCAGAAACTCGTCGAGGCGGTTCTCCAGGATCGACGGGACGATCCGGAGGTCGAGGTCCCTGGAGTCCTGCACCGCCACCTCGCGGAATCCGACCATGTCCCGCGGACGCGACGAGAGTTCCGCATCGAGGAGTCAGGCCCCCTCCAGGAACGAGAACGCCTCGCGGCTCTCCTGGGGCGCGCCGAGGCGGCGCCACCTCACCTCGGGCATCGCCAGATCGATGGCTGCCTCGCAGGCCCGTTGCAGGTGGAGCAGGATCGACTCCTGGCGGATCCTCTCCTTGTGCAGGTGCCCCGGCCGGTTGCCGAACACCTCGCGCATCCGCAGGATGCAGCGCTCGATGATGGCGGCCTTGTTCAGGGGGACATCATCGGTCATGGACGCGCCCCTCCGCCGCACGGACCCGATCCAGGATCGCCCGCCTCTCCTCGTTGAGGCGCGTACAGGCGCTGAACGGGCCGTCCTCGAAACGCCTGCGCTCCCCCTCGTCGACCACGACGAGGGCGAGCCCGGTCGACACGACCTGCTTCCGCAGCACGGTCGTGGCACGCCGCAGGTCGAGGAGGTCCACCTCGCGGCGCGCAAGCGTCGACAGTCTTGCGGCGAGTTCCATCCGCTCCGCGGCCTCGCTCGGTTCCCGCGCCAGAACGGCCAAGAGCCTATGCGAAAACCCGGCGTCAACACCGAGGCCGAGCGAGCGGGCCGAGCGCGAGCCGCGACGACGAAGCAGTCTTGGCGAACTACGGCGATGGAGGAGAGGCGATGCGATCGGCCCGCGCAGCCGGCCGAAGGTTGCCGGGTTTTCGGATAGGCTCCAAGTCCAGGTCGCTACGCGCGTGGGTATCCCCGGCCGCGGTGGAGCCGAACCGGGAGAGCGCAAGGAGCCCCGGCACGGATGCGCGCACTGCCTTGCCGAGGACGGCATCGAGGCCGCGGGAGACCATGGCGGGGCGGCGGCAAGCCTACCACCGCCCCGCGCTGCCCCGCTCCTCAGTCGCTCACGATCTCGAAAACCGTCCCCTGGTGCTGCACGATCACGCGCTCCCCCACGGAGAGGTAGCGCGCGAGGGTGGTGTCGGCGAGGAGGCGACCGTAGTCGTCGCTGAGGTAGGTCACCTTCCTCGAGGTGAACTGCGCGGGAAGCGAGGTGTCGCGCCAGACGCCCTCCTGGAAACGGAAGGTCTTGCCGCCCACCATCTTCACGCCGATGCCGGTCGCATCGCTTGCGGTCTCCTCCTCCTTGAGCTCCAAGACAAGCCGCGCGCCGGCGACGGCCTCGCTCCCGGCCTCCGCGCGGTCGCTGAAGGCGTCCCCGGCCTTGCGCGCCTCGGCGGCCGCCTCGTCACGCACGCGTCCGGGCGCCGGCGAGGCGTCGACGTCCCCCGCCGGCGGCGGGTTGCGACGCCGCAACTCGTCCTCCTCCACGACGAGGAAGGAGGTGTAGGGGGTGAGGATGCCGTAGCGGATGCCCAGCGCCCTCGCCTCGTCGACCAGTTCGCGCTGCTCGCCGTTCTTGCGGATCTCCTCGAGGAGATAGCCCACCTTGCGCACGGCCCAGAGGCGCGGGAGGAAGTCGCCCCCGCCCCCTCCCCCGAACTGCGCCTCGTAGACGAAGCTGTACTCCTTCGCGCCGATCCTTCCCCGAAGGGTCAGGGCGCGCGGGCCGCTTTTCTTGTAGCGCCCCACCACGACCGCCAGCTGGCCCTTGAAGAGATCGCCCAGCCCTCGCGGGTAGACGTCGTACACGCCCAGGTCGCCCAGCTCGAGCCGCGCGTCGGTGAGGACCGGGGAGGCCACCTTCTCGTAGAGGGCGGAGACCTTCACCTCGATGTCCTCGCGCTCGGAGACGAAGTTGCCCGAACCGCGGTTCTCGTCGGCCAGCGCGGTGAGGAGCGTGGCGTTCACGTCGTCGCCCACGCCGAACACGAAGAGCCGCGCCTGGGCGACGTTGGCGTCCCGCGCCGCCTTGAGGATGGCCTTCGTGTCCGTGGGGCCGATCGTCGCCTGGCCGTCGGTGAGGAAGATCACCAGCGGCACCCGACCGTCGGAGCGCGGCAGCGCGAGCGCGCGCACCAGCGCGTCGTGGATGGCGGTGCCGCCCGCGGCGTTGAGGCCGTTGCCGTAGGCCACCGCGGCATCCACGTTATCCCGCGTCGCCTCCACCAGCGCATCGCGGAAGGGGCGCGCCTCGGTGCTGAAGGCGATCACGTTGAAGCGGTGGCGCGCGTCGAGCCGTCCCAGCGCGTAGGTGAGCGCCGCCTTGGCCTGGCGCATCTTGGCGCCGCCCCGCTCCCCCATGGAGCCGGAGGTGTCGAGGACGAAGATGATGTCTTTGGGCAGGATGTCCTTGGCGTCGATCTCGGCGCGGGGGGCGAGCAGGATGAGGAAAGTGCCGTCCTCGCCCGCGGGCTTCGCGCTCGTCACCGTGACGCCGAAATCCTTGTTGCCCAGGCCGTAGAGGATGCGCAGGTCGCTGTCGGCGGCGGACTGCCGGTCCTCGAAGGAGCCGACCACGTGGATGTCGCTCTTGCGCACGATGTCGAGCTTGTGCGTGGGGCTGAAGAAGGTGGCCACGCCGCCCGACGACCGCACATCGATCTCGCCCGAGATCGCCACCGCCGAGGGGCCGAAGCGGTCCGACTTCATCGGGTAGGCGAGCTCCACCAAGCCGCCCTCGGGGGTGAGCACCTGGGCGTAGCGCAGCGTCACCCGCGTCTCGCCCCGCGGCGGGATCGGAAACAGGGAGGCGCGCAGGCAGGCGCGCCCGGCGAACTCCAGGAGCCCCGGATCGCGCCGCTGGTAGACGATGGAGCGGTAGATCTCGCGCGCCCGTTCGGCGTCCAGCACCTCGCCCTCCACCACTTTCCCGCCCATGGTCATGGTGAACCGCGAGAGGGCCGCGCCCTCCGGCAGCGGGAAGAGATAGACCCCCTCCATCTCCCACGGATTGGGGTTGAAGAAGACCTGCTCGACCTCCACCTCCGCCACCTGATCGACGATGCGGATCTTCACCCGGTGCTCCTGAAGGCGGATGGGGAGGGGTCCGCGGGGAGGGGGCTCGGGGGGCTGGATCCGGATCCGCTCCAGGACGATGCCCTGGGCGGACGCATCCGGCGTGAGAGCGAAAAGCAGGAGGGGGAGGAGAAGTGCGATGCGCCTCATGGAGCGTAAGACGAGAACGGGGGGCGGGGGGTTCAGGGGGGAGCGCGGGCAGGCGAGCCAGCCAGGTTCCACCTCGCTCCCGAAGCGGGCGCGCTCGGCGACGGCTTCCGCCCCCCTCGCGGTCCCGGTGCGCCTCCAGGAGGCGTTCGTCCGGGGCAGCCCGCCCTCGGAACGGTCCGCTGGCGCCGTGTCCCGGGCACACTCCTAGGCGTCCGCGAGGGCGGGGTAGGCGGCTGCCGCGTGCTGCTGCACCATGCGCTGCGAGCTGAACTAGGGCTCTCCTGATGATTCCGTGGGTGCCCCGTCGCTGCGGTTCGGGCTGGCGCGCGGCTGCGGCGCGGCGTAGAGGCAGGAAGGGGAGGCTCTTGAGGGGGGGGAAGGACGAGTACGTCCCGGGAAGGTCGAAACGCGTACGGGGCCTTTGCTCTGCTGTGGGAATGCGAAACCACACAGCGAGGAGCGTGGCCCCGTGCGCGTCCCCACCTTACTTCGCCGGATGCTCGGCGTCACGGGGGTTGTCGTCGAGGACCTTGTGTTCCCGGCGGAGGGGCTGGTCGTGCGTGTCCGGCCGCGGTGGAGCGTGCCGCGTTGCGGGGCGTGCGGCGTCAAGGCTCCCGGGTACGACCGGGCGCCGCTCCGACGGTAGCGGCACCTCGGGATCGGGCGGCTGAGGATCTGGCTCGAGTACGCGCCGCGGCGGGTGGAGTGCTCCTTGTGCGGCGTGTAGACCGAGAAGGTGCCCTCGGCGGAGCACCGGAGCCGGTTCACCCGCGACTTCGAGGAGCTCGTGGCGTACCTCGCGCAGGGGATGGACCAGACGAAGGTGACCGGGCAGCTCGGGGTTTCCTGGCGGAGCGTCGGCGAGGTCGTGAGCCGGGTCGTCGCGCGGCGGCTCGACCCGAAGCGGCTGGTCGGGCTCCGCCGGATCGGCGTCGACGAGTTCAGCTACCGCAAGCGTCACCACTACCTCACGACCGTGGTCGACCACGACCGGCGGCGCGTGGTCTGGGCGGCGCCGGGGCGATCCGCCGAGACGCTCGCACGCTTCTTCGAGGAACTCGGCGTCGAGCGCACGCGCTCGGTCGAGACGATCACGGTCGACATGGCGGGTGGCTACGCGAAGGCGATCGAGGCGCTCGCGCCGCACGCCCGGATCGTCTTCGATCGCTTCCACGTCCAAAGGCTCGCGTCCGACACCCTCGACGAGGTCCGACGCGCGGTGGTGCGCGAGGCGGACGCGGTCGAAGGCCACGCCGTGAAGCACAGCCGCTACGCGCGCCTGAAGCGGCCGTGGAATCTCGAGCGGAGGGAGAGGGAGAAGCTCAAGGACCTCCAGCGGACCAACCGGCCGCTCTACCGCGCCTACCTCCTGAGGGAGACCCTCGCCCGGGCGCTCGACTACAAACAGCCCGGCCACGCCGCGCGCGCGCTCGGGGACTGGCTCGCCTGGGCCTGCCGCTCGAAGCTCAGCCCCTTCGTGAAGTCGGCGCGCACGATCCGCACGCACTTCGAAGGCGTCGTCGCCTACTTCAAGGAGCGGCTCACCAACGGGATCGTCGAGGGATTCAACAACAAGCTCCGGATGATCGCCCGGCGGGCGTTCGGCTTCCACACCCCCGAGCCCCTGATCGCCATGCTCCCCCTCTGCTGCGGCGGGATCCGGCTCGATCCGCCCCTCCCGTCACCCACGCAAAAGTGAGGAGATGCATTCTTTTCCTCTCCCGGCATTCGGTAGGAGACCGTTCCATCGTCGGCGCTGTCACGCCCCCTGCTCGTGCGTTCCCCTCCGCGCCACCGCGGGGCGTTGGGAGGCCCCCGGCGCGACCTCCTCGGGCGGCAACTCCACCCTGGGATCGGCACCGCACAAAGGGCGGTTCGCCTTCCCGCCCGCGAGGCGGCGCTCCACGGCAGGTCGAACCCTGTGGCTCCACCGCTCCTGCGCACACCAGAAGTCGAATGGGCGACGTCGACTGGGCGCGTCCCTTCGTGAGGACCGGCGCGCTCGACGCCGAGGACCCGGAGCCGCCCCTGCCGGCGGCGAGAGCGACCTCGACCTGAAGCGGCGCACGCGGAGTCTCGGCGGCCACTCCTCCTCGACGGATCGCGGAGGTGCGGAAGCACGAAGGCCGACGCGAGACGGCTTCTCGGAACCAACGGGTCGAACCGACATGATCACGCGAAGAGGCCCGTCCTCGAGTGCCGTGCGACTCCGCACTCCCGTACGTAGGAGCTACGGACCCGCCGCCGGGGTGCGGACCGAGCCGTCCGCATCAGGAGCTCGCATCCTCGTCTCCGCAACCACGGACACGCGCCGAGCCGCGTTTCCCGTAGCTGGTCCTGGATTTGCGCCGGAGAGCGGAATGCCCGCTATCCGCAGAGTCGTCGCGGTCCTCCTCTTCGCAACCGCGTTGTCCTGCGGGAGCAGGCTCGAGCTCGAGACCCGGGAGGCGGCCCGGTTCGCCTCGGGCACGCTCGTCGAGTGGATGGACCTCGCGCAGTTCGTGGTCAAGAGCGAGGGCCTGCCGCCCACTTCGGCGTCGCGGCTCTATGCCTACGCGAGCATCGCGCTCTACGAGGGCGCGATCGTCGGGAACCCCCTCTACAACTCCCTCGGCGGCCAGCTCAGCGGCCTCGCGGCGTTGCCGGGTCCCGTTCCGTCCCCCTCTCTCGCGACCCCCTACGACCCGTCCACGGTCGCGAACCGCGCCTGCGCGGTCCTCCTGCGGGGGCTTGCGCCCGGCATGGTCCTGCCGACGAGCACCACCGGGCCCTTCGCGACCCAGGCGATCAACAGCATGGAGCAGCTCTGGGACGCGCGGCGGCAGCAGGCGGTGCCGGCCGACGTCTGGCAGCGCTCCTTCATCTACGGCAATGCGCTCGGCACCGCTCTCCTCGCGTGGGCCAACGCGGACGGCTGGGAGACCATCAACGCGGCGCAGGCCACCTACGTGCCCCCGATCGGCCCTGGCCTATGGGTCCCGACGCCGACGGCCTTCCGTCGCGCGCTCCAGCCGCTCTGGGGCGACATGCGCACGTTCGTCGTCGCCTCGTCCGTCGAGTTCGCGCCCCCCCCGCCCCCCCCTTACTCCACCGACCCGTCGTCGCAGCTCTACGCCGAAGAGCGCGAGGTCTACGACACGGTCAACAACCTCACCCCGGAGCAGAGGGCGATCGCGCTCTTCTGGGCCGACGACCCGGGCGCCACGAGCACGCCGCCGGGCCACTGGGTCAACATCGTGAGCCAGCTCTGCGTCGAGGACGATCTGCCTCTCGAGGTCGCGGCCGAGGCCTACGCACGCATCGGTCTCGCGATGGCCGACGCCTTCATCACCTGCTGGGAGGCGAAGTTCGCGCACAACCAGCTCCGGCCGGTGACGTACATCCAGGAGAACTTCGACCGTGCGTGGCTGCCGCTCGTCGGCACGCCGCCCTTCCCGGACTACATCTCCGGACACAGCACGGAGTCCGGCGCGGCGGCCACGGTGCTCGCCGACCTCTTCGGCGAGCGTTCCTTCGCGGACTGGACGCACGTCTCGCGCGGCCTTCCCGTGCGCTTCTTCTCCTCCTTCGCGGCGGCCGCCGAGGAGTGCGCGCTGTCGCGGCTCTACGCGGGCATCCACATCCGGACCGCGAACGAGGCCGGCGTCGAGGTCGGCCGGAACATCGGCGAGGCCCTCGTCGAACGGATCTCCTTCCGCAGCTGAAAGGCAGGTCGATGCGCATCCCCGTCGCCCTCTTCCTGATCGCCGCCGCGGCCCTCGCCGACGACGCCGCGGACGAGAGCGCCGCTCTGCGCGAGCGTCTCGCGGCCGCGGAGCAGCGACTCGCGAAGCTCGAGCAGGAAGGCGCCGCGAAGGACCGCGCCACGCTCGAGACCGCGGTCGAGAAGTACCTCGCCAGCAACCCACCGCCGGGGGACGCCGGGGAGCCGCTCGCGGGCTACGGCGCCGTCCTTTTCCGCAACGGGTGCGGCTGCACGGCGACCGAGGCGCGGGGGTTCTTCCTGCGGGACGCGTCCGGGGACTTCCTCCTGCGGCTCTCCGGCCAGCTCCAGGTGCGCTACGCGATCCACGCGCAGGAACAGACGCTCGGCGACCCGAGCCTCGCGGGGTTCGAGATCCCGCGCGCGAAGCTCGCGGCGAGCGGGAACCTCTTCGGCAGGCAGTGGACCTACAAGCTCCAGGGCAACTTCGACCCAGATGGCGGCGGGTTCACGCTCGAGGATGCGTGGGTCACCTGCTACGTCGGCGACTGGTCCTTCACGGCCGGACAGTTCAAGTGCCCGGCGCTCCGCGAGGAGATCGTGGACTCCGCCCTCCAGCTCCTCGTGGAGCGTTCCGTCGTGAACGATGCGCTCACGAGCGGCGAGCGGCTGCAGGGCGTGGCCGTCGGCTACATCCGCGAGAGGTGGAGGGCCTCGGTCTCCTTCACCGACGGCGACGGCGGCGTCAACACGGCCCTGCTCGCGGGCGACACGGACTACGCGGTCACGCTGCGCGGCGAGCTCCTCGTCAGGGGCTCCTTCGAAATCTTCGAGGACTTCACGAGCTTCCGCGGCGACGCGTCGGGCATCCTCCTGGCGATCAACGCGCACGTCCAGGGCGGCGAGACCGGGACGCCCGTGGGGGAGATGGACGCGGTCCTCCTCTCCTTCGACGCATCGCTCGAGTTCGGGGGCGCGAACGTGTTCCTCGAGGGCATCTTCATGGACGTCGATGAGGGGGGAGTCGGGGGGACCCGGAACCTCTTCGGCTTTGTCGTCCACGGCGGCTGTTTCCTCACCGAAAAGCTCGAGGTGGTCGTCCGCTACGAGTACGCCGATCTCGATCCCCTCGTTCCGCCGGACACGGCGAACATCCTGACGGTCGGCGCGAACTACTACTTCCAGCGCCACAGGATCAAGCTCTCCGGCGACTTCGGTTACGCGTTCGATGCGGTGCCGGTGACGCAGAAGTACACGGACTACCGCCGCGACACGACGTTCGCAACCGGCCAGATCGTGTTCCGCATCCAACTGCAGATCCTCTTCTGAAGGCGTCCCCGCAGGCTGCGCACCGCGCGAGATCGCGACTCGCGACATCCGACGCGCGCGAGGGCGCGGCCCGATCCCGGCGTGGACCGCGTACGGAACCGCGCCCACCGTCTTCGGGTCCCCCGGAGCCCCCCCCATCCGCGCTCCTCCGGCGGCCGCACGGACAGCGATGAGGGGTCCCGGGGCGAGCCGGATAGCCGGGAGCGGGCTGGAACCACGGCATTCGTGGGGCGCAGGGAGGTCGGAGGGGGGGTCTGAGCGGGCGCGGCGCCCGCGGTGCCCGCAACGCGACCGGGGCCGTTCTTCTCCTCGAACCGCGGCTCACGCGATCGAAGGCGATCCTCGAAGCGCCCCTCGCACGGCCGGTGGAGCGCGGGCCGCTCCGGCTGGCGCGGGCGGCGAGCGCTCGGGCTCCCGCGTACGAGCGGCGCGAGGCGGCTCCGGCGGCGCAGGCGTCCGCCGATGCGGCCGGTCGCGCCGGCGAGCAGGATCCTGGGGTCGGCGGGCTCATCGCGTTGGCTTGCGAGGGCACCGTTCTCATCGGGCAGCCGAGCGGTTCCTGCGGCCGAGGAGGAGCCCACCGGGCAGGGAGAGAAGCATGAACACGGCGCGGAACGTGAACGAAAGCGCGACCGCTGTGCCGGCGGGCACGCCCGCGGCCGGCAGGAAGAAGAAGAAGGCGAAATCCCCCACGCCCCAGCCGGCCGGAAGCCCCGGGAGGTTGCCCGCCATCTGCGCGACGGGAATCGCGACCAGCAGCGCGAATGCGCCGAGGTCCGCGCCGAACGCGCGCCCGGCGCAGAGGAAGTACCCCAGATAGAAGAGGTGCACCAGCATGCCGGCGGCAACGGCCCGCCCGACCACGGCGGGGCGGCCGCCGTAGAGCACGAAGGCGGCGCCGAGCCTCTCGGCCAGCGGAAAGCGCGCGAGGAGCTTGCGGATGCGGAGAGCGCGGCGGAGCCGCGGCCATGAGAGCAGCGCGAGAAAGCCGACGCTGATCGCGAAGAACAGGAGGACGACGGTGCGAGCGACGTCGATGCGCGAGCCGCCCGGCGCCGAGACGACGCCGACGACCGCGGCGAGGCAGAGCACAAGCAGACCGATGCCGCGCTCCGCGAGGACGCTGACAACGGCCTGCGATCGCGCGTTCGCGTGGCGGTGCGCGATGGCTGTCGCCTTGACGACGTCGCCGCCGACCTGGCCCGCCGGAATGACCTGGCTGAAGAACAACCCGATCCATCCGAGCCGGAACACTTCCCGCCACGGCGTGTGGAGGTCGGCGCCCCGGAGCATGATGCCCCAGCGCACCTGCATGAGCGCCGCGCTGATCAGCAGGCTCAGGGCGCCCAGCACCGCCCAGCCTGGCCGCCGCCCAAGGCTCTCGAAGGCTCCCCTCAAGCCGCGGCGCACGCGATCCGGATTCGCGAATCGATGCCGCTCGCCGCTCTTCTCGAGAACGACGGCATCTTCCGTCTGCGAGACGATGCGGCCGGCGTGCGGGTCGCCCGACGCGTCCCACACGCGGTCCTGCCAACCGACGAGCCAGAGCACGAGACCGATCAGGAGGAGAGGGACGGCGCGCGCGGCGATGCGGCTCACGGGGCCAACCCGTCGACTTCCGCGTGCCGCGGCCGATCCGAGGATGTCCCGTTCCGAACGACCGCGACGACGAGGCCCGCGTGCAGGACGAACGCACCCGGCCTCGGCGTCGGATCGCCGCACGCAGCGCCGCCACCCCCACCGCGGCAAGGGCCGGCGACGCCGCGCCGGGTCACCGTGGGTCCGACAAGCCGAAGGGGATTTCCGCGCCGCACTTCGAGCACCCGATCCAGTCTCCTCCCCCGGTCGCGGAAACGCGAGAGGTCATCCACGCCGCGCTGGTCCTCCAGATTGGCCGGCGCCTCGCGCGCCACCCTTCAGCCCAGGTGGCGCGCGGACACGAGC
>JBQTIG010000121.1:0-20292 GCA_052388375.1 Planctomycetaceae bacterium | reverse complement strand
CGCGGCTCGCGCTCGGCCCGCTCGCTCGGCCTCGGTGTTGACGCCGGGTTCTCGGATAGGCTCTAGACCACGCGCGCCCCGTCAGGGGAATAGCGCGAGGTGCACCGGACGGTCGCGCGCCATGAGGCCGTGGCCGATCACCTTGCCCCCGGGCCCCCGCAACGTCACTTCGCGCAGGCCGAGCGCGGCCGGCCAGCCGTCGCGACGCCGCTCCTCCACCTGCAGCGTGCGCGCCGGCGTGCCCAGGACCATGCGCTCGGCCACGCGGAGCATCTCCGCTTCCCGCGCGCCCGGCGCGCGGAGATCGAGGGAGTCGCCCAGCTCGCGAAGATAGCCGCGCAGGAGGCGCGGCGCCATCGACCTCATGAGGGCGGGGTCGCTGAAGAGCTCCACGCCCTTCACCTCGCCGCCGGCGAGGACCGCGAACCCGGTGAGGCTCGCGTCGCCGGACCCTTCGAGCGACTTGAGGAGTTGCGCCAGGCGCCGCTCGAGGACGGAATCCTTGCGGTCGAGGTCGTCGGCCAGGGTGCGACCGCCCGCCGACTCCGCCACGCTCTGAAGAAACGCCGCGTCGCGGCCCGGACGCCCCGCCAGCATGCGGCGCAGCGCCGGCCCCAGCGCGGCCTGCCGGACATCGAGGTTGGCACGCCAGGGCACCGGCGCCTCGACGGCGTCGGCCCAGGCCACCGGCACGATCTGCGTGTCCCGCGCGCCGACCCAGCTGTCGGCGGCGACGACACGCGTGCGGCGCGTCTTGTCGCCGGCGACGAGCACCTCTCCCATCAGCAGCAGCACCGGCTCATCGGTCTCGTTGGCCACGAGCACGCGCATCGGATCGGGCTCGTGGTCCATGATGCTGTGGCCCTTCACGCCCAGGGCGCGCACCGGATCCACGGCATCGCGCGCGGCGCGCCGGAACAGCACCAGCGCCTCGGCCGCGCGGGCCGGCTCGAACCCCCGCACCAGCTGGAGCGCCTCGGCGTTCCAAACCCCGGTGCGCGTCTCGCGCTCCTCCGGCAGGGAGGCGCGCAGCCGATCGATGGCGCCGAGCTCCTCCTCCATGCGTACGAAGAGCGCGTAGGGGCCGTCCTCCCAGAAGACGCCGTCGTGGTAGGCGCCGCGGGCGGAGCTCCCCTCGAACAGGTCGCGCAGGGAGATGCGGCTCCAGAACGCCCGCGCCAGCGCGACCGATTCCTCCTCGCGGGGAAGCGCGGAGTCGGGGGCGGGGGCGCCGGCAAGGTCGGGGAGCGGCGCGAGCGGCGCCGTGGCGATGCGCGGCTGCTCCGCTTCCACCGTGACGGTCGAGGGCGGGCTGCCCCGGGCGAGAAGGAGGCCGAGAGCGGCCGAGGCAAGGAGCGCCGCGGCCGCGAGGGAGCGCCGCGGCGGGAAGAGGCGTCCGGCGCCGACCGCCGGCGGCCCGGCGACGAAGCTGCGCGCCCGCGCCATCGCTCGCGCCTTGAGCTGCGGCGACGGCGGGACGGCGTGTTCCGCCTCGTCCCAGGCGCGGAGCGTGCGGCCGAGGCCGCGGAGGTCGGCGATCTCGCGGCGCAAAGCGGCGTCGCGCTTCACCATCTCCTCGACGCGCGCGGCGTCGGTATCGCGCAGCTCGCCGTCCGCGTAGGCCGAGAGAAGTTCGCGCATCTCGTCGCTGATCATGATTCCGAACCTCGAAAGAGCGGCGAATACCGCAGAATCTTCAGGAGCGCCTTCCGCCCGCGATGGATCAGGACCTTCACCTCGTTCAGGGAGAGGTCGAGGATCTCCGCGATCTCGCGGTACTTCATCTCCTCCAGCTCGCGCAGGACGATCACCTGCCGCTGCGCCTCGGGAAGCCGCGCGATCGCCTCGCGCACCAGCCCGCGCTCCTCCTCCGCGTGGGCCGCGCTCTCCGGCTGGCCCTGGTCCCCGCCCCCCGCCATCCCGTCCAGGACGGGGTTCTCGAAGGACTGGAACGCAGGCATCGATTTGCGGTTCATGCGACGAAGCGTGTCGAGACAGAGGTTGTTGAGCACTTTGTAGAAGTAGGTGGTGAACTTCCCGGCCGGTTCGTACCGGCCGGCGTTCCGGAACAGCTTGAAGAAGAACTCTTGGGTGACGTCCTCGGCGATCTGACGGTCCCGGAAGATGCGGTAGGCGAACCGGTGGGCCGCACCCTGAAAGGTGGAGAGAAACTCCTCGAAGGCCGCCACGTCGCCCGACGCCATCTTCGCCATCAAGGCTTCGCCGGGCGCCTGCATGGGGTCCATTGTGTCAACGCGCGCGGGGAGCGGAGGGTTACTGGTCCGGGCTTTGCGCCCGCCCTGCGGAAACCCCCTCCGGACGCCCTTGGTGTCCCCGGGGGAGGACAGTGTAGGATTCGAGGGATCTCTCCATGAAAGCGCTCATCGTCGACGACGAGCCGGACATCCGGCAGGCCCTGGCCCAGACCCTCCGTTCCGCCAAGCTGGAGGGGCTGGAGGCGGCGGACGGGGAGCAGGCCCTCGCGCTGCTCGCCGGACCGGACGAGATCGGCCTGGTCTTCCTCGACATCAAAATGCCGGGGCGGGACGGGCTCGAGATCCTGGCGGAGATCCGGGCGTTGAAGCCGGCCCTGCCCGTCATCATGATCTCGGGCCACGGGACCATCGAGTCGGCGGTGCAGGCGACCAAGAAGGGCGCCCTCGACTTCCTGGAGAAGCCGCTCGACCGCGACCTGGTGCTGCTCAAGGCGCGCAATGCCCTGGCGCAGGTGCGCCTCGAGCGGGAGAACCGCCAGCTCAGGGAGCGCGACGCGGCGCGCATCCTGGGCGAGTCGCCGGCCATTCGGGAGCTGCTCCAGGCCATCGACCGGGTCGCGCCGAGCCAGGCGCGCCTCCTCATCACCGGGGAGAACGGCACCGGCAAGGAGCTGGTGGCGCGGCGCACCCACGACTTGAGCCCGCGTTCCGCCGGGCCCTTCGTGGACGTCAACTGCGCGGCGATCCCGCGCGACCTCCTCGAAAGCGAACTCTTCGGCCACGAGAAGGGATCGTTCACCGGCGCGTTTGCGATGAAGAAGGGGAAGTTCGAGCTGGCGGACGGCGGGACGCTCTTCCTGGACGAGGTGGGCGACATGGACCTCGCCGCCCAGGCGAAGGTGCTTCGCGTGCTGGAGCAGAACCGCGTGGAGCGCGTGGGCGGGAGCAAGCCCATCCAGGTGGACGTGCGGGTGATCGCCGCGACCAACAAGAACCTCCTCGCCGAGGTGGGCGAGGGCACGTTCCGCGAAGACCTCTACTATCGGCTCAACGTGGTGGAGCTGCGCTGCCCGCCCCTGCGGGAGCGCCGCAGCGACATCCCGCTGCTCGCCGCCGCCTTCCTGGCCGAGGCGGTGAAGCGCCACGGCGTCGAGCCGCGCCAGCTCGGGCCGGAGGCGAACGAGGCGCTGTCGCGCGAGCCCTGGCCGGGCAACGTCCGGCAGCTCAAGAACGTCATCGAGCACCTGGCGATCCTGGCGCCCGGCCCCCTCCTCTCCGCCGCCGACGTGACGCGGGCGCTCGGACCGGGGGTGGGGCATGCCCGGGAGGGCCCGTCCGCCGGCGCGGCGACGTTCGAGCAGTTCAAGGACTCCGCCGAGCGCGACTTCCTCGAACGCAAGCTGATCGAGAACCGCTGGAACGTGAAGCGCACCGCCGAACTGCTCAACATGCAGCGCAGCAATCTCTACAAGAAGATCGAGAAGTACGGGTTGCAGAAGCCCGAGGCATGAGCCCCGCAGGCACGGGCGCGCGCCGCCGGGGGGCATGGGCGCTTGCGGGACTGCTCCTCCTCGCGGCACTGTGGGCGGTCCGCGCCCGCCTCGCAGCCGGGCCCGACCCGGAGGCGCGGCTGGCGGAAGCGCGCACGATCATCGAGGAGAAGTTCGGCGTCTGGCGCCGCAAGGTGGAGCGCGCGGCGGACCGGCTGGCGGCCCTGGGACGCGAGCGCGCCGCCCCGCCGGTCTCCCTCTTCGACCGCGCCCGCGAGCTGATCGAGGAGGAGGGCGTGGACGGCGTCGTGCTCCTCGACCCCTCCGACCACGCGCGCGTCTGGGCCGGGCGCAGCTTCGACGCGTCGCGCGCGGTCGATTTCCCCGAGGTGGCGATGGGCTTCTCCTCCTTCGGCGTGCTGGATCGTCCCGCCCACCGCGTCCTCTACGCCGCCTACCCCGTGGATCAGGAGGCCGCCCTCGCCTTCCTCGCCATCGAGGAGCGGCTGCCCCAGCCGCGCGATCTCGCGCAGGAGATCGCCGCGAGCGCGGGGATCGCCCGGGTGCGTTTCCTCTTCGGCGAACGGCCGGTGCCCGCGGCGAGCGCCTCCGACGCGCGCGAGGTGCGCTTCGTCGTGCCCGACATCTGCCACGTCACCCTTCTCCCGGAAAGCGATTCGGCGCGGGCCCTGCGCGGCGCCGCCGCGGCGCGGCTCTTCGATCGCGTCCTGCTCGCGCTCCTGCTCTCCGCCGGCGCCGCGAGCGGCTGGCGCCTCCTCGGGCGCCGCCTCGCGCACGGAGGGCTCCCGCGGACGGGCCTCGCCCTGGCGCTCGTCCTCGGCGTGCGGGGGGGGCTCGCGCTGCTGCAGATCCCGGCGGGCGGGCTCTTCGGTTCGCCGGGCGCGCTCTTCCTGAGCGGGTTTGCGGCGGCGTTCGCCGGGGCGCTCCTGGCCCGCGACGCGCACTTTGCCGGCAGCCGCAAAGGGGCGCTGCCCGCCGCGGCGGCGGCGACCGCCTGCTGCGCGATTCTCCCCACCGCGTACGCGGCCTTTCTCGATGCCGCGGCCGGGGGCGGGGAGATCTTCGATCCGCTCCAGGTCCTCCCCGCCCCCCTCGCCGCCCTCTCCCTTGCCGCGGTCTGCCTCGCCACCGTGGCCGCGTTCCTTCTCGCCCGCGCCGCGATCCGCTGGGGCTCCCTCGTCCATCCCTGGGGCGCCGCCGCGCCGCTTCTCGCCGTCGCGCTGGCCGCGCTTCCCTGGAGGGGCCCGCTGCTCGCCGCCGGCTGCGGGCTCGCCTCCCTGGCGCTGGCACGCGGCGACACGCGGCCGCAGCGCGCGGCCGCCCTCGCTTTCCTGGCGGCGCTTGTCTCCTTCCTTCTCCTCAGCGGCGCCGTGACGCGCACGCGTACCGCGGAGGTGGCGCAGCGCGCGCGCACGCTCGTCGGCGAGGATCGGGACCGCGAGGCGCGCGAGCTTCTGCGCCGCGCCGTGGATCGGGCGTGCGACCCGGAAGGGGGCGTGCACCGTTCCGTGGCGTTTCGCATCGTGGATGTGCGGGAGCGCGGGCGCGAAAAGGAGCGGCTCCTGGCCTACCAGCTCTGGGCGGCCTCGGGCTGGGAGAGCGAGGAGGCCTGCGCGGTGCAGGTCTGGGACCTGGAGGGGCGTCGGCTCAGCGCCTTCGATCTCGACAGCCCGCCGGAGGAGTGGCTGCCGCCGCCGCCCACGGGAACCGAGGAGCGCTACCAGGTGCTCCGGGGGCGGGGGGAGGGCGCCGCGATCCGCTACTACGTGCACGAGTTCCCGCTCCAGCCGAGCGGGGACGATCGGGTGGTCGCGATGGCGCGGTTCACGGTGCCCGACCGCTGGGACGCGCTCTTGGCCAATCTGCGGCCCGCCATCTTCTCCGAGCCGCTCGCCCGGCTCGTGCGTCCCGGTTCGCAGCCGCTGCTCCTGGCCGACCTCGACGCGCAGGGCGCGCCGGTGCGCACGAGCGACCGCACCACGGAGCTGGCGCCCCCCCCCGCCGCGCTCATCGCGCGGGCGCGCGCGCTGGGGATGGCGGACGCGCCCATCCGCTACCGCGACAGCGAGGCGCGCCTCGTCGTCGTCGCCTCCTCGGACGGGTACGCCGCCATCGCGCTGGAGGAGAGCGCGTTCCAGCAGGGCGCCTTCGAGTTCGCCAAGATCCTCCTCGTCGACTCGGTGGTCTGCCTCCTCTACGCGCTCGTCCTCCTGCTTCGCGGCGGCTCGCGGCTGCGGTTCCTCTTCCGCCACCGCGTCGCGCTTGCGGTGGTGCTGCTCTCCGTGCCCCCCGTCATCCTGCTGGCCGCCTACAACCGGCGCGTGGCCACCGACCGCTACGAGGCGGAGATCTTCGAACGGCTCCAGCGCCGGCTCGACCTGGCCGAGGCGCTCCTGCGCAAGCGCACGGAGCCGCCCGACAGCGCCTGGTGCACCGCCTTCGCCGCCGACCATCGCGCCGACCTCAATCTCTACCGCTCCGCCGAGCTGATCGCGACGAGCCGGCCGGGGGTCTGGGACACCGGTCTCCTGGCGCGGCGGCTCTCCGCCGACACCTTCGTCGCCCTCAGCCTTCACGGGCGCGCCGACTTCAGCGGCATCGAACCGTTCGGCCGGACCGGCGCGCTGCGCGTGGCCTACCGCCAGCTCCCCGCCGAGGGGCTCGGCCCGCCCATGACCCTGGCCGCCCCCGCGCTCGAGGACCGGCGCACCCTCGAACGGCGCTCCAGCGTCGGGACCGCGCTCCTCCTCGCCGCCTACCTCCTCACCGCCACCGTCACCGTGTTCGCCGCGCTCTTCCTGGCGCGGTCGCTCACGGCGCCGCTGAGCCGGTTGCAGGCGGCGACGCAGCGGGTGGCCGCGGGGGATCTGGCGGCGGAGCTCCCCGAGGGGCGCCTGGACGAGATCGGCGATCTGGTGCGCGACTTCAACCGCATGACCCGCGATCTGCGCGAGGCGCAGGAGCTGCGCGCGCGCGCCGAGCGGGAGGCGGCCTGGCGCGAGATGGCGCGGCAGATCGCCCACGAGATCAAGAACCCGCTCACGCCGCTCAAGCTGACGATCCAGAACCTGCTCGCCTCCTATCGCGAGGACCCTGAGCAGTTCCGGGCGGAGTTCGAGGAGGGGGCGGGGAGGATCCTGGAGCAGATCGAGGCGCTGCGCCGCATCGCCGGGGAGTTCAGCGCCTACGCACGCTTCCCCGCGCCGCGCCGGGAGGCGCTCGACCTCGCCGCCCTGGCGCGGGAGGTGGCCGCGCTCTACGCCTCCGGCGACGGGACCACGGCGTGCGAGATCGCCGCTGGCGCGCTCCCGGTGCAGGCCGACCGCGACGAGATCCGCCGCGTGCTGATCAACCTGGTCACCAATGCGCGCCAGGCCGGCGCCCGCAACGTAGTGCTGCGCGCGCGCGTCGACGGCGCTCAGGCGCTGCTCGAGGTGCAGGATGACGGCTCGGGCATCCGCCCCGAGCACCGCGGACGACTCTTCGAGCCCTACTTCACGACCAAGACGTCGGGGGCGGGGCTCGGCCTCGCCATCGTGAAGCAGGTGGTCGAAGGGCACGGCGGCACTATCGCCATCGACAGCGAGCCGGGCCGCGGCACGAAGGTCTCGATCCGTCTGCCGCGCTGACTCGCCGCATCGTCGCGGCGCATCGCCGCCGGGCATCGCGGACGCGCGTCGCGGACGCGCGCCCGGGAGGCGCCGTCACTTCCGCTTCGCGCTCTTGTCGATGTAGACCAGCCGCAGCTGGTAGAGGCACTGCTCCAGGAACTGCTCCTCCTCGGCGTCGAGGTTGCCCGCGGTCTTTTTCTGGAGCACTTCGAGCAGATCGATGGCGAACTTCGCCTGGGAGAGATCCACCTCCCGCTTCTTCGTGACGGGATTGTCCATCTGGCCGAGGGAGACCGCGGCCTGGGTCGCGAAGGTCGAGGCAAGGAGCTGGAAGTCGGGAGTGGGGAGTTGCGCGCTCACGGCGCCAATCCTACTTCACCCGCGAAAGACGCCGAGGGCGATGCGGAGGGCGTCGGCCAGCGGCGCGCCGGGCCGGCAGGCGATCACCTTCGGGGCGGCGGCCGGGAGCGCCTCGCGCAGGCCGACCAGATCGGACTCCAGGAGCGGGTCGAAGGAGGCTCCGAAGAGGTGCCCCCCCGCCGCGGCGAGATGGGCGTGGCCGCCGCGCGCCTCGTCGTGCCAGTAGCCCGTCCCTTTCACCTCGGAGGCAAGGAGCGCGATCTCCTCCGGGGCGGGGTGGTGCGCGGGATCGAGGGGCGTGCGCAGCGCCACGCGCAGGCCGCGCAGGGCGTGGATGCGGCGGCAGAGCTCCTCGAGGGAGCGCTCGCGGTCCGGTCCCGCGGGGCCGCCTTCCAGGACCACGAGCCGGCAGCCCACCTCCGCCCCGCCCGCGCCGAAGACCGCGGCGTAGCGCCAGCGGCGCGCCAGCGCGGCGAGCGCCGGCACCTCCTCGCGGCGCGGAGGGCGATGCAACGCCGCCGCCTCGGCTTCCAGGCCGTGGAACGCCGTGAGGCACGCCGCAAGATCGTCAGGACCGGCGCAGGCCGTGGAGAGCGCGAGCATCGCCGAGAGCATACCCGCGTATCATGGTCCGCGCATGCGCACCTGGCTCCTCGGGCTCTCCGGGGTCGTCTTCCTCGTCGCGATCGGCGTCGAGTACTTCTCCGGGTCGAGCGGCGCGGTGGCCCTCAGCGCGCTCGTGCCCGAGGATGCGCCCCTCGCGGTGATCTACCAGTCGGTGAACCGGCTCCGCGCCGCATTCCCCGGCAAGCAGAGCGAGATGCGCGAGGACGCGGGGAGGCTCTTCGTGGGGCTCGCCTGCAACAACCCCGATCTGGACGGCGTGGACTTCGACCGGCCGGTGGCGCGCTTCCTCACGCGCGAGCTGACCGAAGTGACCGTCGTGCCGGTGCGCGACTGGGAGAGCTTTCTCGGCGCCTTCGACCGCGCCCGCGAGAACCTGCGGCTGCGCACACCGGAGCGGGTGGGCGCGTTCGCGTCGACCAGCGCAAGCGGCGCACGGGCCAAGCCGGGCCGGGACAATCCGCTCGTCGTCGCGGGCCTCGAAGCGCCGGTCTCCATCGTGGGCAGTCCGCGCGACGCCGTCGTCCTGCGCCTCATCCTCAGCCAGGGTCTGCTCCTGAACGAGGCGCAGATCGCCGGCCTGCCGCCGGAGCTGCTGGCGCGCTTCGTCGCGGAGTGCGAACGGTTCGTGCTGGGAGCGACCCCCGGGGACGGCGAGAAGGAAGCGGCGGTGCTCCGCGCCACGCTGCACCTGCGCGACGGGCTGCTTGCGCGCGCGGGGGCGGCGGCGCGGCGCGCGGAGGTCGGCTCCCTGCTCCCGCACCTCCCGGCGGAAACGCTTCTCCTCCTTGCGGGCGCGCTGGCGGGCCCCGATCTGGAGCAGCTCGCTCCCGCCCTCGCGGCGGGCGACGCGGCGTGCGCGCTGGGCCTCGTGCGCACCGCCGAGCCGCGGCGGCCCTACACGCTCCTGCTCGCGGTGCGGCCGTCCGACCCCGCCCGCCTGCGCGCGCTGGACGCCTCGGGTCCGAGCCTCCTCTGGCCCGACGCCTCCGCGACGATCCCCTGGAGCGCGCTGCAGGACGCCGACACGACGGTGCGCACGGCCCCCCTCCCGCGCCCTCCCCCCCTTCTTGCGCGGGCGTTACGCCCGCTCGCGCCGGACGCGCCCGAACTCCAGATCGCCACGGCGGTGGACCGTGGCGTCTTCTATCTCGCCGTCGGCGCGCGCGCGCCCAGCGTGATTCGGACGGCGCTCGCCTGCGCACGGGGCGAGCGTGCGCTGAGTCTTCTCTCCAGCCTGCAGGTCTCGGCCCACCCCGCGCTCCTGGCCGAGGGCGCCGCGCTGCTCGGGCTGGTGACGGAGCCGGGGCTGCGCGCCCTCGACGGCGGGTTCCCCTCCTTCCGGCTCATCGACATCGGCATCCCCCTCGCGGCCACCTTCGCGATGCGGATCGAGGGGCCCGCCCAGCTCGAGGTTCGCCTGTCCCGATGAGGGCGTAAGCTCTTCGCCGGTGTTCGCGCGCGTCGCCCTCGATCTCCCGGTGCCCACGGAGTTCACCTATTCGGTGCCCGACGAGCTCCTCGAGGGGTTGAAGCCCGGGCAGCGGGTGAAGGTGCCCTTCCGGTCGAGCACACGGGTGGGCTACTGCGTGGCGCTGGAGCAGGCGACCGACATCGCCAAGACCCGCCCCATCTCCGCGGTGCTGGACAGCGAACCGCTGGTGGCGCCGGAGCTGCTCGCGCTGGCGCGCTGGATCGCGGAGTACTACGTCTGCTCCCTGGGGGAGGCGCTGCAGGCGATGCTGCCCGGCGGCGTGCGGCGCGGAAGGCCCAAGGTGCGCCGCGTGGAGCGGGTGGGCGACGCCGAGCCCCCGGCCCGCGCGCGCAAGGGTCGCGCGCTCCTCGACGCGCTGGCCTCCTTCCCCTCCCCCCCCACCCCCGCCGAGCTCTGCGCCCGGGCCGGCTGCAGTCCCGCGGCGCTCAAGACCCTCGAGAAGGCGGGCAGCGTGCGGGTGGTCGCGCTGGAGAAGCCGGACGAACTGGATCGCGCCGTCGCCGTCGCGCGGGAGACGCCGCCGCGGCCCGCCGCGGCCCAGGCGGAGGCGCTTGCGGCCATGGCGGACGACCTCATCGGCCCGCGCTTCGCCGTGCACCTGCTCCTGGGGGTGACCGGGAGCGGCAAGACCGAGGTCTATCTGCGCGCGCTGGAGGAGTGCGTGCGGCGGGGGCGCCAGGCGATCGTGCTGGTGCCGGAGATCGCGCTCACGCCGCAGACCGTGCGGCGGTTCCGCGCGCGGTTCGTCGCGGTGGCGGTGCTCCACTCCATGCAGGGGAGCGCGGTGCGGTCGCGGGAGTGGCGGCGCATCCGCCGCGGCGAAGCGGACGTGGTGATCGGGCCGCGCTCGGCGGTGTTCGCGCCGGTGGCGCGGCTCGGCCTCATCGTCGTGGATGAGGAGCACGAGAACAGCTTCAAGCAGGAGCAGGCGCCCCGCTACCACGCCCGCGACGTCGCCATCCTGCGGGCGCGGGAGGCGGGCTGCCCGATCCTCCTCGGGTCGGCCACCCCCTCCCTCGAGTCCTACGCCAACGCGCTCCGGGGACGCTTCCACCTGCACCGGCTTCCCGCGCGGGCGTGCGGCTTCGCCCTCCCGGAGGTGGTCCTGATCGACATGGCGGGCGAGAAGGGGCGGATCTTCTCCCAGCCGCTGCGTCACGCCGTTTCCCACGCGGTGGAGGAGGGTGGGCAGGTGATCCTCTTCCTCAACCGCCGCGGCTTCGCCACGGTCGTCATCTGCCGCCGCTGCGATCACGCGGTGGGCTGCCCGCACTGCTCCTCCACCCTCGTCTTCCACAAGGGCCGCCAGGTCACCGCCTGCCATCTCTGCGGGCACGAGACGCGCCTGCCCACCGCCTGCCCCTCCTGCCACGCCCCCGGCCTCGAACTGGTGGGCACCGGCACCGAACGCGTCGAGGAGGAGGCGCGGGAGGCCTGGCCCGAGGTTCCGCTCGTCCGGCTCGATTCCGACACCGCGCGCGGGGAGGCGCTGGAAGCGGCCCTGGAGAGGTTCCGCGTCGGGGAGGCGCGCATCCTCGTCGGCACGCAGATGGTGGCGAAGGGGCACCACTTCCCGGAGGTGAACCTGGTCGGCATCGTCAACGCCGACACCGCGCTCCATCTCGCCGACTTCCGCGCCAACGAACGCACCTTCTCCCTCATCGCGCAGGTGGCGGGGCGCGCGGGCCGCGGCGAGTTGGGCGGCCGCGTGCTCGTGCAGACCTTCAACCCCGCGCACTACGCCGTGCGGGCGGCGGCGCGCCACGACTACGAGGGGTTCGCCAAGGCGGAGCTGGAGGAGCGCAAGCTGGTCGGCCTCCCGCCGGAGCGGCGGGCGGCGCTCCTGGTCCTCTCCTCCCTGGACGAGGCGCTGGCCGCCCGCGCGGCCGCCGAGGTGGCGCGCGCGGTGGCGCCCGCCGCGCGCAAGGGCGGCGTCGAAGTGCGCGGCCCCGCGAAGGCCCCCATCGCGCGGGTGCGCGGCCGCTGGCGCCAAATGGTCCTGCTGCTCGCGCCGCGCCCGCGGGCGCTCTCCGCGGCCTGCGCCGCCGCGCGGGGGGTGAAGCTGCCCGGCAAGGTCGATCTCACGATCGACGTGGATCCGTCGGCGGTGCTCTGACCGGCGGGGGTTGCGAGGACGGGGGGGCGCGGGGGGGTCAGCGCATGCGCGCCGTGTCGAACCAGCTCTTCCAGGCGCCCGGGTTGGTGCCGAGCGCTTCCAGTTCCGAGGCGTCCTGCGTGAACCCGCCCTCCAGCGCGATCCGGACGAGCACCTCCGCCGCCCAGGAGGCGCCCGCCTCCGAGGGGTTTCCGCGCAGGTACTGCAGGACGGGATCGAGCGCCCGCTGGTCCGCCAGCTCCTTCAATCCGAAGAGCCCCGAGATCTGGACTTGGACGTCTTCGTCCTCGAGCGAGTTCACCAGCAGGGGTAGCGTTTCGGGATGGTGCAGATTGGCCAGCGCCACCACCGCGGCGCGGCGCGCGCGCACGCTCGTCTGCTCCAGCATGAGACCGCCCAGCCGGTCGATGGCGATCCGGTACTCCTGGCTCAGCTCCCGCGGAATCTCCTTGAGCCGGAAAAGCTTGCCCAAGGAGCTCGCGGCGTTGGTGCGCACCTCCACGTCGCCGTGACCCGCGAGCGCGATGAGCTTGCTCAGATCGGTGTCGGGGTCGCCCAGGATGCCGTGGCCGAGGGCGGCGTTCTGGAGGATGGTGATCTGGGGGTCGCCGAGCAGATGGTCCAGGAGCGCGCGGGCGTCGGCGCGCTTGGCCGAGGCGAACGCCACCCCCTTGACCGCGAGGTTGCGGAGTTGCGTGAACTCCCCCTCCCGGGCCACGCTCTCGAAGACCGGGAAGTTCTCGTCCACTTCGCGCGCGATGGAGAGGCGCAGGCCGTGCGCCTGGCTCGGCTTGCCCTGCAGCAGGAGCTCCTGCCAGAGGTCGATGTTGCGGTTCACCCGCCGGACGATCTTGGTGGATTCGCGCTCCGCGACCTCGGGGGGGAGCTTGACCGAGATCCGCTCGACCGAGGTCGTCACCGGCTTCTTGCCGGACTTGCAGCCCGGGACGAGCAGGGCGGCCGCGAGGCAGAGAGAGAGGGCGACCCTTCGCATCCCGTCCGTGAGACGCCGATGAGCCATGCGCTATTCCCCTTTCCTCCGCACCGCCTCGGGGGGAAGCGGCAGCGTCTCCAGGTAGGCGCGGAGCGCCTCCGGGAGGCGGCGCGGCTCCCCCGCGGGGTCGACGGCAGCTAGGACGGTCCTTCCCTCGGCGCAGACCGTTCCGTCGGCGACGCGGGTCACGGCGTACTGGAAGGTGAGCCGGACCACCGAATAGTCGACGAGCCGCGTGTGGATCTCCAGTTCGTCGTCGAACTGCGCCGGCGCCCGGTACTTCAGGTCCGCCTGGACCACCGGAAGGAAGCAGCGGTCCTCCCGCTCCACGGTGGCGTAGTCGAACCCCTGCCGTCGGAGGAGTTCCACCCTCCCGCACTCGAAGTAGGAGAGGTAGTTGGCGTGATAGACCCGCCCCATGCAGTCGGTCTCCCCGTAGCGGACGCGCAGGCGGACTCGGCCTTCCATGGGAGGGGGCGGAGGATACCACGCTCGGAGAGGGGCGTTCAAAGCCCACCAGGCCGATGTTGACAGCGTGCGGATATCCCGGAACCTATCCCCCTCCGCGCCGCCGACGTACGAAGGTCCGATGAGCCATCCCCACGCACCCCTCTCCCGCCGCGAACGGATGGTGCGCCTCTTCGGGGGCCTGGCCCTCGTCGCATTGGGCTGCGTAATCTTCGCCTACTCGAAGAGTCACGACGCGCAGAACCGGGGCGCGATCGCCGGCATCCTCGGCGTGATCATCGGCCTCACCTACTTCGGCCAGGGGCTGCGCGGCCGCCGTGAGGCGCCCCCGCGCGGCCCGACGACCCCCGCCCCCCTGCCGGGAGTCTCCGCCGAGCAAACGATGCTCGCCGTGATTCTCGGCTGGGGGGTCCCCGGCCTCGGCCACATCGCCATCGGCCAGCGCGCCAAGGGTTGGCTCTACTTCTGGGTGATCACGCTCCTTTTCGCGGCAGGGGTATTCCTCGCCGAGGGCCGCAACCTGAGCTACGAGCGCGACCACCTCTACTTCTTCGCCTACGGCTGGAACGCCGGAGCCACCGCACTGGGCTGGGTCCTGACGAACAACCTCGCGCTGGACCACGAGATTCCCTTCCTCCAGATCGGTTTTCTCTACAGCGCCGTGGCAGGGCTGCTGAACCTCGTTGCGCTCATGGATCTCGTGGGTCTCGCGGCCCGCGCGGCGCCGCCCGCCTCGCAAGCCACGACATCGCCCGTCGCGTCGCCCCAGGCGCCGCCCGCAGCGCCGCCCGCGACGGACGCGGCCGGCAACGAGGAGACCGTGTCATGACGCTCTTGGCGCTCGCCTGGGGGGAGTTCGTCTTCCTGCCTCCGGTCTGCCTCGCCATCGCGCTCGTCACGTCGGCGTCGCGCCACGACGCGCTCGAGTCGATCCTGCGGCACGCGATGCGCGCCTTCCTGATGCTCGTCTTCGGCATCCTCCTCTTCATGTTCGCGCTCTCGTTCCTCATGGAGGGTCTGCTCCCCTAGCGCGCCCGGTACCGGCCGTCGACCCCCCGCACCACCAGGCCGCGCACCTCGAGGGTCACGAGAAGCCCGGCCGCCGCCTCCACCGGAAGCCGCGCCGCCTGGGCTGCCTCTTCCGCCAGCATCGGCCCCTCGCCAAGCGCCTCCAGGACACGCCGCTCCTCCGCGGGGAGCTGAAGAGGCCCCGCCGCGCACCAGCCGAGGGCCGCGAAGATGTCGCGCGCCGACGCCACCGGCGCCGCCCCCTCGCGGAGGAGCCGGAGGGTCCCCTCCGACTGCGGGCTGTCCACCGGCCCGGGCACGGCCAGGACCTCGCGGCCGAGATCAAGGGCGTGCCGGGCCGTGCCCAAAGCGCCGCTCCCCGGTCCCGCCTCCACAACGACGGTGGCGAGCGCCAGCGCCGCAATGAGCCGATTGCGCCGGGGAAAGTGGAGGGGGCGCGGGGGCGTGTGGAGCGGGAACTCGCTCAGCACCGCCCCCTGCTGCGCGATCCGCTCCAGGAGGCCGAGATGCTCAGGCGGATAGGGCTCGAGCAGCCCAGAACCGAGCACCGCCACCGTGCGGCCGGCGGCGCTGAGCGCGCCTTCATGGGCCGCCGCGTCGATCCCGCGCGCCAGGCCGGAGATCACCGTCACCCCCGCGCGCCCGAGATCGGCGGCGAGCGCGTGGGCGATGCGCCGGCCGTAGGGCGTGGCGTCCCGCGAACCGACCAGCGCCACGGCGACCCCGTCGCAGGGGAGCAGGCTCCCGCGCAGCCAGAGCGCTGGAGGCGGATCGCTCAGCGGCGCGAGGGCCGCCGGATAGGCTTCGCCCCCCAGGGGGCGCACCTCGATCCCCTTCTGCACGGCCTCCTCCAGCTCGGGCGCGGGATCGGCCCGGGCGATGGCACGGGCCAACTCGCGTGCCGCCTCGTGGGAGAGCCCGAGCCGCCGCTGGAGCGCTCTTGGTCCCGCACGCACCGCCTGGAAAAGGCCCCCGCCCCCCTCCCCAAAGACTCGCGCGAGGCGTGGCGGCGCCCCGGGCACCATCGCGATCCTCACGGCGGCTGCCAGAGCCGCCAGGTCCTGTTCGACAGTCTTCACATACCTTCCTCGGGGGCGGTGTCACGGAGCGCCTGCCGGACCCCCGGCTCCCCGCGTATAGGATGGGGATCGCATGATCCGACGCTCCCTCATCCTGCTCGCCTTCGGGGGAGCCCTGGGGCTCCTCTTCGCGCTGGTCCTGAAGCCGCTCCCCGTGCGCGGGGGCGAGTCGCCGGGGGAACTGCGCGCGCCGCCCGCGCAGCCGACCGCCGCGGCGCGCGACCTTTCGCGGCCCTTCGTGGAGGCGACGCGCAGGGTGCGCCCGGCGGTGGTGCTCATCGAGAACTACCAGCAGACCTGGCGCGGGCAGCTGGTGAAGCTGGGAACGGGGTCGGGGTTCATCGTCTCGAAGGAGGGGCACGTCCTCACGAACCGGCACGTGCTGCTCAACGCGCAGCGCATCGATGTGCATCTCGCGGACGGGCGGACCGTGCGGGATGTGAAGGCGCTCGGCTCGGATCTGCGCAGCGATGTGGCGGTGTTGAAGCTGGAGGGGGTCGGGGACCTTCCGGTGGCGCAGCTCGGGGACAGCGATCTGCTGGACGTGGGCGAATGGGTCATCGCCATCGGCGCGCCCTTCGAGCTGGAGTCGAGCGTGAGCGCGGGGGTGGTGAGCGCGACGGGCCGCACGCGGGTGCTGCGCGGGCAGACCACCCAGGACACGTCGGAGGATTTCATCCAGACCGACGCCGCGCTCAACCCGGGCAACAGCGGCGGGCCCTTGATCAACCTGGACGGGCAGGTGGTCGGGATCAACACGGCCATCCACAGCAGCGTGGAGGGGATGAAGGTGAGCGCCGGGGTCGGCTTCGCGATCCCGATCAACCTGGCGCGCACCGTTGCGGTGGCGCTCATCGAGCGCGGCGTAGCGTCGCGCGGCTGGCTCGGCGTGGAGGGGGAGTTCCTCGCCGCCGAGCAGCTCACGGAGCGGGGGGTGCGCGCCCCCGGCGGCTTCCTGGTGCGCAGCGTCCTGAAGGGGCGTTCCGCCGACCGCGCCGGGATCGTTCCCGACGACGTGCTGGTGGCGGTGGACGGGCGCCCGCTGCGCGACCACGACACCCTACGCGCCAAGCTCGCGGCCACCGGCCCCGGCGCCACGGTGGAGATCGCGCTGTGGCGCGACGGCGCGGAGCGGAAGGTGAAGGTGCTCCTCGACGAGGAGCCGCTCTACATGTTCGGCCTCGAGGTGCAGACCATCGACGCCCGCACCGCCGCGCAGGTGGGCGTGAGCGAGGAGACCAAGGGGGTCGTCGTCACTCGCGTGGAGGATGACTCCCCCGCCAAGCTGGACGCCGAGAAGCCGCTGCTCTATCCCGGCGACGTGATCGTGGCGATCGACTTCGGGAACCGCCCGGTGCCGGTCCACCGCCGCGAGGACTTCATCGAGGTGATGACCGCCACCCGCTCCCTCGGCGTGAGCGCCGTGCGCCTCTGGGTGCGCGTGAAGGACCGCGTCTTCCCCGTGGAGCTCCGCCGCGCGCCGGCGCGGTAGCGGGCCTACGCTACGGTCCCGGCAGTTGCCAGAGGGGTCTGCCCTGGGGATCCCGCGCGCGCAGCCTCGTCACGCCATCCTCGTCCGGCTCCAGAGTCAGCGTCGCCCCCCGCTCGTTCCGTAAGGCAAATTCGTAGGCCTGGTCACGGGCCCTCCTGCCCAGGAGCGTCGCGGCAGGGCTCCTCCCATCGGCGGTGCTGAGGAAGCCGAGGCCCTCCTTCTCGATCGTGAGCCACGCGCCCGCGAGTGGGTCGGAACGGTTCACGGTGATCACCGACCGGCCCCCTTCGTCGAGGCCCATCGAGGCGTGAAGCTTCCCGTCTTCACTGGTCGCCGTGATCTGGGTGATCGCGCCGGAGGCGGGCCAGGGCTGGCCGTAGACACTGAGTTGCAGTTCTTGCCGGTTTCTCGCCGTAGCGAAACGAGCTTGCGCGGCATCCGTGGACTGATCCATGGAGAGGAAGGCGCGGCCGCGCGACTGGCTGTCCATCAGCCCCAAGGCCGAACTCGTCGCGTTCAGTTGCGCCAGCGCGGCTCGCCTCACTCCCTTCGCGTCGAACAGCGCAACCGCGGGGCGCTCCTCCGCTTCGAGCGCGAGCAAGAGGCGCGGGTTGCCCGCTCGATCCAACAGCTCGAACCGAGGGAGGCCCGCGACGATCCTCAGGACCGCACGGACGCGACCCGCACCATCCTTGAGCGCGAGACGCTCGACCTCCAGGTTGCCCGGACCCGAACCGGCGTTTGCGCGAGCACCCAAGTACGCACACGCGGCGGCAAACACGCCGATGCGCAGGAGATGAGGCAGGTCGCGTCTCATGAACGCTCCTCGGTCGCGTCAGCCTTCCCCGAGCGGCTCGCTGCGGCGCCCTTCGCTGCGGATCTCACGACCCGGGGCTCCCCCTGCCCCGAACACTGGTGGCAACGTCGCGCCCCATGGGTCTAGCGCTCCGGGACTTCCCAGACGATCTCGCCGAGCGAGTTCCGCAGTCGAAGTCTCGGTACGCCCGCGTCATCCGCCTCCGCGGTGAGCGTGTTGCCACGCTTGTCCCTTACGGTGAACTCGGAACTTGCATCCCGCGTCCTTCTGCCGACGAACACTCGGGATTCGCGCACGCGGTCGACCGCGAAGAGCACGCCCAGATCGTCCTCCTCGAGCACCAGACCCGCGCAGGTCTGGCCCTTCGCATCCTGCAACGTGGCTTGGGGCCGGCCGTTGTCATTGATTCCCAGGAGGGCACGATGCGTGCCTTCCGCATCCGCCGCCGCGATCAGGACGGAACCGAACTTCCCTTGGGCCGCGGCTCCGAGGACGACGCCCTGCTTCTCGTTCGCCGCATGCAGGATGAGGCCCGCGTGCTCCCGTGCCGCATCGAAGAAGAGCAGGACGCGGCTACGCTTGTCGCCGTCCCGCAGGGTCAGGTAGGAGCTGCCTGCATCCGCCAAGGCGATCGCGGCTCGATTCACCCCTTGCGTGTCGGTGAGTACAAGTCCAGGGTCTCCCTCCTCGTCCACCGCAAGGAGCAGGCGCCTCTTCCCGTTCCCGTCCATGAGCTCGAGCCGAGGCGAGTCTCCCTCCATGCGGAGGACCGCCCGGACCCGACCCGCCTCATCCTTCAGCGTGAGCCGCTCGACCTCCAGGCTCGCCGGGCCTGCCCTTGCTCCCGCGTGCGAGCCGAGTAACCCGCATGCCACCGCGACCAGAGCGATGGAGCCGTAAGTTTTCAACGCGCGTGTCATGACCCCTCCCTTGGAACCAACTCCAATAGCCTCTGCCCGCGCAGGTAGGGCCTACGAAGCGAGATTCCCTCCTTGGATCCTCCAGTCTATCGTGGAGGAAGCTCCCAGTCGGTCCGCCCTGCGGCGCCCGATTGTCGCAGCCGGAATCCGGACGGGGCGTCCAGGTCGATCGTGAATTGCGCATTCGCGCCGCTCCGCGCGGCGAGCACCGACTTGCGATCGCGCAGGCTCCCGATCTCAACGCCGATCCCGCCTTCGCCTTCCCCGACACGGAGCACGCCGGCGGCACCCCCGTCTACGGCCAAGCCGACCCTCTCCTCCTCGTCGGAACCGTTCAGGGAGACAAAGGGACGCCCCGTCTTCTCGACGCCGACGTTGGCCCGCATCCTCCCCTCGCGATCCACCAGCGTCAGCGCCGCTGTGCCGTTGGCGTGGGCGGCGAGCATGAGCGCCCCCTCCGGTCCTCGAGAACAGAGGTGGATGCCCGCCGAGTCCAGGTCTTGATCGAAGCAGAGCATCAGCCGGGTCTGCTGGGCGGGGTCCAAGAAACGCAGACACGGGGATCCATCCGAGCCAAGGTGGAGACCGGCACGAGGCGACCCCTTTGCGTCAGCAAGGACAACCGCGGGCATCCCATCCCCTGAGTGGCCGATCAAGATCCGGGTTTTCCCTTCGCCGTCGAAGAACTTCATCTCCACTTGATCCTTCTCGGTAACCTGAAGGCTAAGACGAACGCGACCGGATGCATCCTTGAGCGACAGGCTGCGGATCTCGAGCGCTCCCGGCGGCTCCGCCGCATGTGTGCGAGCGATCGCCCACGACAGCCCCATCAAGCCAATCACAAGCGTCAGGTGCACGCCCCAGGATCTCGTCATGACTCCACCTTTCCGGCCTACCGCCCGCGCATCGATCCGCAGAACTCCTGGTCAGACCATCGTCGGGCGCGACCTGATAGCATCGCCCAGTTCGCAAGAGAGATCAGAAGTCTCCACTAAGGCTCAGCTTGAAAGTTATCTTACCGTCGTCGATTCCGGCCTGCACCCTCCACTCCCAGCCGCCTCCGCCAGAGTTGTCCCCACCCCCGCCTCCGCCAATGTGCTCAAGTAAGCCACCCGGTCCCCTGGCCAAGCCATATAACCCCTTCCAGAATTCACGAAGGAACTCCCGGGCGCTGAGCTCTCGATTGAACCGCTCCCCGTCCCGTTCGCCCCAGGGAGGTAGTGGCAGTGGCCGCCGATCAGGGCCGCCCCAGGGAGGGATCTCCTCAGGGTCGGGGAATTCCCACGAAGGCGGAAAGAGTAGTCCCGCCTTCTCCCATGAGTCGATGGCCAACCGTAACCTCTCCTCATCGAATACGGTCCCTGGTTCCGGCACCTCCGGTTCCCCCGGCCACTCGCCGGGTCCTGCGGGAGGCCAGCCCGGCCAGGGATCAGGTAACCGTTCACGGGGTACGAAGCGTTCCGGACCGAGCCGACCTATTCTATTGTGGCGGTCGACGACGCCCTGGTCGCAAGGCTTCTCCGGCGCATCGACGAGTTGGAGACCCGGCTCCGCCACGTC
>JBQTIG010000120.1:0-17338 GCA_052388375.1 Planctomycetaceae bacterium | reverse complement strand
GAGCCTATCCGAAAACCCGGCGTCAACCCCGAGGCCGAGCGAGCGGGCCGAGCGCGAGCCGCGACGACGAAGCCGTATTGGCGAACTACGGCGATGGAGGAGAGGCGCAGCGATCGGCCCGCGCAGCCGGCCGACTGGTGCCGGGCTTTCGGATAGGCTCTAGGCCATGGCGCCCCTCCTCCTTCTCGCGGACGCAGCGCCGGGCTCCGCGAGTCGTGGGGACCGCGCCGGTGCGGTTCCCGCGCTCCCGGCGGCGGCGTCCGGGGCCGCGGCCTGGCACGGAGGAGCGCACTCGCGAGCCCGCTGCTCCACCTCGTGCGCGGCCGGGCCGGCAGGGATCCCGCGCGCGGGAGGCACGATGAGAGTCCGGGTCGCCCTGCTCGCGCTCGCGGCGCTCGCCGGCGACCTGCACGCCGCCGACGCCGAGGCGAAGGGGCGCGCCGCCATCGCCAAGGTCTGGGTCGACTACGGCACCTGGCTCGCGGCCCACGGGCAGAAGCTCGAAGCGGAGCGCGCTCTGGCGGAGGCGCGGGAGGCCGCCGCGGACGCCTCCGGGATGGATGCCCTGGCGGCGGCGGTCGAGGCGCTGGCGGAGGAGGCCGCCCCCGCCCCCGCTCTGGAGGATCGCCGCAAGAGGGCGCACGCCGACGCGGCGAAGCTCTACGAGAAGCTCGCCGGCCTCGACCATGAGAAAACCGAGGAGGCGCGGTTCCAGGGATTCCTGCTCAAGGCGGCGGGGCTGGATCCGAGCAAGGCGCGTCTGGGCAAGCTCCTCGGCTTGGCGAAGCAGGCGGCGGGAAACAAGGCGAGCGTCGATTCCGCCGGACGGCTCCTCCTGCGGCTCCGGGAGATCGATCCCGCGGGAACGGCGAAGGGCCTCTACGACCCGCTCGAACGGCAGATGGCGGAGGGGGACGTCGCGGTTCTGCGCGGCGAAGGCCACGCCTGCGTCGGCTACCTCTCGCTCCCCGACGGCTGGAAGGCGAAGGGCGAGTGGCCCGTCCTCGTCGCGGTGGAGGGCGCCGGCTGCAACTTCCTCGGTGCCGCGCGCGGGTTCGCCACGAGCCGCGGCTCCCGCGGATTCCTGGTGCTCACCCCCTGCAGCCTCTCCAACACCAACGAGCTCGAGGCGGCGAAGTACCCGTTCTACGACGAGGCGACGCTCAAGGCGGGCGACGCCGACCGCATCGCGTTCGACCTTGCGGGGCTCGAGGCGCTGCTGCAGGTCGTGAAGCGGAGGTATGGGGGCGGGGAGAGGATCGGCATCACGGGCTTTTCGGGCGGCGGGAACCTCTGCTACGCCTGGCTCGCGCTCCATCCCGATCGCACGCTCTTCGCCGCGCCCGCCTGCGCCAACTTCACCGGCATGGGCCTTCGCGATGCGGCGGCGATCGAGGGGGGCGGCCCGCCGGTCCACATCCTGACCGGCGCGATGGATCCGCACAAAGACCTCACCCACGGCAAGTTCAAGCCCGGCATCGAGGAGCAGACCGACGCGGCCGTCGCGGCGCTGGCGCGCCTCGCCTTCGCCAACGTGCGCCGCACGATGCTGCCCGGCATGGGGCACGCCCCCTGCGCCAGGGAGGTCTGGGCTTTCGCCGACGAGGCCGTCGCGAAGCGCTGACCTTGCGCGAGCGCCGGCCCGTGCCATGCTGGCGGCATGAACCTGCTTCGCACCCTGTCCGACGAGGTGGCGAATCTCGTCGAGCGGGTCGGTCCCGCCGTCCTCCACATCCGTACCCTGCATGCACGCGGTCCGGGCATGGCGGGCGGCTCCGGCATGCTCGTCTCGCCGGACGGCTTGGCGCTCACCAATTCCCACGTGGTCCAGGGTGCGGCCGGCATCGAGGCGGAGCTGCACGACGGGCGCACGGTCATCGCCGACCTTCTCGGAGCGGATGCGGCGACCGACCTCGCGGTCCTGCGCCTCGACCTCCCCGCCCCCCTCCCCTTCCTCCAGCTTGGCGACTCCAACGCGCTCCGCGTGGGCGACCTCGTCCTGGCCGTCGGCTCGCCCTTCGGACTCGCCCGCAGCGTCACTCTCGGCATGGTGGGCGCACTGGGCCGAACGCTGCGCGGCGAGGACGGAGGCCGCGCCATCGAAGGCGTCATCCAGAGCGATGCGGCGGTCAATCCGGGAAACAGCGGCGGCCCTCTGCTCGACGCGGAGGGGCGCGTGATGGGCATTACGACAGCGATGATCCCCGCCGGGCAGGGGCTGGGTTTCGCCGTGCCCGCCAACACCGCCTCCTTCGTGCTGGGCGAGATCGCGGCGCACGGGCGTGTCCGGCGGGCGCGGCTCGGCGTTGCCGCGGCGGACGTGCTCTTCCCCGCCGAGCGCGCGCGCACGCTGGGGTTGGAGGAGGCGCGCGGCGTCGGGGTGGAACGCGTCGACGGCGGCTCGCCGGCGGCTGCGGCGGGGGTCCGTCCGCGCGACGTGATCGTCGCGCTGGGCGGCCGCCCGGTCCGCTCGGTGGCCGATCTCCATCGCATGCTCGACGCGGCGGCGATCGGAGCGACCATGACGCTGGCGATCGTGCGCGCAGGGGCGAGGATCGCGCTCGAGGTCCTGCTCGACGAGGCGCCCGCGCGCGCCCGACCCCGTCCGTGAGCGACACGCGCGCCGCCGCAGAGCGGCGTCTCGGCACCGGCGGCTATGCCCCGCGGCGGGCGGCGCTCAAGGCGGCGCTCTCGCTGCTCGTCGCCCTCGCCGCGGCGTTCCTGCCGGAGCACGACGGGCTGGGCGAGGGGGGCCGGCGGGCCCTTTTCGTCCTGGTGCTCGCCGCGGGGCTCTGGGTCACGGAGGCGCTCGCCGCCTTCGCGGTGGGCCTCCTCGTGATCGCCCTCCAGATCGCGCTCCTCGGGAGACCAACGGGCGCAAGCGCGCCCGCTGTCACGGACTGGGAGCGCTTCGTCCGTCCCTGGGCGAGCCCGGTCATCTGGCTCTTCATCGCCGGTTTCGTGATGGCGGAGGCCGCCTCGATCACCGGTCTGGACCGAAGGCTCGCCGCGCGCCTCCTGTCGTGGACCGGCGGGCGACCGCCCATGGTGCTCCTCGGCACCATGCTCACCGCGTTCACACTCTCCATGTTCCTCTCCAACACGGCGACGACCGCGCTCCTCCTTGCCGCGGTGGCGCCGGTGCTCGCCTCGATCGGGGAGCGCGATCCGTTCGGCAAGGCGCTCCTCCTCGGCGTCCCCTTAGCCGCGGCGCGCGGCGGCGCGGCGAAGGGGCCGCCTCACAACGCGATCGCGGCCGGCGAGCTCGCGCGCGCGGGGCACGCGGTCGGATTCGCGCGCTGGATGCTCCTCGGCGCGCCGCCGGCGCTCCTTCTCCTCGGACTCGTCTGGCTCTTCCTCCTGCGACGTCACCCCGCGCACACCACGGGGGTGGCGCTGCCGCCCCCGCCCCCCTCCCTGGGCGTCCCCGCGCGGCGGCGCCGGATCGTGAGCGCCGTCTTCTTCCTCACCGTCGGCCTCTGGATGACCGGAGGCTGGCACGGGATCCCGGTGGCGGTGACCTCGTTCCTGCCGATCTGCGCCTACAGCATCTCGGGAATCCTCGGCTCCCGGGACGTGAGGCGCCTGCCCTGGGATGTCTTGCTGCTCGTCGCGGGCGGCCTCTCGCTGGGGGTCGGCGTGCAGGAGACCGGCTTGGCGCGCTGGCTCGTGGACCGCTTGCCCCTCGGCGGGCTGGAGCCCGCGATCCTCACCCTGGTCTTCGCCGCGGCGGCATGCCTGCTCTCCAATTTCATGAGCAACACGGCGGCGGCCAACATCTTCATTCCTCTCGCGCTCGCCGCCGCGCCCGGCGACGCGGCGTCGGCGGTGGTGCCCGTCGCCCTCGCCGCCTCCCTGGCCCTCTGCCTCCCGGTCTCCACGCCACCCAACGCCCTCGCCATCGCCACGGGGCGGCTCCAAGCGGGCGATCTCCTCGCCGGGGGCCTCCTGGTCGCGGCCATCGGCTGCCCGCTTGCGGTATGGTGGTGCCGCGTGGTCGGCTGAGGCCGCCCAAGCTGGAAAGGCACCCCGCATGGCGAACGTCCGCAACGTCATCATCATCGGATCCGGGCCGGCCGGGCTCACCGCGGCGATCTACGCCGCGCGCGCCAACCTGCAGCCGCTCTGCATCGAAGGGCTGAGCGCCGGCGGGCTCGTGCCCGGCGGCCAGCTCATGTTCACCACCGACGTGGAGAACTATCCGGGGTTCGTGGAGAAGATCGCGGGGCCGGATCTGATGCAGCGGTTCCGGGGACAGGCGGAGCGGCAGGGGACCGAGCTCATCACGAACGACGTCACGAAAGTCGATTTTTCCGCGCGACCGTTCAAGGTCTGGGTAGGCGAGGAGAACGAGCTGCATCTCGCCAAGGCGGTCATCGTCACGACCGGCGCGAAGGCGAGGTACCTCGGGCTGCCGAACGAGACCGCGCTCATGAACAAAGGCGTGAGCGCGTGCGCGATCTGCGACGGCTCGTTTTTCCGCAATCAGGATGTCTGCGTCGTGGGGGGCGGCGACACGGCCATGGAGGAGTCGCTCTACCTGGCGAGCCTTTGCAAGAGCGTCACGCTCATCCACCGCCGGGACGAGTTTCGCGCGAGCAAGGCGATGCAGAAGCGCGTGCTCGAGAACAAGAAGATCCGGGTCCTTTGGAGCCACGCGGTCACGGATGTGCTCAATGCCAAGCAGGGCAAGGTGACCGGCGCGCGCGTGAAGGACCTCAAGAAGGGCGAGGAGCGAATCGTGGCGTGCGAGGGGTTCTTTCTCGCGATCGGCCACACGCCCATGACGGAGCTCTTCGTTGGCCAGCTGGAGGCGCACCCCAACGGCTACCTCAAAGTGAAGCCCGGGACGACGCAGACGAGCGTGGAGGGGGTCTTCGCCGCGGGCGACGTGCAGGATTGGATCTACCGGCAGGCGGTCACGGCGGCGGGGACGGGGTGCATGGCGGCGCTCGAAGCCGAGCGGTGGCTGGGCGCGCAGGGGCACTAGGGCCTGTCTGAATACGCCATCTGGCTTCGCCCGGCTGCGCGGGCCGCTGGCTTCGCCGCTCGTCCATCGCCGTATTTGGGGTCAATACGGATTCGGACTCGCGGCTCGCCAGCAGCCCGCTCGCTCGGGCTCGGGCCGACGATGGAGTATTCAGACAGGCCCTAGAGGAGGCGGGCGGGGCCCGCGCGCACGCTGCGTCGCGCGGGCGCCGGGGCCAGCCGCAGCGCGCCGCCGCGTCGGCGATGACGCACGCGGTAGTCGCAAGCCGTTATCCATGAACAGGTCCCGTGCGCCGAGGCGGTGCCTGGCGATTCCCTCCGTCAAAGCCATGCCAGGCAAATCATCCCGGCGGCGGCGGAGAGGGCGAGGGTTTGCAGCATGCCTAGCTTGAAGCGGAAAAGGAGGAGCATGGCGCCGGCGGCGATGAAGAGGGCGCGCGGGTCCAAGGTGCCCCAGCGCGGCAGGAGCAGGCGGGCGCCGAGACCGCGCAACTCGGTCACATCGGCGAAGAGCGTGTGGAGGGCGAACCAGACGGCGAGATTCAGGATCACGCCCACCACCGCCGCGGTGATCGCGCCGAGTGCGCCGGAGAGGGCGCGGTGTCCCCGGAGCGCCTCCACGTAGGGCGCGCCGAGAAAGATCCACAAAAAGCTCGGCGCGAACGTCACCCAGGTGACGAGAAGCGAGGCCCAGAGGCCCGCGGTCATCGGATCCAGCTCCTCGGGACTGCGGTAGGCGCCGATGAACCCGACGAACTGCACCACCTGGATGAGCGGGCCGGGCGTCGACTCCGCCATCCCGAGCCCATCGAGCATCTCCCGCGGATTGAGCCATCCGTAGACCTCCACCGCCTGCTGAGCTACGTAGGAGAGGACGGCATAGGCGCCGCCGAACGTGACCACAGCCGCCTTGGAGAAAAAGACCGCCTGCTGCGTGAAGACGCTCCCCCCTCCGCGAAACGCGGCCAGCAGCGCGACGGGAGCGAGCCAGACCGCAACCCCGACGACCGCCACGACGAGCGTGCGCAACCAAGAGGGGCGGGCGCCAAGCGGCTCCGCGAGGGGCGCGGCATCCCGCCGTGACCCGATCCAGCCGCAGAACCCCGCGCCGAGCACGATGAGGGGAAACGGCACCTCGAAGAAGAAGATGGCCAGGAACGCCGCGGCGGCGAGGGAGAGGCGGCCGCGCGTGCGCAACGCGCGGCGGCCGATCCGCAGCAGCGCCTCGACCACCACCGCGAGGACCGCCGGCTTGAGCCCGAAGAAGATCCCCTCGACGGCGCGGAGATCGTGCCAACCCGCGTAGAGCACGCTCAGCGCCAGGATCGACAGGAAGCCGGGCAGGATGAAGACGATCCCGGCGACGAGCCCGCCGAGGGTACGGTGCAGGAGCCAGCCGCTGTAGGTGGCGAGCTGCTGCGCCTCCGGCCCGGGCAGGAGCATGCAGAAGTTGAGCGCATGCAGGAAGCGCTCCTCGGAGAGCCAGCGCTTCTCCTCCACGAGAACGCGGTGCATGACGGCGATCTGCCCCGCCGGGCCGCCGAAGCTCATGAGTCCGATGCGCACGAAGGCGCGGAAAGCCTCCCGGAAGGGCACCGCGCCGCCGGGCGTCATGTGGCGGCGCATGATACCGTTCGCGCCTCACCCATGGACGCGCTGCCCGCCGCGCTGCTGGCCTACGCCGCGGGGGACGCCGCGACGCAGGCCGCGCTCCTCGACGAAGTCGAGCCGCTCCTCTTCGGCTTCCTGCGCTCCATGACGCCCAGCGGCCCGGACGCCCACGAGCGCGCGGTGGCGGCCGCCCACGAACTGCTCCTCGCCTTCGATCTCATGGCGGCGCGCGGGCGCGTGGAACTGCGGGACGAGCGGGCCCTCAAGTCCTTCTGCCACCGCCTCGCCATGAAGAAACTGGGGGTCGGGGGCGGGGGAGGGGGCGCGCGGGCCGGGCTGGCATCCCTCGCCGATCCGGCAACCGGGAGCCTCGCCGCTCGCGCCCCCGCGTTCGGCGCCCTCGTCCGGCGCACCCTCGACCCCGTCGGCGAAGCGATGTTGCTGCGTCTTCTCCTGGGGGATGCCCCGGAGGAGGAGGCGGCCTTCGCGCCCTGGCGCGAACGCCTCGCAGGTTGCGGTATCCTCCGCCCTTGATGCGCCGCGCGCTCGCGCCGCTCCTCCTGGCCGCGTGCGCCACCACAGCGCCTCCGGCGGACGAGGTGCTGGGCCCGGCGGAGCTGCGAGAGCCTCTCCGCGCCTCGGCGGAGACGCTCGTCGCTCTCCTCGACCGGACGGAGACGGCCGCACGAACCCTCGGCGATCTGGATCGCCAGGCCGCCGGCGCCTCGGCCGCGGCGCGCTCCCACCCGCAGAGCTTCGCGCTGCAGGCGCGCGCGGCGAAGGCGCTCTTTCGCGCCGCGCTCCGGCGCATGATGCTCTGGGAGCTGGAGGTCGGGAAGGCCGACCCGCGCATCGACACCCTCCTCGTGGCGGGGGAGCGGATCCCGGCCGAGCGGCGCGCGACGCTTCTCTCCCTCGCGCGCGAGGGGGCGGCCTTCGGAGAGGCGGCGGCGCGACTCGAGCCGGCTCGCGTGGAGGGACACCTCACGCTGGGGTTGAACCTCACGATCCAGGCGATCGCGGAAGGCGGCCTGAACGCCCTCATGCAGGGCCTTCCGGGGAGGATCCGCGACGCCGTGGACCGGGCCGTCGCCGCCGACCGCCTCCATGACGGAGCGGGCCCGCTCCGGCTCGAAGGCCGGTTCTTCACCAACGTCCCGTGGCCCTTGCGCGACCTCGCGCGGGCGGAACGCGCGCTGCTCGACGCGGAGAGAATCGCTCCCGGCGCCTTCGTGCACCTTTTCCTCGGCGACCTGCGCTGGAGGCAGGGCCGGGCGTCCGAGGCGCGGGATGCCTGGTCGAGGGCGGCGGAGGCCGCCGCCGCATCCGATCTGGGCCTCTTCGACCCCCTCGCTTCGGCGGAAGCCCGGCAACGGCTCCTGGCGACGGCGGAGACCAAGTAGCGGTTGCAACCGCGGCGAGGGGAGGGAAGGATGGGCAGATGCCGTCCCCCGACCACCCCCCGATTCGCGAACAGCACACGCCGGCCGCCGTTTCGGCGCGATTGGCCGCGGCCGCCGACCACAGCCACCTGGGCGACTACGTGCTGGGCGCGGTGGACGGCACCGTCACCACCTTCGCCGTCGTGGCCAGCGTCGCGGGCGCACAGCTCTCCAGCGGCATCGCTCTCGTGCTCGGCTGCGCGAACCTCCTGGCGGACGGATTCAGCATGGCCGCGGGCAACTACCTCAAGGCGCGCTCCGACGCGCAGGTCGTCGAGCGCGCGCGCCGCGCGGAGGAGGCGCATGTCGAGCATGTCCCGGAAGGCGAGCGGGAGGAGATTCGCCAGATCTTCGCCGGAAAGGGCTTCTCGGGAGCGACCCTCGAGGAGGTCGTCGAAGTCATCACCCAGGACCGGCGGCGCTGGGTGGACACGATGCTCACCGAGGAGCTGGGCCACCGCCTGGAATCCCCGCCCCCGTTCCGCGCGGGTCTCGCCACCTTTCTCGGGTTCGTGGTCGCCGGCATGTTTCCCCTGCTCCCGATCCTCTTCGCGGCCGGCGCGCCCCTCACCTCGGGCGTCTTTCTGGCGAGCGCCGCGGCGGCCGGGGCGGCGTTCCTGGCGGTGGGGCTGCTCAAGGGGAGGACCTTGGGAGAGCCGATGCTCGCGGCGGGTGTCGAGACGCTGCTGGTGGGCGGGCTCGCCGCGTTCCTCGCCTACGTCGCGGGGGGTGCGCTCCGCGGCTTCCTGGGATCGTAGAATCCCCGCATGACCACGCACGCCCTGGGCTGCTGCGCCGCGGGGGAGGGGTTCGCGTTGCCCGGCGCCGAGCCGAGCTACGCCCCCGACCTCGCGCTCCAACCGATCCACATCGAGGTCACCCTCGCGTTCGACCCGCCGGCGGCGCGCGCGCAGGGGAGCGTCGTCACGACGCTGCGCGGCAACCGCGCCGGCGCGCGCGCGCTGCGCCTGGACGCCGTGGATCTCGCCATCGAGGCGGTGGCCTGCCCGGAGAAGCACGCCCTTGGCTGGCGCTACGACGGCACGGGAATCGACATCACCTGGGAGGAGCCCTTCGCCGCCGGGGAGGAGCGGCGCCTCGAGGTGCGCTACGCCATCGCGGATCCGATCACGGGGATGGTCTTCTCACGTCCCGACGAGCGCGCCCCGAAGCGCCCGCTCTTCGTCGCCACCGATCACGAGACCGAGCGGGCGCGCTACTGGCTGCCCTGCGTCGACTACCCCGCGGTGCGCACGACCTTCGACTTCCATCTCACCGCCCCGCGGGAGATGACCATTCTGGCCAACGGCGCGCTGGTCTCGGAGACGGGGGCCGACGGGGGGCGCAAGACCGCGCACTGGCGCCTCGACTTCCCCTGCCCCAGCTACCTCTGCTGCCTCGCGATCGGCTGCTTCGTGAAACGCGACGCCGGGGCGGTGGAGGGGATCCCGGTGGCCTACTTCGCCCCGGAGACCTGGACCGCGGACCATCTCGAGCGCAGCTTCGGCCGCACCCCGGCGATGCTGCGCTGGCTCACGAAGCGGCTCGGCCAGCCCTTCCCCTTTCCCAAGTACTTCCAGATCGCGCTCCCGGAGATCGGCGGCGCGATGGAGAACATCTCGCTCGTCACCTGGGACGACCTCTTCCTCCTCGATGAGGCCCTCGCCTCCGAGTGGGTGCGGCGCGTCGACAGCGTCAACATCCACGAGATGGCGCACAGCTATTTCGGCGACGCGGTGGTCTGCCGGCATTTCGAGCACTCCTGGCTCAAGGAGTCCTGGGCGGTCTTCATCGAGCAGGTGTGGTACGAGGAGACGCGGGGCAAGGACGAGGGGGACTGGGACCTGCATTGCAACGCGGAGTCCTATTTCGAGGAGGCGGACCAGCGTTACGTGCGCCCCATCGTCACGCGCACCTACAGCGCGAGCTGGGATCTCTTCGACCGCCACCTCTACCCCGGCGGGGCGTGGCGCATCCACATGCTGCGACGGCGCGTTGGGGACGACGCGTTCTGGGCAGCCACCCGCGACTACCTTGCCACCTTCACGCGGCAGGTGGTGGAGACCGACGACTTCCGCCGGATGCTGGAGAAGCATTCCGGCCTCAACCTGACGCGCTTCTTCGACGAGTGGATCTACAGCCCGGGCTTCCCCAAGCTGAAGGCTTCCTATCGCCTCGACGCGGCGCGCGGCGAGGCGACCCTCGTGGTGGAGCAGACCCAGGCGGACAAGGAAAAAGGCGTCGGGCTCTTCCTGCTCGAGCTGGCGGCGGCGTGGGAGGACGATGCGGGGTGGCACCGCGCGCCGATCCGCCTGGAGGGCGCGCGCGCCTCGGTGACGCTTCGCACCACGGGCACGCCGCGTCAGGTCCGGCTCGACCCGGACGGGGACTGGCTCTTCAGCCTCGAGTTCCATCCGGGCGACGATCTGCTCAAGCGCACGCTCACCGCGGCGACCGATCTCCGCGGGAGGATCCATGCCGCGCGCGAGTTGCTGCGCAAGGGGGGCCGGGGCAACGTCGCCGCCGTGGCGGAGGCGATGGCGACGGAGACGTTTTTCGGGGTGCGCGCCGCGGTCGCCGGCGAACTGGGCAAGTCGAAGGATCCCGCGGCGGCGGCGCCGCTTGCGCGCATGCTCGCCGAGGAGAAGAACCCTCGGGCCAAGGCGGCGGTGGCGCGCGCCTGCAGCGGCGTGCGCGATCCGAAGGTGCGCGATGCCTTGCGCGCGTTCCTTTCGAAGGCGCAGCCCCCCGGCGCGCGCGCGGCGGCCCTGGAGTCCTTGGGGGCGCAGCGCGACCCCGCCGATCTCGAACTGCTCGAGCGGGCGTCGCGCGAGGAGGGCATCCACGGGCTCACCCGCGCCGGGGCGCTCCTGGGGCTCGGCAACCTCCGCGACCCTCGCGCCGCCGAACTCCTCGCCTCCCGCGTGGGCTACGGCGAGGAGCCCGAGCCCTCGCGTCCCGCCGCCCTCGAGGGGTTCGCCCGTGCGGGCCGCTGGGCCGAGCGCGCGGCGCGCGAGCGCTGCGCGGACCGGCTGGCGGAACTCACCCGCGACCCGCGCCCCCGGGCGCGGCTCAAGGCCGCGGCGATGCTGGCGGACCTCGGCGCCGCGTCCGCCATTCCCGCGCTGGAGTCGCTCAAGGCGCGCCACGCCGCGCAAGATGGGCCGCGCATCGAGCGGCTCATCGCGCGCCTGCGCAAGGGCGCGGAGGGCGAAGGGACGGTAGCGCTTCGCGCGCAGGTGGAGAAGCTGGAGGAGCGGGTGCGCAAGCTGGACGACCGGCTGCAGGAGTTGGAGGGGCGCGGGGAGGCGCGATGAGGCCGGCCCTCATCTTCGACTTCGACGGCACCCTCGCGCCCACGGAGGCCGCCGTCCACGCCGCCTGGGAGGCGTTCTTTCGCGAGCGGGGCCATGAGCTCTCCGTCGCGCGCTGGTCCACCGCCATCGGGGGAGTGGAGGGCGAGACGCGCTACGACCCGTGGGCAGAGGCGGAGCAGCTGGGCTTCGGAGCGCGGAGCGTGGTGGAGCCGCTCGTGAGGCGGCTCCTCGACGCCCGGCTCCAGGGACTGGAGGCGGCTCCCGGGGCCCTGGCCCTCCTCGAGAGCGCGGCGGCGGCGGGCCTCCCCCTCGGCGTCGCCTCGGGCTCGAGTTCGGGATGGGTCCTGCGGCATCTGGAACGGCTCGGCTTGCAGGGATTCTTCTCCACGGTGCGTACCCGCGACCACGGCCCGGCGAAACCCTCCCCCGCGCTCTACCGCATGGCTCTGGAAGACCTCGGCGCCGACGCCGCCTCCAGTTGGGCGATCGAGGACAGCGGACCGGGCGTCGCCGCGGCCCGGGCTGCGGGCATGCGGGTCCTCGCGGTGCCCCACGCTCTCACCGCCACCCACGAGTTCTCCGGCGCCCAGATGGTCGTGGCCTCGCTCCAAGAGGTGACGCTTCTCCGACTGGGGCTTGCGGCCGGCTGAAAACGTCGCAGAACGGTACGGGCGAAAGCTTCCTCGATAGGCGCCGCTGGCCCAACGCCACCCGGGGAGTACCAATGCAGTGCATGGGCACTCCGGGCCGCGGCGTGAGCGCGGGGAGTTGGCCGGGATGCAACGCATGGGGACACGACGGCCCAAGAGGCCTTCCGGGGACGAAGGCTCAGGCCTCGAGAGCGAGGCCGAGCTGCGACGCCATTTCATGGGGAAGCGGGACGGCTTCCGCAGTCGCGTGGACCTGGCGGTCGTGGTGGAGGGGCGCGGGGCGCAGTTCGAGGCGAGAGCAGTCGACCTTTCGCGCTCGGGCATCCTCCTCAAGATCACGGACCCGCGGTTCGCCCCGGCAGGGAGGAGCATCGGCCTGGTGGAGTACTGCAACCGGATCGTGACCTACTTCGAGCAGGGCCTGAACCTCCAGTTCTTCGGCGGCGCCCTCAAGCGCCGCGCGACTCCCATCCGCGTGGCGAACCAGTCCCTGGGCGTCGAAGAGCCGCTCCTTCTCGCCTGCCGGTTCGCCGCTCCGCTCGACGGACCCGCGTGCGCGCTCCTGGGACTCGACAGGGGCGAGGATCGCGTCCGCGAGGGGGATCCGGGCGAGGGCTATTGAGAGCCTATCCGAAAACCCGGCTACATCCGGCCGGCTGCGCGGGGCCCAAGCGTAGCCAAAACACCCAACCCCGAGGTAGCCCAAAGGGCGTCGTCGGCGCGGCGCGCGCGCCGCCCCCGCCCCCCTTTGGGCTACCTTGGGGTTTGGTGGCGTGGCTAAGCTATCGGCCCGCGCAGCCGGCCGGATGTAGCCGGGTTTTCGGATAGGCTCGAGTACGCGCGCGCCGGCCGGGCGGCAAGGCCCGGTTGACACCGTCCCCGTCGTATTCATGAATGCTCTCCTTCCTGCGACCGCGGCCCCTGGCGCTGTGCGGCCTCGGCGCCGTTGCCGGAGTCCTGGCGGAGCCCCCGGCCTGGGGCGCCCTCCTCGCCTTGCTGGTCCTGGGGCTCGCGGCGGCGACACGCGGAATTCCCCGACTGTCGGCCGCCGCCCTCCCGCTCCTCCTCCTGGCCGCCTCCTTCACGTGCGGCCTCGCCTCCGCCCGTCTCCAGTCCCTTGCGCGGGAGCGGGATCGGCGCGCGCTCGCCATGGCCCGATGCCGGTCGCCGCCGCCCCTCGCCACCTACCGGCTCCTCGTCGAGCGCGCGGGTGAGGATCCGTTCGCCGGGCGCGCCTGGCTCTCCGGCAGGACCGCGGAGGGCTTGGGCGTCTTCTGCTCCTGGCCCGGGTCCGCCTCCGATCGCCTCGGGAGGGGCGCTACCGTGCTCGTCTCCGGCCGCGTCGGAGTCCCGTCGCTCCCGGGGAATCCCGGCCAGCGCGACCCCGGGGAAGCGCTCGTGGGGGGCGGGGCCAGCCTGCGCCTCGACCTGCGTGCGGCGGAGAACGGCCGCCTCCTCGAGCCCGCGCCGGAAGGTCCGCGCCTCTGGCTCGAGCGCTTGCGCCGTCGCGCGGCCCGCCGGCTCCAGGCGACGCTTCCCGGGGACCTCGGGGGGATCGCCTGCGCGCTCCTCCTCGGCCTGCGTGGAGGCATTCCCGATGCGGATCGGCGCCTCTTCGAACGCACGGGCACGCTCCATCTCCTCGCCATCTCCGGCATGCATGTGGTGCTGCTGGCGGCCTGCGCCGCCTGGCTCCTGCGGCGCGCGGGGCTGGGCCCACGCACCACGGCGCTGGCGACCTTCTGCCTCGCTTCCGTCTACCTCCCCCTCGCCGGCGGCGATCCTCCGATCCGACGCGCGGTGCTTGGGCTCGCCTTCCACACGCTCTCGCTGCTCCGCGGTCGCCCGGCCGACGCCGCGACCGCCCTGGGCGGTGCGGCGGCGGTCATCGCGCTCCTCGACCCGGCGGACGTCCTCACCGCGGGCTTCCGACTCAGCTTCCTGGCTACCGCGGGCATCTCCCTCCTCGCGGGCGTCCTGGAGGAGCGCTGGGGACGCCGCCACCGATTCCTCGCGCGATTTCCAGCGGTGCAACAGGACCGCCCGGTGCGGCTCCGGCTGAACCGCTACCTGCTCAAGGCGGTGCCGGTCTCCCTCGCGGCGACCCTCTTCACCCTCCCCTCGGTCGCGTTCGACTTCGGAAGGGTGAGCCCGCTCTCGGTGGCCACCAACTTGATCGCGGTTCCCCTCGCCTCCCTCGCCCTCCCTCTCCTTCCCCTGCTCGCCGCGGGGGCGGAGCTCCTCGCGGCACCCACGGTCCTTCTCCTCTCGCTGCTCCGCACGGTGCTCACCGGCGCGGACCGGCTCCCGTTCGTGAACCTCGCCGTGGCGCCTCCATCGCTCCTGGTCTTCCTGCTCTGGTCGCTGGGCTCTCTGGCCCTGAGGCGCGGCACGCCCGGGAGCCTTCCCTGCTTCGCCGCCGCGCTCCTCGCCTGGCCCTCCCCCGAGTCGCCTCGGGAGCCGTCGCTCCTGCTCCTCGACGTGGGTCACGGCCAGGCCGCCCTGCTGCGCATGCCCGACGGACGCGCGGCCCTCCTCGACGCCGGCTCGCGCACCCATCGCGATGCGGGGCGACGCGTGCTCCTGCCGACGCTTCGCTCGGAGGGGGTGCTCCGCCTCGATCTGGTCGTCTGCAGCCACGCCGACGCCGACCACTGGAACGCTCTCCCCGAGCTGTTCGCGGCGCTGCCCGTGGGGCGGCTCGTGGTCGGGCCCGATCCGGCGCACGATCTGCTCGAGGCGGCGCGCGCCCGCGGCATCCGCATCGACTCCGCCCAGCCCGGCGAGACGCTTCTCGCGGGGGAGGAGATCGTGCTGCGGGTCCTCGGCGCGCCGGACGACCCGGGCGCCACGCGCAACGATCGCTCCCTGCCGATGCTCCTCACCGTGCGCGGGCGCACCGTGCTGCTCCCCGCGGACCGCGAGGAGGCGGGTCTGCGCGCGCTGATCGCCGCCGGGATCCCGCGCGTCGATCTCCTGGTTGCGCCCCACCACGGCGCGGCCTGCCGCGAGGCGCGCGCCCTGGGCGAGGCGGCGCGCCCCGGCGCGCTCCTGGTCTCCGCCTCCGCCTCCTTTCCCGACGGCGCGACCCTGCACGCGTACGGCGCGGCGCGCACCTTTTTCACGGCGACGCGCGGCGCGCTGCGCGTGCGCTTTCCCGCCGACCGACTTCCGCACCTGGAACCGTTCCGCTGAACGTCGGCGAGCTCCCGCGTGCTACGATCCCGCGCCGGGTCATGCTCCTCCGCCTGCTTCTTCTCGCGTTCCTCTGCGCGGCAGCCGTCGCCTCCGGTCCGACCGAGACCGAGATCGCCGCGGCGGAGCTGGCGCGCCGGTTCGACGAGACGCAGTTTCGGGCCGCTCTCGCCTCGCCTTCGGCGGCGGTGCGGCGGACCGCCGCGCGCGCGCTCGGTCGCATCCGCGATCCGCGCGGGTCGGCGCTCCTCCTCACGATGCTGGGGGATGCCGCCGGCCCCGTCCGGCGCGCGGCGCTCTTCGGCCTGGGCCAGATCGGCTCGCGGGACGCGCTCTTGCCGCTGCGGGAGGCGCTCGGCGGCATGGAGCCCAACGACGCCGCCTTCGCCGTCGAGGCCCTGGGGAGGCTGCGCGACCCGCGCGCCGTTTCCGCCATCGCGGCGCTGCTTCGGGCGCGGGAGCCGCAGGTGCGCGAGGCGGCCGCCCTCGCCCTCTTCCGGCAGGGGGACGGATCGGTCCTTCCGGAACTCTTCGCCGCCCTCGCGGAGGAGCGGCTTGCGGAGCCGCGCTGGAAAATGACCTACGCGATCTGGCGCCTCTGCCGAGCCCAAGCCCCCCCCGCGCCCCCCCCGGTTTGGCGCGACCAGCTCGGCGCCTCCATCGCCGCGGACCGCCCGTTCCACGAAAGGGTCTTCGCCACCCTGGCGCTCGGCGCCCTCGGGGGGAGCGACGAACGAATCGTCGAACTCTTCGCCGATTCGGATCCCCGCGTCGTCGTCGCGGCGCTGCGGGACCTCACGCGTCCGTTCGACCCGGAGGTGGCGCGCACGGTCGTCGCGCTCGCGCGCAGCGCCGACGAGATGGTGGCCGAGACCGCCGTCGAGCACCTCGCCGCCTGCGGCAAGGGGGCCCTCCCCTTCCTGGAGGAAGCGGCCACGTTCGTTCCGCAGGGGGGACGCCTCCGCCTCGCCCTCGATCTGGCGCGCGCCGCCGCCGGCGCGGGCTCCACGGCGCTCGCCGCGCCGCTCACCGGCGATCGCGCGGCCACCGAGGAGTGGACCTGGCGGGTGGGGCCCTACGCGGGCCTCCTCTCCGACCGCATTCCCGAAACCGTGACCGGGCGCGCGGCGGCTGCGGAAGTCTGCGGGGAGGAGCGCATCCCCCGCGATCTCGCGTTGCGCGTGCTGCTCCAGCTCGTCACCGTGGAGGACTTCGTGGTGCGCGCGACGGCGGTCGCGAGCCTCGGGAAGCGGGGGGACGCGAGCCATGTCGGCGTCGTGACGAAGGCGGCCGCCGCCTCGCCGGGGACCGCCTTCATGGATGTGCGCATCGAAGCGGCCAAGGCCCTCGCCGCGCTGAAGCTGCACGACGCCTGGCTCGACGCGGCGGCCGCGGGAGATCCGGACGCCCCGGTGCGGACCGCCGCCGCCCAGGCGCTACGCGCCCTCGGGCGAAGCCCGCCCCCGCTCCAGGTCGAGGCGGGATACCGCCTGCACGGCCTCGACGCGGCGGGCATCCTCCGCGCGGCCCGCGGGCTGCGGGGGACCCGCGTCCTCCTCGAGACCGACCGCGGCGGCATCGAGATCTCCCTTTTCCCCGACGAGGCTCCCGCCCACTGCGTCGGGTTCGCCACGCTGGTCCGTCAGGGCTTCTACGATGGGCTCACCTGGCACCGCGTGGTCGCGGACTTCGTCATCCAGGGAGGATGCCCGCGCGGCGACGGCTCCGGCGGTCCGGGCTACCTGGTCCCTGACGAGATCGGTACGCGCCCCTACACGCGAGGAACGGTGGGGATGCCCAAGAGCGACGACGACACGGGGGGGTGCCAGATCTTCATCACCCCTCTGCCCACGCCCCATCTCGACGGGCGCTACTCGGTCTTCGGGCAGGTGGTGGCCGGGCTCGCGGTGGTGGACCGGATCCGCGTGGGCGACCGGATCGTGAAGGCGACGCTCCTGGGCCCGTAGGCCCCAGGGTCTGTCTGAATACTCCCTCTGGCTTCGCCCGGCTGCGCGGGCCGCTGGCTTCGCCGCTCGTCCATCGCCGTATTTGGGGTCAATACGGCTTCGGACTCGCGGCTCGCCAGCAGCCCGCTCGCTCGGGCTCGGGCCGACGATGGAGTATTCAGACAGGC